>JBGCGG010000035.1:0-7098 GCA_045110585.1 Phormidesmis sp. | reverse complement strand
CGCTGTGAGGTTTTTCCTTCGTGATGAACCTCCATGATTTTTTGCCGGAAATCGAGTGAGTAGGCTTTCATCGAACCTCAATGAAAAAGCAGGGGGATAGGGGCCTCATATCGTACCTCACTTAATCAGGAACCGCTATATAACGCTCCGATTCACCTGTATTCCTTTCTACTCATGTGTCCTACTCGTGTGTCCAAGGTTAATGATCAATCGGGTTAAAGATTAATGATCACCATCCCAGCATTCAACTAAAAACCCTCTGATGTCATCATCAAAGGGTTCTTTTTACTTATTGGTTTCGCTTCACTATCTGCGCCTTTACTGATCTACGTCTCTGCATCTATGGCCAGCAACGCATTTTTTCGACAGCAGCACACATTACAAGCGACACGCTATTAGGAACTACCTGTAAAGGCAACCTCAGGGAATTTGCTTTGAGCTTCGCTCATTGGCTTAGTTTTGCCTTCTTCCTGCCAGTAGTTGATGATTTCTGTTGCTTTGTTGAGCAGTTCAACACGCTCTTCATCAGTAATCCAAGATTTGGATTCTACTTCAGTCTTTAACTGTTCCCAAGCATCGTTACGGGGCCAGAAAAAGTAAGAAGTTAACGGGCTTGTACCTTTGCCCACAACTTGATCGACTGCTAATGCAACGTCTTTATCTAACCAAAGTACTTTTAGAATAAACCGAGGACCGGGTTCAGCCGATTCCACCGCTTCATTCGTTTCTTCATTTGTAGGTTCTACAGCAGAATCCACCAAGCGAAAAACCTCCTTATATTAAGCGACTCCCTCTGAACTAACAGTGGGCTAAATTACAGTTCTTAACTTTACCACAGGCGCACCCTCTTAATCTATGAGTACTATTTTGATTACGGGGCCTTCCCGCTCAGGAAAAAGTGAATGGGCTGAGCAACTGACACAGCAATTAGGCACACCACATCAGCAAGTTGTGTATATTGCAACGGCTAAAGCTGACGCCAATGATCCGGAGTGGCAAGCTCGAATTGAGCAGCATCAGCGTAGGCGTCCGGCTCATTGGACATGTTTAGAAGTACCGACAGATCTGGCTGAAGCGATCGCTCAACACGATCAACACCACTGTCTACTCATCGATTCTTTAGGGACTTGGCTGGCCAACCTCATTGAAGACAGTCCTGAAGACTGGGCGCTACAGCAAGAGCAGCTAATTAGGGCGCTACAGCAAACAAAGGCGACGGTTATTTTAGTTGCGGAAGAAACTGGTTGGGGCGTTGTCCCTGCCTATGAGATGGGACGGCGATTTCGCGATCGCTTGGGCACGCTGAGCCGACAGGTAGGGGCGATCGCCGCCGAAACCTACCTGGTCACCAGTGGTTATGCACTGCCCTTATCTAAGCTGGCTCAACCCGTCCAAGGGTTCACTGCTGAGCCAACCAGCTCTCACTTCTAAGCCAACCAGTTCTCAAACAGCCATCACCAAACATCATTAATTGTTTCCATCGAAATCTTCTGCGTTTCTGTTTATAAAACTATGATCAAAACATAAACGCTTAAACCATCAAAACTATGGCCTCTCCTATAGAAATCAAAAACTATCTGGCCCATTGGTTTCAGCTTGGCAAGCAAGTACTTAACGACAATGGCCAAATTAGCTATAAGCCAGCAACCGTCATTCAAGGAGAACGTTTTAGCCCTGAGTTTGAGCGCTGCTGGGATGCAATCCTGGCCACCGATGGGCAATCGCTATATTTAGAAGGAACAGATGAAACCATTGCGGATCTTCTGTCTCCCAAGTGGGAAATGACCCAGTGTGCTCGCTGCGAAATGCCTGTCCCTATTCCCCAAGTAGAGCTAGCTGAGCGCCTCTGCCCTTGCAACGATTTGCCAACCTGGCCCAACGAAGAGATTCCTCAACCCCATCTACCTATAGACAATAACCAGCGCCTCAATCAACTCCGGAAACGCCTGATTGCTGACTAAGGACTCATCGCTGACTCAAAGATAAGCTGACTTAAGATAAAGCACAAAAAGCGGCCAAACCTAAACCTCAGCACAGAAACATCGCACCGAGCTTATGCCGCAACCTTGACCTTTTTATCGGCTTTTTGCCCATGACGTTCAATGTCATACGTCAAGAAATCCTTGGCCATTATCGTATTCGGGAAAATAGCTCGGGCCTCTATTAACAAATCACTCAGCTGTACAGCATTGCCAGGGGCATAGCGCGGACTAAAGTGCGTCATAATCAGCTGCTTAACTTGAGCTGCCAGCGCAACCTGCGCGGCCATAGTCGATGTAGAATGCATCCGTTGGTATGCCATGTCTGCATCCTGATGGGAAAAAGTAGCTTCATGAATCAGCACATCCGCCCCTTCGGCCAATTCAATCGCACTCTCACAAAACACCGTATCCGTGCAGTAGGCAAGCTTTCGCCCGACGATAGTTGGCCCGCACAAATCAGTGCCCCGCACTTTGCGGCCATCGGCAAGGGTCACCACCTCACCCCGTTTCAAATTGCCATATAGTGGGCCGGGCGGAATGCCAAGCGCAGCCGCTTTTTTAACATCAAAATGGCCAGTGCGATCTTTTTCTGTAATTCGATAGCCGTGGGCTGGAATGCGGTGCTTGAGCCGTTGACACGTCACGATGTAATCGTCATCTTCGTATACTTTGCCAGGCTCAGTGATATGAACCTTAATGGGGTAAGAAGACTGGGTTTTAGAGTAGCGGCGGCAAGCGTCTAAATATTTTCCCAATTCGGGCGGGCCATAAATATCTATTTGCTGTTGGCCAGTGCCTGCCATGCCGCAGCTTGCCAATAAACCAGGCAAACCAAAAATATGGTCACCATGCATATGGGTCACAAAGATGCGGCGAATCTGGCTAGATTTAAAATCACTTTTTAGAAACTGGTGCTGTGTACTCTCGCCACAGTCAAAAAGCCAGACTTCTGCCCGCTGAGGAAGACGCAGGGCCACGCTAGATACATTCCGCGATCGCGTTGGGACACCAGAACTCGTTCCTAAAAAAGTAATCTGCAAAGTTTTAAAAAGAGGGTGAGTAAGATACGTTTCCTAATATAGTGACAGAGATCTCTATCAATGCGAGAAACACCCAAGCAATACGAACAAAAGGGTACGAAAGTCAGCACTTTCTCACAATCGATAGCCGCAAAAAACCAAAATACTGACCGACTAACACACAGTGATACTGGGCACACTTGAGCAACCGCAACGGTTTCCCAGCAACATTTTGCGTGCTGCGAACCTTAATAGCCGGGGATCACTGCTAAATTTCCCTGAAAAAAGGTGTCCTCGTAAAGAATTATTGCTAAAAGAACAGTAATTCTTGATACACTTCTGGCAGGAGATTTTTTAGAGCTTTCTAGCGTATGGGAGTACGCAGGTCAGTTCCCTCCAAGCTTGAGCGCTTAGCAATAAGTGAGCGACGGCATCAATTTAGAAATCGACCCTCAGCGTCCAGCTATGATTCATAGCTTGGGCGCTTTTTTATGTGGCACTACATTCACATCGCATCCCATCGCAATAGATAACCACCCGCTGCTGTGTGTTCAGCGTGTCAAACCCATCGGTTTATCCGATAATAAGTGGGTCAATTTGCCCCCACCCGAGGCCCGATTTGAGTTCTGCTGATAAGCCCGTTCTGATGCTGGTTGATGGTCATTCTTTGGCCTTCCGCTCTTACTATGCCTTTGCCCGCAGCCGAGACGGTGGATTGAGAACATCTACCGGCATTCCCACCAGCGTCTGCTTTGGCTTTCTCAAATCGCTCATGGATACGTTAGAGGCTGAAAAGCCACAATACGCAGCGGTAACGTTCGACTTAGATGCCCCCACCTTTCGCCACGAAAAAACAGACACCTACAAAGCAGGCAGAGCAGAAACACCAGAAGAATTTATAGAAGACGTTGAAAATCTAAAAACGCTGCTGGGCGCATTTAAGCTACCGATTTTTTGTGAACCTGGGTACGAAGCGGATGACATGATCGGCACGCTCGCAACGCGCGCTAAAGCAGCTGGGTTTAGAGTCAAAATTTTGAGCGGAGACCAAGATCTGTTCCAGCTCATTGATGAAGATGAAGATATCAAGGTAGTGTATCTGAGCACGACCTTTGGTAGCCGTACCAGCACAGCCAGAGAATTTGGCGTTGCGGAAGTGCTTGAAAAGCTATCCATTTTGCCGTGCCAGGTCATTGACTATAAGGCGCTGTGTGGTGATACCTCGGATAATATTCCGGGAGTCAAAGGCATTGGTAAAAAAACGGCTGTCAAGCTGCTAGATACCTACGGAGACCTAGACAGCATCTACGCCGCCATTGAGGAAATGAAAGGAGCCGTCAAAAAACGGTTAGAAGCAGGCGTAGAAGATGCCAAACAGTCTAAGTACTTGGCCACTATCATCACAGATGTGCCTGTAGAGACCGATTTAGAAACGTGTAAGCTCAACGGGTTTGAACCCAATGATGTCATTCCAGCACTGAAGCGGCTAGAACTGCAGCATTTCGTGAATCGATTAAGTAAGCTGCAGGCTTCATTCGGCGGAGAATCAGACTACAAGCCCTATGAAAGAAAGGCCCCCGTTACGACGGAAACTGAAGATGAGGACATCGCATTTTTTAGCGCCGAAGAAACGGATGAAAATAATAGCGCAGGCCTCAGCGCAGTCGATATTCAACCGCAGGTGATCACCACAGCAACAGCGTTGAAAGCCCTTGTTAAAACGCTGAAAGCACACAAAGATGCGGATAAACCAGTGGCTTGGGACACAGAAACCACTTCAGTGGATCCGCTAGACGCTGATTTAGTGGGCATAGGCTGCTGCTGGGGTGATGGGTCGTCTGATATGGCATATATTCCAGTTGGCCACACAGAGGGGAAACAGCTCACAGCTGAGACGGTGATTGCAGCGCTGCAACCTATCTTGAATGACGCCCAATATCCTAAAGCCTTTCAAAATGCGAAATATGATCGCTTAGTGCTGCGTCGAGCCGGTATCACTCTCAAGGGTGTGGTGTTCGATCCGATGCTGGCTAGCTATGTGCTCAACCCAGACAATAGCCATAATTTATCGGATTTATCACTGCGGTATTTAGAACTCACCACCGTGAGCTATACCGATTTGGTGCCCAAAGGAAAAACTATCGGGGATGTCGCGATCGCACCCGTTGCCGACTATTGCGGCAGCGATGTATACACAACCTATCGTCTTGTACCTTTGCTTCGCGCCGAGTTAGCAGCTTCTCCAGACCTCGAAAAACTCTATGACGAAATAGAGCTACCCACAGAGCCTGTGCTGGCTAACATGGAAGCGACCGGCATTCGCATCGACCAAGCCTACCTAAAAGAATTTTCTAGTCAACTAGAAACCGATTTAATTGGCATCGAAAAAGCGGCGTACGCGTCCGCCGGTGAAGAATTTAACTTAGGCTCGCCCAAACAGCTCAGTGCGTTGTTCTTTGACAAGTTAGGACTAGATAAGCGTAAATCTCGAAAAACGAAAACAGGCTACTCCACTAACGCCGCTGTACTTGAAAAGCTTCAAGGCGATCATCCAGTCATCGATAGCATCATGGAGTACCGCACCCTCTCCAAGCTGAAATCTACCTATGTAGATGCCTTACCCACGCTGATTCGAACCGATACTCATCGCATCCACACAGATTTTAATCAAGCGGTCACAGCCACAGGCCGACTGTCTTCATCGAATCCAAACCTACAAAATATCCCCACGCGCACAGCTTTTAGCCGTCAAATCCGTCAGGCTTTTTTACCAAAGGCAGGTTGGCATCTCGTAGCGGCCGACTATTCGCAAATTGAGCTGCGGATTTTGGCACACCTGAGCGGCGAGGCCAAATTAATTGAGGCGTATCGCAACAACGAAGATGTACACAGGCTCACCGCCACTTTGCTGCTAGAAAAAGAAGACATTTCGCCGGATGAACGGCGAATCGCAAAGGTCGTGAACTTTGGTGTGATCTATGGCATGGGTGCAGTTCGTTTTGCCCGTGAAATGGGTGTGCATCGGTTAGAAGCCAAAACGTTTATTGATCGATTTAATGACCGCTATCCAAAAGTGTTTGATTATTTACAACAAATGCAGAAGGAGGCGATCGCCAACGGATATGTTCAGACCATTGCCGGGCGTAGGCGCTATTTCAACTTCACTACCCGTAGCCTACAAGTCTTGAAAGGCAGCAATCCCAGCGACATTGATCTCAGCAGCTTACGAACTAATGGATATGATGCGGCCTCACTACGCGCCGCTGCTAATGCCCCCATTCAAGGCTCTAGTGCCGACATCATCAAAATCGCCATGGTTCAAATGCATGACCTGCTAAAAGCCTATAAAGCCAACATGCTATTGCAAGTGCATGACGAATTGATTTTTGAGGTGCCGCCTGAAGAATGGGAAACGCTCAAGCCGAAAATTGAAAGCACAATGGAATCAGCTGTGAACCTGGCAGTGCCGCTGAAAGTAGAAGCCAATGCTGGCAAAAACTGGATGGAAGCTAAATAGAAGCCAAATAGAACGAAACGCTCACCCTACACGTTTCTAACCGCTCACCTTGCTGCGCAAGTCAATTTGCCTTGCAAGATAACGTTTGGCTAACAATATGAAGAATTAGCGAACCTCATCAATCTCTGCTGTTGCAATACAGCCCCACTTCAACAGATTCACGGACATTTATCACCCGAGTACATCAACAGTATTCGTTATCCCACACCGTTACCGACACTCTTCACCGTTATTTTTCGGAGACTTACGGATGATTTTGGGCTAAAGAAGATAGATCACCTCATACTTCTGCGGCTATCCACACAAACTGGACGAATTAATTTTTACGTAGGCTCACTATTCAGAAACGCTTAAGCAGTAGCTGATACTAAAACCATCAAAGCAACAGAACGCACATGACCACTGCTTGATAACGCTGATGTATTGATGGCGCTGAAGTTGCGAATGCTGTGAATCTAGGCATGTCTACTAAGCCTGACTAGATATTTGCTAATAAACCTACCTACTCTTTTCGATTCTCCAGACAATTATGAAACGGTTTTCTCAAACTTTAATTGCAGCAACTACTATCGCATCCATC
>JBGCGG010000034.1:0-3862 GCA_045110585.1 Phormidesmis sp. | reverse complement strand
TTTTGCATCTGGCTTAACAGCAGCGGGATATCATCGACGCGTTCGTTACTGATTAATTCGGCCATCGCTTAGCTAGAATGCAGTTCTCGACAGGGATTGAGCTATTTATCATTCTCCTATATTTTTCAGCGAACCGTGAGTTCTATACTTAAAAGACGCTTTAAGAGACTAGCTATATCACTTGCCCAACTCATAAACTTTCCACTACCTCTGAAAGGGTAGCCAAAGTTTTACGTGTTTCCTCGCCTAAGCATTTAATGTCAGCGTGATACGATGCAATTCTCTGGTCAGAGTTGTCTAACTTGTGTATAACGTTCTGAATTTCTTTTTCAATCACTATCTCGGGCACGGTGAGATCTGCTTCTTCTGAAAGTTTTGAAGAAAGGGCTATATGCTCGGACTTTGGAAGAACATCCTTTTTTTCTACTGTGTCTACGGTAAAGGCAGAACTACCTTTGTTAGAAAAGCGTGTTGAACTATAATCTGCTGCTTCATTTCCTCCTGAAACGATTTCTTTGGGGGCAGCCGATAGTTTTTTGTTATTGCTGCTAGGAAATACTATCGATGGAAAAATCAATATAACGATAAGAAAAGCTATGGTTGCTCCTACGCTGTGTCCTCCTATTCCATTCCCTCCGTAGATATTCCAGGATGAAGGAAGAAATCCAATCATAGCTGCTCCAATGTAGATGCAGCTAATAGGAAAGAGGAGAGCTATTGCTATCGACAGCAATAATTTTAGTCGAAGTTTTACTATTTCCATCTCAACTGAGCACTGGTGAATGAACTTGTATGAAGCGAAACATAGTGTCTTGAGACCCTTTTTCACTTCTTCGCTTCTATTATCGCGATTTTTATCGTCTTGTATGTGAGAAGTTAAATATTCTTGGCAGCTAAGAGTCAAGTTACTCCATAGTTGCTTCAGAAACGACCATTTCTGATACATGCTGACGAAAGGGCAAAAGCCGCTTTTTGAGCCATATTTGTGTGTCAAAATCTATGTCATAATCAAAGCCTCAAAAGTATGTGGCCTTTGCGAGTTTTGGGACAGTGAGAATAGGACACGTTAGAGTTTCGACGCCTAATTAAAACATAGAGCCGCAAACAAGGGCACGGCAAGCATAGTTGTCACCACTCCCTCATACTGTAGGCTTTTCCTCAGCACAAGCTGTGCTAACGTTCGGAAACCTAAATTTTTCCCTTAGTTGTGTATGATCTTTGCCTCATGCTGATAGCATTGCTGGGATTTTGCTATTCCATCGAGGCTAATGATAATGATGTCGTTCAACTATTGTGGGAGAGCAAGGTACGCAATAATAGCGATTTTTCTAGGACTCTTAATAGGTAATTCTGGAGCAGAAGCTAGTCAAGCAAACAGTGACGCAAAATTTACACTGTACAGGTACGACAAAGAGGCTTCTAGTTCTCAGCCTCTAGAGAAAAATGGAAAGCCTAGAAGAATGGGTATGGTTGACGCACCCAATGGGACGCTTGCTCTCAAGACAAGTCCTAGCTTCAGCAGCGGAGATTCTTATACAGTTGAGGATGGGCAATGGGTAAGAATAATGTCAATGGGCAACGGTTGGTTCTTTGTTGAAGATCAGTACACAAACAGATCTGGTTGGATTCACCACAGCTATATAGAGCAGTCGTACAGTTGTATTCCAAATGATAACGGTGTCAATATCTGTCACTGATTAGTTTTATGGGAATGCTGAGCTTTAGTTGAGCATTCCTTTTCGCGGAAATATTCTAACTGCCTAATCATTTTTGGTTTGGATGAACGACGGTTATGCCGTCCAAGTAGCGATAGACACTAGCTTTTGAGAGATTGTATTCTTCCATCAACGTTTTAATGAGATTTCCATTCTGCCGTTTTAGTTGCAGCTCAACCTGTTCATCCTCTGTGAGATGTTTCCTTCTACCGAGATGAACGCCGTTCGCCTTGGCGTTGCGGATTCCATCCATCTGCCGTTCAGCACGAATTTCGGTCTCGAACTGTGCGATCGCACCGAGCATATTAAATAGCAAACGGCCAGTCGCATCACTTGTATCAATGCTCTGGTCGATTACCTTGAGGTTGACGCCTTTTTCCCGTAGCTGGTCAGCCACCTGACACAGATGCAGAGTAGACCGGGCCAGCCTGTCGAGCCGAGTTACCACCAGTGTGTCACCCTCCCTGACATACTCTAGGCAAGCCTTCAGCCGTGGTCGCTGGCTAGAAGTGCCCGTCTTCTTCTCCTTGAATACCTTGTCACAGTCCTTGAGCTTGTCGAGCTGCACATCCAGACTCTGACCGACAGAACTCACCCGTGCATAGCCAACTGCTGACATGATCCGCCTCAAACGTCTACTTATATCTTAGACGTTTTGAGAACGCTGTTATGAGACATGGATTGAGACACGGATTTGCCTATGTCTCAAAAGGTCTAAAATTTGGCTCTCCAGGATTGATTATGCAGCGTTGGAAGGGAAATGCCAACAGATGAGGCATCTTAACCGAAAACGTTCAAAGTTCTTGAATCCATAGCCAGAGCGTTTGATGAGCTTGAGTCTGTTGTTAATACCCTCAACGACACCGCTAGTGGTTCGATACTCAAAGTACTGAACGATTTCGCCAAACCAGCGTGTCATCGTGCCGACTGCGCTTTCGTAGAGGGTTTGCGCATCTGCCATCCAGTCGAGCAATGCGAGAGTAGCCTGAGCACTATCGTTGTGGTCAAATAATTTTCTAAATGCCTCTTTGTGCTCGTGCATCTGGGCTAGTTTTGGCGACACTACTTTGACCTGTGCCAAGGTTTCTTGCTGGGTATCGGTTAGATTTTGTTCGGGTTTGAGCAGGGCATATTTACTATTCTTCATCGCGGCTTTGGCCGCGTCTGCGGTGATTCCTTTTGGCAGGTCAGTTGGCTTACGAATAAAGGCGTTGCGCGCTCGGTTGAGTTCCTGATTAACCAGCTTCATCACGTGGAACCGGTCTGCCACGATGTCGGCCTCTGGTAGCATCCGACGCACTAAGCCCCGATAGTTACCAGACAGGTCGATACTCACTTCTACTATTTGGCTGAGCACTTCAGCGCCCCAAGTCGACAGGACTGCTTTGATGTCAGCGTGCTTTCGAGAGGGTGCCATGCCAATGAGTTCGTGACTCTCTAGGTCAACGAGGACGACGACAAATTCTTTATGGCCTTTGCGTAGAGCGATTTCATCAATACCTAATCGACGCAGGTTGCTTAAGTCGATAGAGAATTTTTTTTACTGGCGTATTCCACCATCGACCACACTAAGTCCTCGCTCAAGTCCTGATTCCAGGCAACATTTTTGGTGCTGCTGTGCATTACCTGTTTCGTCACCGCCTCAGCATAGCGGTCTGTATACTTACGGCGACCGCCGACAAATGGCAGGACTTCGCTAAACGGCTTGCTGCACTCGCTACATTTGAACTGACGACGATTCACGTTTAGCCAGGTTTTGCGATAGTGGCTGATGGGTAGGTCGCGAACCAGGTAGCCGTGATTTTGATGTAAATGAGTGCTCACCCGATTACAGCGCGGACAGACTGCCGATTCTTCGTGGCTCTCGACCGATAGAATGAGCTCGTTATCTGATTCTTCGTAGGATTCGACATCAACCCCGGGAAGGCCCAAAAGCTGCGTCAAGAGTGGCACCATAGCAAAACGGTATAGTCCTTGTTACTTCAGCATACTAAATCCTGGAGAGCCTAAAATTTGAGACTGTTATGAATTAAAAAAGGATAATGGAGTGAATTCGGGCAGGTCTTCACTGGAGCTAACTTGACCTGTAGGCTTTGGGTGTCATTCCGGTTAGTTGTCTGAACTGTTTGCTCAAATGGCTGTGACTG
>JBGCGG010000033.1:0-3732 GCA_045110585.1 Phormidesmis sp. | reverse complement strand
GCAAGACAATCTCTATCAGACCCTCTGAAGTCAAGGGCTCTAATGCGGATGATAGCGTTATGTTCGTGGATAAAGAGGCCATGCGTACACCTTATCGCTACGGCTCAATCCATCACGTTAAGGAAACCTGAATACTTACCGGTGAATTAATTGTGTCAGTAGATGGCGATTGTATTCCACCTAAGAAAGATCAGCCTAGCTTTTAAGTGTTTTCAGCCATTGTCGTCCAGTCAGCTAACATCCGAAAGATTAGTCAACATCATCGTAAGATTAAGCTTTAGAACTGTGTATGTTCGGCCAAAGGTGACAACTTGGCAACGATGAAAACATATTTTTCCCATGCAGCGCTTAAGCAGAAAATTACCACTGCCATGATGGCTCTTGCCGATGCGTCAGCAATTGTTGGTTAACGATCTTGAGTCTGGCTACTTACTGCAAACGCCTTCTTTTCACTTTGGATTGGTTCCACATCGAGAAGAGATGTCAGAACGTCAGTTAAAGACACCTTAGAGCTTATTAAATGGACAGTATGGCATGTTTGTCAGATAAACCACTGACTAACCTAGAACAACTAATGACGACTGTCACAGACTCCAAAAAAGATAAAGATTGACGAGATAAGCTTGATTCCTTAAAGAACAATTAAGCCTATCTCATCAATTTATTGGGAACGGCGGTAAGCAGCTCAGACTTGCACAAGTCAAGTTTCTAAATCTTGCATTGAATCGATTGTTCAGTTGATGAGACTTGAACAAATAATGCACTATTTCATACTTATTCGAAGACGTTGCCAAAGAACTCGATGGTTTCTTTTAGTGCTTTAACAAAGGTGTCTATTTCATCGGGCGTGTTGTAAAAGTAAAGGCTTGCTCGCGCAGTAGAGTTAACGCCTAGCAGCTTGTGAAGCGGCTGCGTACAGTGATGACCAGAGCGAATCGCGATGCCAGACTGGTCTAAAAAGGTGGAAAGATCTTGGGCATGCACGCCTTTTACAGTGAAAGTGGCGATCGCAGCTCTCCCAGAACCATCTTTTTCAGGCTTTGGACCATACAGCACTATCTGCGGTAACTCTGCAAGTTTTTCATACAAGTGTGCTGTGAGCTGATGCTCATAGTTTGCAATCCGCTCCATACCCACTTTGTTTAGGTAATCTACGGCTGCGCCCAACACAACGGCTTCAGCGATCGCAGGTGTTCCCGCCTCAAACTTATGGGGTAGCTCCGCATAAGTAGAATGGTGTAAAGACACATCCTGAATCATTTCCCCACCGCCCAAAAACGGCGGCATTGCATTCAGAACATCTAGTTTTCCGTACAAGAAACCTGCGCCCGTCGGCCCACACATCTTGTGACCAGAAGCCACTAGCCAATCGCAGCCTAACGCCTGCACATCAATCGGCATATGCGGCACGCTCTGACAAGCATCTATCAGCACCTTCGCCCCGTGCTGATGGGCTATAGTCACAATCGCTTCTATGGGGTTAATGCAGCCCAGCGTATTAGACACGTGATTGACCGCCACCAGCTTGGTTTTATCCGTCACCAGCGCTTTGAAAGCAGCCAAATCAAATTCCTGCATCTCGCGCAGCGGAACATGCTTCAGCACTGCACCTGTCCGCTGTGCAATCAACTGCCAGGGCACCAGGTTACTGTGGTGTTCCATCACCGACAGCACGACCTCATCTCCTTGATTAAGTTCACTCAGTCCCCAGGCATACGCTACTAAGTTAATCGCTTCACTGGCATTGCGCGTAAAGACAATTTCATCCCGCGAAGCCGCATTTACAAAAGCAGCCACCTTATCGCGTGCGCCCTCATAGGCTTCAGTGGCCCGTGCGCTCAGAGTATGAACCCCCCGATGCACGTTGGCATTGTCTGCGGTGTAATACTTCGCCATCGCATCTAGCACCGGCTGCGGCTTCTGAGAGGTCGCAGCATTATCCAAATACACGAGCGCATGGCCGTTTACTTCCTGATTGAGGATGGGGAAGTCGGCGCGAACTTCGTCAGCGAGAAGGGTAGGCTTGGCAGGGGCAGAAAGGGGCATGGTGTTTTGGGGGAGAATTTGGCCTCGACTCCACACTCAAAGAGAAGAGCAAAGCTCTACAGCTAGCGGGTTGGAGTTGTAATATCACGAAGGAAATGCCCGAGGGGTGAGCAGCCGAGCCTTGGGTATATGAAGTTATCTAATGACGACTAACGCGCCCATTTTGAAATGCGATCGCTCAATCGCTGGCGCAGCGAACTAACAGAAATCTTCTCAACTATCTCCATTGCAAAGCCGTACAACAAAAGCCGTTGAGCCTGCGTAGCAGAAATGCCCCGACTCTGGAGATAGAAAACCTCATCGGCCTGCAACTGACTCACCGTCGCACCGTGCGCACACTTTACGTTATCTGCCACAATGTCCAGCTCAGGCTTGGTGTCTACCCGCGCTTTGTCTGAAATCATCAGGTTGCGGTTGAGCTGTGCGGCGTCTGTATGCTGCGCGGCCTGCGAGACATAAACTTTGCCGTTGAATACGCTGTGAGCGCGATCATCCACGACATTTTTTTGTACCTGCGTTGCCCTGCTGTGAGGATGGGTGAGCGCAATCAAACTGTGGGTATCGGCTAGTTGACTGTCGCCCAGAGCACTCAGCCCATACAGATGAGTTTCTGTTTGTGGCCCTGCCTGATACATCTCGTGATGATGGCGTGCCAAGCGTCCGCCTAAGTCAATGCTAGTACTGTGGTAAGTGCTGTTTTCCGCTTGAGAAATCGCCGTTTTGCTGATGTGGAAGGTTTGTTCGCCTTCATCTTGCAGACGAGCGTGGGTGACCTGTGCGCCCTCTGACAACCACAACTCACTGACGTTGTTATTAAAGCGCGTCTGGTCATCGTCACTGCAGAAGGTTTCTACTAGGGTGAACTTAGCATGACGCTCAGCGATAACTAACGTTCGCAGATGGGAAACGCCTTCACCTGTGGCAACGCGAGCAATATGAATAGGCGCATTGATGGTTTGATCGCTGCGGATCCAAACAACCATGACATCGGAGAAGCCTGTGGTGTTTAAGGCCGTGAAAACTTCGCCATTGCCTTGAATCTGGGCGATTTTGTCTGTAAGAGTAGCCTTGACGAGATCGCCATCCGTCGGATGAGAAAGCAGCTCAGAGAGGGGGCCAATCATCGCTCCATCAGGTAACTCAGGGGCCACGACATCTCTGCCTGCCACCGATAGTTCGGGCATATAATGACCATTCACTGTTACCAAGCGGTAGCTGTCCTCTAGGACTATGAGCTTAGATTTGAGTGCGTCTAATGCGTCTTCTGAAGTTTCTTCTGAGGTTTCTTTGGCCGCGCTGACCTGAAAGGGCAGGCCCAGCATTTCAGAAAGGTCAGTAAAGCGCCATTCTTCATCTTTGTTGCTGGGAAAAGAGCGTTCACTGGTGAGCGCGATCGCCCGCTCACGCAACGTCTCTAGGCCTAATCCAGAAGCTTTTGCAGCCTTTGCGGACTGAGTTAATAGGTGCTTCAGATACTCCTCTCGTTTAGCGGCCATAGAAGATTGACCAGAAGGCTGCTTAGAAGACTTATTAGCTGTTGTCATGTTCGCTGTCGTCGTACTCACGCTACGGCCTCCTCAGGCTTGAGCCAGTCATATCCCTTTTCTTCCAGCTTTTGGGCCAGTTCCTTACCGCCCGTCTTCACAATCCGCCCCTGCGCCATCACATGCACATAGTCCGGCACGA
>JBGCGG010000032.1:0-55744 GCA_045110585.1 Phormidesmis sp. | reverse complement strand
GCCTCTTTCCTTCAATCCCTTGTTATACTTTGGCCAGTTACGGCGACGGCGTTGACTCATCGGTTTTGCTTTTTGTGTGGTTACTTAAAACTTACCGTGTCACGCCGCTCCCGTAACCTCATATTGGTGCAACAACGCCCTGACTAATTACTACTATTTCCGATAATGTTTAATTATGAATATAAAACACTCTAAGAGCTATCAGGATTTTCAGAAAGAGTTGTATGGGAAGGTGAAATTTTAAAGATAGAGAATATCTGGAATTAGAGGATGGCTAGAAAATCTGTGTTTTAGCTGCCGCAATATTATTCTCATTTAGGGATCGAAGTGGTTGGTCACTTCCTTCTTCACTTGAGGGATGCAGATTTTTTAAAGATCCAAAAGACAG
This sequence comes from Phormidesmis sp., assembly GCA_045110585.1. Lineage (GTDB taxonomy): Bacteria > Cyanobacteriota > Cyanobacteriia > Phormidesmidales > Phormidesmidaceae > Phormidesmis. Next base: position 55,356 of record JBGCGG010000032.1, on the reverse strand, counting down.
CTATATTTTTTCTGCGACTAAGAAATAACCTAAAGGAAATAAGATGCTTGTTTTTTGAGATAGTTTTCTACCTAATGTCGTTTTTATAAATGTCTTGGTAAAAGCTTGTATCCCAATAGTGCCCACTGTCCCAATAACAGGAATCGTTTTAAGATGCTTAGACAGAGTGTCGGCCAAAATTTCAGGTGTTCCGCCAACGGCTTGCAGCTTGATCGTACGCATCTTGGCATTCTCAACAAAACGTCTTAGCGCGAAGTCTGTATAGCGATAATAATCGTGGGGCACCTCATGTAGCCAATAGTAAAAAGGAACGTTCATAATTAATTTCCCTGTCGGTGACAGCAGCCTTGCAATCTCTGTCCATAGCTGCTCTGGGTTTGGGATGTGCTCTAAAACATCTGAAAGAAGGATGGTGTTAAACGTTTCATTGTCAAAAGGTAATGGCTGTGTGAGATCACAGACACAGTCTAAATACTCGTTTTTGTGAAGCGAATTCTCCCAGTCTACGCAGATAACTTCGCTCACGTGTTTACGATATGAATGGTAAAGGGGAACCTTGCCACAGCCGAGATCTAATAGCTTCCCAGTAGCATAGTGTCTGAGGTTTTCCTCGTACAGCTCAGCTATCAAATCCACAATCAACCTAGAGGCAACATTGACCTCTTGTATATCTCTGGAAGCTACCAGATTTCCTTTCTTATAGACAAACTTGCTAGGTTTCCATTGTTTCTGATTCTTCATATAACCCTATGTTGATAACTGCTTATCTTCATCCTTCTGTTCTTCTGAACAAATGAAGGGTACACAAAGGTAGAAGAAGCCTATGCTATTCGTTCATGTTTTAAGAAAAATTTACGCTAATGTTTCACCAATCTCTATACGCTGTCTGTACATAGGGATTCGGTTCATAGCATCGTCGATTGATACACTGATAGGGCAGAAACTTTCCCGTCTTTCTCCGTTTGGTCAAATCGATCAGCAGGCAAACTGCAATACTCGAATGTAATGGGTTGATAGATCACCCTCTTTTTAGGTTTTTGTGCATCATACAATTTCGATAGTCCTATTTGCTAAAGGATAGAGAATATTAGCCATGAATATGCAGTTCAGACGGCAAAGGACTCGTCAGAATCAGTTATTTTTTTCTGCCCTTTACATGAATGGACCACCACAATTTCTATTTGAAAAATAGCGTAAGAAAATTTCAGTTGAGAAATATCCAATGAACTAATGGAAAATATTATTTCTGGCAGGTCAATGTCAAAGCCTGTTGTTATCATCTATAGAAATTTTCTGCTACCGCCTTCAGAGACCTTTATTCGTGCCCAAGTCAGTAGTATGGAGAACTTTGACGGTTATTATGTCGGGTCACGTCGTGTTGAGGGCCTTTCTCTCCCTAGGGGGCAAATCATCACGGTTCGTGAAGCTAAAATCTCTACACGATTCAGTGAGCTAGTGTACCGGTTCTCAGGATTCTCTCCATCCCTTTATCAAAGAATACAGGTCCTTGCTCCTAAGCTAATTCATGCCCACTTTGGCCCTGATGCCATAAAGGCAATTCCCATATCGAAAAAGCTTGGTTTGCCACTCATCGTAACGTTTCATGGGTATGATGCTACCGTTAAACCATCACATGCAGTGAGAGCATCTTATAGTCAGATGCTCTATATTCTTCGGAAACGAAAGCTGAAGACTGAAGCTGTTCAATTTTTAACGACATCTGATTTCATCAAAGGTCTCTTACTAGAACAAGGCTTTCCTTCTGGGAAAATTGCTACTCATTATATAGGCATAGATCCTACTATGTTTACGATGAGAGAATCTATTCCTAGAGAAATAATAGTTCTGTTCGTTGGCCGATTGGTTGAGATGAAGGGGTGCAAGTTCCTTGTCAGTGCCATGTCTCGTGTTCAATCTCGTTGCCCTAACGCTAAGCTCGTTGTAATAGGTGATGGCCCTTTGCGAAAGTCTCTTGAAAAATTTGCAGCTCAAAAATTATCTAACTTTAATTTTCTGGGATTTAGCTCCCCTTCAGTCGTAAAGGAGTGGATGAATAGATCGATGGTTTTTTGTGTGCCTAGTATTACTGCTACTTCAGGACATGCAGAGGGCTTTGGTATCGTTTTTGCTGAGGCTCAATCCATGGGTTTACCTGTGGTTAGCTTTGATAGTGGAGGTATCTCAGAGGTGGTGGCTCACGGCGAGACAGGTTTCCTAGCACCTGAAAAAGATGAAAGAGCGTTGGCAGAATACATCCTACAGATATTGGAAAATCCCTCTCTTTGGCAAAAATTTAGTCAATGTGGGATGAATAGAGTTCGTTTAAAGTTCGATCTAAATCTGCAAACGAGAAAATTAGAGAAGATTTACTCCCAAGTTATTGCCAGGCATAAGTCTAATCCGTAAATCATTTCTTATTATCGTTCCTTAAAAACAATTGTCTACTGTTACTTGAGATTATGCATTTTCCCCAGGTATACAAGCTCGCTATTCTAAATAACTTGGTTGCACCTTATAGAATTCCGATCTATAGAGGGTTAGGCAAGCATTTTGAAACTCATTTACTATTGTCTGGTGAAGAATCAAACAGGGATTCTTGGCAACATCTTGATAAGTATCTTTTAAACGTAAAAGTTCGCAGAGTTTGGGGATTTACGCTCAAATTCTGCGAAAAAAGAAATGGTGAGACGTTTGATCCTCGATATCTACATATTAATCCAGGATATTTTTGGTCACTACTAAAGCTCTGTCCTGACGTTGTGATATCAGCAGAAATGGGGTTCCGCAGTATCATTGCGCTGTTATACGGATTCTTATTTAGGAAGCCTGTTTGGATTTTATGGGGAGGGACTCCACACACAGAACGTAACCGTAGCTACTTTAAAAAGCTTGTCCGTCGGTTGATATTTACTCGGGTAACTCGATGGATTAGCTATGGAAAGACAACCACAGATTACCTTTTAGAGCTAGGTATCAACCGTAATCATATATTGCAGATTCAAAATTGTGTGGATGAAAAGCTTTTTATGCTCGATGATGTAGATGTGGAGCTAGATCGATCTCCTTTCCCAACCCTTCTTTATGCAGGTCAACTTATTAAAAGAAAAGGCCCTGACCTGTTTCTAAAAGCAGCTGCAAAACTGCAACAAGAAGGCTATCAGTTTTCTACACGGATAGTCGGTAGTGGCATAGAACAGAAAAAAATTGTGAATTTAATATCACAGCTAGGACTTAAAAACGTATCTGTTTTATCCTCTCAAAAGCCGGAAGATATGCCTGCTATTTACAAAAGTGCAGATGTCTTTGTCTTCCCTACGCTTGAAGAAGTTTGGGGCCTTGTGGTAAACGAGGCGCTTTGGTCAGGGCTAACCGTTGTTGCTTCCATATATGCAGGCTGCGCCGAAGAAGTTTTGCCCCCAGATAATCTTTTCGATCCATTAGATCAACAATCCACTATTAACGTTCTCAAAAAAGCTATTAACGGTGAACTTCCTGCGCCTTCTACTAGTCAATTGTATACTTGCGATCAGGTGATAGAGCTAATCGTCAGTGAAATCAAAAATCATTTCTGTGCAGACAAGAAACCTGTTGTATCTTCCTTCACGGTCGATACGTAAACTATTTTGTATTGGGTACCCTGACAGACATAGTGCTTTAGTCCGAGATCATTGAAAAGCTTTGTGTCTTTAAAGATATATGTCTCAGCGTATTCTAACCACGCAGATTAGTGAAAGTAGCTATGCTAAGGTCTGCGATCGCATCCAAGCCCTTATCCAAAGTCAACAGTCTGCCTACATTGTCGCCGCTAATGTTCACGTCATTATGACGGCATATTGGAACGCAGCTTATCGTCAAATTTTAGATGCTGCTGCTATCGTTACACCCGATGGTATGCCTTTAGTACTGGGAATGCGTTGGCTCGGCGCACGCGACCAGACTCGTGTATACGGCCCAGATTTAATGTTGGCTTGGTGCGATCGCTCTACCCAATTAAACCAATCTATCTATCTCTACGGCGGCACTTCCGAAACCCTTAAACTGTTATCGGCTAATCTTCAAGCCAGTTTCCCGACGCTTCGTATCGCAGGCACCTATTCCCCACCGTTTAGGCCACTTACTCCTGAAGAAGAGGCTGCTGATAGAGCACGTATCCATCGTTCCGGGGCTGCTGTTGTCTTTGTCGGCCTCGGCTGCCCAAAACAAGAAGAATGGATGTATCGTCAGATGGGTAAGTTAAATGCAGTGATGATTGGCGTTGGTGCTGCGTTTAAGTTCCATAGTGGAGAAGTAGAACAGGCTCCTCGATGGATGATGAGACTCAGCCTCGAATGGCTTTATCGCTTATTCAAAGAACCTGGGCGTCTCTGGTCCAGGTATTTGGTTACAAACACCGCCTTCATTATCTTATTTTCTGCGCAGATAGGAAAACACATGCTTAGTCGTTTCACCCAAAGCGTCAGGTCTGCAAAGAGTGCTGGCTAAACAGTATCTTCTTTTAAGATGAATCCTCAATCTGCTCCTCATAAACTCACAGCATCTGAATTGAAAGCAGATATTCGTGCCTCTGATAGGTTGTTTCGGACACGACGGCGTTCAGTGAGCATGGTAGGAAAAGGGCTTTGTCTCGTGCTGAGTGACGTACTTGCGATTTCCGCTGCCTGGAAATTTGCTCAGTTTCTTAATCAGTTTTATTCGCCGCTTCCCAGTGTGTTTGCGCTGTGGACGTGGCTTGGTTTCCCCAGTATTTTTTGGCTCTTTGTCTTTGCTACCATTGCGCTTTTTGCCCATGCTCGGCTCTACAGCCATACGAGCGCTGTTAAAGACTATGCCAAGGCGACTCAGCTGATTAGTTATGTTTATTTAGCTTCTCTCGTCATCAGTTACTTTTACGATCCGCATATAGATTTGCCCCGCTCACTGTTCTTTGCAGCTTGGTTTAGCAGCCTTTTTATGGTCGTTGTTACAAGGCTCACAACCAACCTTCTCCTGCTCCGTTTCTATAAGTTACAGTCTCCTATCAGAGTCTTTCTAATTGCACCAGCACACCGCCTCCAGACACTTTCTTCTATCGTAGAAAAACAGCAGCATTATTCTGTCGTGGGCGCGGCGATCGCCACTACCGCCCATTCTGCAGCCACCTTTCAGTCTATTTTGCGCCATCGTCCTGAAGAAGTCCTGGCCGAACAGCTACCCAACGCCGAACTAGCCTCTAGTCTATTCTGGCGATTGCGCAGCCTGGGTATTTCTTTGCGTCTACTGCCTTCTAGCCGAGAAATGATCTACCGGCGTGGCATCCCAGAAATTTTTGCAGATTTGCCCACGTTGCGAATAGAATCCTCTTTTTTACGAGGCTTTGACTATCGAATCAAGCGCTGGTTAGATTTTTCACTGGCCGCGCTTTTTCTCCTTGTCTTGATTCCTTTTTTCATACTGATTGCGATCGCTATCAAATTCACCTCGCCCGGCCCCGTCTTTTTCTGTCAAGAACGTACTGGCCTGCACAGCAAGATTTTTCAGGTCTGGAAATTTCGTACAATGGTGATCAACGCGCCTCAACTTCAATCTAGCCTAGAGCAACAAAACGAAAACTTAGATGGGGTCATGTTTAAAATTGCTGATGATCCCCGTGTAACTTCCATCGGTAAATTTTTGAGGTATACCAGTCTGGACGAATTGCCTCAACTATTTAACGTAGTTCTCGGTCAGATGAGCTTGGTAGGGCCTCGGCCTTTGCCACTGAGAGATACTGCTTTGTTTGAACCCTGGCATCACGTTCGCCATCAAGTGCTGCCAGGCATTACGGGGCTTTGGCAGGTGTCTGGCCGTTCCAACATAAAAAGCTTTGACGATGCTGTGCGCCTCGATCTCCACTACATAGATAATTGGTCGTTGAATTTAGACCTCGAAATTTTATTAGAAACCATCAAAATAGTTTGTTTAGGAAAAGGGGCATATTAGGTCACACTTCCCAGCTATCTGTGTGATCTATCAGTGCACTTTAACCGCAACATCCCTATCTCATGGCCTTTTGCCCTTCCCACCACTGGATGGCATGGGCAGTGGTTAGGCGCGTGCGGGTTATTCATTCTATTGGGATTTTCCTGGCTCCCAAACAGCTACACGCGGATGGTGAGTTGGCCTTACGCGTTTCTTTGGCAAGCCTCCTTTTGTTTCTGGGTGGGGTGGAGCCTTTGGATGAGCCGACAATTTTCTTTGCCGTTAAGGCGATTAGGGCACGGATTAGACTGGATTTTTCTGTTAGTAATAGCGAGTTGCGGGCTGTCCGCACTGCAGGCCCAATTTAGTGCCATTGCCTACTGGAATTGTCTTCTTGTTCTTAACTACGCGATTGTTTTCTATGCATTGGTGAATTGGATACGCCAGTGTCCAGAACTGAAGCAGAGGCTCTGGTACGCTCTTTGTTTCTCAGGTGCGCTAACCCATCTTCTCAGCGTATTTTCTTGGCGTCCCAATGCCGATATGTGGATTGAAAACGCGTTTGCTAGTGCAATTCGCAATCCGTTTCCATTAGGGCATCACAATTTTGTCGGGGGATACTGCGTGCTCATGCTGCCCTTAACGGTGGGGCTTACCTGTGTTCAGTTCACTAAGCAGCCGCGTCAAAGACATTGGATAGGCTGGCGCTGGCTGGGGTGTGGTGCAATTGCTCTAAATTGCATTGCCCTTTACATCAGTGGTTCTCGTGGTGCTCTGCTGGGTGCAGTGGCGTTGGGGGCGATTGCATTGCCCCTTTATTGCTTTTCTCACAGACCTCAAAAGCTAAAACATTGGCTGCTTATTTTGCTCTCCTTGCTGGTTATTTCAGGGGCAGTGCTGAGTAATCCTCGGGTGCGATCGCTGACTACATTCAATCCGTCCGCAACCGCAACTGCTTCCTGGCAGCAAATTGACGATGGCCCCACAAAAGATCGTCTATTCATGCTCCAAGCTGGGTCTCAAATATTTAGAGACCATCCGTTACTAGGTGTTGGCCCCGGAAATTTGTCTCGCGTATACAATCGCTATCGCCCAATAGAAACCGGCGGTGGACTAGAGCTGGTACAGCAGCTCCACAATACACCCGCTCAACTGGTGGCCGAGCTTGGACTGTTGGGCTTTGTCAGTTATGGACTGCTCCTTGCTTGGTTACTCCGCACCGGTGCAAAGCTGCAGCGCAAAATAAAGCATCCTCAAGATCGCATCCTTCTCTACAGCGTTGGGGCAAGTTGCTTCGCTTATGCGGTTTCTAGCCTTACCGATTACCAGTTAGAAAATATTGGTATCTCTAGTGTTTTACTATTGAACGTGGTGCTGATTGTTGCCCTCGCTGATGAACATTTAGAGAAGCCGCACCCTGCCGCGTTCACGCCTAAAATCCGAAGATTTATCAGTTTAGGGCTGCTCTGTGTGTTTAGTCTCATGGTGCAAACCTGGGCGATCGCAGATGCTGCCCTGTATCTAAATCACACTGCCCAACAAAGTGCTGCGGACTTTGATTACGCTGCTGCGGATGTACAGTGGATGAAGGCCAGTGAGCTGATGCCTTGGGATCCTACTTATGCTGCTTTATCTGCCGAACAGTTAATAGGCATAGAAGCAACCGCATCTGAGCAAACAACCCAATCCAAATTAAGAGAAGCTGCCATTGCTTCTCTAAAAACTGCTCTAAAAGCGGCTCCAAATGATCCTTGGTTTCACCAAAACCTGGCTGTTCTTCTTCTGTCTACTCATCCGCAACAATCGCAAACACACCTTCACCATAGTATTCGGTTATTCCCACGCAGTTATCACTATACCTACTACACCCTTGGTCGCAGTTACCTTGCTCAGCAAAAGCAATCCGAAGCCACCACTGCGTTTGTCTTAGAAAGCCTGGTGAATCCTAAGTTTCTCAGCGATTCGATATGGACAAGCGATCCACTTGCTCCTCTGTTACCGGTTGTTGTTAACCAGACGCTAGCTGTTTATCAAAACATCTTAGAGCGTACAGCGCCTAACTCATCTCAATATGCATGGCTCCAACGCCAGATCGCACTCACGCAATGGTGGCACCACAAGCCTTTTTCTGTTTCAGAAGGCTTTGATCCATTGGTCCAAGCTGTGTTGGCAATAGAAGAGAACCCAGACTACGCGAGCCAACTTTTACAACGCATTATTGACGACGGATCAGCAGAAGCCGTTCATAAGGCGTCATTACTGTTTACTTGGCACTCACCTGAAAATGCACTTTCTTCCTTTCTCTTCGGTCTTAATGCCACGGATCAAGACAAACAAACCCTTACTGAAAATATTTTTACTCACCGTGACCTTCGAGAGTGGTTCACATCCGTCACCCTCCCCTTGCCTGAACAACGACGCTTTGGTCTTTCTTTTGCCTATCGGAACTCGGCGGCTAACAGCATTCGCAAGATTCTCTTTGCAGAGGGGCTCAGTAAGTTTTCCCTCCTTGAAGATTTAGCGCTGTTTCCGAATCCGCCTAGAGAGTTCGCCCAACTCGATCAAGCGATCGCTGCGATCGCTCAAGAAGAATTCAACATTCCATTTCCTCATCCCGTCGCTCACTAAGCTCATCTCTACCTACATCTGCTGCCACCTAATATGAATCACGGTCTTCCTCTATCTACCTCTAAGCCTCAATCCACGAGCCTTTTACCTACAGCAGTCGGCATTGCCAGTGCCCTGTTCTACGTGCTTTTTACCCTATTGCCTAACAGCAATAGCATGATGGTGAAATGGCCTTGGGTATTCATCTGGCAATTTGGTCTTATCCTTGGCCCTGTCGCCGTGCTTTTCCAGCTATGGCAGCACTCATTTCGTAAGCTCGGTCACCGGCTAGATTTTATCGCGGGTGCATGGTGTATTGCGCTCATCCTCAGCGCCTCTTTCGCGCCTTTTCCCCACCAAGCTTTTTGGTATGGTTGGGCCGCCATTTGTAACATCGCCTTTCTCTACGTACTCAACTCATGGTTGACCACCGCTGATCGTGTTCATCGCCTACTCACATTTCAAGGTATTCTGTCTGTTATTTTTAGTGCCCAAAGTTTAATCTCTTGGTATTTTCAAACGGTTCGTCCTTATCAAGAAACAATTGCAGAACTCCGTACATACGGTGTTGAGCGCAGCTTCGATCTGCAAATTCTCACCCTTCGTAACTGGCATCCCATCGGCCATCAAAACTACGTAGCGGGCTATTTATTGCTAGCTATTCCTTTGTTAGTGGGTTTAGCTGTTTCTGCGCGAGGGTGGCAAAAATTTGCTTGGTTAGGCGGCGTTGCATTGAGTTTGGCTAACCTTTACAGCACAGCCTCGCGGGGTAGTTGGTTTGGCTTGATGGCTAGCCTCATTGTTTTTATAGGCTTCTCAGCTTGGCAATATCCTAAGTCGCGCAAAGTGCTCCTTAGCGGTGGGTTCGTTGGTTTGGGGGCGATGTTGGTTTGGATGCTCAGTAGCGATCGCCTTCGTAATCTCTTCTCCTCGTTGCTGAATGCAGACCCCACTAGTGACATTGCCTACCGTCTAGTTACCAACACTACTGGATGGAACATCGGCCTAGATCATCCCCTATGCGGTGCTGGCCTCGGCAGCGTCACTCTCCTCTACCAAAAATATCGCCCCGACTGGGCAGGCCAAACCGCTGAACTTACCTATCAGCTCCACAGCACCCCCGCTCAGCTTTGGGCAGAACTTGGCATTATAGGTACCCTCCTCACACTAGCCAGTCTCTTTACCCTGAGTTACCTTGGCCTCCGCTGGGCTAAAAAATCAGTTAAAGATGGTTCTGCTACAACGCTTTCTCCAATCATCATCGGTATCGTCAGTGCCCTTACTGGCTATAGCATCTATGCCATTACTGACTATCAGTTAGATAACATCTGTATTAGCGGTACATTGGCTATCTTTACAGCCATTCTCCTCTTTGAGAACAGACCACCCCTAACAAATCACGAATCCTTGGCAGGCTCATTACAAAAGACGAACCAGTCCTTTTCCAAAAGATGGACGCTAGTAGGCTCTGGCCTTCTCGTCGCAGTTTCACTTTGGCTGTTTCCTATCCACCGTGCTTGGATGCTTTCCAGTCAAGGTTTTCTTGCGCTCCAACAAAAAGACACTGCTAGTTTTGTGGCTTATTTAGAAAAAGCCCATCAGCTTGCTCCCTGGGAACCTTACTACCCTTACCAACTGGGCTGGAATCTAGGTGAACTCGCTTTTCAAAGTCCTGATGCTCAGCAGCAAGAAATGTTGAGACAGGATGCTGTGAAATGGTTTGAGAAAGCAAATAAACTCTCTCCAAACAGAGAATTTGGCTATTCCAACTTAGGATGGCTACAGGTCAATTCAAACCCACAAAAGGCAACGCAAAACTTTCTCAAAGCGACTCAGCTTACTCCTCGCAAGGCAGGAATCTTCTTTGCATTAGGCTACAGCCTACTAAGAGAAGGAAAATCTACCAAAGCTATTCAGCCAATAGTCCGAGAACTGATGCAAAAACCAGTTTTACTCACCAGCCCGATTTGGCAGCGGCCAGAGCTATCATCGTTTTATCCTCAAGTTCTTATACGCTATGAAACCGAACTTAGTCAGCACTTAGCCCAAGCAGATGCCGAAGTATCGACTTATGTTTATCAAACTTTAGGCAGTTTATATTGGTGGAGAGGAGACCTTGATAGAGCCAGTCAGATTTTGTCGAAGGTGCCTACATCTTTTAACAAGATAATGTTGAAAGCCGCAGAGGTGAAGCCTGGAGTGCAAGTCGAAGAGGAGCTCAATCCTAATAGTAAAATAGGACGTCTAATGACTATTTGGAACTTTCCTAGTGAGAGCAGACCTCTACTCAGCAGGGAAGTATTTAACGGCTCAGAAGCAATGAAAATATTAGATTATAGCTATATTAATCGATTCATAAAAGACATAGAAACCAGCATAGAAACATCTGATAACTTCCATGAATGGTTGACAAGCAAAGTTCCTGAGCAGAATCAAAGGAACCAGCGATGGGGGTTTGGAACTATTAGTCGTCATATTGATGGCCCTTTGCCTACTGATTTTGCCTTACAAGTTCGCAATACAATGGCTGAAACTTTCTTGACGAATGACTTTTTCCCTAAACCTGATGGCCATCTATCTTAACCTTAGAGACAGATGTTGCTTAAATCTCGCTAGTTATTTTGGTGTCTCGTTCTTATATGTCTCTTCTGGATAGTTAATCCTTACGCCACCTTCTTCGCTGAAAACTACCTCGCCGCCAAGCTCACTAATTTTCTCGATAGCTTGCTGGCGTGTGTTCTCATCGAAGGAAGTTGTTAAGATACTACTCCATGCGCTAATTTTTGCTCTATTGCTTGTTGGATTAATAGCTAGAGATTCAGCTGTGTTTCTTGATAGAGTAGCTATCAAATCACTCTCTAAATCATCAGATTTACTGGCCCATTCAGCTGCCATTCTGAAAGATGCTTGTGCAGCCTGGCTATCGTTCAGAAAAAGTAGCTCATCAATACCTTTATATCGCCATACGTAGTAGCTGTCAGAAGGTTTATGAGCATTCGGAGATGAAAGCCCCTTCTCCATTAAGGAAACAGTTTTATCTGGTTGGCCTGCATAAAAGGTCGTGCTTTCAGATAAGAACAAATAAAACATCCTATAGTAAGGGTCATATTCTATAACTGAAGTGAGGAAATCAGGACTAAAACTATAGCCTGTTCTCTCACGACTTTCATCATCACCAAAATACTTCAAGAACTGTAGGAAATTTAAATTTGATAGAAGATTCCTAAATCCTATACTTGGCAATTTATTGATAATATTCATGCGGACTATCTGATCAGACTTTTGATGAGATAGTGCTTCTTCAATATTGTTATTATTGCTGACGTTATTTATGTCTGCATACTGAAACATTCCAATAAAGCTGGAAAGAGACAATCCAAGCATTAGCTTGCTAACTAGCTTTCTGTTCATACAGATAATGAAAACGGTATTAAGACTTGTACCTTAAAATTCTAAAAAGAAGCAGCTAGGAGGGTTAACCTTCTGAGCCGCTTCTTTGACTGCCTGCTGATTCAGGCATATGACGAGTTAGTTAGCTCGGTAAGCGATTACTCAATTACAGTGTAGTCACTGCCACAACGTGCTGCATTGTCAGCAGCACCATATGTAACGATTTCGTCGCCATTTACGTTGGCAGCAGTAGTCGCAATAGCTTGTGAATCGTTAGCTTCACAGAGTACTGCAATTGTCGTGGCCTCTCCATTGATTGCACCAACCTCAACACCACCGATGTAAGCTTTGATGGAGGCTGCTGTGCCCTGCACAGGGGAAGCCTGATTTGTTGCGCCAACAGGGCTGGTGCTAAGAGCTGAGATAGTGTAGTTGTAGTTGCCTGTAGTTGTCGCAATACCTAACCCAAGTTGACCAAAGTTAGCATTGTCCGCTAGTTCACTATTTTCCAGATAATACGCTTGCTGAGCACGGTTCATAGAACCAACGTAGGTTTTTGCTTCAGACTGCTTTGCTTTGTTTGCCTGGTTCAAGAAGGAAGGCAGCGCGATCGCAGATAGAATACCGATGATGATGATTACAACGAGAAGCTCAATGAGCGTAAAGCCGCCGTTAGCTTTTTTGCCTGCGAAGTGTTGAAGCAGCTTTGCTTTAAGTTGAGATGTCATGGAAGGTGTCTCCGTGATGTTTGAGATAGGTTCGTGTGTTAAATGAAAATCAAGCTGACGACTAAATAAAACATCTGAAAAGGCTTGAAACCCTCTCAGCGATTAGCGTTTACTTGCTTTCCGCTCCGAACTTAAGTTGCCCCCCAATATTTCTTGAACAGTCAGCTTATTTACACAAGCCCACCCAAGTTATTCCTTTTCCTATCCGTACTTTACCGGTACCGGTTTCTAAGAAAAAAGAACAATTCGCTGTTCTTAAGGCATGGAAGCCCTTGTTACATCAATAAAATTAGATTGCCCATGATACATATCAAAATATCTTGCTCTTAGAAAAATTATGAATGCTCGGCACCAAAAAAATGGCGTAACTTTCCCCGCTCGATAACATCTACTCAGCTAGTGTGGATGTTGCTACCAGGTTAGCGATTAGAATCGTTCTAACTGCTCAAAGTTATTCACAACACTTCCTGCCGCTTCTCCGCAAGTCTTTGGTGTTGGGAAAATTTTGGTTGGATTCGCTAGTCCTTTTATATTGATGGCTTTGCGTACCCACTGCATTGTCTCTAAGTCGGTTTTATTGAACATATTGGGCATGTAGCATCGTTTATCAGCACCAATGCCATGCTCTCCTGAAATGCTCCCCCCAACGCGTACGCAAAGCTTCAAAATATCCCCACCTAATGCCTCAACTTCTTCTAGTTGGCCTGGCACGCTGTTGTTATACAAAATCAATGGATGTAAATTGCCATCTCCAGCATGGAAAACATTCGCTACTCGATATCCATGCTTCTCACCCAGTTGTTCTATCTCTTTTAATACTTCAGGTAATCTGGTTCTTGGAATTACCCCGTCTTGAACGTAATAGTCAGGACTCAATTTCCCCATAGCTGCAAAGGCTGCTTTCCGCCCCTTCCACAGTCTTAGGCGCTCTTGTTTATCGGATGCATGCGTTAATTGCCGTGCTCCATTTTTGTAGCAAAGCGCTTCAATTTCTTTCGCGCTTGCTGTGACCTCTGCGGGGGCCCCATCTATTTCTATGAGTAAAATAGCGACGGCATCTCGCGGATAGCAGTTGGTGGCGACGACATCCTCAACCGCATTGAGACTAAAGTTATCCATCATCTCCATGCCTGCGGGAATAATCCCGGCGCTGATGATGTCAGAAACCGTTTCTCCTGCCGCCTCTACGCTGGTGAAGTCTGCCAAGATAACCTGTACCGCTTCAGGTGACTTGAGAATGCGTAGAGTCACCTCTGTCACAATGCCGAGTGTTCCTTCAGACCCGACAAAAATGCCAGTTAGGTCATAACCGGGCATTTCTGTTACTGGTCCGCCCACTTCGACAATGTCGCCATTTGGGCTCACTAGCTTTAAACCTAAGACATGGTTAGTCGTGACGCCATACTTCAGGCAATGAACCCCACCTGAGTTCTCTGCAACATTTCCACCAATGGAGCAAGCGAGCTGACTAGATGGATCTGGTGCGTAGTAAAACCCTGCTCCACTGACTGCTTGTGTAATCCAGTTGTTAATGACCCCTGGCTGCACCACAACGCGCTGATTATCATAATCAACATCTAAAATCTGCTGCATGCAGGTTGTGACAATAAGTACGCAGTCTTTTAAGGGGAGGGCACCGCCTGAGAGTCCTGTTCCCGCTCCTCTTGTCACAAAAGGGATATCTTGCTCATGGCACAACCGCACTACGGCGGCTACTTCGTCCGTGGTCTTAGGCAGTGTGACAACAGCAGGCCGCTCTCGATAGCTGGTGAGGCCGTCGCATTCATATACCAGCAGTTCTTCCTTACGCCGCATCACCTGCTTGCTGCTTAGCCGTTTTTCGAGTGCACTGACCACCGATTCCCAGTTCACTGGCTTTCGAGCACTAGATTCAGCAGCATCAGGTTTAATAGCAGCAGCAACCATAGCAAGTTAGAGAGGCGAAGATATTCGCTTTGATCCTAACGTAGATTGGCCACACGAGTGGATAGGCTTAGCCGCCACGCCCTTTCGCTAATGTTTCACCGTTTAGCATGCGTTGAGCTGCATCTAATAAGGCTTCTTCCAGGTAAGGTTTTGTGAAATATCCGCTAGCGCCGAGATCGACTGCCATTTGTCGATGACGATCTGCGCCGCGTGAGGTGAGCATCGCAATTGGAATACTCTTCAGATGGTTGTCTTTTTGCATTCGAGACAGGAGTTCCAATCCATCCATTCTGGGCATTTCAATGTCGCAGAACACCAGATCGCAAGGAAGGCCAGAACGTAGCTTGTCCCAAGCTTCTTGCCCATCGCGGGCTTGCTCTACTCGGTAGCCTACTTTATTGAAGCTCATAGATAGTAGCTCGCGTACCGTAATGGAGTCATCCACGATGAGTACGGTGGGATCTTGCTTGACGGGTGTTTCTTCTTCGGTTGTTTGTTCCTCTTGTGACCACAGCATCGATGAGGGTTCTCGGCGTACCCGTCCCATAGCAATGTCGATGAGTTCTAATACATCGGCAATGGGCATGACTCGACCATCTCCAAGGACAGTGGCACCTGCAATGCCAAGGGGTTTCGGTACGGGGCCTTCCAGCTGCTTAATCACAATTTCTTGTTCCCCAATCACCTGATCCACTTGTACGGCAATGTATGTGTTGGCACTTCTGAGCACAATGATGGAGAGGATGTCGTCTTCCTGGTTGCCACCATATACTCGGCCCCGTCCTAATGTTCGATTGAACTTCAGGAGTTCGGTGACGGGTTGGAAGGTGAGCAAGGTGTCACGCCAACGAACACAGTCCTGCCCTTTTTCATTTTTTACAATGCGATCGCGTGGCACATCTAACATGTCTTCCACACCATCCATTGGGAAGGCGATCCGAGCCTGATTACTCACGCAGCTCAATGCCTTCGAAATGCTGAGGGTTAAAGGTAGACGAATCGTGAAGCTTGTACCTTTTTCCAGCTCCGAATCGATGGTGATGCTGCCCCGAATTTCAGCCAAAGATGTACGTACTACATCCATGCCTACCCCACGTCCGGCAAAGTCATCCGCCTGGTCACGGGTACTAAAGCCAGGGTGGAATAGCAAATCGTACGTTTCGATATCTGACAGGTCAGCGGCTTCATTCTGAGTAATTAACTTTTTCTCAATGGCCTTTTGCTTGACAAAATCGGTGTTAATTCCGCCGCCATCGTCTGCTACATAAATGACGGTTTGATTTCCTTGATAAAAGGCTCGTACAGTAATAGATCCTTCTGACGACTTTCCTTTTGCTTGTCGTACTTCTGGTGTCTCAATGCCGTGGGTAATTGCATTGTTCACGAGGTGTGTAAGTGGATCGTAGAGATGCTCCACAATCATTTTATCGATGAGTGTGTCTTGCCCTTCAACCATTAAGCGGGCTTCTTTTCCGCACTTTAAAGAAATATCACGTACTGCTCGAGGTAAACGATCCGCCGCCTGCGAAAAGGCAACCATTCGAGCGGTATTCAGCCCTTCCTGCAATTGGGTGGTAATTTGGCGGAACTGCCTGGTGACCTGATCAGACGATTCAACGGTATATCCAATATCAGAAGAGGACTCCCTTACTCTCACAATGAGCTCAATCATTTCTTGTGAGAGAGTATGGAACCCTGTAAATCGATCCATCTCTAAGGCATCGAACGTTTCTCCTGTGGCGTGGTCTTCAAAAAATGAAGTCGGATCGTCAGAGGGGGGTGTAGTGTTCGTACTTGCTGACTGGTGAGTGTGTCGATTAGACATGAGCGAGCTTTCCAAGAGCGATCGCTCATACAGATCTCGCATTCGTTGGCCCACATCATTGAGCTGCTGCACCTGAAATAAGAGGTTGTCTAAAAACTGCCTAAGCCTTTCTTGATCTCGCTCTAGCGTGTTGCGGCTAACAACGAGTTCTCCGACCAAGTTACTCAGCGTATCTAAATGACTCACTGAGACGCGCATGGTTTGCTCCCTCATGCTACTGCGCCGAGCTGCTGCTTGGGGGGCACGTCGCTGGGATGCGGATGTAGAGCGCTCTGCGGGCCCATCTTCGAGTAACCGCTCTAAGTCTCCAAAGTCTTCGTCGGCCGATTCACTATTAGCGGGCTGATCGCCCACAAAAGTAGGCAAATCATTTGCATTTTCTATGTCACTTTCCGATGGATCTTCTGATAAAAGATCATCTAGCTCATCAAACCCATGCTCGAAATCATTCGTAGTTGGTACTTCTGCCTCACTAGCATTTAGGCTAGATGCGACTCCTTTCACCTCGCTGTCGGTTGTAGCGTCTGTTGCGTCAGTCGAAATATCCTCGGCATAATTCTCTAGATCAGGAAGTGAGTCATCTATTTCAGCAAGCTCGTCTTCAGTCAAAAATCCGTCTAATTCTACGTCCAGCCCTTCGTCCAATCGGCCGTCTATCTCTAGTTCACTGATGTCTAAAGCATTGGTGTCTGCGTCATCTAACGTGTTGGCGGTCGTTGGCTTGTCATCTAGCCCAGAATCAATCCTCTCTTCTGAACTAACTTGATCAAGAATACCTGTTCCAAAAGCTGTTTCAAAATCAGCAAGTATTTCTTCAGATAGTTCATCTCCAGAAATATCTTTGCTAACGTTCTCAGTTGCCTCTTGATTCTCAAGGCTTGTCTCGTCTAACGGCTCTACTGTCAGATCTGTTATTTCATCTTCTGGCTGTGAGTGATCTAGAGCTAGCACCTGAGAAGTAGATTCTGGAATAGTTTTCTCGAATGAGACGTTCTTATCTTCTGGTTCCTCCAATTGCTCCGAAGCTTCAATATCTGAAACTTCAAAGTCAAAGTCAGTAAAGTCGAACTCGTCCGAAGATGCCTGTTCCGTTTTTTCCTCGTTAGGTTCTGGGGCGGCAGTCGTGTCTAAACTATCAAAGGCTAGATCTTCAAGGGCGAAGTTCTCACTGGCTATTTCCTTAGAAGGGGGCGTCTCTGTAGATAGTTGGACTTCAGTGAGATTTTCTTCTTGGTTTTTCCCTTCTAGTTCGTTGTTGTCTATCGTCAGCGCAGATGCTAAATGTGGATCTATCTCAGAGAGCACCTGCTCGGAGTCTATTTGAAGACTTTCTAATCTATCACTCTCTACTGGGCCGTTGTCGAGTTCTGCTAAGTCAGCTGCTGATAAATCATCACTATCTTCTTCCGTTGATATAAAGCTTTTTGCTTCAGCATCGTCACTAGATAAAACAGTCTCTAAATCTAGCTCCGTGTTGTTTTTGTCCCAATCACTATCAGCTGGCTCAGATACTAGCTCGTCCCATAAATCATTGGCTGCTGAATCGGTTGAGGTGTCAGATGTTGTGTCATCTTCTCCATCTTCAAGCAGCTCGTTGAGTTCAGCGCCTGCTTGGTCAACATCTAAATCTATATCAAAAGCTGCGGATGGCTCTATGTCCAAAAAAGCTGCTTCTAAATCTTCGGTGTCAGTGTTTGTTTCACGTTCAGTGTCTGTTTCCAGACCTTCATCTATGAGATCGATTGAGAATGAATCCTCTTCCTGCTTTTCTGGGTTGTCTAATGCGTTCTCATTGAACAGTCCCTCTGCGTCCTCTAACTCATCCACTTCGGACGACTCGGGTTCTGCTGAAAGCTCACCCCATGGGCTATCCGCCAACTGTTCCTCAGAGGCATCATTTTCGTCTTCATCAAAGAAAAAGCTATCTATATCTTCTTCTGCTTCCTGCAGTTTTTCGCCCGTTAAAGTCGGAAACTCAATATCGTCCTCTTTAGGGCTAACAGTGTGAGAAGATTGAAATTTGGGCGCTTTAGCAGCTACTTTTTGGGCCTCCATAGACCCCTCTTCATCTAATCCCGTGGATGAATTCTCTATTAGGTTTTCTTCCAACAAATCTTCTGTCAACAGATCTTCTATTAACAGATCTTCTTCTAACAAATCTTCTGGAGGCAGGCCTTCTAATTCTGCTAGCTCTAAAGCCTCTGTATTAATTTCAGGTGCTGGTGTCTCTGTGTTTTTTGTTTCTTCAAATAGTTCTAGGTTCGCCATTTCCACGTCAAGGTCGACACCGAAGATATCATCCTGGCTATCTGGCGTATCGAGCTGTTGGAATGCACTGTCCTCTGAGGTACCCTCATCTTCCCAAGGATCTTTTGACAAATCCACGAAGTCATCTGATAAATCATTTGCGGCTGAAGATTGATTGTCTCCAGATAACTGATCGAGTTCATCAAAGTCTGTGTCGTCAGTGATCGCAAATTCGCCATCTGTTAGTGTGCCACCAAACAAGTCATCGTCTATCTCTTCATCCGTGATGCCTATTTCGATTTCCTCTGCCGTGTCACTCGATAAGAGATCATTTAAATCATCTTCTGGAGAAATATCAATTTTTTCTGGGTGAAGCTGCATCTCGTCAGTCGCAAATGCATGTCCTCCAAGTGTATTGTCTAGCTCATCCAAATCCCCATCAAACAGATCCGCTAAGCTATTAAGCTCTTCTTCACCAACTTCTGGCCCCGTTACATTAACTGTTGCCAATAACGCGTCCAAAGATTCGTCCGCTTTCTCCTGACTATCAGCACTGCGATCCAGCGCTGATAGTTCTGAAGGGATTTCATTGAAGTCGAGATCTAAACTCAACCGTTCGATACCATCTTGCTCGTGGGTATCCGCCATCAATTCAGACGAACTGCTAGAGCTTAGCTCCCCAGAACTTGGATCATTCAGTTCACTATTTCCGAAAAGATCGCCTAGTTCATCTTCTGTTTCAGATGAATTGAAATCTATCTCAGATAAATCTCCCTTAGAGGATTCTTCAAGAGCCGTCTCCAGACTCTCTTCATCACTGCCAAATAATGGACTAGCATCATCTTCACTAGTGCTATTTCCCAAATCCTCATCAGAGGCAAAGTCTAGCCCATGCAGACTATCTTCTAAGCTACTTTCTAAATCAAAGTCATCGATTCCAGCTAAGTTATTTGCGATCGCATCTTCTTCCAGAATGTCTTCTGGTAATAGTGCTTGCATTGCATCAGATACCGAAATTTCTGATGCACGACCCGCCAATACGAAATCCTGAGCCTGTTTGATTTCTTTGATCAGTACTGGTGCCAACGCCCTGTAGTCATTATCGCTACTGGCAGCTGCTAATTTCGCTGTCTTAATTAAGTCGCACCAGGCAGACAGCTCGAACTGCTCACCCATTTCATATAGCTGAGTACATATATCCTGAATTGCCTTTCGTGAGTCCGTATTGTCAGATTGCTTAAATGCTGCCAGCATTTTTCGCAGAAAACTAGCACCATCTCGTTTAAATCTGGCCTTAACCGCTTCCGGCGAACTACCCGATGCTAGCTTTGGTGCAACATCTAACTTTTCATCTGTTTGGCCAACTAATGTACTAAGGTGCGTTTCTATTTGGCCAAATACCGGCTCCACATCCGCCATGATCTCTTGCGCTTTGTCTTGAGTCAGGCCAAACGGCCCCTCTAAGTGCTCAAGCAAATCCTTCAAGCCATCAGAAATTCTTAGAAACATCGTTTCTAAGACACGATCCACTTGCACAGGGGACTCTTTTAATATTTTGAAGTAATCCTCCATTCGGTGAGCAGTTTTTTGAATGCTCTCCAACCCCAGCATTGCCGCTCCGCCCTTTACAGAGTGCGCAGCTCTAAATATTTCATTAGCTTTTTCTGAATCTTCAATAGTGGCCTGAAGGCTCAGCAATCCCTGTTCAATCGTATTGAGGTGGTCTTTAGCCTCCTCAATGAAATATCCCATGATGCGTTGTTGTTCTTCAGGCTGCATAGCCGCGCTCTCCCTTATAGAGATTCAATTCGTTCGTAATTCGCAAGTGTTGGCACTGATGATAGGCTACTTTGTCATATTCGCCACCTAAAACGCCCAAAATGGTCAGAAACTCTTTAACCTTCTTTCGTATTGACCTTAAACTTATCAACCGAAGTTAGTAAGTCTTTGGCAACGCCCACTAAGCTTTGCAAGGAGCCAGACACTCGCTGTGATTCCTGGGAGGTTTCTTGTGCGGTTAATTCTACAGACTGCATGACCTGTGCAACGGCTCTTGAGGTCTCTGTCTGCTCGACCGTATCGGCAGTAATAGAACGTACCAGCACGTCAATTCGGTTAGATACCTGAATGATATCGTCCAATGATTGCTTCGCTTGTTCGGCTAAGCGTGTTCCTTCAATCACCTGCTGTGTACCTTCCTCCATCGCTGTCATTACACCGCCCGTTTCACTTTGGATCTGTAGTACGATCTGCTCAATTTCCTTAGATGCTTTAGCGGCCCTATCTGCCAACTGTCTGACCTCGTCGGCTACGATGGCAAACCCTCTGCCAGCTTCGCCAGCTCGAGCCGCCTCAATGCTGGCATTAAGTGCAAGCAAATTAGTTCGAGAAGCAATCTGTGAAATAAGGGCAACAATTTTAGAAATTTCCTGAGAGGATTCAGCGAGGCGTTTTACTTTGCGAGTGGTGTCTGCCACCGTCTCGCGAATATCGAGGATACCAGCGACTGTCCGTTCTACCGCTTCTCCGCCACGGAGGGCTGTTTCTGATGCTGAGCGCGCAACTTCTTCGGCTTCTCGTGCACTTTCTGCCACACGCTGAATGGAGTCGGTCATCACCTGTACAGAATTGAGCGTGACGGCGAGCTCTTCTGCTTGGCGTAGAGCATCCGCCGAAAGTGCTCTGGCAAAGGCTTCATTCTCGGTAGATCCTTGACTCACTTGCCGAGCGGCAATACTCACTTGCTTAACGATCTCGCGCAGATTTTCGATGGTGAGGTTAAAGGAATCAGCAACTGCACCTAATACGTCTGCTGTAACTTCAGCTTTGACGGTTAGATCTCCCCTCGCTGCTCCTTCTACATCATCTAGGAGTCTAATTACCTGACGCTGCAAGTCTTCTTTGGCTTGCTCTTGTTCTTGAGCTTTTCGCTGCGCTTCGTTAGTGGTTGTAAAGATCGCGCTGGCCATCTGGTTAAACCCTTCAGAAAGCTGACCAAACTCATCTCGGGTCAAAATAGTAGCCCGAGCGTTGAGGTCGCCTCGGGCTACTTGATTAAATCGAACCTGTAGCTCATTGACTGTTTGGCGAGTACGACGCTCTAGTAGAGAGCTAATCCCTAAGACGCTACCAAATGTAACGGCTCCCGCAATTCCGCCGGTCGCAAGAGAATATGTTTTGGGCTGTTCGGGCGGTGCGGTGATGATACCCATGATAAGGACTGCAAGAGCAGATAAAGCACCCGCCGAGCCTGATAGTATCAGTCGCTTAGTTGGCATGGATGCGTTTTCTAATAATGCTAGCGAACCCTGCTTGCGAGGTTTTGGGTTGCTGACTGCGCGCTTATTAAATACAGGCATTGGTGACGCTTCAGATGCCCCAAAGTTACTTTGTCCGGATATGCCTGTGACCGCAGCGCTTTCGGCTGCCATTTCATTGCCGAACTGACTCGGTATTGCGCCTATCGATGGACTGGTAAAGCCTGCTGAACTATCGGATAGGTCAAAGTCAGGCATGCTTTCAAAGTCATCGAAGTCATCGAATGCATTTCCTATCGATGCTGAACCACTCCCAGAAGAAGGAGTTGCTAAGGCACCGCTATCAAAATCCGGCGTTTCGAAGCTATTTTCCCCAAGACCATCTGTGCCAAAGTTCCCTGAATCAAAACTGTCAGCGCCAAAGCTGTCATTGCCTGGTGCTGATGGCTCATCTTCTGCATCGAAATTAAATGCATCATATGGTGTCTCTGCTGATAATGTTTCAGAAGTCTGCGGTTCGTCAGAGGGAAATGCATCTTGAGAAGGCATGGCCTGGACGTCATCTGGTTCTGCCATGAAGAATGTTTTATCTTCAGTTTTGGCCTCGGACATGGGTTCGAACGAGAGGCCTTCAAAGCTCTCGTCTTCTTCCGAGAAGGTACTGTCTTCATCGAGAGTTTCGCCGTTTGTTCCGGGCGCGGAGGGCGTAGCTGCTGAATTTACGGATCCTTGAGTGCCAAATGCTTCATTAAATTCGGCCATGTCAAAATCAGATGACGTATCACTAAAGGTGGTGACGGCTTCTTCATCTGCGGTTGCTTCATTGAAGCTAAAGGGATTGGCCTCTAGGTTATCGAGGAGTGGGTCGTCGTCGGATGCGACGTCATCAGCTGCAAAACTATTAACGCTGAATGGGTTCTCTTCGGTTGCGTCATTGTCGAAAGTGCTGCTTACCTGACTATCGCTATTTGCGGGTGCTGCGAACGGATTGTCAGGTTCTGGCGTAGCTTGTACAGCATCTTGTGAATCTATCTCTGATGAGGCGAAATCGCTGAATGCGTCAAAATCGTCACTGGTGTCTGATCCAAAGGAATTGGGTTCATCAAGCGCTTCAAAAGAATCTGCTGCTGCTGACAAATCATCGTTGAATTCATCAGGCATTGGAGAGGCTGTATCTATGGGGTCATCTACAGATTCTGCAGGTGGCATGGCCTGCTCTCCAGTGTCTCCAGATGTCTCCATTGCGTAGGCTAATCCATTGTTGGCGTAGTCTACGTATTCTGGGTCTGAAGACAGATGCAGCACAGATTTGTATTGCTGTTGCGCAATTTCGTATTGCTGTAGACCGTAGCAATAGATATGGCCTTTGAGTAGTAAAACACTCGGGTCAGTTGGATACTCCTCCGCTAACAGATCAATGGCTTCCGCAGCAGCTTCGTAGTTGCCCTGCATGTAGGCTTTTTCTGCCGCTTGGTAGGATTGTGCGTAGTCAATGCCCGATGCCATGGTGTGTTGTCCTCTTGCCGATGCTGTTGTGGTGTGGGGTACTAGTGTGAATTAGGGCTGGGTGCGCAGAAAGGCTAAGCAACCCAACGCGCAGAGCGTAGAATCGCGATATGGTCTAGTAGCCTCAACGATTTATCTGACGCTAGTGGCCACTCTCCTTTGAGAAAAGGTGCCATTGCATCTGACGGATCGGTCGTTGTCTTGAGGGCCTCGATATCTAACCAGTCAGTGCCAATAATGTTGTTGACGGCTAATCCCAGCATTGCCCCTGCTTCTTCTACGGCAATCACTGGGATCTCAGCTCGGTCGGTATTCATGGGTTTGGGATAGCCTAGAAACTGGCCAAGATCAGCTACCCAAATAACTCTGCCCTGTTCGTTGAGCGTTCCGAGCAATAGCGGTGATACGTTCGGTACGGGGGTGATGTGATCGGGCGCATATTCGATAATGCGCCGGATGCCTGTGGCCGGTAGGGCAAATTCTTCCTGGTCAGCAAGAAAGAAACGTAGGTGTAGTTCACCTTCTGGTGTTTCTATTTCTTGAAGTTCCGGAGCTTGATCTTGTCCCGATATCGTTTGAAAGTCAGGGTTTCCTACCATGATGTCTTTGTATGCATTACCCCAGTAACAGTTTGACGGTGCCGACTAACTCGGTCGGTTGAAAAGGTTTGGCAATGTAGGCATCTGCTCCTTGCTTCATGCCCCAATAGCGATCAAATTCTTCCCCCTTGGCAGAACACATCACCACAGGCAGGCTTTTGGTGGTGTCGTTCGATTTAATCCGACGACAAACTTCATAGCCATTCATCTCGGGCATAACGATGTCGAGAAGAATGAGGTCGGGGGGGTGACCTTGAATATGTTTAAGGGCGTCAAATCCGTTGCTGACAGCGGTGACTGACAGGCCGCTGCCCTCCAGCAGGGTTTTGATCATTTCCCGCTGGGCGACGCTATCTTCGACGACCAAAACTGTGTGCATACCTTTGACCATTGGCCGGTTAGAAACCGGGGGCGTTGACTGCTCAAGCATTCCCTGAGAGGCAAAGAAATAGCGCAATTTCAACCGTTGTTGTTACGACTTACGCCTTGCAACAGGTGGTTATTACAGGCTCTCTGCCGTATTCAACGTACCCGTTGCGTCCTAATTTGTTAAACATTTGTTGATATGTCTCACTGATGTTTTGCAACTTCCTTGTCTGATGGGTGGATGGGACATGGATTTTTCTTAACGGATGTTTTTGATAAGTATGAGCCAATCGCTAGGTGCTTGGGCATATTGGATGAGCATAGTACTTGCCCCGCAATGGTTTAG
Source organism: Phormidesmis sp. (assembly GCA_045110585.1). GTDB lineage: Bacteria > Cyanobacteriota > Cyanobacteriia > Phormidesmidales > Phormidesmidaceae > Phormidesmis. The sequence continues at coordinate 30,622 of JBGCGG010000032.1, read as the reverse complement.
TAGGGGCACCGAAATTCTTGGTAAACGAGCCTGCATAAAGTAGAGGAAACGCCAGCGTGCTGTATCTAGCTGAGACCCAAAGGAAGAGTGGATTTATCGGAAGCGGTAAGGCAGAGTTTAAGTTACTTGCTTGCCAACGGTCTGAGCATGATTGGAGTGCGGTGCCAGGTGATGAGGTAGTAGCTGCGCCGGATGATGCGGATTACGGGGCGGATACTCTAGTCTTGCTTGAACTGAATAGTAGCCGCCAAGTGCAGCGTCATCAGACAGCTGGGCGTACGCTTGTAAACATCTTGCAGAATTTTTCTGGGTTGAGTAAGAAGTTTAAGGCGCAGGGCGAAGAAATTGAGCAGTGGAAGGAGTCTTTGACTTATCAAAGTCAGGCTCTGAACCGCAGAGAGATGGAAATAGAGTCTCGTCAAGATCAAGTTGAGCAGGCCGAGGCTGATTTGGCGCAGCTGGAAGAGAGACAACAGGCGCTAGAGGCTCAGCAGGGTGAAGTAGAGGCGTTACGGGAGGAACTCACTCGAAAAAATAGTGAGCTGGAAGGGGCTTGGGCTCATTTGAATGGTGAGATCCAACGGTTTGAAGAGCGCCAGACCGATGCGAAGGGTGGGCTTAGCGATGAGCAGACGCATGAGATTCAAAATGCGATCGCTCGATTATCTGAAATGACTATGAGCGCAACGGCTGCTGGCAGTGATTTGACCGCAGCTTTTGAACTTGTCGCGCACTATCAGCATGAGGTGGCGGAAAATCAGCAGATATTAGGACAGAAGCGGACAGAGGTCAGTGATGGTCAGGAGGCATTGAGCGCTGGGCAAAACGTGTTGAGTCAAGCAAAGCAAGCACTTGCTGATGCTGAATCAACGCTTTATACGACTCATGCGACTTTACAGCAGCAGCAGGCATTGCAAGAAGCAAAGCAAGTTCAAAATCAACTTTTGACTGAGCAGCTAGAGAATCAGTCAAATTTGCATCAGCAGATGTATAAGCTGTTGAACGCTACGGATAAAGTCAGATTAAGTAAAAAAGTTGATGTCGCAGCGTTGGAAGCGATGTCTGCAGATGACTTACAAGCGCTTGTTTCTAAACTAGAAACAGACTTGAATAAAATGTCTGGGTTTGTGAATGACCAAGAAGAAGAGCTGAGATTGCAACAGGAAGATATTGATGCAATTCAGGCGAAGATAGAGGGGGCAAATGAGTATGATCGTTTGCAGCTAGAGACTGAGATTGAGGAAGAGAAAGACCGGCATGTGATGCTGAACCGGACTTTGATTGGGCAGCGGCGGAACTTGCTGGAGCGTGAGGAGGTGTTGGAGCAGCATCGGGCTGTGCTGTTGCGTAAGCAAGGGCTTGCTGCAGAAGGCACAGCCGGTGCCGCTGAGTTAGAACCTCTGTTGAATGAGATTGACCATTTGAGGGAGAAACTCGGTGAGCAAATTCAGCAGGTGGAGGCTGAGGGTGCTCAAATTCAGACGGAAATTGATGCGTTGAAGCAGACCAGGCAGCAGCAGCAGGATATTGTGGAGTCTCACAAGCAGGCTGTCAGAACTGCGGAAGAAGACTGTCTCTCGCAGCAGAATTGCCTTGGACAGGCAGAAGGGCAGGTGACGCTTTATGAAGCTTTGTTGCCAGCGATTGAGGAGCGGTTAGGGGGATTCTATTTAAAGCTGGAGGCGGTTTCGCAGGTGATTGAGCAATTGCAGGCGGCAGAGGCTCAGCAGCAGAGTGCGGTTGCTGAAGTGCAAAGCTTGGTGAACGCATTGAATGTCCCAGAACCTGCTTTGGTGTAGCGATGCTAGTTAAACTGAGTCTACCTTATTTGATCGACTCTATCTGATTGGACGTCCCCCTATTTTGTTTGGTGGAACTCAGTGTTATTGGGGCTTACAGGTAGCGCCGTTAAAACTGCCTTGTACTTATTCTATTTTGCAATGTAGCCTTGTTGCCAGTGCGTAAAAATGAGGCGGCGATGGCAACAGATTACATCAAGCTAGATCAATTTTTGAAGGTGACGCAGTTAGCTGCCTCTGGTGGGGCGGCGAAGCTGATCATTCGCAATGGGGATGTTCATGTGAACGGTGAGATGGAATTAAGACGGGGTAGAAAACTCTATGATCAAGATGTTGTGACTGTTGACGATGTGTCTTTTGTGGTAGAGATTGGCCCAGCGGCTGATGAGATATAGCCCGAAGAGAAACAAACGTTGGAAATAGGTGCCAAAGGGAGTAGACGAAATTCACAGGATTGGTTAATGATCTAGCCAGTGTTCTGAGTCAGTGTATGAGTCAGACACGGTAAAACAAATGAGACCTAAACAATTGAGGAGAGCGTATGCAGCCTAAAGTTGAGATTTATACCTGGAGTCGGTGTCCATTTTGTATTCGTGCAAAGTCTTTGTTGGATAAAAAGAGCGTAGAGTACACCGAATATTGCCTTGATGGTGATGAAGCTGCTCGTGATGAGATGGCAACGCGTGCAGGTCGGCGATCGCTGCCCCAAATATTCATTAGTGATCAACACATTGGTGGCTGTGATGATATTTATGAGTTGGAGCGAGAAGGTAGCTTAGATAGTTTACTCGCGAAGGCTTAGGTGTTCTGGTTGCGATGTGGCTGCTTTGACCGTGAATGATGCGTGTAATCAATGATGTTTAGAGGCTCTCCTTAAAGGGCTACACAAAAAAAGGCCATCAGAACTAAATTGCCTAGTTCTGATGGCCTTTTTTGATTTAGCCGGAGTAGTGGGCTAAGTAGAAAACTGCGTTAAGACGCTCTTGACAGTGGCGTTACCTTGCTATTGGTAGAGGCTCTACTATTCGTTGATGCTCGACTGTTATTGAGAACTGTTTTCTCTTGGTTTTGACGAGGTTGCAGTAGGCCATATCCGCTATGGTTGCGCTCGTAAATGACGTTGATTTCGCCAGTTTCAATATTGTTGAACATGTAGAAATCGTGGCCGACCATTTCTAGGTTTTCTAGTGCTTCCTGGACAGTCATTGGTGGCATCGCAAAATACTTGGTGCGGACGACGGCCTCTGGGAGCTCGGGCTGATGACTAAGAACTTCGCTGATATCGCGATCGCCTTCTGGAGAGATATCAGGTGCGTTCAGCGTGGCTTCTACATTCGTAGGACGCACTGAGGTGTGATCCTGTCGATGTCGTTTTTCCTTGTACTTACGTAACTGACGGGTTATCTTGCTGGTTACGGTATCAATGCTGGCGTAGAGGTTTTCGCTGCGTTCTTCAGCGCGGACAACAGCGTGGTTGAGATAAAGGGTGACTTCAGCTGATTGTTTAGGGGCGATCCGAGGGTTGTTTTCGACAGAGAGACAGACATCGACTTTACTGATTAGCGGTTTGAAGTGAGCGGTCGCTTTCTCAATTTTCTGATTCACATGAGCGCGGATGGCGTCTGTGATCTCAATGTTTTTACCCTGGACTACTAGCTTCATAAAAGCAGCCTCCCTTTTGGTGGTTTAATTGTATACCTCTCAACCCTAACACCGCCTTTATTTAGCTGCGTTACAGGAGATTAAAACTGTCAAGAATTGAAGCATCCGTTGATAATTCTTGACCTGATTTAATTCTGTCAAAAGAATAAACTTGCTGTTGCTATTGCTAGCGATCCCGTTCATGGAAAAGGCCCCGTTTCAAAATGCAGATCTTTATTTGATGGGAGAGGTGCCCTACCTCACGGCATGGGATTGGCAGAAGATGTTAATGAATGAGCGAAGAGAAAATGGTGCGCTCAATGATGCTGTTTTGCTGCTTCAGCATCCGTCAGTTTATACGTTAGGTCAGGGGGCAGATACGCGCTTTTTGAAGTTTGATCCCCAACGTTGTAAGGATGAGATTCATCGGATAGAAAGGGGCGGTGAGGTGACATACCACTGCCCTGGTCAGCTGGTGGGCTATCCGATTTTAAATCTGACGCGATATCAAAAGGATTTGCATTGGTATCTGCGTCAGTTGGAAGAGGTTATTATTCGGACGCTCGCTGAGTATGGGTTGGTAGGCGATCGCGTTCCTGGGCTAACCGGTGTGTGGGTAGACGGTCGAAAACTAGCAGCGATTGGGATTAAAGTGAGCCGTTGGATTACAATGCATGGCTTTGCTTTGAATGTGTGCCCTGACCTGGCGGGTTTTGAAAAAATTGTGCCTTGCGGTATAGAAGACAAGCCAGTCGGCTCAATGGCTCAGTTTCTGCCTAATATGGCGGTAGACGATGTCCGGCGAACGGTAATTAAGCAGTTTGAAGAAGTATTTGAAATGCGTTTTATTCGGACGCTTTCTAAGCAGGATTTGCAACATGTATCCGTTCGTTTTGATGCGGATTCCCAGACTTAATCCTTAAGTCTTATTTCTCTTGAGACTTGCTTACGGTACTTTTAGCCCAAAGGATATGGTGCTTCCTCTTGGCATTCGGAATGGCTTGTATTTGGGATGGCTTGCATTTGGGATGGCCCATTTAACAAAGTGCTGAAGCACGGAGCACAGAGGCTTTATTGTCTTTGTACAAGCAGATGAATTGCTGTATTTTCTGCTCAAAGATGATTTGAGCTTTGAGAGACGCGTTCAAAAGGTGATTTCTAACAGTGAGAGATCATCTTCAAATTGGCTGCCACTGAAATCACTGACTTGCTGAACAATTTTATCTGAGCCGAGCTGTTGGTTCGCATCTAAAGCCATCATGATTTGAAGTAAGCCATTAAGTCCTAACTGAGCATCGCTAGGATTTTCTTCTGGTGTGTTGCTGGCTAACTGGAGATGCGCGGACTGTAGTTCGTAGATCCCGTCGCTGAAGATATATAAATGGCTGTTTTCTTCAACGGTGCAACGTTTCCACTGATAGGTTGCATCTGACATCATACCGATGGGAAGGCCAGAGGTTCGCAGCTGAGCCAGTTCAGTGGGACGCATGCTAGTGGATGGTGTCACTAAGACGGCAGGCGGATGGCCTGCGCTACCGTAGGATAGCTCGCGGGTAGCGCGGTTATAGACGCCGTACCAGATGGTGAAGTATTTATCGTTTTGACTATCCATCTGGAAGGTTTCGTTGAGACCTTTGAGAACAGATTCGGGCCGGTAGAAGTTTACGTTGGGAAGCGATTGCGATCTTAAGACATTCAAAACTGACATAGATAGGAGGGCTGCGCCTAATCCATGTCCGGAAACATCTAGGAGATACATGACCAAATAGTCTGGATCAATCCAGTAGTGGTCGAAGCAATCGCCACCGAGCTCTTGAGATGAAATGAAGTGCGAGGTGATAGAGACGCCAGTGTCATCCTCATCTTCTGGGGTTGTATCTGTTGGAAGTAAGGAGGTGACGTAGGTGGCAGCTTCAGAGAGTTCTGCTTCTAGTCGGCGGGTTTGAGCTTTGAGATCTTGGGTGAGCTGGTGCAAGCGCATCCCTGATTTGATTCGAGCGATGAGTTCGGTGAGATTGACTGGTTTGAATAGGAGATCATCTGCGCCTGCTTCGATGGCCTCAATGCGTTTATTGCCATCTGTGTGGCTGGTCATCATTAAAAATGCAGTGGTTGAAGACTGCGGACTTTTCTTGATGCGATGGCAGATTTCGATGCCCGCGCTGCCCCCTGGTAAGACCCAGTCGCAGATGATGACGGCAGGTTCCAGCGCAGCTTTCTGTAAGCCTGTATGTGCATCTTTTGCCGTTGCTACCCGATAGCCTCGTTTGCTGAGAAAGCGTTGCAGGCTTTTGAGGATAGCCGGATCGTCATCGATGATGAGGATATCAACGCTACCGACCGAGTCGGGTGGATTGGTTTCAGAGGGATTGGTGGAGCGGGCAAAGGACGGCTTAAAAATCATAGGTGGCTTTGGCGGGAACGTCCTCTTCGATGGCCGCTGGCGTAGCTGCTGGGGTTTCTAACATGAGACGACTGGAGATGGAATGATTCCAAAGGTCAATGAAGTCAGCGAGATAGTAGGGAAGTTCTTCTTTGCTATTGCTGGTTTCGGCCCCTGTGGTTCCAGCGGTGGTGGTTTCGAGTCTGAGGGTTTCTGGAAGTGTGAAGTCTTCGATGTCGAATAGGTGGAGGCGCTCCATGGATTGGATATTGGAAGGCTCTAAAATATTGGCTCGATAGGCACCCGATTCATCGATGGCACTGAAGCAGCAAACTTGATAGTAGTTTTGCCCAGATAGCTCGCGGTATTGTACGAGCGTGTAGACATCGACTGGTTGGATGGGGAAGGGCAAGGATAAAACGATTTTTTGTTGGGTGGGTAGGAGTGAAAGGCGCACCGCATTACGGACACCGTAGTAGCCTACTTTGTCAGATTGGAGGGGGTATTTGCGATGGCGCGGCTGAACGTGGGTGCGCATAAAGGTGGCAATGCCGATTCCTTCTTCAGTGTAGGCTCCGATGAGACTGACATGGACATCGTAGGCGGGGACGTTGCTGATATTAAAGACTTCGAGGGCGAGGGTGGTGCCGTTGGTAGTGTTGTTTTGCGAGGCGATCGCGCTATCTGGATTTGGCTGGTTAAACTGTTCGCTAAATTGCTCTGTAGATGACTGTAGGCCGCTAGTGGCCGGCCGGCCGGCTAATTTTTGAGGCTGGGACGGCGGTTGCGTTGTCGTTTCGACAGGTCTTAAGTCCCAGTAAAGGTGGGGTAATGCCGTAAATTTGAGCTGCTTTTCAATGATGTTGCGGTAGTAGACACTTTCTTGCTTTAGCTGTTTGGTGCTTTTGTTGGTGAGCCATGCATAGGTGCCAGTTAGCCCTATCAGTACCAAGTTGCTAATAATCAGGATGGGTTCCATGCGATCGCAAAAGTCCGCGAGTGTCTATTAAGGCTATACCTTACTATCTGTCGAATTCTAAATGTCTAAAATTTTATTTATAGCGATAATCAGGCAATTGCATCATCTAGTAGCACTTTTATGACACTTTCCTTTAAATCCTGCAGTGTACAAACCTGTTCTATGCAAACCCGTGATGGGGTGAGGCTAGACGCGGATGTGTACAGGCCCAATGCTGCGGTTGTAGGGGAGGGGCCGTGGCCGGTTTTATTGATGCGGCAGCCGTATGGGCGAGCGATCGCCTCAACGATAGTCTACGCACATCCCAGCTGGTATGCCGCGCAAGGTTACATCGTGGTTATTCAAGACGTGCGCGGTCGGGGCACGTCTGAAGGGGTATTTGATTTATTTGCCCATGAAGTGACAGACGGGGCCGAGACCGTTCGGTGGGCCGCGCAGCTGTCGGGGAGCAATGGCCAAGTTGGCATGTATGGCTTTTCCTACCAGGGCATGACGCAATTGCAGGCAGCCGAAGGGTGTTTTGGGCACAGAGGTGCTGATAGCCAAGGCATTAAAGATATCGGTGAGGTTGCTCTGAAGGCGATCGCCCCTGCGATGACGGGCTATCACCTCTATGAAGACTGGGCGTACGAAAACGGTGCGTTGCTTTTGCAGCTGGGCCTCACCTGGGCTGTTCAATTAGCCACAGAAACTGCTCGCAGAGAGGGTGACGTTGAAACCTATCAAAAGCTTGTGAGTGCATCTCGTCAATTACCCTTGCTAGATGAGATACCCGCTAAACCGTCAGTTCTTGCGGATGTGGATTCTTTCTGGCATCAGTGGGTTGCCAACGCTAGTCCCGTAGACGGTAATGGCCCCGATGCTGATAGTCATGCGTATTGGCAACGGTTAACCCCTCAACTATCAAATGTGGATCTACCGATGCTTCATATAGGGGGATGGTTTGACCCCTACTTGCGTGGAGATTTGCGGCTATACGCCGAAATGACGGCGCGCAGTCAGTATCCACAGCCGCTATGTATTGGCCCTTGGGCACATATTCCTTGGAGCCGGAAAGTCGGTGAGGTTGATTTTGGCCCCGCTGCCGCGAATCCGATTGATCGGCTACAGGTGCAGTGGTTCAATTACATTTTGAAAGATGCAGAATGGACTCAGCCTCACGTTCAATTATTTGAAATGGGACGCAATCAATGGCGTGAGTTTGAGCAGTGGCCCCAGCCTTCTGATTCGACTTACGCTGAGCAGATCTATTTTGTTCAGAGTGATGGCCTTGCCCATGTTCGCGAAGATGGTGGATCTCTAACAAAGGACGCTATTGAAACACTCCGCACTGAAGTAGTGGTTCATGACCCTTGGAATCCGGCCCCAGCGCTGGGTGGCCATAGTGGTATTCCTGCAGGCGCTTTTGAGCGAACAGCTGTGGATAGTCGCGGTGACGTGCTGACTTATACAAGTGCGCCTTTGAATGCAGAAATTCGGGTTGTGGGGGTGGTCTCGGTTAGGTGTGCAATCACGTCCTCCGCGCCTAGTCATGATTTATGCGCTGTGCTTTCTCGGGTGACGGATGGCAACGTGTATAACCTGACTCAAGGTTATTGCCGTGTGGATAAAAGGGCTGATGTGATTGAGCTGGCTTTGCAGCCAACGTGCTTTAGTTTGGCTGCAGGAGAGCGTTTACGTTTAAGCTTGAGTGCGGCTTGTTTTCCGTCATATCCTGTGAATATTGGGACAGGTGCGCAGCCTGTGGATGCCAAATTGATAGATGGACAGATTGTGACGTTAGCGATCGCCATTGGTGGTAAACATGGGGCACAAATGACGCTTCCTGTTGTCAGTTGAGCCGGTGCGCCTGTTATGACTTGAGCATATGCTCAAGTTGCTGGCTCATGGTTAAACACTTCAAATACCCGCCGGCAGCAGTTACGCAGCGATTCCCCTGAGCTAGGCTCGGGGGTTGTGTGTCCCTCAAATCGCCAATTATCGATAGTAGACAGTCGCCATTGTTGCCCGCGATGGTCAAACCCAGCCACCTCCAGGCCAATGGCTTTAGGTCTATCCGTTTCTAAGTCTTGATGAAGTCTAATTTGGATGAGTAGGCTGCGGCATTGAAACAAGCGGCTAACACCAGGAAAATGAAAACCAATATCAACAGAATGGGGATCAATGAGGTCTCGGGTTTCTGGGTCGTTAGCCCAAGGTTTAAGATCTGCGCGTAAGTCAGGCAGTTCTGATTTGAACAATCCGACAGTTGCCGCAATCTTGCTGGCAAATTCAATTGTTGACGCTTGGTCTGCTGCGTTCACTGGCTCTTCTTCCCTCAACCTTGGCTACGCATCCGAGCGGATGGCACGTTGTCTCGTCATTTTATTGTAACGGCCAAATATTATTCGCTAAAGTCGCTACCGTTGAATGGCGTAATGGTGAATGAAGTGATGATTGTGTAGAGCCTAAGTGGAGACCACGCGGAGAAGTGATAAGGGTGCCGTACAGTTCGGTTAAGGGCCAGCTGTACTTAAGGCTAGTAACTTTTAATATTGGGTCTGGCAGGTTGCCAGAATAGTGCGATCGCTTGTCCGCACAGGTAGTGGATGAAACCCCTCAATATCCATTGGCAGCGTGACAGATTGCTGACTGGCGACTTGTGTGGTTGCAGGGATTCGGCTGAGCGCGTAGCTGTAGCTATCTTGAGAGTAGCTATCTGTGATCGTCAGCTGTATGTTGTTCGAATTGATACGCCCTTGAGCACAGTCAAATGAAGATGAGGCGGTATAAAAAGCACCGGTCACGTTTCCAGCATTGGTTTCAAATACGAAGTAAGCGGTACCGGGTTGATCATGGACAGGCTGCTCCCCATAGAGGTAGATGCCATTAGCGCGATCGCTCACTGATAGATTCCTCGTCGCAGCATTGCTGAGTACTGGTGCAGAAGGCGTTGCAGGTTGATCTAAGCGTGCTTGTGCTCGTCGAAGTCTTTCGAGTTGGGCGCGACGAGCGCCTGCCTGGAGTGATTCTAAGGTTACAGGGGGATCACTTAACCCGCGATCAGGCACTGTGACAGAATCCGGTTCCAATGCCTGCGCTGGTGCCGATAGGCTCAACGCTATCCCAACAGCGCCCAGAGACGCGCTGGCAATCCCCGTTTCTAATCGGAGTTTGCGACTTCGTCTACTGGTTGCTACGGGGAGTTTCAGGAAAGGCATTTAATCTTTTGTGTATCTTTACATAACCTGAAGATACATATAAATACGGGCACTTATGCCGACAGAGATCACAGGATGACCTTTATTTAAATATCTTTTAACCGCTTATTAAGCTTTGCATGCTGTCTCCATTTTTTGAGGCTGACAGTGAACATTAGAAAGAATGACTGTTGCCTGCTCTTCCAAGAGATTATTAAGAAAATATTGTGGAATGACTTGTTAAGGGAATTTATCAGGGGGTATGGTGTAAGTCTAAATTTTAGTTCGAGGCGCCAAGAGTCTGAATGGAGGCGTACGCTCCAGTTTTGCCGAAATCTGATAGCCCATTTAAGCTTTTACTGTTTATCGACAAGCGACCCAATGCGACAGAGCAGGTTCGCAACGTCCGTAAGTGTCTCAAGAAGTTACAGGGTGATGGCCCTATTAGCTTAGAGATTATTGACGTTAGTAATCAGCCGTACCTTGCCGAGCACTTTAAGCTGATTGCAACACCGGCACTTATCAAAGTGTCGGCAGATAAGCACCAAGCGTTAGCTGGGAGTGACATTGCTACTCAGCTTGAGCAGTGGTGGCCCCGCTGGCAGCGTGAGATCAAGCAAGCATCGGCGAATCGTAATCTGGTTAGTGAATCTACAGAAAATAGCGTCGCGGTAGATGCGGTGGCTCAATCGACTGAGATTCTGCGGTTGGGTGATGAAATTTTTAAGTTAGAGCAGGAAAAGGAATCGTTAACTTCTCAGCTCGCCTTCAAAGATCGAATAATTGCGATGATGGCGCATGATCTTAGAAATCCGCTGACTGCTGCTTCGATCGCACTAGAGACGCTGGAGTTAGCTTATGAACCCAATAGTAAGCGGGCTGAGAAATTTACGCCTGAACTAGAAGCGCATTTGGTGAAGAGCACTAAGGTGCAAATTCGGACGATTAACAGCATGATCACCGAGATTTTGCAGGCGGCTAGAGGCCCGAGTGCAAATTTAAAAATTACGCCGAAGCGGTTTGATTTGAAGGCCCTGTGCGATCAAGTTATCGCTTCCTTCCAGTCTAAACTCTCTAACAAAAAGCAAACGCTTGACATGGACGTTCCCCAAGATTTGCCGCTCGTATACGCTGATGCAGATCAGGTGCAGCGAGTGCTGACTAACTTAATCGACAACGCCATTAAGTACACCCCAGCTAACGGTCAAATTGGTATTTCAGCCTTACATCGAACAACTGAGAAAGTGCAGGTCAGTATTCGTGATACCGGCCCAGGCATACCGCGCGATAACCAGACCGTTATTTTTGAAGAAAATTTTCGACTGCAGCGGGATCAAACCGAAGATGGTTACGGACTCGGGCTAACCCTATGCCAGCGAATCATTCGGGCCCACTATGGTCAAATTTGGGTGGATTCTAAAAAAGGGGAAGGGAGTTGTTTCCACTTCACCTTGCCTGTGCACAAAGGCTAAGTGTGTACTCTCTGCCATGAGCTGCCCCTGATGTTAGCTGTTTTAAAACTAGCTGTTCTAAAACTAGCCATTTAACTTTCGGCTATTAAGCTGGGCCTGCATTTTAGCGAGCTGGGTCTCAACCGCATGTTGGTTTTCTATTTGTTGAAACCGGTGCTCTACCGAATCAGTGCCTGCCGCGTTGGCAATTTCAGCCTGTGCTTCTAAATCCAAGACCCGGGCCTCCATTTGCTCAAAGACCGTGTCTGGGCTGCGACCGTGGCTATTTTTTAGCCGAGCGTTGAGCTGAGCGCTAGATTGGGCGGCTCTTGCCCTGGCAATGAACATATCCTTTTTCGTTCGCGCATCTGCCAACTTGACTTCTAAAGACACCATATTGGCTTTTAGCTTTTTGACAATGTCTGCGTGATGCTCAATTTGCTGGTGCAGTGTGTGAGCGGTTTGGACGTAGCTTTGCCTGTGGTTAAGGGCAATGCGTGCCTTTTCCTCGTCGCCTTTTTGAAGTGCTAGCTGGGCACGGTTATACCATTCTTGGGCATTGCGAGTTGCCTGTTCGCTTTGTCTTTCTATGCGCTTTTGAGTGGCGATGGCTTGGGCAACGGCCTGCCTCATCGCTACCAAGTCACCTTGCATTTCGCTAACCGCTTGCTGCAATGCTTTTTCCGGATCTTCCGCACCGCTGACTAGGTAATTTACATTGGCTCGAACTAAGCGGGAAAATCTATCTAGCAGTCCCATAAGACTTTCAGCGGCTATTACGATAGCAGCATAGCAATCTTTCTACTTCGTTGTGTTTACTCTGCCGTGGGGCCGTATATCTGAGCCTGTACGCCTTGAGTTTGGAGATTGGCGATGAACGATTGGGCGGTGCCAGGGTTATCGAAGACCGCGAGCTGTATACGGTTGCCATCAGAGAACTGACGTACGAAGGCTTCTTCGACGGCCTTGCGTATTTCTATGAGTCCTTGCTCTGTGCTGAATGGCACGGTGACGTAGTAGTTGGTTCCGGCTGGAATAGACAGGGCTTGGGTGGGGGTGGCTGGGGCGCTTGGTAAGATATTTTGCGGAATGGGCGGTGGCGCTGCGCTGGCAATCGGCGGAAGGGCAGGGGACACTGGCGTGGCAGCGGTGGCTAGAGGGTCTAAGCGGGGCTGCATATTGAGAGAACTTAGATTGTCGAGCTTGAGATTGACAAATTCTTGGGCGGAGAGATCGGGCCCTGGTGGATCGAAGGTTCGCTTGGGGGGAGATGTGGTTGCCTCGCGTTCCCCATTAAATCCGCCAGCTAGGGTTTGGGCCATATCTGGATTAGACATTACGTAGCTAGCGCCTAATCCTGCAATAAGGGCTAGGAGGCCCAATGCCGCACCTGCCATCAGGGATACTGTTTTACGCCTGGGTTCAGGGTTCAGATTTATGGGCTCTGGCATAGCCGGCACATCGGTTAGGCTTTCGATGAGTTTTTCGGAGGATGCTAGATAGCCGCTACTGGGCGGTGATTTAATAACGACTGCGCTGCTGCTTAAATCTTCAGAAATTAAACTTTCTGAAACTGGGGTGTGATGGTTAATTTCAGGGGAAGTGGCGAGTGGCTTGTCGGGATGGCCTGAGGCGGGTGCCAATATGCTGGCCTGATTGCTGGCCTGATTTGCCAGTTGGAGATCGCTGTTGGCGGCGAGTAATTTTTTATTACGAGGGGGTGGCGGGGGTGGCGTATCCGACGTTGCGACCGTGACAGCGGGGATCTCAATGCTAGGTTGCGCTGGCGCTAGATCGAAGTTCAGATTCGAAGATGCTTCGATGACAGCGTCTAAATCAGCGAAAATGTCGTCTTCTGGGACAGCCTGGGTGTGGCGGGTGCGACGATAGCGATTGAGTTCAGCTTCTAAATTTACGTTGAGGCTGCTTAGCACGGCTTCAAGCGCTGGAGATAAGTCATTAGAAAGTCGATGCTCTGTCATCACAGACTCCGTAAAATTAGGGCTGGTCTTATTAATCCCTCAATTGAACAAAATATCTTAATGGGATGGGCACAGCAATGATAAACATACGGTTAGCCTATGTCTTCTTTTTATATGTTTTGCCTATCTAAATTGCGTTTTGGACGGTATCAATCATGAACGTGATTTGGCTGTGGTGTGATTTGGCTGTGGTGGTAACGAAGGAGTAACGGTAGTAAAGATGGCGTTGGAAGGGATGGGGGGGCTGATTAAGGGCCTAGAAAGTCAGGAGAGCTGGCAGGTGCAGCGGCAGTTTCGCTTGGTGTTGCTGCATTGGCCGAAGGCCGTAGGGTTTGCGGTGGCGCGCAAAACGCGTCCGATTAGCATTCAGCGTGGAACGCTTTATGTGGCGACTGCGACGGCTAGTTGGGCTCAAACATTGTCCTATGAGCGTTTGACTATTTTGAAAAAGCTCAACCGCCATCAGCGTCAGCCGCTCAGGAGCATTCGGTTTTCGACCGCGCAGTGGGCACAAGATTCTGCGATCGCCTCATCTGAGACGGCAGGGACTACTGAGCAAAGCTCAGAGACTTCTCGGTTAGCGTCGCATCCTAGCTATGTGGGGGCCGTTCCCAGTTTGCCTGCCAAGGCCGGACAGACTCCACAAGATGCTTTTCAGCGATGGGCCAATGCGCTTCAAGAGATGCAGCAGCTCCAGTCAATGTGTCCGATTTGCCGCTGCCACTGTCCGCAAGGTGAGCTAGAACGATGGTCACGTTGTGGACACTGTGCGGCTAAGCGATGGCAATCATGAAATTCATCACTTGACAGCTTGAGCCTGCTTTTGGGGTTTGAGTATGCCAGTTCAGGTTTGAATTGGGAAGATGGTGCTTTATCAAGCTAAGAAAAAGCAATTTCATAAATCTATGAATAGCTTTACTGGGTGATTGAAGTAACCCTACTTAATAGGCGTTGGCAGCGGTTTTATATAAGAAAAAGAACCCTAAAGACTGTTGAAGGAAAAGGGCATTAGTGTAGAAATAATACTGCTCGAATGGGATTTTAATTAACAGTAAATGAAAACTATCTAAGTGATTTCCGAATACGATTTTACCTGCGATCCCCGAAAGCTTTTTGTCTAGTGGAAATTCCTCAGATGCCCGCCTGTCAACGTGTATCGCTTCTTTAACAGAATATAAAGAAAAGCTGAAGCGGAAATTGGTATCAACGTTGCTTGTTATACCTGCCTCATAAACTTTTCAGATGCTTTTACCCCTGGAAGGGTAATTTTTAAACTAGGCCATGATGAAGATGCCTAGATAGAAATTATGAAGGGGATCAAAGGCACCTATTATGACTGCTTCAAAGTGTGAGATATCTCGCTGCGGGCTGTGTCGGTTTTACGCTCACGAAGGGCGACGTGGCGGTACGTGCGCTCAGCTTGGCGTGCCCGTGAGTTCTCAATGGAAAGCCTGTTGTTTAGTGGTCTCACCTTTCCAGTCTGCGTCTGAGATTTCGGAAATCGTGCCGGGGATCGATGATTGGACCTCTGCAAGTGCTATAGATAGCGATGACTTGCCCATGCCTGTTGCGCCTGAAAAGGCGATCGCTAAGCCAAAAATTCCCTTAGTTGCGAAAGTTCCGATTGAGAAAGTAGTCGGTTCTTAGGTGTTTCGATGAACAAAGCAACGCGCCTAATGAAGCAATGCGCTTAATAATAAGAACGTGTCTTAGTGCGGCATTGGGTGAGAGGTAAAAGCGCATGCTTTTTGCGCCCCTCTCACTCTTTTGCTTTCTTTGGTCTTTTACTGTCTGCTCACTTTTGTGGCTTTTTCTCCCTGTGGCCTTTTGCTATGGCCTTTTGCTACGGCAACCAAGGATATTGTCTAAAATTAGGTTCCCTTTTTTCTAGGAAGGCACGTTTCCCTTCAGCGCCCTCTTCGCTGAGGTAATAAAGTAACGTGGCATTGCCCGCTAGCTCCTGAAGCCCGGCTTGACCATCACAATCTGCGTTAAACGCAGACTTGAGGCAGCGAATCGCGATCGGGCTTTTATTCAGAATTTCTTTGGCCCAGCTGATCCCCTCTGGTTCTAGCTGTTCAATCGGGACGACCGTGTTGACTAAGCCCATCTCTACGGCTTGCTGGGCGTCGTACTGGCGGCATAGATACCAAATTTCACGGGCTTTCTTTTGACCCACAATGCGAGCCATATAGCTGGCCCCAAACCCTCCATCGAAGCTGCCGACCTTGGGGCCAGTTTGCCCGAAGATGGCGTTCTCAGCGGCGATGGTTAGGTCACACACTAAGTGCAGGACATGTCCGCCGCCAATCGCGTAGCCAGATACCAGCGCAATGACCACCTTGGGCATGGAGCGAATGAGCCGCTGAAGGTCTAGTACGTTGAGTCTGGGTATGCCGTCTTCCCCGACGTAGCCAGCTTCTCCTCTGACACTTTGATCCCCACCGGAGCAAAAAGCGTATTTGCCATCGGTGTGTGGCCCCATCCCTGTGAGTAAGACAACGCCGATGCGAGTGTCTTCACGCGCATTGCAGAAGGCGTCATACATTTCAAAGACGGTTTTGGGGCGGAAGGCATTGCGCTTGTGAGGGCGGTTAATGGTGATTTTGGCAATGCCTTCGTCGCATTTGTGATAGAGGATGTCTGTGTAGGTGCCAACGGAATGCCAGTTGACTTGCATCTGTTCTATTGGGGCCATATGTTCTATTTGAGTACCGTTTGAGTACGGTACTCCTAAACGTTAAGAGGTATGAGCGGAGCGATCAAAATATAAGCCGCTAGCGGAAAATAGAGAAGTTAACTGTTTTAACTGAAGACTTTTTATAACTTCGCTCATGGCTTATTACTGGTTCAAAGCGTTTCATATTATCGGCGTTGTGGTTTGGTTCGCAGGTTTGTTTTACCTGGTGCGCCTGTACATTTACCACGTGGAAGCTGAGCAGGAGCCGGAACCGGCGCGCAGTATCTTGAAAAAGCAGTACGGCATTATGGAACTAAGGCTGCTGAAGATTATTACGACGCCAGGGATGCTAGTGACCTTGGCGATGGCAGGCGGTTTGCTATGGCAGCGACCTGATGTTGTGCATGAGGGCTGGATGCAGGCAAAGCTCGTTTTTGTGGCACTGCTGATGGCGTATCACATGTACTGTGCGAAGTTGCGTAAGCAGTTGGATCGTGGTGAATGTAAATGGGGACCCAAGCAGCTGAGAGCGCTGAATGAAGGGCCTACCTTGTTGCTGGTGGTTATTGTGATGCTGGTGATTTTCCAGAATAACTTTCCGACGAGTGCGACAACGTGGCTGATGGCAGGGTTGGTGCTTTCGTTTTTGATTTCTATTCAGCTCTATGCGCGTAAGCGGCGGTTGGACAAGGAGAAGGCGCTGGCTGAATCTGGTGGTGAATTGGCGGCTAGCTGATTTGAACTGGTGGTGAGTTGAGCTAAATGAGTCGGTGTATTCGCTAAACTTCGTGCAGTTCTGTGCCCAATACAGGTTGATATCAGTTACATTTGTTTACAGTTGACGCTGAAATAGCGGGGAACAGATGATGAGTGATAAGCCTGCAAAAGTTGGATTTACGGAGTATGCGGAAACTTGGAATGGTCGGTTGGCGATGATTGGCTTCGTTGCTGCGATTATTAATGAGTTGGTTTCTGGTAAGGGACTATTGGCTCAGATTGGTTTGATGTAGATTGAGCCAATCGAAGACATCAAAAAAAGAGCCAGGCATTATGTATGCCTGGCTCTTTTTTGGTGGTTTTTAGGTGAGTGCCCAGGGCGGGCGGTTGTCTTCTTCTGGCTCTTCGTAATCTGCGGGGTCATACCAGGTAGCCATGGGGCGCAGTAGGGCTGGAATGTCGTCATTGGGTTCGAATTCTAGCTGGGTTTCTTTGAGGCCGAGGTAGCCGGATTCTGCAAAGGAGGTCAGCATTCGTACGAGGGCAATCCAAACCCGCTCTTCAAATTCCCATTCTTTTTCAAAAGGAGCGCGATCGCTGATGGATTTTAGTGCCCAAAAGTAACTGTTGCGAACCATGGATCCCTTCTTTTTGTAAGGGGGAGTGTCTTCATTGCGGATGAAGAGAACGCCGTTGTCGATTCTGACGCGCATAAGAGAGCAGGGATGAACGATTGTACGGATAGGCTAGATTGCTTGGTAGGCTAAGGAGGTCACACGCCCCAAAAGGTTTTGGAAGGGTTTTAGAAGGATCGCGAGGCTATGGTTGCAGCCGTTTCTCTGCAAAACGTTCACAAAGTTTATAACAACACTTGCGTCGTCAATGACCTTTCATTGGCGATTCATCCGGGGGAGATATTTGGACTGCTAGGGCCGAACGGCGCGGGCAAATCGACGACAATTCGGATGCTGACGACGTTAGTGCAGCAAACTCAAGGTGACATTGTGGTGGCGGGCTATGACGTGAGCCGTCAGGCGGCTCAGGTGCGCAGCCAGATTGGTGTGGTGTTGCAGCAGGTGAGTGTTGATGCGGATATGAGCGTGTGGGAGAACATGGAGTTCCACGGGCGAATGCATCATATTCCTGCTGCGCAGCGGAAAGAATCGATTCGACGGTGGTTGCACTATGTGGATTTGAGCGATCGCGCTCAAGACAAAGTGAAAACCCTTTCTGGTGGTATGAAGCGCCGGTTGCAAATTGCCCGCGCCTTACTGCACGAACCGAGCATTTTGTTTTTGGATGAGCCGACTGTGGGACTAGACCCGCAGACCCGCAGACGGCTGTGGGAAATTATTAAGGGGCTGAACAAGGAACAGGGCATGACCATGCTGCTGACGACGCACTACATGGAAGAGGTTGAATATCTGTGTGATCGCATTGGCATTATGGATCAAGGTCAGCTGATTGAAAGCGGTACCCTGCAGGAGCTACGGCAAAAGCATGGTGAAGGCATTGTCATGAAGCAAAAAGGCGTTGGCGAATCCTCTCCGCAGGCAGACCGCTGGGAGTATTTGTTCTTTCCAACGCTAGATGAGGCGAACCAATACCTTGACGGACAGCCGGACAAAACAGGTATGATGACGCGGCCTGCCAACCTAGAAGATATTTTTGTAGAGCTGACGGGCCGTAACCTTGATTGAGTTCACCCCTATCTCGTGTCTGGCATGTCTCGTTTGGCCAATACTATTGAAGCGATTTTGTATTTGAAGGCGCAGCCTTTAAAGATCGCGCAGCTTGCGGAGTTTGCCCGATGCGATAAGGAATCGGCTGAAGAAGGGCTGATTGAGCTGATGGGGGAATATGCGCACCGGGATGGGGCGTTAGAAATTGCCGAAACGGAAGAAGGCTACGCTCTGCAGCTGCGAGAGGTGTATAAGCCACTGGTAGATTCGATTGTGCCTTTGGATATTGGATTGGGAGCGCTGCGGACGTTGGCTGCGATCGCCCTTCGTGGCCCGATTGCGCAGAGTGAATTGGTGGAACTGCGTGGTTCAGGCGTTTATCAGCACGTGCCTGATTTGGTGGCGCAGGGCTTTGTGAAAAAGCGCAGGCAGTCTGATGGGCGATCTTCTTGGGTGCAAATTACCGAAAAGTTCTATCAGCACTTTGAGATAGATAAACTGCCAGAAATTAGTAATTTGAGGCTGCCGAAGCCGATTGACGGTGCCGCTAATGACGGTGCCGCTAATGACGGGGCTGCTAATGACGGAAATACAGATAACGAGGCAAGCAATGCTGACGACCAGCTGGAGGGCGTACAGCCTGTAGAAGACGATGCTGAGCGTGGCGCGGCGGTGGCGTCTGCAGATAATACGTCCTCCGAGAAATCTCCAGAGACGCCTGAAGATGCCTTGCCAGAAGAAGTTGCTGTTTTGTCAGGAGCAAAGCCACCATCGGGAGGCACACTCCTCTCCGATGAGGCGATTGAGGAAGTGACGCAAGCTCAGTATGAGGATGAGGCGTCAGAGGAGCGGCCATCAGAAGAGCGGCCATCAGAAGAAAAGCCACTAGAAAAAGAAGGGCAGACAGAAGATGCGCCTGCGGCTGGTCTGTAAGCGGCGGCCACAGCCAGGTGTGATTTTGGTTAATCCTTCACTCAGGAAATTAAGAAAATGCAGGTTTTGGCGATTATTCGTTAAGCTGTCAGTAGCAGCCGATGCAAATCTTAGATTCTTTTAAGCCTTCAGGTTTGAAATGTATGCTGAGGTCATCGAAGATTTACCCATTTAATTTGCGATCGCAACGGTTAAGCTAACAGCAGTTATGCAGCAACTCTATGATTTTTAATCCTGAAAATGCAGACTTTATCAGCCTGAATTCAGAGGATAGTAAATCTAATGAGCTGCTGAACTACCTGCAGCATCAATCCCCAGAAGTTCTTTCTCGGGTTGCGCAGTCAGTCAGCGGCGAAATTAAGCAGATTATTTCACACAACGTTCAAGGGTTAGTGGGCGTGTTACCTTCGGATGGCTTTAATGTGCATGTGAGCACTGATCGTGAGAACTTAGCTGGTTTGTTAGCCTCAGCCATGATGACAGGTTATTTTCTGCGACAGATGGAACAGCGAATGGAGCTGGAAGTCAGTTTGTCAGGTTCGTTAGGTTTAGAGGATCCAGAAGAGGACGAGTAAGGCCTAGCTTGCGAGAGCCTTGAAAAGCTTAAATTCTCAATGGAAAGATGTAATCAAAAAGCTCCGACGCCTAAGGGTGCCGGAGCTTTTGTTTGTTAAGGGCTGAGTCGATAGCGCGTATGGCTCACTTCGTACAGTGCAGTAGGGAAATGCCCACTGACTAAAAATTTTTCGCTTACTGGAATTCTGCGGGTAAGGCCGTTGGCTTCACTGAAATGGTTAGTTGTTGGCCACTACGAATCACTTCTACCGTAATCGTGTCATCTAAACCGCTACTTTCAACTTGTGATTGCACGTCTGTCACATCGACGATATCGACTTTATTTACGCGCTTGATCACATCGCCCCGTTTTAGCCCACTCGCTTCAGCAGGGGTGCCTGGCATAACTCGTACAATCGCAACGCCTTGCTCCTCATCGATTTTGACCCCGAAGTCAGGATCTTGGTTGATGCTGTCGCGCATCTCTTTGTCCAAATTCACCATTTGAATGCCGAGATAAGGGTGCTGCACTTCACCCGTTTCAAAGAGCTGATCAGAAATGCGCTTAGCGGTTTCGATTGGAATGGCAAACCCTAAGCCCTGAGCATTGGCTCGAATTGCTGTGTTTACACCAATCACTTCCCCACTGGCGTTTAGTAGCGGCCCGCCCGAGTTGCCGGGATTGATAGCGGCGTCGGTTTGGATGAATTGAACGCGCTTGTCAGCAATGCCAACCTGGGTGCTGGATCTATCTAGTGCGCTGATGATGCCTGCGGTAACGGTATTGTCTAGGCCGAGCGGGTTCCCGATTGCGATCGCCCACTGCCCTGGTGAGAGCGCATCAGTGGTGCCCAGTGGTGCAACCGGTAAATTTTCTGCCTCAATTTTAATGACGGCAACATCGGTTACAGGGTCTGCGCCGATGACCTCGCCTGTAAATGTCCGCCCATCTTTGAGCGTTACTTCTACCTTGTCGGCCCCTTCAATAACATGCGCGTTGGTCAATAGCTTGCCATCTGCACTCAAAATGAAGCCTGAACCAGTGCCCTGCTCAAACCGTTCGGGTAATTCAGGTTCTGTGGGAAAATCAGGTGTATTGTCGCCAAAAAATCTTCTAAATAACCGACGCTCGAAGGGATCCCCTAAGCTGCTTACTGAGCGAGACGCGTCAATTCTGACAACGCTGGGGCCAACTCGGTTGACGGCGGTGGCAATAAAGTTAGAGCCGATCGGTAAGCTCGCTGGTGCGGGTGTGACGGTCTCTTGCGCGGTGGGTGTGGCAATGGGGACGTCGCTTTCAACTAAGGTCTGACGATTTAGGGCTGAGGTGCGCGTGCGGTTATTTAGCGCAGTGTGGCCAGTCCAGCCTGCACTCGCGCCTATCAACAGCAGCAATCCACCGAGTCCTATATATTTAGGAGAAACCCCCATATCTAATCGCTTCCTGATTTAGTAATCCTAGCCTTCACAACCCAGCTTTCAAAGTATAGATAGGCCTCTTACACTTTAGCTAGCTCTGTACGATTAAATGATGCATAAATACTAAGGATTTATGCCGATTGCTAAGGTTTGGTGGGGAGTGACTTGTCTGAGTTAGGCAATCTGAGTTAGGCAATCTGAGTCAGGCAATTGGCAATGGGCTGTTCGTCAACTTCTCCTGAGACTCGGTAAGCTGTAATGAATAGGTAGGAAGCGACATAAGCCCCAAACATGCCAGCTCTGAAAATGCCCACAAAGATGTTACTCAATGTATCTGTAGCCATTGCCCATGTTACTAGAAGGCATCTGGCCCGTAGACATCTGGCCCGCAGACATCTGGCTGGAAGACATCTGGCTGGAAGACATCTTGCTCGCAAACACATCGCTACATGGATCGGTTTAATCGCACTTTCCACAAGTGCCTTCGGTGCTGGTGCGTATGCTCAGACGAGCGCGCAGTCAAATAGCAGCCAGCCGAATAGCCAGACGCGTGGACAGGCACCGGCTCAACTATCTGGTGAGACAAGCGCTTGCAGGGCGGCGCTGTCTCAAATGCGCGAGCATACCGTGGCCTCAGGGGATACGGTGGCGACGGTTGCCGCTGCGTATCGCATAGATGCCGCTACGTTATTGCGATTTAACCCGAATGTGGGTAGTACGTTAGCGCCTGGTTCGAAGCTGGTGATTCCGCCTTTTAATGGCATTGTGGTGAGTGCTGCCGTGAATGAAACGTGGCAGACGTTGGCTGAGCGCTACGGCAGTCGTGCTGATTTGTTATTTGAGGTGAATGGTTGCGTTGCAGATGTGCCGGGGCAGATTTTTGTGCCAGGGGCGTTGGCGATCGGTGCGCCTTCGGTGGCAGCGGTGGCTTCGGTGCCTGTTTCTCAATCATTGGGGTATCCGTTAGCTAATCCGGCAGATGTGGTGATGAGCTACGGGTGGCAGCCTAACGCTACGAGTGATGAGTTGGTTTTTAATAGTGGGATTGCCTTTGCGATTTCGATGCCGAACGATGTGCTGGCTGCAAAGCGTGGCACCGTGGCTTTTACAGGCGAGCAACAGGGTTATGGCACCTTGGTGGTGATTAACCATGCGGATGGTTTACAAACCCGTTATGCCAACCTCAGTGATATTTCGGTTTCGGTGGGACAGTCTGTCGCAGCGGAGGATTTAGTGGGGCAAGTTGGTAGTACAGAAGGCGCAACCTTCCTTTATTTTGAGGTTCGTAAGAACTCTGCTGAGGGCTGGGTTGCGCAAGATCCGGGCAAATACGTACCAGCGCTTGACCTTCGTTAGATATACTGACCCAGAATTGATTTGTGAACGGTGCTTTATCTGTATTTTACGGACTGTATTTTACGGATTAGCAGCGGTGCTTAACCTCGGTTAACGCTCGAAAAATCAAGCAATTTATTCTAACTACAAAGAAAAACTGGTTTAAAGCTAGCCAATCGTATAATATGCCTCTACAATTCCGGTATCTTCTGGAGAAGGGGGCCGGACATAAAGGGGCTTGAACCATCAGAGGAACGTCTTCCAAATGCATAGGCCGTCAGAGAGAGTAAGAAATATGAAGCTTCCTGCTACCGAATCGAAGGGCGATCGCCTCACTGCCTCCAAAATTCAAGCCCCTGTTCAAGCTTCTGTAAGGCAGCTGGCAAGAACATTAGCTTCAATAGCGCCGACACAAACGCCTAAGTCGAAGACTCCTAAAGAAAAAGTTGCCAGAGAAAAAGCTGCCAGAGAAAAAATTGCCAGAGAAAAAATTGCTAAGCGCAACAGCCCTGTAGAGAACGCCGCCTCAAAAACTGACCCAGAGCAAAACTCCCTAGAAAAACCTGCCCCAGAAAAAGCTGCTAAAGCTAAGACCCCTCATCCTGAGAAAGTGAGCGAGGCTAAGTCGGTGAGTCGTTCTAGCCCTGTGCCTAATCTTCCTTTTATCAATAAAGACTCTAAAGCGGTGCGAGTTACCTTCACGCTTTTACTGGTCAGGCCGTGGGTTTTAGTTGCGGGCCTTTGGCTGGTTGCTCTGTTGGGATCAGCGGCTGCGATTCAAGGGCTGATTAGACCTAAAGTGCTGATGCAAGCTTTGCCAGAAGCCGTTGTAGAAGCACCTCCCGTGTTGACCAGCAGCATTATTAATGTGGCCGACGGTGATATTGAAGGCGGTAATATTGAGTCCAGTGCGACGACAGAATCTGAAGCCGCTGCTCAAGCCGATACTTTGATTGAGGCGACTAATGATGGTGGTTTCCCTGTGTGGACGGTGAGTGCATTGGTTGGTACTTGCGCGGCGGGCTGCTTGGTGATGTCACGGCGGCGAGCAATGGCGAGAATGTCGGCGGCCCGTTCAGCTGCCCGTGCTAGAGGACGTGTGCGTAGAAAGCCAGTGGCCGCGAATGCAGTAAGAACGGTTGATACTGTAAAAAGCTTGAAGCAGGTACGTAAGCCGGTCACCGTTGGTTCGGCTGATGCAGAGCGTAAAGAGCTCAGTCGGGTTAAGAAGCGTCGTCAGCGCAACAGAAGGGCGACTGCACCAATGACAGGTTCACAGGCTGCTGTGGCTAAAGGCCGAAAGGCGAACCATAAGCCGTCTCGTCCGGTGAAGGCAGGGCAAAAGTTAGGCCAGTCTGCCCAGGGTGGTCGTGTTTTGGTTTCTCGTTCTACGGCGCAAAAGGCTCATGCTAATGTGAACCCCACGCGAGTGCGGCGAGTGAAGAAAACGTCTTCACGGACGGCACGCCGCCAAGCGATGGTGAGTGTGGTGCCTGCGAGTGAGTCTCATGCTTTGGATTGGCGAAATGGTAGCCTGGCGCATCAGATGGATGTGCGTCCGCAGCGCAGGGCGGCTATGTAAGTAATGCAGTTATTGGGTGGGCGGCTAGTGATACCTCGGGCGGAAGTGGTTTGAGTGGCTAGTTAGCACGCCTAGTTTATGAGGTGTGATGGATATTGCATCTGAATAGCTATCTAGGACAGTTTTCTAAACGCATCGTCAACCGCATCCCATAGGTTGTCAAACTGCTGTATCGTCTTGCCCAAGTAGTGTTTTAAGTTCGCCCAGAACTTCTCTATCTTGTTGTAATCTGGCGAGTAAGGTGGCAGGAACAACAGCTCACAGTCAGCGGCTTCGATGAGTTCTCGAATGCGGTTGGACTTATGGAAGCTCGCGTTGTCCATCACCACCACCTGACCTGGTTTGAGTGCAGGCACGAGCATCATTTCAATCCAAGCTTCAATCAGCAATGTGTTGCAGTAGCCTTTGAACGTCATCGGTGCGACCACTTCACGGTCGCACCAGCCTGAAACCATACTGATGCGTTCAGTGCGATGGCCTAACTTCAACGCATAGAACCGTTCAGAACGATGGCAGTAGCCATAGGGATAATCGTGGGTATCATCGACCCCTGCTTCATCAACGTAGACAATCTGTTCAGGGGCATAGCGAGCAAGCTGGAGCAGGAAGACGGCTCGCTTAGCTTGGTCCCTTTCCCGGTACCCATACGTCTTTTTTTCTCGTAAACCCAATACGCTTCAGCGCTTTCCCGATAGTGACGTCTGAAATCGGGTCTGGCCATAGCTCAGCCATTTTTTGAGCCGTGAGATGGCCATGGGCGATCGCAAACTGTTTGAAGGCATCGAGGTCTTTGATCTTGGGTTCAGGACCGCGGTGAACGGGGTGTTTAGGCGCAACTGACCCTGTTTCCTGACGGCGTTTAAGCCATAGGTCTAGCGTGTTGCGGCTGATGTTGAATGTCTTGCTGACGTGGGACTTCTTTTCGCCACGGTCAACGGCGGCAGTTGCTTTCTCGCGGAGGTCTAGGCTGTAAGGCACGGCTTATCAGGTAGATACAGATTGATACCTAATACTATGTCCTACTACGACATTAGAATGCAATATCTATGCGAAGGTGAAGCGCGTTCACTTGTGTGGCAAGTTTTTGAGATAAGGTTGTTTTTCCTGTGCCGGGCAATCCTGAAAATATAAAAAGTGTTGCCATATAGTTTTCAGACCCAACAATGAATTTAAATCATGCCTTGCAACTAACTTTTTAATCTGCGTTAACGGTTTTCTAGTGCGTCTAGTTTGTTGCTAACAAATGTTCGGATAGTTTGTAGTAAATATAAATCTTCGTAGCCTAAGCGAACGATCGCTTTCATGACGTAGTCTTGGTAGCGTTGATTTAGGCCAACTCTAGCTAAAGTTTGTTGCAAAGATTTTTTGAGATGGCCATATTGTTCTGCTGGCATTTCTTCGCTGTTCATTCTCTGATCTGTGATTTGAACGGTTGTTTGCTGTGCGAGGGTAAAGCTGTAGAGCATGACAGCTTGGGACAGATTGAGTGAGGGTTGCAGGCTCACTTGTGGAATGGTAGTTAACAAATCGCACTGTTCAATGTCTTTGTTGCTAAGGCCCGAGCGTTCGCTGCCAAACACAATGGCAACGTGATTGAGCGTATCGCCTTTTTGTTGAATGGTTTGAGGCAGGTCGCGTACGGAAACGTAGTGATATTTTTGAATGCGGTGGCGGGCGGTGGTGGCGCAGGTGAGGTCAATATCTGCGATCGCTGCTTCGAGTTCTTCATACACAGGTGCATTTTCTAAAATATGCACTGAGCCGTGGGCAAAGGCCTTGGCTATGCCGCTGAGGTGATCTGCTTTAGGACGCACTAGCCGTAAATCGGTAAAGCCCATTGTATTTAGGGCACGGGCCGCTGCACCAATGTTACCGGCTTCACCAGGTTCTACCAAAATGAACGAATACTGCATAGAATTTTAGGTAGACATACTTTTAGATAGATGTATCTGGTAGGTATTGATCATGACTCAACAGCTATCCGAGCTTTTTTCTGGGCCGCTTTCTAACCAAACTTGTGTGCCTTGTTCTGGCTCACTGCCGCCTGCTACACCTGAAGAGATTGCTGCTTTGCACCCACAAGTTCCATTGTGGGATGTCATTGAATCTCAGGGGATTCTTCAGCTACAAAGGCAGTACCTATTTAAAACCTTTGCGGCGGCGCTGGCTTTTACCAATGAGGTTGGCAGAATTGCTGAAGTGGCTGGGCATCACCCCGTATTGATTACGGAGTGGGGCAAGGTGACTGTTACCTGGTGGACGCACGCGATTAATGGCCTTCATCAAAATGATTTTGTCATGGCGGCTAAAACGGATGAGCTAGCGGCATAAGCTTTATCTGATGAGCTTGATGGCATGAGCGCTTTTGTGATGAGCTTTAGTCAATAAGCGCTTTATGCCATGAGCGTTGGCGGTGAAAGCTCATGGCTGTGAGCCTTATGCTTTGCCCTTACTTTTGGCAATGTGCTCCATCATTTTCATTTTTTTCGCTTCTGCGCCTTTGGTGGGCTCAGACATGCGCTCTAACTTAATCGTGGCGCTTTGCGCAAGGTGCTGTCGGATTTGTTCTTTACTGGCCATAGTTATTAAAGAATGTAGGATTTGTCGATAACGTGTCAGGTTAAGACACTATCGTGAAAGAAGAGCAGGTTTCAACTGTTCCATAGCATGAAATTCTATATATCTTAGGTAGGGCTTAGGTAGGGTATGGGTGCATTAGAGCAAGGGCTATCGATTGCTGTGGTCGGTGGCGGCGCAGCGGGTTTTTTTGGGGCGATCGCCTGCGCATCTGCTAACCCTCACGCTCAAGTCACCCTTTACGAAGCTGGCCCCCAGCCCCTGGCCAAAGTTCGTATCTCTGGCGGCGGTCGGTGCAATGTAACTCATCACTGCTTTGATCCAGCTCAGCTCGTGCAAAGCTATCCTCGCGGAGGGAAGGCGCTACGGGGCGCGTTTAGTCGGTTTCAGCCTAAAGATACGGTGGCTTGGTTTACGCAGCGCGGGGTAAAGCTGAAAACTGAAGCGGACGGGCGCATGTTTCCAGTTACGGATGATTCGGCTACGATTGTGGCCTGTTTGGAGGGGGCGGCGCGGCAGGCGGGTGTGAGGGTGAAGGTGCGATCGCCTATTGTGAGCGCTGAGAAAACCGCCCATGGCTTTGAACTTCAGCTTAAAGGAAACGAGGGCTATGTCCGATGCGATCGCCTTTTGCTTGCAACCGGCAGCAGCCCGGCTGGCCATCGTATGGCCCGTTCTTTAGGCCACCGCATCGAACCCTTAGCGCCCTCTCTTTTTACCTTTAATATTGCCGATAAATCACTGCATCAGCTCAGTGGCGTGGCTGTGAATACCGTTTCCCTGCGGCTAAAAACAGAGGATATGAAAAAGCCCCTCACACAGACAGGGCCACTGCTGATTACCCACTGGGGACTTAGCGGCCCAGCCGTGCTCAAGCTCTCTGCCTGGGGGGCGCGCTCATTATATGCGCAGCGCTATCAAGCAACGCTCACGGTAAATTGGCTACCCGAGCTAAACCAAGAAACAGTCAGAACAACTTTGCAAGACTCTAAAGCAAACACCCCTAAAAAAGCTCTCGCGACCTATAGCCCGTTTTCTCCTATCTCCAAGCGCCTGTGGCAATATTTTTTAAGTCGCTTAAACATAGATGACACCCTCACCTGGGCTAACCTCTCTAAAAAACAGCTCAACGGTTTGGTACAAGCGTTAACCCAAGGCAGCTACGCCATCAGTGGGAAAGGCACCTTTAAAGATGAATTTGTTACCTGTGGTGGCGTGCGCTTAAAAGAGGTGAACTTTAAGACGATGGAAAGCCGTGCGTGTAGCGGACTGTATTTGTCAGGCGAGATTTTGGATATAGATGGTGTGACTGGGGGCTTTAACTTTCAGAGTGCGTGGACAACAGGCTGGCTAGCGGGACATGCGATCGCCCAGTCTGTGGTTTCCAGCGTTGCCGTATCTTAAGCCTTCCATGTCGTAACCCATGATGTGTGCCCCATACCTGTCATTCGTGGCGCGTAACTGATACACGCACTAAAATGAACGCGCACTCACAGGGAACAGATGCTACTGCGACGGGTCTATAGCTTAACTATGGAAGTGCATGCGGCAACGGCTGTGCGCATTGTCTGAATGCTGCTGAAACCGCCTCATTCAGATGTATAGAGATACATCGTCACGTTTTTATTTCTCCTTTCTCTTATGAGCCTTCGTCTTAAGCACTGGGCGCTTGCCCTTTTTAGCGCAGTGTTGATTCATCCTTTATCTGCGATCGCTCAATCTTCTCCAGAACCGCTGACCCCACCAGTGGCCGTAGAAGAGGACGGTAAACCCTTTAAAATCGGTACGAGCGAAATAGTGCCTTTTGTCTTTTTAGATGAAGAGGTGCCCTATGGCTATGAGATTGAGCTATGGAATCGGATTGCTGATGAACTGGCTCTGACGGTGGAGTGGGTGCCCTACGCTCAGTTTTCAGAAATGATGGCTGACTTGGAAGCTGGGCAGCTCAATGCTGCGATCGCGGGCATTTCTATTACCGCATCGCGTGAGTCCAATGGCCTAGATTTTTCCTATCCTTCGTATCGCTCTGGCTTGCAGCTCATGGTTCGTTCCTCTAGCGGCACGCTTACCAGCCGCATCGCGGGCGGTTTCTTGAACTGGAATATTTGGCGGCCGCTGCTGTTAGTGATGGCGACTAGTGCATGTGTTGGTGCGTTGATTTGGGTTTTTGAGCATAAGCACAATGAACATTTTTCCAATAATCCAATTAATGGCATTGGTCAGGGCATTTGGTTTGCTGTTGTTACGCTAGGTACGTTTGGTTATGGCGATGTGACGCCTGTGCGCTTGCCGGGGCGTATTGTTGCTTGCCTATGGATGGGCGCAAGCTTCTTTATTGTGGCGGATTTTATTGCGTCTATGACGGTTGAGCAGATGGCGGATAGCCGCGTGACGATTGAAGATTTGCAAGGTGCATCAGTCGGGGTGATTGATGGGACGACGGCGGAAGAATTTGGGCGATCGCAACCTATTAATCTGATTGAGTTCGAGACTTTTGAACAGATGATGTCTGATTTAGACTCAGGCACCATAGACGCCGTCATTCATGACTATCCGGCACTGCAATACACAGCGACCCGCAGTCCTAACCAGTTTGAGCTAGTAGGGGAACCGCTAACGCAAGAAGACTATGGCATTGCGTTTCAAGAGGGCAATGAGGAAATGATCGAAGCGGTGAATAGAGAAGTCCTTGCTCTGCAAGAACAAGGATTTTTACGACAGATTAGAGAGAAGTGGCTAGGTGAAGATTAACTGATTTATCTGGTGACTTTGAGTGAGTCGTATTACCGAACTTTAGGTAGTTTCTCTCTCAATGTGGTGAGCGTTTATTTTTTGTCTGGAGCGAAAAGGCGTACTGCGCGAGCAGCCCGCTCAGCTATCTATTGTCAGCTATTGAAACGACTGAGTATACTGAAAGCAACTTGCTTTGGTACGTCTCTATGACATCTATGAATCGTCAACAAACAGTATTAACGGCTTTGGGCTGTGCGGGTTCTTTAGCAGCAGTGCTAGCCGTGGCAAGTCCTGCCGTGGCTAGCACTGCTGCTAGTTCAGCTAGTGCGGACGATAGCTTACCTACGCTCACTCATGCAGACGATAATCCCATTGTTGATGCACTAGGCTGTGGCTGTGCAAGATGTATGATGGGAGAAACGCTACAGCCTACGCTTTAGATTTCAGGTAGAAGAATAAAGGCAGCGCAATGTAGTGGTCGATAGAGGCTGATGTCGCGACAGTCTAGCTCAATAGCTTTACCTATATTGTGTGGTGTTCAGCAATTTCTATTCCGGCCGCATCGACTTTGTAGATGCGGCTACCACTATGTCATTGAATAATCTCAGTGGAGCGAGAAAAGTCTTGCTCTGCTAGACAGATAGGGTGCAACCAACTAGCGGTTAATGCATGCAAAAATTGCACTAGCTGAGTGGTACCTGAATCACGATGAAGATATATGCGAATTTTTCTGAAAGGTTTGTGGCAACAGTAGCTGCTTTTGTTAGCCATAAACCCTTTTGACATCAGCATGCAACTGGTCGATGGGTGAGATCTGAAAGGAGTGTTCACTTTGGTGAGATAGCTGTTAAACCCATTAGATTGGCTGCGGTTATTCGAATCGATTGCGTTGGCGAGCTATTCGGGTAATGCTTTAGCGGTTTAAGAGGAGGTGCCTGTTGGGACGACAGGTACTATTTGGGGATGATTTTAGTTAAGCGGTCTCTGACTGTGGA
>JBGCGG010000031.1:0-47870 GCA_045110585.1 Phormidesmis sp. | reverse complement strand
CGCTATCGACTGTGCCATAGCGATCTTGGTTGGTGTTACTGTTTTAACTAATCCGTCTACCCGAATGGCTACATTGACCACATTCTCCCCTATTTCTGACCGCACTATACCTATGCGCCATATTTACGACTGCTCACACCATTACGCTCTGTGCCATTAAAAAACTCTTGTGGCCCTAATATCTGGATTCTGACGTTTCCACCCTCTCTTGCGCTAAGCAATTCTGTATGAACAGCAGCACTGCAAATAGACGAACCAGCAGTGTATAAGCCTGTTCCATATATTTTTGAAATAGTTACACTCTTAGGACGCTTGAACTTAAAATCTTGGTCTACGTTACCTGAAACTTCTTGTGCTGAATCGCTCCAAGCTATTTCTCTAGTCGGCGCAGGGAAAGGGATAGAAAATCCAGGAGAGCTAGGATTTGATGAGTTACTCGATTGTATAGGTTGATCATTCCTAGCGATGCTATCTGGTATAACTTTAAGCAATAAAGAGAGGGGCTATCTCATACAATCATCGCACAACGATACTGACTCTTCAGAGGCTTCTACACTCGTTTCCCCATCATGATGGTGGCAGTAACTTTAGTTCCATTAAAGGGCAAGATCATAGCGGTAATTTCCTTAAGTTAGAAAGCTTCAAGCTTTGTTCTAAACGATGCTGGCACGACTGCGATCGCACCTAAAACACCCACCCAGTTCCTTCCAGAACAAACTCGCCCTCCTCGCTTTTTTCTGGATGCTCTTGCAGCTTTGCTCCCCCGGTAGCTTGCAGATGCTGCCCGCTGAAACCAACTGGCAGACCCTGCTCACCTCACCGCTATCTGGCCTTTACTACATTCACGTCGCCAGTATTTTGCCGCCGTTGGCCTTCTTTGGAATTTTAGGAACCGTGTTTTCTGGCGATATTACGCTGGGTGAAATAGCAAGCTTTACTGTTATCTATCTATTCAATCCGCTGGCTGTGTGGTTATGGCTGGGGATGTTTTGGAGCTGGCTGCTCAAGGCGATCTCCGCCCTCATCCAATCCTCATTCAACATCGGTAGCCTGCTCAAGCAATGGCGCAACCCGCGCTGGTGGATAGTGCCAAGCTTGGCACTGTGCCTATGCGGCCTCTGGGCCACTAAGCTGCCCGTCAAGGCCGCCTTTGCACTGTCCCAACCCGCCTTAGAAAAAGTCGCCGATGCCACATTAGCTAACGGCGCACAGACAGATCAAGGCTTGCCTCAAGCAGGGATTTATTCTGTTTTAGGCACCTATCGTCTGGCCGATAACTACTTTCAGGTAGATCCAGCCTATCCCGCAGAGCCAACAGCAGAATTTGAGAAAATGGTCTCCATCGAAATTTTGGGTGTGTGGGCGCACCAGGGCTTTGTGCGCGATTTATCCAGAAAGTCCGGCGGTTTTGAACCCGATACTTTTAGCTTAGCTACTAACAGCAACAACCACGACCAAGAACTGTTTTACCTGTGGGATGGCTGGTATATCTTTCAGAATTATTTAGACTGATTAGCAAGTCGTTATTCGCAAGTCATCATCCGCAAGCCAGTTAGGTTTGAATGTTGCAAAGTCTCAATACTTCAAAAGCCTCTAAGCCAATAGCGCTAACGGCTCTAACTTGGGACGTTTGACCTACTCATTCTCCTCATTGCCAGCTCCTCATTGCCAGCGCCGTTAAGGGGGCTGGTGTTTTTTTGCTTTTATCTCTTGTAATGTAAGCCTGATATGAACTTAGAACACTTATAGTCTCTTGCTTGTTCTCTACGTATAATCTTTTTGCGTGTTTTAGTCACCTTTATCCATAGTCCTATAGCGCTGTGTGCCAATGAGTCTAATGCCCTACAGGCAGGACTTTTGTCCTAAGCTATTTGTCTGAAAAACAGATTTCCTAAGGATAAATACGCATGTGTAAATGTTATTTATGTTACTCTCAACGTGTCCTTGGGAGATGCGAAATAGTCTCCTAATTGTGTGGCAAATACAACCACGATACTGATGCTCAGTTAAGGGCTTAATTGCCTCGATTGAACACAAAATAGGAACCCGAAAATATGACCGAATCTAATAGTAGCTTTTTGTCCGAGATAATCTCTCTGGGCGACAATGAACGTGTGCGAATTGGAGAAGATATTGTTGCTCCAGCCGGTTTGCCCGTTGTTGATATTTCTGGTGATAATGCTCAGCTTAGGGTATTGAGCAACGGCTCACTTTCAGCGCCCGATGCTGGTAACTCCGCCGTGCTAGCTAGCGGTAGCAATGTCAACATTAGTAATAGAGGTAGCCTCTCAGGTGCCCTCAATGGCATTAGCACCACAGGCGATAATTTTAGACTAACTAACCGTGGCACCATTGCTTCGGATAGTCGAGCTGTTGATCTCACGGATGGTGATAATCTCTCTGTTACCAACAGAGGCTCTATCTTAGGAACAGGGAATCAGCGTAATGGCACCTTGTATGTAGATGGAACGGTGGATAATGCCAATATCCTGAATGCGAGAGGTGCGGTGATTGACGCCGGTGCTGACAATTTAGGCGATGCGCTTTCTTGGCAAGTTGGTGCCGCAGGTGATGCTAGCACCAGCAATATCAATATTGATAACCGAGGTTTGTTGCAAGGCCGAGGTGATGGCGATGCTGTCTTTGCGGGCGGTGCTAGAGTTGGTGGAAATGGTTCGAGTGGACTGCGTTTCTTCAATGGCTCAGAAGAACTAGAAGCTGCGCTTTCAGGGACTATTCGCAACTCAGGCACCATCACTTCTGAAGTTAATGTTGGTTTCTTGGGTGGTTTAGTTGTTGAAGATGGCGTTGCTTTCTCTGGCAATATTACCAACACAAGGAGCGGTCTGATTTCTGGGCCGCGCAATGGACTCTACATTGGCAACGCCGAGCACAACTTAACGATTGACAACAGTGGTCGCATTGAGTCGGGCAGTCGCGCCGTGAATATCGATG
This sequence comes from Phormidesmis sp., assembly GCA_045110585.1. GTDB lineage: Bacteria > Cyanobacteriota > Cyanobacteriia > Phormidesmidales > Phormidesmidaceae > Phormidesmis. The sequence continues at coordinate 44,915 of JBGCGG010000031.1, read as the reverse complement.
GCTCCGGCGTTAGATTGCAGAACTCTGGAGAGATTATTGGCACGGGTAATCAGCGCAACGGCACTATTTATTCTGATGCAACGGCGGAGGACTTTTCTATTCAGAATGATCGCCGAGGTGTTGTTGACGCGGGCAGCGGTAATCAAGGCGCTGGTATCTCTTTGCAATTGGGCGATGAAGCCGGTGATGTGATTGAATCTAGTGTTTTGAACCGTGGTGTGATTCAAGGGCGTGGCGATGCTGCTGATGGCACAAATGCTGCCGGTGATGGTATTCGCTTGTTTGCCGGTATCGCAGATGGCGATGTGACGTTCCAAGGTGATATCACCAATGGTCGGAGTGGACGCATTATTGGTAGTCAAGACGGGATTACGGTTCAAGACCGTGTAACGCTTCAGGGCAATATCATCAATGAGCGCCGCAGTGAGATTGTGGGTGAGCAAGATGGTATCAGCATTGAGGGCGTGCTAAACGGTGACATTAATAACTCAGGGACTATTCGCGGTGGTGTAAATGCCATTGATGCCCAAGATGCTGATGCAGGTGTCACGATTAATAATGCTGGCAACTTAGAAGGCAACGTGACGCTCAGTGAGTTTAATGATGTCTTTACGGCTTCTGGCCGTAGCTCCATCGAGGGTGTTGTTTCTGGATTAGGCGGTGACGATGTTATCTTTGGCGATCGCGCCGACAACCTATTAGATGGCGGTGCTGGTGATGACACACTCAGTGGCGGTCGCGGTCAGGATCGATTCATCTTTAGCGCTGCTGACTTTGGCGCTGATACCATCACTGACTTTAGGAACGGTCAGGATTTAATTGATGTCAGCGCTTTGAACTTGGGTGCAGGCGGTATTGAAGATGCCATTGAAGGCGCTCAACAAGTGGGTGGCGATACTCAAATAACGCTTGCACAAGGATCGATTACGCTCCAGGGATTCAATCTTGGCAATTTGGATAGTGCTGATTTTGTCGCATAAGCCGCATTTTTGATTCGGCTTGATGGAGATAAGTTTCTAAATATTCTGAGACTGTGGGTACAGAGGCGATCGCTTTTGTACCTTTTTTTTTACCCCCTTTTTTCATAAGCGTTGTGACCCTATAGCGTTTAGAACGCTTACCGCCAGCGGCAATAACCACAACCCAGAATTCTTCTATTTATTAGGATGGCTGGTATATCTTTCAGAATTGTATTGATTAAGCCTGATATTGATCGAGCCTGATACTGACCGTGCCTGATACTGACCGTGCTTGATTTGAGGATAAGCGAGTCATAATTAAGAGGCGTTAGTATTTCATGACGCATTCTTCTGTATCTTTAGGGGCTGCATCAATGCTTGAACTTCACAGCCATACCACTTGTTCGGATGGTAGCCTTACGCCGACGGAGCTGGTGAACTTTGCCGTGCAAAAAGGGGTGAAGGCACTAGCGATTACAGATCATGACACGATGGCCGGATGGGATGAAGCGATCGCCACAGCAACCCCTTTGGATATCGAAATTGTCCCCGGATTAGAGCTGAGTACTGTCCATAAGGAGCGTTCTCTTCATATTCTGGGCTTTTATCCAGATGCACAAAAGTTACAAGCACCTCTGCAAAAACGCGTAGAAGGACGCAAGCACCGTGCGCGCAAAATGGCCGAAAAGCTGGCTGCCCTCGGCTACCCCATTGTGCTCCCTGATATGTCTGGGTCGATGGCGCCTGGCCGCCCTCATATTGCCAGCGCCCTCAAACATGCAGGTCACGTCAATTCTCACCAAGAAGCCTTTGAGCGATTTCTAAAGGATGACGGCCCTGCCTATGTTCCCTACGACAAATTTACGGTTCAAGAAGGCATCCAGCTGTTATTGCAGTGTGGTGCAGTGCCGGTGTGGGCACACCCTTACATTTTTCGTGGCGGGCGTGTAGAGACCGTTTTACCCGAACTGCTAGAAGCTGGGCTAATGGGCATAGAGGTCTATCACCCGACGCATAGTGCGAGTAATGTTCGTAAGTTGGAAGAATACTGTCAGAAATATGGCCTTTTGATGACAGGCGGCAGTGATTACCATGGCCCCAAAAAAGAAAAACGGTCGGACTTTCGCGATCTAAACGAGCTGGCTGTTCCGCTGGATTTACTCCCGCCACTTAAGGCTGCCGCCCGTTTACTTAAGGCGTAATTACACTACTGATAGTGCGGTTGGTGAGGTGATATTTGTTGCTTTAGATAGGTCGCAAATACGATTGTGTGCTGCTCAATTGACATTGTTGAATTGGATAAGTAAGGGTTCAGCATCGTTGCTTCAACGGAGTCAAGAGCTGGCTTTGCGGAAACCCCCTACGTAGCTCAACTTAGCTTTAAGTTGTAGCAGCAGGGAATCTTAAGATCATTCAACGTATCTACCTAAGCGAATGGGTTGTTAGGGGAGCATCCCCAGGTATTGGCTCAAAGTCCAGTACTCAATCCTCGGCAACTATTCAAAGCCTTTAACCTGTGATTACATTTTCTCCTTCTGTTTTCGCCCCAGCCAGGCGGCTGTCTGAAAAGTTTGTTTCCCAAAAGCCAGCGCATAGTCAGCCAGGGCGCGGCATGTTGATTGCAATTGATGCCAGTGTGGACCATGGTGATGCACTAGCCGCCGGGGCAATTAAGGGAGCCCGGCTGTTAATGATAGATTCCAAACGGTGTGCGATCGCACAAATTACGCAGGCTATTCACCGTTTCGGTAGCGACTTCCAAAGCCTACACATAGTCACCCATGGCTCTTCAGGCTGTCTCCATTTTAGTAGTGGCGATCTCACGCTAAGTAACCTGTCTCACTATGCTGCTGAGATTGAATCCTGGTTTAGCTATCGCTTTTTGAATAAAGGCTCGAAGATTAGAATCCAACCGCCAGAGAGCTTTTTATCTCTATACGCTTGTAGTGTTGCAACCGGAGATGCCGGAGAAGAATTTTTGGCGAAGATGCAGTACTTGGCAGGAGTCACTGTCCATGCATCTCGTGGCAAAGTGGGCAGTACAGCCTTAAACGGCAGCTGGAAGCTAGATGTTTCTTATCCGTTTCCCAACCATGCCAAGTTTCCATTCACTGAGGATCTGTTGGAAACTTACGAAGCAGTCATTTGAACCAATGATTTAAAGCTCGTTTAGCTTTTTTGTAGTCCTTTCTTAAACCCTTGCCAGGTCTCCGGTTGGCATGTCACAAAAACTGGTGCTTTAAATCACTATCTATACGCATGCCGTATCAGGGAATTTGTCAATAACTTTGAACTAAATAAATAAATAAGTTCTATTTGATGTGCATTCCAACAAGTCTCGATATGAATAATGCCATCGGCAGATCTATCAAGATAAGTTGAACCTGTTAAAAGATAGTGCGCCGTGTTCAGCGATCTCACACATTGCCTATATGCAGCACAGCTAACTTTTGAAAAGTCACAGTAGCGCCACGCATCGTTGCATCGTTGCTACAAGTTCATTGGCAGTCCAAGGTCTATCAAATTTTATTGATGGATTCATCAAGCGGACGTGAGGACTTGGGTATGATGGGTGAGGTTAGCGGTGCTGGGCAGTGTTTTATCAACTATTTGACATGTATAGCCGTCAGCCTAACCCTCCGACCACACTTCGCCAGGCCAATTTTAAGGCTGCTGTTTTGGAATCGATGGGTACGATTCAACTTTCTAAATCGTTCACCGTTGTTGAAGCAGTGACCTTTAAACGAAGTTGCCAGGAAGCATTTTTGCGAAATCCAGGCTTAGAAGAAGTTGTCTTAGACTTTTCTGCGACGACGTTCATCGACAGTAGTGGTATTGGCGCGTTGGTGATTTGTCACAAGCTTTGCGAATCTAAGAAGGCAAGGCTGCGGTTAGTTAATGTGCCTTCTCAAGTCATGATGGCTCTGTCTTTGACCGAGCTAGATAAGATTTTTCATATAGAACAAGCCGTTAAGCCGTCCTCAACGCTTGGTAAGCAGCAATCTTCGTTAGAGAACTTGCCTCAAGCCCATCCTTCTGTGCGTTCCAAAGCGAAGCGCGCGATTGATATCGTTGGCGCATTGGTGGGCTTAGGGCTGGCGACGATTGTGTTTGTGTTTGTGGTGATCGCGATTAAGCGCGAAGATGGCGGGCCTATCTTTTTTGGCCAAACTCGCTGCTCTTGGCTAGGTAAGCCCTTTAAGATTTGGAAGTTTCGTTCCATGTCTATTGATGCTGAGGCGCGAAAGCATGAGGTCGCTAATAAAGTAGACGGCCCCTTATTTAAAAACGACAACGATCCTCGCATTACTAAAGTCGGTAGATTTTTACGTCGTACCAGCCTGGACGAATTTCCTCAGTTTTGGAATGTACTCAAAGGCGACATGAGCTTAGTGGGGACACGTCCTCCAACGCCTAACGAAATTGCTCAGTACAAGGTTTCTGAATGGCAACGCTTAAACGTGAAACCTGGAATGACCGGTGAATGGCAGGTAAACGGTCGTTCTAAGGTGACTTCCTTTGAGCAAGTGGTGCAGTTAGACTTGCAGTATCAACGCAAGTGGAGCCTGTGGTACGACATCAAGCTCATTTTTAAAACAGTTTTAGTTCTATTCAGCAAAGATTCCGGTGCAATGTAACCTTGGCGATGCTGATCTGATTTTGCTGATCTGATTTTATTGATCTGGTTTTATTGAGCTGGTTTTATTGAGCTAGTTTTACTGAGCCAACATTGCAGATTTTGATTTCGACTGGCTTTGGTTTCAATGCGTCATTGTTGAATTGTCTGATGAGCAAGCGAAATCAAAGCCATTTGTTAACGCAATTTGTCCCAGATCCTCCACAATAGGTATCTGGATAACAGTCAGATCGTGGATGCTCGCAATTATTCTCATTACCCATCTATTAGCTGCCTTTGTCGGTGCTGGCAGCGTCTCCTTTTATGTGGCGGCGTTCTTTTACCCGGAGGTAAGCCGCCCTCGTGATATTGTGTGGAGCGCTTTAGGGCTGCTTTATGCTGTCTTGCTATGGTTCTGTGCGCCGCAGATGACAGCAGCCATTTTGCTGGGGCAGCTAGTTGCGGTTGTCCTTTTGGGTGTGCTGGGCTGGCAAACGCTGAGCATACGCCGTGAAAAAACGCCTGTTTATCAACAAACGCCGGTGGTGATTACGCCTGAGGTCGCTGGCAACTGGGCTAAAAATAAAATTAATCAGCTGCGAATTGCCCCTGCTGAACCAGTGCCTTTGCGGTTAGAGAAGCGAAGCCTTAGTGAGTTCTCTGATGAAGGGCTGGGGCGTCCGATTGATCCGCGTCGGCGTCGGGCTTATGAGTATGAGTTTGTAGAGGATGGTCTGGGACGTGAGTTCGGTGATGATGAAGGCTCTGAGCAGCTTTTACTTTCGCTGACAGACGAAGCGGTTATAACTGGCGAGGATGACGTACTGCTGTCGGTGGATGTGACGCCGTCTTCTGCGATCGCTGATGTCATTTCTGTGGAACTGCCTGACAGCGAAGCACCCAAGGAAGCTTTACTAGAAGCCGACTTAGCCGAGCCAATATCACCCAATCCAGTATCACCCAATTCAGCATTAGACGAGACGACATCAGACGATTCTGAAACAGACAGGGCAACAGAAGCAGAATCGTTAGCTGCAGAGATTCTGCCGACAGAGAGTTTGCCCGCAGAGATGTCCGACGCAAACGTGACAGAACGCGACGCTGTAGAACCTGATGTCACAGCAGCTGTTTTGCCTGACGGTGAAGTGCAGGGAGAAGAAAAACTTATATCAGAAGCCGAATCAGTGGTCGTTTCTGATACGGGTGAATCGACTGAATCGCAGGCTGATAAAAAAAATAAAGCCCCCGCTAATGCTGAAGTTCGATCTGACTCTGAAGTTCAACCTGGTTCTAAAGTCCCGTCTGCGCAAACCCCGATTGCCTCTAATCGCAGTTCCACGAGTGCTCCAGACGGGAATGAGAGTAGTGGCGATGAGAGCGACTGGGGCGAGAGCGACTGGGGCGAGAGTGACTGGGGTGAAAGTGACTGGGGCGAGATTGATCGCGTAGAGGAACCTATTGAGAATGCGGTTGCTCCCACAGCCTCAACACAGACATCATCTGATCCTCAAAAGAAATCGACGCCTTCAAAATCAACACTTTTGCCAAAGGAGAAGCCATCATTGCTCGCGACGCCGATTATCCTGGCAGGCTGGATTAAAGATGTGGTTGTTTCCTTCACTAAGCCTAAGCCCGCTAAACCCGTTATTGATATTCCCCGGCGGGATTCTGCTGTTTCTCGTCCGGCGGCTTCTCGTCCGGCTGTTTCTCGTCCGGCTGCTTCTCGTCCGGCTGCTTCTCGTCCAGATTCATCGACAGAAACGCCCGTTCAAAACGCTCCTAATAACGACGCTCAAAAGGATTCTAACCCCGTTGCTAAATCGCCTATCTCTCAGCCTGTATCCCCTATTTCTCAGTCTGTCTCACCCGAATCAAACTGGGATGATGATCCTGAAGACGCTAGAGAAGATAGTAATTGGGACGATTAGCTTGAAGCAAAGTGAACTTCAAGGCAGAATGGCCTAACTGACTGAACGACTAACGTCTGAACAGTGCTCATACAAGCACCGCCCAAATTTTTAGCAGCATAACCAGCGACTAACCGTGAGTGAATCCAAAAGCTACAAAGACACCGTTCTATTGCCCCAAACCGAGTTCAGTATGCGTGCTAACGCTGTTAAGCGGGAGCCTGAACTGCAAGCCTACTGGAACGAAAAAGGCATTTACGAGCGGTTGGCGAAGGAAAACCCAGGGGAGCCGTTTATTCTGCATGATGGCCCGCCATATGCCAACGGTGACCTGCACATGGGGCACGCGTTAAACAAAATTCTGAAAGATATCATTAATAAATATCAGACTCTTCAGGGGCGAAAAGTTCGCTACGTGCCTGGGTGGGACTGCCACGGTTTACCGATTGAGCTGAAGGTACTTCAGAAGCTGAAGTCTAAGGTTCGCCGGGAACTGACACCGCTGTCTCTGCGCCAGCGTGCCAAAGAATTTGCCCTAGCAACTGTGGAAAAACAGAGTGCGGGATTTCAGCGTTACGGTGTATGGGCTGACTGGGCGCATCCGTATCTGACGCTTCAGCCGGAGTACGAAGCGGCGCAGCTTGGCGTGTTTGCCAAGATGGTAGAGAACGGTCATATCTATAGAGGGCTGCGCTCGGTGCATTGGAGTCCATCGTCGCAAACGGCTCTGGCCGAGGCGGAGCTGGAATATCCTGAAGAGCACGTTTCACCTAGTATCTACATTGCGTTTCCGATGGTAGATGCATCTGTTTCTGCGAAGGAAACGCTAGCACCGTATATGGATAGTTTGGGCGTTGCGATTTGGACGACGACGCCTTGGACAATTCCCGCTAATGTGGCAGTTTCTGTGAATGCAGAGCTTGAATATGCCGTTGTTGAGAGTAAATCGGGTGAGCCGTTTAAGTATTTGATTGTTGCTAAGGAGCTGGCTGAGAAGCTTTCTGAAACGTTTGGGACTGGGCTGAGCGTGGTTGCGACGCTAAAGGGGGCGGCATTAGCGGGTTCTACTTATAAGCATCCGCTTGCTGAAAGAGATACTACATTTGATCGGGTCAGTCCCATTGTGATTGGTGGTGACTATGTAACGACGGAATCCGGTACGGGATTAGTGCATACTGCGCCCGGACATGGTCAGGAAGACTTTACGGTAGGGCAGCGGGAGAATTTGCCCATTTTGTGTCCGGTGGATGCGCGGGGTAATTTTACGGCTGAAGCAGGCTCTTTTGAGGGCTTGAACGTACTGAAAACGGCGAATGAGGCCATTATTGAGGCGCTGACAGAAGAGAAGGTGCTGCTGAAGCATGAGCCGTACTCCCATAAGTATCCGTACGACTGGCGCACGAAAAAACCGGTGATTTATCGGGCTACGGAGCAGTGGTTCGCTTCGGTGAAAGGCTTTGTGGGTGAGGCACTGGCGGCGATTGATGAGGTGAAATGGATCCCGGCTCAGGGGCAGAATCGCATTACTGCGATGGTGAGTGAGCGTTCGGACTGGTGCATTTCGCGCCAGCGCAACTGGGGCGTGCCGATTCCGGTATTTTATGAAGAAGAGACGGGTGAGCCGTTGATGACGAAAGAGACCATCGCTCATGTGCAGGCGATTGTAGCTGAGAAAGGTTCGGATGCTTGGTGGGAGCTGAGCGTAGAGGCGTTGCTGCCGGAGCCATATCGCAGCAATGGTAAGACTTACGCGAAAGGGTCTGACACGATGGATGTGTGGTTTGATTCTGGATCTTCTTGGGCCTCGGTGGTGCAACAACGCACAGGATTAGACTATCCGGCTGAAATTTATTTAGAAGGCTCGGATCAGCACCGGGGCTGGTTCCAGTCGAGCTTGCTTACCAGCGTGGCAACGAATGGCCATGCACCGTACCGACAGGTGCTTACCCATGGGTATGTGCTGGATGAAAATGGGCGCAAGATGAGTAAGTCTCTGGGTAATGGCGTGGATCCAAAGGTCATTATCGAGGGGGGTAATAATAAGAAGCAGGAGCCGCCTTATGGCGCAGATGTGCTGCGGCTATGGGTGTCTTCAGTGGATTACTCGGGTGATATGCGCTTGGGTATGCGCAATGTGAAGCAGATGTCGGATGTGTATCGCAAGATTCGCAATACGGCGCGGTTCTTATTAGGCAATTTGCACGATTTTGATCCGGCTAAGGATGCGGTGCCCTATGCGGAGCTGCCGGAGCTGGATCAGTATATGCTGCACCGAATGACAGAGGTGTTTGCAGATGTGAAAGGCGCGTTTGAGTCGTATCAGTTCTTTCAGTTCTTCCAGACGGTGCAGAATTTCTGTGTGGTGGATCTGTCGAATTTCTATTTGGATATTGCGAAAGATCGGCTGTATATCAGTGCGGCAGATTCGGCGCGGCGGCGGAGTTGCCAGACGGTGCTGGCGGTGGCGATTGAGAATTTGGCGAAGGCGATTGCGCCTGTATTGGTGCATATGGCTGAAGATATTTGGCAGGCTTTGCCATATGAAACGCCTACGGAATCGGTGTTTGAGTCAGGCTGGGTAACGCTAGATGATGAGTGGCAAAAGCCTGAACTAACGGACACTTGGGCTAAGCTGCGCAGCTTACGCGATGAGGTGAATACAGTGCTTGAGCAGGCCCGGAGTGATAAGGCGATTGGTTCATCTTTAGAGGCAAGCCTAAAGCTCTTTGTGTCAGATTCAGCTCTGAAAACTAAGCTTGCAGCGATGAATCCAGCAGAGAGTATGGCTGATGGCTCTGATCAGGTGGATGAGCTGCGCTATCTGTTTCTGGTTTCTCAGGTGATGCTTGTAGCGGATGCGGCAGATTTGGACGGCGCAAAGTATAGCGCTGAGGCGGATGGTGTGAAGATTGCGGTGCTAGATGCGGAAGGCAAGAAGTGCGATCGCTGCTGGAATTACTCTACGCATGTGGGTGAGAGCAGTGAACATCCGACTATTTGCGATCGCTGCGCCAGCGCCCTGAAAGGCCAGTTTTAGCGTCTAACTTTTAGCACTGCTATAAATCTACTCAGGCTAAGTTCCATTAGCCTGAGTCCAATCAGTCTGGAGCTAATCAGGCTAATTGAACTTGGCCTGGGAGTGATCAGTCTAGTTCAACCAGCCTGGGGCTAATCAGCTTGAGTCCAATTAGCCGCAACCTGAAATGATGCATCTTATGGGGTGCATCACACAGCCTAGTGTGTAAAAAACGCGTAAAAATATTATGAGCAGTATCGGTTAATACTGAATTTTAAAAAACGTCTGGATCTTTCCAAAATCCGTTAATCCACGGATGCCAATGGTCATCTTGTGTCAGCCCAGTCTTTTTCTTCATAGAAGCTTGCTGAAAAGCCCTCATAGTCCTACGTCGTCGGTGAAGTGGGTGGTTATTTCCTTTTCTTCTCTGACTCCTTTGCTATGCTTTGAGTAGTAATTCTACCTAGTGGTTAGCTAAAGGTTTATCGTATTCGTAATTTGAGCAATGTGCTTTTTTTGAGGAAGCGTGACGTGCAAGCGAGGCCACATAAGCGATCTGAACAGTTATTTGAACAGCGATTTGGATAGTGATTTGAACCTGCCCCCTGTCTTACCTTCTATCTCTATAGTGGTGCCGGTGTATAACGGTGGAAATGCCTTCCGTAAGTGCTTGATTGCGCTTTCCCGCTGGCTTCCGCCTGCTGAGCGTATCCACACTGAAGTGATTGTCGTTTCTGACGGAGAATCTGACGGCAGCTGGCGAGTTGCTGAGGAATTCGGCTCCGAGAGATTTGATTCTGAGAGGTTTGGTACTGAAAGCTTTGATGCTAGGTCTCTTAACCTCAAAGTGATTCGACTGAAGGAATCTAAGGGGCCTGCTAGGGCGCGTAATATCGGTGCGAATGAGGCTACTGGAGAGATCGTCTTCTTTGTTGATGCAGACGTTGAAATCTTGTCTGACACCATTGAGCGAGTTGCCCGTAGCTTTGCAGAAGAGCCTCAGTTAGCCGCTTTGATTGGCTCTTATGACGATGCGCCTGGTGCGCCTAATTTTCTGTCACAGTATAAGAACTTATTCCATCACTACACCCACCAGACGGCTTGCTTAGATGCCTCCACCTTTTGGGGTGCTTGTGGCGCGGTGCGGCGCACTGTATTTCAAGACGTGGGTGGTTTTGACGAAAACTATCGTAAGCCTTGCATTGAAGATATTGAACTGGGTTATCGCCTGAAGCAGGCAGGCTACACCATTCACCTGCGAAAAGATATTCAGGTGAAACACCTTAAGCGATGGACACCCGTATCACTTTTGCGAGCCGATATTTTTTATCGGGCGCTGCCTTGGATGGCTTTGTTGTTGCAGGTTCGTCAGCATCATCCGGCTCAGTATGAACGCTTTACGAGCGATTTAAATCTGAAATGGAACAGCCGAATTAGTGTGATGCTAGTGTACGGGCTATTGGTGGCAGTGGCGTTTGCCTCTTGGCCCTTTGGTTGGCCTGCCTTTGGTTTGCTAAATCGGAGCGGCCTTATTTTGGCGATTGTTTGTGGCATTGGCCTTACGTTCGTCAACTTTCCGGTCTATCAGTTTTTCCGGCAGAAGCGCGGTTGGCTATTTGCCTTGCAGACTGTGCCCTGGCACTGGCTGTACTTTTTCTATAGCGGTCTTGCCTATGTGATTACATTGATTCGTCATCAGTTCCGCTCCGGACGCACGCCGTCAACGTCCGGATCAGGGTCTATACGTCTCAGCTAGTAAGCGTTGTTTTCACTTTTGTTTTACCTCAATGTTGACGACACATCTACAGTGCGCTTTGCTTTGGGATAGGTTTACGTCCTAGCCCGTTAGTTCCGTCTTTTTAACGCTCCCTTCAGGGCTTATTTCAGAGGTTTTTTTCAATATGGTTTCTCGTACTGTTGTTATTGGTGCTGGGCCGGCTGGCTTAGTCGCCGCCTACGAGCTCGTTAAAAATGGCCAGAAAGCCACCGTGCTAGAGCAGTCTGACAAGGTAGGTGGCATTTCTCGCACAGAAACCTACAAAGGCTATCGTTTCGATATTGGCGGACATCGCTTTTTTACGAAGGTGGGTGAAGTCCAAGAGATTTGGCAAGAGATTTTGGGCGATGACTTTATTCAAGTGCCTCGCATGTCTCGGATTTACTATCGCAATCGATTTTTTGACTATCCCCTTTCGATTACGAATACGCTGAAAAATCTGGGGCCGATTGATAGTGGATTGATAGTGTTGAGTTATCTCAAAGCTAGAGCGAAAGCTAAGCTAAACCCTGATGACGAGGCTGAAAACTTTGAAGAGTGGGTGACAGAGCGCTTTGGTAGTCGTCTATATCGCACCTTCTTTAAGTCTTATACAGAGAAGGTTTGGGGAATTCCTTGTTCCAAAATTCAGGCTGAATGGGCGGCTCAGCGAATAAAGGGACTGTCTCTTTCAAAGGCTGTTATCAATGCCATGTTTGGCAGCAATGACACCAAAACTCTGATTAAGGAGTTTGATTATCCGGTGCTTGGCCCTGGCATGATGTGGGAGAAATGTCAGTCATTGATTGAAGAAACCGGGTCGGAAGTATCGATGCACACGCGCTCTGTTCGCATTGAGCGCACAGGTAAGCGCGTTGATCGTGTGATTGCCCAAAAGAAGACCCCGGATGGTGTAGAGACTTTTGCGCTGACTGCCGATAACTATGTGTCGAGTACGCCCATTACAGCGCTTGTACGACAGCTTGACCCGCCCGCTCCGCCAGAAGTGCTGGAAGCGGCAAACGGACTTAAGTACCGTGACTTTTTGATTGTGCCGATTGTGGTTGATTTGGAGTCTCTTTTTCCCGATAACTGGATTTATATCCACAGCCCAGATTTTAGAGTGGGTCGCATTCAGAACTTTAAAAACTGGAGTGCTGCGATGGTGCCTGACCCCAGTAAAACGTGCTTGGGGATGGAATATTTCTGTAGTGAGGGCGATGATATTTGGGAGCGTGATGACGCCGATTTGATTCGCTTGGCCAGTGAGGAGATTGTGGGACTTGGTTTGGTTCCTGATATTGCGCTGGTGGAAGATGGGACTGTGATTCGTCAGAAGAAGGCTTATCCGGTATATGACGGTGCGTACCGTAAGCACCTTGCGGTTCTTCAAGATTACTTGGAAGGGTTTGAGAATTTGCAAACGGTGGGCCGGAACGGAATGCATCGCTACAATAACCAGGATCATTCCATGCTGACAGGTTTGTTGGCTGCCAAGAACATTTTGGGCGAGCAGCATGATCTGTGGGGCGTCAATACTGAGCGCTCTTACCACGAAGACTTTACGAAAGAGCAGTGGGCCAAGATAAAAGAGGAGTCGTCTCAGCGTGAGCTTTCGGCGATTAGTTAACCCCAGCAGAGTCGTTTATGAGTCTTACTGAAACGGAAGTTGAACCTTCCTCTAGCCAGCAGGCGGGGAAACGGTTCATGCGGGGTACCGTGTGGGTGTTTTTAGCGGAAGCGCTGATTTTCCCGACCGGGTTAGTGACCGCTGGTATCTTGACCCGACAGTTGGGGCAGGAAGGCTACGGCATGCTCACGCTGGTTGCTGTATTGGTGAGCTGGATAGAGTGGACGATCACTTCTATTTTTGCGCGTACGTCGATTAAGTTCGTGAGTGATGCGGAAGATTGGCAGCCTGTGGGGGCAATGATTGCTCAGCTACATTTGCTGATAGGGGCTGTGGCAACGGCGGTTATTTGGATATTTGCGCAGCCGATTGCGGGAGGGTTGGGCGTTGAAGATCCAAACTTTGTGGGTTATCTGCGATTATTTTCGTTAGATATTCCGATTTTTTGCTTGGCTTACGCTCACCGGCAGCTTTTGATTGGACGAGGGTTCTTTTCGCAGAGAGCGATCGCTAGTGCCGGTCGTTGGATTTCTCGCTTGGCGATTATTGCGCTGCTGGTCGAGTATGCGCAGTGGTCTGTGCAAGGGGCTATTTTAGGCAGTTTAGGGGCTTCTTTTGTCGAACTGACTATTGGCCGTTGGTTTGTTCGTCCCCCTTTGCTAAAACGCTCTTCGTTTCCGCCTCAGCGCCTGTTTGGCTATGCTTTGCCGCTGTTTTTATTTGCGACTAGCCTACGGCTATTCGATAAGCTTGATTTGTTCATGCTGAAGATTTTGGGCGGTACGGTAGAGCAGGTTGGGGTGTATGGCGCGGCTCAGAATTTGGCTTCTGTTCCAGGCATTTTTGCGTTGTCATTTTCGCCGCTGCTGCTCTCAACGCTTAATCGGACGTTGCGTACGGGCGATTTGCCAGCGGCGCAACAAATTGGCCGCTATGCCCTTCGCACCATTGTGGCGCTGTTACCGTTTGCGGCACTCGCGGCGGCGGCTTCTGTTCCCATTGTGAGTGTGGTGTATGGTCAGGCGTTTCAGCCTGCCGGGCCAGTGTTGGCTGTGCTGATTTTTGCGTCAATGGCGCTGCTGTTGATTTCGGTGATTACGGCGATTTTGACTGCTGCGGGTCGGCCTAATTTGACGTTTATGCTGGTGGCGCCGCTGCTGCCTATTTCGGCAGCGGGCTATGTGTGGCTGGTGCCTCGCTATGGTGCGATGGGGGCCTGCTGGGCCAATACCGGTGCTGCTGTGTTTGGGGTGGTGGCAGCGCTGCTGTGCTTGTATCGGGTGTGGCAAATTGCACCGCCGTTGACAACCGCTATTCGCAGTGCGATCGCAGGCGCTATTGTTTATGTTGTTGGCCTGCATTGGATTACCCCTGATTTCTCTTTTCTCCTCAAGCTAGTTGCCCTTTCTTTGCTTATTCCTGTTTTACTCCTGTGCTTAGGAGAACTCAGTGCGACTGAGCGGAAGTCTTTAGGGAACTGGAGCCAGCATCAGTGGCAGCAGATGATCGGTAAAGTGACCGGTAAGCGATCAGGAGGGACATAGCGGGTCAGATGAAGATATTGATTGTGCATGACTATGCCGAACTGATTGGGGGGGCGGAGATTGGTGCGATTACCCTCAGAGATGGCCTGCGCGATCGCGGTCATAGCGCCCAACTGTTTGCGGCCCGCACTCAACCTGATGTGACCTGCGCCGCTGATGCAACCTGCTTGGGAACGACTTCTCGCTGGCGCGGCCTTTTGCAAACCGCTAACCCCTGGGCCTATCAATCTTTGCGCCGCACCCTGGCAGATTTTCAGCCTGATGTGGTGCATGTGCGAATGTTTTTGACCCAGCTGTCGCCGCTTATTTTGCCGCTGCTGCGCACGGTGCCGAGTATTTATCATGTGGTGTGGTACCGGCCTATTTGCCCCACCGGCAATAAGCTACTGCCGACTGGCGAAGCCTGCACCTATGCCGCAGGCAGTGCTTGCTACGGCAATAATTGCCTGCCCCTGCATGACTGGATTCCGCTGATGGGGCAGCTCAAACTCTGGCGTCAGTGGCGCACTGCATTTAGCCGAATTGTGGCCAATAGCTTTGCGGTTAAGCATCAGCTCACCCAGGCTGGCATTGATCCGGTGGATGTGATTTGGAACGGTGTCCCACAGCCGCCGCCCCCTCCTGATTTGATTGCGCTAAACGATGCCCCGACGATTGCAGTTGCTGGCCGGCTTACCCATGAAAAGGGGGTAGATGTTTTGCTGCGAGCCGTTGCATTGATTGTTGATCGTGTGCCTAACGTACAGGTTGTGATTGCTGGTGATGGCCCAGAACGCCTAGCGCTACAGGCACTAGCCACTGAATTAGGCATTGATACTCAAGTCACGCTGCTCGGCCATATTCCACGGGCTGAGGTAGAACAGGCTTTTGCAGGCGCTTGGGTGCAGGTCGTGCCTTCTCGGTGGGCCGAACCGTTTGGCTTTGTCGCCCCGGAAGCCATGATGCGAGGCATGCCTGTGATTGCCAGTAATAGCGGCGGACTGGCAGAGGTGGTGTTAGATGGCGAAACCGGGTTTTCAGTGCCTGCTGGTGAGGCGGCGCCAATGGCTGAGGTGCTGCTTAAACTGCTTAGCGATCCGGACTTAGTTCGGCGGTTGGGCCGAGCGGGACGTCAGCGCGCTGTGACGCACTTTAGCGAATCTGTTTGGGTTGAGCAGTTTATTGATCTATATCAATCATTGACTTTATCAAAGTCTCCTCATCCGCCTTTTCCAGAGTAATTCGATACCCTATACCTTATGGCCTCATCCCTTATAGAAAGTCACCAAATAATCACCCAGATAATCCTCCAAGTAATCCCCTGAACAGTCCCCTAAACAATCCCCTAAACAATCCCCACTAATCATCATGGTTCAAGATACGCGTTCTTCTAATCGTCCTTCCACCTCAAGCAATACCTTAACCACAGAACGGCCTGCGACGACCTCGCCTGGGGTCTCGCCTGCTGAGCGAACACCTTTGAGCGCCACCCCTACGGTGTCAGTGGTGATTGAAGGCTTTAATGAAGACCAAGAGCAGGGCGTTGCCGACAACACGGTGGCTGCGCTGATGCAGCAAGATTATCCTCTAGATAAGCTAGAAGTGATTTTGGTTGGTAGCGCGGAACAAGCGACTGAATGGCAAGAGAAATATGGCGGTGATAAAACGCCCTTTTTATCGTTTAAAACTGTGGCTGCTGAAGGTGCAATTTACTATCAGCTCAAAAATTTGGGTGCTCAGGAAGCGACTTGCGAAATAGTCGTGTTCACTGACTCTGATGTGTGTCCTAAGCCGACTTGGGCCTCTGCACTGGTCGCGGGTTTAAAGTCAGGGGCAGATGTCTCGGTGGGCATCACGTTGTTCAAAGATTTAGAAGGGCTCACCAGTAACAACCTGCTGCACAAAATCACGGTTTGTATTACCTTCGGCTATCTGATGGGGCGTATATTTGACCATCGGCCAGGGCAAATTCCGCAGATGGAGGTGCGTGGTTTTGTTGGGCATAACGTTGCGATGCCGCTGGAGATTTTTCGCGAAAGCCAGTATCGAACAGAATTTGGCCGATTGATTGCTTCGCCGCTCTTGTTTGCTAATTTAGCCAGTCAGGGATATAGCTTTGTGCTTCATCCTAAGCAGCGCGTGGTTCACTATTTTGAGTGGCTCTATTGGGTAAGGTTGCATTACCGCTTTGGCTATGAGGTGTATCAGCTGCGCCGTTTGGACAAAGATTATCCCAATCAGTGGATTACTAAGTTGGGGCTTTTGGAAGCGCCGATGACTATGATTTGGCACATGCTGTTAGATATTCCTCGCTGGTTCCGCTTTAGCCGCCTGTTAGAGATGAATGTTTTGACGCGGGTGGGACTGTTTCCTGCTGTGTTGGTGCTCTCTGCTGTCGCACGGGGCGCTGAAATGTTTGGGATGTTTGCCACTATTTTGACGCCTGAGGCCATGCAGGACTGGGCCGAAAATGGTAAGTGTAACTAATAGAGCTTAGCTGCGGTTTCTGTTTTTCTTTTGCTGTGCTTTGGCAAAAATGAAAGATAGAAACCGCAAGTCGTTTGTGATGATTTCTGGGTGAATGGCTATTAAGACGTTTATCGCTGTTTGTGCCTGGAAGGCTGGCAAGGTTGCACGGAAGAGGAGTTAGGAAGGACGGTGGCCCTACGTTTACGAAGAAGAAGTGCGGCGGCATTGCCTAACGCAAACGAGGCCGATAACGGGCTGTCTCCTGTTTCGAAAGTTCGGTTGGATGCCCGTCGAAAAAGTGTTCGCACCACTAAAACGCTGGAAAATCTGGTGTTTGTTGTCTTTGTGTTATTGGGCACGGTGGGCCTTTTTCATCATGAGCTATGGCGAGATGAAACCCAGTCTTGGTTGCTTGCGCGTGATAGTGCGTCTGTTTTTGATTTGTTTCGCAATGCTCACTATGAAGGGCATCCGCTGCTGTGGCATTACTGTTTGTTTTTTATTAGTCGCTTTAGCCGCTCTCTGATATCTATGCAGGTTTTTAATCTGCTGCTAGCGATTGGGTCGGCCTGGCTGATTGTGAAAAAGTCGCCGTTTTCGCTATTGGAGCGATCGCTGCTTATATTTGGCTATTTCACTTTTTATGAATATGCTTTGCTCTCCCGTAGCTACGGGCTGGGCGTATTTCTAGCTTTTTTATTTTGTGCTTTGTATTGCGGCCGTAGAATCATGGGGCCATGGCGGGCTTGGTGGCTCACGGTGTCGCTGGCGCTGCTGGCCAATACGAGCATTTTGGGATTGATTATATCTGGGGTATTAGCGATCGCCCTTTACTATCGTTTTACCGTTGCCGCCGAACAAACGCTCCGCAAATCTATCGGCGCACATTTTTTTGTTTTGGTGATGGCCTGGGCCGCCTCCGCCTTTCAAATTGGGCGGAGTCTTCTGAATCCGATGGGGTTAGAGGGCTTTGATGCGGAAGCCAGAGCCGCGACTGCTGGCAACGATACCGCCCAAATTATCGTCAAGCAAACGGCGGACTCTACTCTGCTGGCAGATGGGTTTGAAAATGCCGATAAGCTGCTACAGATTGTACTTAAAAGCCATCTGCCGCTGCCTACCTTTCGCTTTCATGCTTGGAATGAGCACTTACTAGAAAGTCAATCGTTTGAGGGGGGATTAGAACCCCCTGCTCTGCATACTTCGTCTGAGCTGCTGCTACTGGCCCTTAGCACGATATTGGTTGGTTTCGTGCTGGTGGTTGCGTTTCAACTGCTGCGCAAAACACGGCTGTTCTTATTTATTTATGCGTCAGGCTGCCTGAGCATGACGGCTGTTTTTGTAGGGGCCTATCGAGGGGCTACTCGGCACTACGGGCATCTGTTCATTCTGCTGCTGGTGTGTCTATGGCTGGCCAAGTGGTCGCGTCAGCACCTTAGTCGCAGTGCCCCGCAGCCGCTTTCTTCTAAACTCTTCACAGCCATTCTTTGTGTGCAGGTCATAGCAGGCATTTACGCCTACACATCAGATTTGTTCTACCCCTTTTCCGCCAGTTATCAAACGGCACAAATCCTAGAGACGCAGCTAAACTCGCTGCCTGTTTTGGCCATTAATCAGCGGCCCGCTTCTCCTATTTCCGCCTACCTAGATCAGCCCCTTTTCTATCCTGAAGCCGAGAAGTTTGGCAGCTTTTGGGATATCTCATACCCTGACATTAACGACGAAGCCGGTATTAACGACGCTTTTGAAACCTTTTCTGCGCTCTATTCAGATTTTGTGGCTGTTCTGACCTTGCCGCTGAGCGAGCAGCTTTCTTCTTCGTTGACTATTCAATACCTCGCTTACATCGGCCCCAGTATTGTGGAAGACGAAGCGTTTTATCTCTATCTGGTGAGTGCTGATGCAGATTAGCGCTTTAACGATATTGTTGTTTACTGCGTAGCTTGCTTTTTCACTGCGTAACTTCTCGAAATGAGAAGAGTGATCGCCTAACCTCTCTCCTCACTATCCGCTTACCCATATCCGCTTATTAGAGCGCACACGCTGATTAGATTTTCTGTAATGCTGAAACGCGGTGGCTGCATTGCCTTAGATACTACAGAAAACAGCGATGGGGCGCTTCGTGTAGGCTTTCCGGATCGACATAATGACAAACCGCATTATCTGGACAGATTAATGCCCAACCCGACTGTGTGATTTCGACTAATTGATAAACTTCATTGGGCACAAAACATCCCCTATGGTCGCGAGTATTTCCCTGAATTTCTACATTATGAACAGTTTTCTTAAGCATGGTAATTTTCTCTTGTTAAAGGGCTTAAAGGACTGGCCTATATGGCATTTAGTCAATAGAGTGTTAAGCCAAAGAGACAAGCCATAATTATCTGGTTAGCTTTCTTTTATTAACTTAATCCTATCTTTAAAATAGAAAAGAGGTGTTAAGTTGAATGAAGCTTTCCGTGTAGTGATGCCTAAGCTGCCAAATCGTTAACCACTCAAACGGGTTAATTCATACGGAATTCAGAGGTCACTTTTGTCTATCGTGTGAACGCGTCTTTCTGGCTAGCAACCGCTTTCAGCGCTACTCAGAAGCCAGAATTTAGAAAATTACGTGCTCTACCCGCAAGATCTGCCCGTGTCAGATAATGATTGCTTTAATGAAACTACTTTGACAGAATTTTTGGATTATTTGCAACAACTTAGTTGTAAATAAACTGACAGAAAAAACTGTTGGAAAAACGATATTAAAGCAACAATATATTAAAGCAACAATATCTATGCTTTTGAATTTCTCCAGTTTGGATTTCTCCAGTTTGGAGTTTTCTAATAGAGCCTCAACCTAAAAAAGCCCCTACTCACATATGTGAGTAGGGGCTTTTGAGTTAGCTGAAGACTGTCTAATTAAAGACAATCTAGCTGAAGATTGTTTAATTAAAGACAATCTAGCTGAAAAGGTTAGTGATGGTGATGACTATGGACCTTTTCAGACTCACTCTTGTCTACGCCATCGTTCTCAGGATGATGCTCATTGCCATCATGGGTGTGGTCATGATGGTTATTGTGTACGTGTTTGCCGTGGTTATGGGTGCCGTGGCTGTGGGCATGGCCGCCATGGTTATGGCTATGGCTATGCTCATGGTTTTTCGCATCTACAACGCGTAGTTCGGGATTCACTGCTACTGGCTCAGCTTCTAACAACGCCTGAATATGCACATCGGCCCAGTCAGCCACCATCTGCATAAAGTCAGGATGATCGTTTACGCAGTCCATTTGCACGTAAGTGACCTGTGGATTCTTGCGGCGTAGGGCATGGATAATATGATCCACATCCAACAATGTCTCATGGTTTTCGGTGGCAAAGCCAATAGGCATCATGACCAGTGCGGTTGCCCCTAGATCAATGATATTTTGCCCCGCGACTTGCATATTGGGCTGTGTCCAATCAATCAGCGGTGTATCGTGATTCATCCAGCCGATAGAGATCAGCGGGTACTTATTAATTAGCTTTTCACGTACCGCATCATATAGCTTCTGGCTTTCATCAATGCCGCTGGTAAAGCCTTTGGCCTCATGCGGACAGCCATGATTCAGCAAGATAATGCCTGTTTGTGATGGTAGGTGCGCAACGGCGAGATCTTTCTCGATTTTCTCTTCTACCATGCGAGCTAACAGGTCTATGTAGCGCTCTTCATTGTAAAAAGAAGGAATGTAACGAGTGCCTTTTACCCAGTGCTCACCAGCACCGGCAAGATTAGTGAGTGCTTCGTTAACTTGCTCGACGGCAATGCCGCTGGTGAAGATGGAGTCAACGACGAGTAAAGGATAAATTAGCAGCTTGCTGAAACCTTCTTCTTTGATGGTTTCTAGGACTTGCTCGGGAAGATGGGGCGCACAAAAGTTAAAGGCTTTGAAGACCTTTACGTTGTCACCCCAGCGATTTTGTAAACATTGTTCAATGCCCGCTCTTTGCTGTTCAAAAATGGCATTGTGAGGCGATACAAAGTTGCCGTGCTGATGGCTCCACTCGTGGAGATCGAACATGGCTAGTAGCTTTGCAAGCGGAGGATAAATCCAGTTAGGGACAGGGGCAAACTTTGCGGTGAGTAGGTTGAGGGCTTGCTCGTTGTAGTTGGCGAAGTCTTCGTAGCTTTCTACTTCTCCGTAACCCATAAGGAGTACGGCTACGCGATCATCGTTTGCAGCGTCAGAATGAGTAGAATGCTGGTGTTGAGTAGCAGTCATACAGGTCTCTCAGTGATGGTTTAGATGGTTTTGTTGGCTAGCGCTGCTGGGTGAGTGCTGGCTCTCTGCTGGGCGAGTGCTGGTTGTACCTGTTGTTCTCCAAGCTATGGCTTGTCAATATTTCGGGCTTGTCAATATTTCGGGTTTGCCAATATTGCGTTTTCAGCGAGTAACCATTGCGTTGAATTAGTTGAGTTGAATCAGTTGAGTTGAATCAGTCGAAACTAGGCCCTAACCATAGACTTAATGAAAAAGAGCTTTAGTGAAAGCGGCCTGTGATTCATCAGCCCGTGACTCAGCCCGTGACTCATCAGCCCGTGAAAAGTGATGTAATGGTGGGTGTTTTAGGCTTGAGTGAGTCGTTGTTTTGGAGTGGTTTCCAGCATGCCTGTTTGACGGAGAGTGTTGTCTATCTTAGGCAATATCGCTTTTGGTGAATTTTGCTTCAGGGATTTGTCTTGGGTGATTTTCTCTAAGAGCAGTTAGAAGCTTGAATAGAAGCTAACAAGAACTGGTCTGGATGTAATTTATTGTTTAGACGTATTATTACGGCTTAGGCTAGCACCGAATAAAGCGGGTAAACGATGGAGTTCAGTAAGGCTTAATGATACTTTTTGTTCAGGAAAGAAAAGTTACGGTTTTAGGGATGATTCTGTTTCTTTCTGCCTGCTTTGTGACTGTTTTTTCGTTATTTTCTGCCTGTTTCTTTGGGTGCCTTATTGCGCCTTCGTTATTCCTCCCACAGCCTACGCCGTTTTTTTCCTTGCAGCCTTTGGTGGGTGTCTTGTAGTAGGGCTGGAATGTTGAGCTGCTGCGGGCATCTGGGCAGGCAGTCGCCACAGTCTGTGCAGCGGTTGCCTTTGCTGCCTGGAAACCAGTGGCCTGCATTTTCGAACATGCCGTAGCGGTATTGGCCGTAAGCGCTCATGTCGTAGGCAATAGCTACGTTCCGCAATCTCAATACTTCTGGAATATGAATATTTTCAGGGCAAGGCAAGCACTGATGGCATTGGGCGCATAGGTCTGTCTTTAGGGTTGCTTTTTGGGTTTTGTCGAGACGGGCGATCGCGTCTTTTTCTTTTGTTGTTAAAGTGCCATCTTCATCTGCTACCTGCAAAGGCCAGACCAACTCCTTTGGCACCGCAGGCCCCACACTCAACGTGCTAATGCGCGGATCGCTCAGCAGCCAGCGATAGTTTAGGAGTAGCGGATCGTAAGGGGCACACAGCGCTTTTAACCGTTCTGGTGGGGTGTATAGCATGCCTGCTTTGTCGGCTGGAGAAATGATGAAAATGCCCATGTCTTGAGCGTGGGCTTGGGCCACCGCAGGCGCATTCCGCTGAAAAAAATAGTTGTAGTGCAAATTGACAAACGAGAATGCGCGCGTCGCTAACGTCTTTAGAATGAGATCTAGTGAGCCGTGGGTGGAAAAGCCGAGGTGGCGAACTTTGCCCGTTGCGATGAGCGGCTTGATTCCCGCCTGCATTTCTGTTTTAACCCAGTCCAAATGTTCTGGTGTGTTAATGCCATGTATGGCCAGGCTGTCAATATGATGGAGCCCTAGGCGAACGAGGGAGCGCTCAATCGCAGGGGCGATGTCATCTGCTGATAGGGTTGGCGTTAGCTTGGTAGTGAGTACAAACTGCTCACGTGGCACTGAGAGCGTCTGGAGCGCCTGGCCAATGTATTGTTCGCTGGCCCCATAGGCTGGCGCGGTTTCAATGTGGTTAATGCCTTGGGCGATCGCAGCACTGACTACCTGCTGTGCAGCATCTGCTGAGGCAAATCGCATCGTTCCCAATGAGAAAATTGAAAGCTGTTGTTCAGTCCTGCCAAACCGGCGATATTTCATTTACTAGAAACGACGGTCGAAATTTACTGTAAGGAACGGCCTCGTTCTGCAAAATCAGCAGGGCTGATATCTGAGAGAAAGTCATGAAACGCTTCTTTTTCAGCCGCATCGGCTTCTCTATCTACGGGCAGTGCTGCATCTAGCACAACTTCTTCCATCACCCAGATAGGTGCATTGACTCGGAGTGCCACCGAAATCGCATCGCTAGGTCGCGCATCTAGTTCCTTTTTCTTTGTCCCCTGGCCGACGGTCATCACCGCATAAAAAGTGCTGTCTCTGAGGGCATGAATAACGACGCGCTGAAGCTTCATGTCCCATGCTTTAAGCATATTTACGATTAAATCGTGGGTCATGGGACGAGAAGAGCTTTCGCCTTCTAAGACCGTTTGAATGGCACGGGCTTGCTCATGGGAAATAAAAATTGGGAGCTGTCTGCGCTGAGATCCATCCCTCAAGAGCACAATAGGATTTCGGCTGCTCGCATCTACCGCAATCCCTGCCACGTTCATCTCAATCATTTTTTAGTCCCTTAGACTTGCTAGGCCAACCTTTACAAAACAGTCCAAAATTCAGTCCCAAAAATTAGTTCGTGCCCAAAACAGCAAGCCCGAAACCGTAAGCTACTGAAGCCTTGCTTAAGCTAGTGTTTTACTTAAGCCAGTATTTTTATGCTCGGTATTTTTTTAATGTATATAGGCTAAAGCGATTCTTGCTTTGAATTGTCTCAATCTTAAAAATCTTTATTGAAAAAGTGATCCAGTAATTCTACTGGCTTCACACTTAATGTCATGGTTTTAATATCACCTGTAGAAATGGCTCTACAATGTAACCCCTCATTGATCTGCTAAAGGTTGTGTTCACAGGACTTATTCAAAGCGTGGGGCAGCTTCAGCACTTAGGCCCCTATCAGCTAAAAATTATTTGTGATTCGCTGAGCGATCGCATCCTGACCGATATCGAATTTGGCGATAGTATTGCTGTCGATGGCGTGTGTCTCACCGTCGAAAAAATTCTGAACAAGGGCTTTATTGCGTCGGCTTCTCCCGAGACCTTAGATAAAACAACCCTGGGCCGAGTACTGGACAATGGCCGCGTAAACCTAGAGCCTTCACTGCGGGTGGGCAGTAAAATTGGTGGTCACTTTGTCACTGGTCATGTAGACGGCATTGGTCAGCTTGATAAGGCCGAACGCAGTGCCAACGCCTGGGACATTTCTTTTCGCAACATTAGCCCACAGGTTGCTCGCTACATTGTGACTAAAGGCAGCATTGCTGTGAATGGCATTAGTTTGACGGTGGCTGAGTGTAGCCAATCGGGTGATTGGTTTTCGACGGCTGTTATCCCGGTTACCTACGCCGATACCAATCTGCAATACCTGCGTCCGGGCGATTGGGTCAACCTAGAAGGTGATGTGCTGGGTAAGTATGTTGAGAAGTTTTCGCGCGGACGCGCAGATACTTCACCACAGGCCCAGGAACCGGCTGTTGATACATCGATGGCGTTTCTTGCAGAGCACGGGTACATGTAGCAGAGCACGGGTATATGTAGCTGCCCTGAACTGATTCAGGTCTAGCGCTAGACCTGAGCGCTAGACCTGAATCAGTTCAGGTCTAGCGCTTAGAGAACGTCGAGCTGGTGAATCTGGTTAGGGATATAGCCAAGGGCTAGTGGGCGAAAACCATAAATACTCGCTCGTTACACGGTTTTGTTCACGCGCCCGCTCTACCTGCTCCCAGATTTCTTGGGTAGCGGTTGCATTGCTAGCAGTGGCAGGCGTTCCACTGGGTTCAGTGGTGGTGGCCTGTTCGGTTTCGTTAATGATTTGAATGGTGTAGTTGCCTTGCGTAGAGCCTTCATAGGGAGAAACCACCACAAAAAAGGTTTCTTCTTCTTGAATGGGCACTTCTAGCGAGTTGAGGGTTTCACTATTGGCTGCGACCAGCTCAGGGTCACCATTGTTTAATGCATACAGCATGGCAACGGGGGCAAAGTCTGCGCTTTCTACGTTAATTTTTAGGTAATCACCAGGGGCCGCAGAAAATACCCAGGTGTCAATGTAGCGTCCTTGGGGCGTTTGGTCATCTTCGCTTTCTATTCGCCCCTGCCCTGTCATGAGTGCACTACTTTGCTGCACAAATATATTTTTGTCGGCCCTGGCTGGTAGGGCCGATAGCAAAGATAGGGATAGACCCAATGCAAACGGTAAGAATTTCATGTTTGGATTTGTCCCTTAATTCAGAGCGGCTCGTATCATCAGAGCAGCTCATATCAGTCGGTTAATTGTACCGATAAATTTAGGTATGAAATATTACCGTCTAATGCCTGTTTACAAACTAGCGATCACGTTTAAGGGCAATACAGGGTCTCTTTCGTCTCACGGCCTGTAACAGGATTTACCCCATCAGCGACTGTGCACAGCATGTCATTCACACGCGGATCAAATAGCACATCGGTAAAGTCTGCCCCTTCGATGTTTGCGCCTCTAAAGTCGGCGCTGATGACGTAGGCACCTTCTAAGATGGCATTTTTGAGATTTGCTTTAGTGAGGGTGGCGCCGTCTAGGGTGGCACCAGTGAGGTCTGCGTTTTCTAAGTTGGCGCGATCTAGGTGGGTGGTAAACATACGAACGCCTACCAGCTTTGCGCCTGCGAGGTTCGATTCGGTCATGTCGGCGCGGGTATAGTCATTGTCAGTGAGATCTTGACCAGAGAAGTCTTGCTGACGAAGATTTTTGCGGTCGTAGTTTTCGGCGTGGGCTACGTCTGCGGTGAGGGTGGTGGCGGCGAAGGTGAATGACAGGGTAAGGAGCAGGAGTGCGGCGATCGCAGCGCGCTTTGACCAACGGGTTGAGGGCGTAGCGGGCTGACGTTCTGCTCGGCTAAATAGTATTTGGCTAAATGCTATTCGGTTAAATGCTATTCGGCTAAATACAGACGAATGCAGTCGTTGAATGACCGCTTTGAAGACTGTTTTTTTGAAGACTGTTTTAACGTTAGATAGCTCGAACGTTGTTGTTTGCCCAGTTGTTTTGCCCATCACCGCTTTGCCTGTCACCGTTTTGCCTGCCACCGTTTTTTTCATCGCTATTAAGCGCCTAATGCCTGAGTCTGTAATGTTTTAGATTTTACAGACTTAAGGCCCTGTTTTACTATGGGCTACTTTTCTATTGGCGCTCAGTTCAAGGTTTCATCGAACTGGTGTTTAGGAGGCTCATTGTGGCCGTTGTTGCGGTTGCTGCCTTGGTTCCAGGTAATGTTGGTTTTTCTCGGGGAAAATCCGCTGGGGAGCTGGCGCGGACGGCTGATGGGCTGAATATCGTGGAAATGGTTGAAGTTAATCACGCGTCGGCCATTAGGGCCAGTGAGCAAAATATCAGCGAAGCGGTGATCCCAGTGGATATCGTCAGCGGTGAAGGTGTGGCGTGCATGGATGGTCTGAGCGAGGGTTTCATCTAACCCTGTAATGGTGACGATAATTTCAGCGCGATCGCGTTTGAGGGTTTCTGGGGTGTCGCCATCCAGTAATCCCCCCGGCAAAATTTGGTGCATGGCTGTCCAACTTAAGCTAAAAATGGGTGTGTGCGATCGCACTAACTGAATATCGTGAAAGCGCCGCATAAAATCGCCCTCATCGCTATATTCATCTCTTACTAAAGTCACCCAAAGCTGCGCTTCCAAAATGTAGTTTTTCCGCTTGTTGGCTGTGCGAAACATAAGGGTGGGCACCCCATTGAATGGGGCAATCACGGCCACATCACTAAACAGAATGCGAGCTGTGGGCAAAGAAAAGCGAGCAAATACCAGTCCAGTGGTGGTCGCAATAAAAAATAGCCCCACCAAAGACTCAATAACGACAAGCCAATGGGTGTACAAACTATTGGGATACATTGCGCCATAGCCAATAGAGGCCATGGTTTGCACACTAAAAAAGAACAGCTCTAGAAAGTACTCAGGTTCATGTTCTCCCACTGTGGCGATGCCACTGCCACCCAGTCCATAAGCAACGGCAAACAAGGCATTAATTATCAAATACAGCCCACTTGTTAGGCTGACAAACGTCGGCCACGGCATGGTGAGCAAAAGATGATAAGTATCGCCCCAATAGGAATGTGGATCGCCAATGCGCTCAATTTCTGGATACGAGCGATTGCCGAAAAAGAATTTTTTGGAGGCGCGCCGAAGCTGAGGCCGTAACATGGTCTCTCCTAATGTATGCAGATGCGAACGTGAGGGGCGCTTATCGCAAAGTAGGGCAGCTATGCGATCGCAATCCTATCTAACGACGGGAAGTGTAACGAAGAAGACGTAAGAAAGGTAAGAATAGATGCTGATAAGCATACAAGATAACAATTTCGGTGAGTTTGTTGCACCACTTCACCGATAGATAAGGTTTGAGACAAATCACTTACACTTGTCGCGCCATTATGCCAGATGCGGTTAACCGTCCCTTCTCCGCACATAACAGCGAGTTTTGATACAAGGATGGGTAATAATAGCTCAAAACAAATTGCTCAAAACAAATCGGAGTCACGTGGTCACAATGAAGCAGATTGCTGTTCGCAGTTTAGTTTGGGGCATCAGTACGCTGGCCCTTTTCCAGCTTCCAGCGCTTGCTCGCCCCCAAGCCCTTTCTCAGCCTTCTAAGTTACGCCCCTCTGAGCAGTACGTATGGGCCCAAGGTGCCAAGCAGCTTCCCGCCGTGGCCCTGACCAAGCGAGATCTTCGGCTAGGCGATCGCGGTGCGGATGTTCGAGCGTTGCAGCGCTATCTCAGCCGAAATGGCCTCTATCCTTTTGTGATTGACGGTACGTTTGGTCAAGAAACCGCTAACTCCGTTGCTACCTATCAGCGCATTCGTGAATTGCCAGCCACCGGCATTGCAGATGAATCCACACTGGTTGATATGGGCTTTGAATTTGTGCCTGGCGTGAGTGCCCCGGTTGCCGTAGCGCCGCAGGTCAGTCGTTCAGGATCTATCGGGGCGGGTACCTTAGGCCCTGGCAGCCGAGGCAGCGATGTGATCGCCTTGCAGCAGCGCTTAAACGGATTTGGCATTCCTGTTTTTGTCGATGGTGTATATGGCTTTGAAACACAGCAGGCTGTGCGCACCTATCAGCGAGTACAGGGCCTTACCGTGAGTGGTACTGCCGATAGCGAAACTCTTGAAACTATGGGCTTTGCCGTTACACGCTTACCCTATGTGGCAGCAGTGATTGCCAAGGAGTCTGAGCTGGCTGAAGTGCAGCGATTTTTCCCAGATGCCTACGTAGATCGCAATCGCCGAGGCCGGTTCATTAATATTGGCACCTTTGCTGAGCGCTTTCCTGCCGAGGCCCGAGTAGATGCGGCAGCGGCACGTGGTTTTGCAACGCGAGTGCTGTATCGATAACCTGCTGCATCAGTAACCTTATTTATTCCATAACGCCCAGCCATAACGCCCATTCATAACGCACAAGGGGAAGCGCAAAATAATGCGCTTCCCCTTGTGCGTTATGGTTTCAAACATTCACGATGGCTTCAGGCGACCCAAATCGCGACTTAGATAACCCAGTCTAGGCAAACCAATCTAGGCAAACCAATCTAGGCAAACCAAATAGAGCCAACATCCATCGTTAGGGATTTACCTAATCGCTTGAGTAATGGCCAGTAAGGCAGGGACTGAATGCGGTGCAGATTGGCTTCCCCATTTTTCGCTTCCCGTGCTCTGGCTTGGATCAGGTACGCGTAATACAGCTCTTGAGCCTTATACAGTTCAGGTGGCACTGAGAGCTTTTGCCCCAAGGCGGTGAGCCGTTCTAACCCTTCGACCGAACTGGCGAGCGTATTGGCTTCAAGCGTATTCGCCCCGATTGCGTTGGCAGCACCTTCTATCTCAATAGGATGGGCCTGTAGGGTTTGAGATAGCCCCTGAACAATCAGCCGCTCCAGAATTTTTTGAGCGCCCGGTAGCTTTAGCTCACAGCGGAAGTGATGGGCTTCGGTGGCGATGCCTTCTAGTTCTGCCACGCGGCCTAGCGTGATATTGAGTAGGTTGCCGCCGGGTTCGGTGATGTCTTGCTCTAGGGTGCGGATAACATCTAAGGCCCGGTGGCTAAGGGTAATATCAGCGGCCACTTGAAGCGCTTGAGGCACGTCAATATTGTCGCGATGAAACGCTCTCAAGATGCCGTAGTTCTCTCTGTACACCTGCTCATAGAGCTGGTCAAGGCGCTGGAGGGTGTCCTGATTGAGCTGCTGCATAATTTGCTGCCGCTCTTCCACAAACAGATTTTTGAGGGTGTAGGTGGGACTAAAGTACTGGGTGACGGCAAGCACGCTCTGGGCGATGCTGTTGCCTGTGAAGGCCGTAATCACCGCAGACTTTGCCTTGCTGTAGGTGAGGGGGCTAGGGAACGACTGAACGCCGCAGTGGAAATCCCATCCGCCTAAATGCAGCACCGCAAACGCCAAGGACGTGGTTTCTTGGGTCATCGCTGAGGTGACTTTCACCTGCCCAATGGCGAGGGTGAGGGCACCTAATGGCTGCTGGTAATAGTCTTGCTGCTCCAAGGTGTAGCAGTAAAGCTGATGCTGGGATCGATACTGGTTGAAGAGTGATCCCATGGCATAGTGAGCCACCACTTGTTCCACGCTTACGTGGTTTGGCTGTACCTGTTTGAGATATACGCCCGCACCATCTTTAAAGTGGTCGATGTTGCTAGGGGCGTGCTCTAGGCGGCCTACAAAATCCGATTCTAGGCTGATCCCCGAGACCATTTCAGCCAGCTCAATGGCCCTGGAGGCATAGCGCAGAATTTGGGTGCCTTCCGGGCGAGAAATTTCGTCAAAGAACCAGCCGCAGCTGGTGTACATCAGCAGCGCATGGCGCTGCATTTCCAACAGGCGCAGGGCATCTGTGCGTTCGGCTGCGTTGAGCGGATAGACCTGATGTTGGTTGAAGAAGGCATCGATGGTGCGTTGGCTGCGATCGCTCACAACGGCTACATAATCATTTCGTGCGGCCCACGGATCACTCAGCAGCGTTTTAGCGGCGTCTTCGTATAGGGGCGCTAGGCGATCGCGCAGCCAATCTAATGTGTCACGCAGGGGCGCTCGCCACTGCTGCTGCCAGCCGCCGCCGCCGCCACAGCCGCAGTCATTTTTCCAGCGCTCCACCCCGTGGGAGCAGCTCCAAGCGGTTACAGGCTTCAGCTGCACTTCCCAGGTGGGCGGACACAAACTGAGATAGTGAGCGTAGCTGGTAACTTTCCAGCCGCGGGCCGGAAACTCATGGGTGAGCGCATAGGCCAGTGCCTTTTCCGCGCCCTTGCGATGGTGACCAAAGGTCTCTCCGTCTGTGGCCACTGAGATAATCTGAGACTGATCGGCGCATGTTGGCTGCTTGTCTGCGAGCGGGTAGTCTTCGTGGACTTGCTCGTATGCCCACGGCCTCACGGCATAGCCGATGCGATCTGCAAAGTGCTGAGACGAGCGCAAAATATCGTCAAAGCCCATATCACCTGAGATCGGGCCATCGTAGAAAAAGATATCTATGTGGTTGCGGCCATTGGGCTGCATGGGGAGAAAGCAGCGATAAGGACGGGTTGGATCAATGTCGCCATCGTTGACATCTCGCCATTCATCGAAGCCCTCGCTGAGGCCAAACCGTCGGCACTGGGCCGCCTGCGAAGGGGCCAACACAATAAACTGAATGCCTTCGTTGGCGAGCACGGCCATTGTGTCATTATCAACGGCGGTTTCAGCGAGCCACATTCCTTCTGGGTCGCGGCCAAAGCGACGCTTAAAGTCGGCAATGCCCCAGCGCACCTGGGTGATTTTGTCGCGGGGGTTAGCCAGCGGCATGATGATGTGGTTATAGACCTGAGCGATCGCGTTGCCGTGACCTTGATTGCGATCGCAGCTGCGTCTATCCGCCTCAATAATGCGCTGATAGGTTTCAACATCGTGCCGCTCTAACCAGCTCATTAGCGTAGGGCCAATATTGAAGCTGATGTGCTCGTAGTTATTAACGATGCGCACCACTTCTCCCTGATCATTTAAGATGCGCGCAAAAGCGTTAGGTCGGTAGGATTCGTAAAGAATGCGTTCGTTCCAATCGTGGAAGGGAGCGGCGCTAGGCTGACGGCCCACGATGTCTAAAAAAGGATTTTCCCTGGGCGGCTGATAGAAGTGACCATGAACGCAGATATAGGTGCCTGTAGCGGTTGGCTGGATCTGTTCACTAGTTGCTTCTATAGCCGAGATTGAAGCCTGTATGGACTGTGGCTTAACCATAAAGAATATTCGATCTTAAAGAATAAGCATGAGATGCAGTAGCTGAGTGATGGTATGACATCAGCGATCTCAAACATGTTGTTCAGAGGTGCTTTAGAGCATTCCTTTGACTCTCGTAGGGAACCTCTGTTGTTTGAACTACCATGGATTGCACTAAAAAAGCTGAAGAAAAAGTGTGAGTCTATTTCAGGAAAAACTGCTTAGGAAGAACAAAGGTTCTCATCAGAGTTAGCCTAGTGTAACTGGATTGCCATAAGAATCAAGCGCTGACCGCCGCAAGGGACTATCTAAAATCTCTCAATCGACTCTTCTCAGGTGATCCCCGAACCATCCTTAAGATTTTCTTTTTTGTAAAAAGAGACTTTACGAAATATGAGCAAAAAGACATCGATTAAAGGCGTTATTGTTCCTGGTCATCGGGTTGCTTCTGGTCAAGCCGCCAACAGTCCTTATCCCAAGGGCACCATCGAGATGCAAACGCCGCATTTTCAGGCCCTCGGGGTCGATCTCTCTTTGTTCTATCCTGGCACGCTGAATGTCTCTATTGCGCCCTCTTATTTTGAGCTGGCGCCCAGCTGTACGCTACATCAGGTGAAATGGTCGCCCCATCACGATGCTGAGAGCTTTTCATTTGTATCTGTTGGTTTGCACTGGCAGCAGCAAACGTTTGACGGTTTGATTTACTATCCGCGCCCTGAGACCAAGATCGATCATTTTCAAGATCCCGCCGTGATTGAGCTTCTAATGCCATTTATTGCTGGCATTACCTACGACAGCAAGGTCACCCTCACAGCTTTAGCTCACGAACTTATAATAAAGCTGTAATCTTACTTGATCCCCGTGGTGGCGCTTCTTTTTCTCTTATGACGCAGATCGACCTCGATACCCTCTCTCAACAGCTCGAAACAGGCGGTCTTAAGGACAAAAAGCTTGCCTTGGCGTCGCTCCGAGAAGTGCCTGCACAGCAAGCTGTGCCGCTCATTAAAAAAGTATTGAACGACAAAAATGGCCAGGTGCGCTCAATGGCCATTTTTGCTTTGGGCGTTAAGCAAACCGATGAGTGCTTTGATCTGCTAATGGAGATTTTGCAGACAGATCCGGACTATGGCATTCGGGCCGATGCGGCTGGAGCCTTGGGCTATTTGGAAGATCCTCGGGCGTTTGGTCAGCTGGTGAAGTCGCTGTATGAAGATGTGGATTGGTTGGTGCGCTTTAGTGCGGCGGTGTCGTTGGGCAATTTGAAAAATCCGCAGGCGCACGATGCGCTGATTGCTGCGCTGAACAGCAAAGAAGTGGTGATTCAGCAGGCTGCGATCGCTGCTTTGGGGGAAATTAAAGACACCACCGCTGTGGATAATATTCTCAACTTTGCTCAATCTGAAGACTGGCTGGTGCGTCAGCGCCTTGCTGAAGCTCTCGGTAACCTCCCCACCGAAAAAAGCATTTCTGCCCTTCGCTACCTTGCCAAAGACGAGCATTCCCAGGTTGCTGAAGCAGCCCAAATTTCGCTCAAGCGCCTAGAAACGGGCGAAACGGAAGCTGTGTAAAAGCTGTGTAAAAGCTGTGTCAATCTACCTTTGTCCAGGGGGCCAAACTGCGTGGTTGCTTACGGCTGCCGCAGTCCTGGCTCAACATTAGGCTGCCGAGCTGGGCATCATAAAAGCGCTAAAGTGCTTTTTTATACCCGTTATGGCTCGATTTGATTCTTCGCTAGCTGCGCCAGAACCGGCTTCTGTAAACTGGGGTTGGCTTGTGGCTGGGTGTGGCTGCCTTGTGTGTGGCTGCGTTTACCTCGCTGTTGTCGATCTCGGCGGTCGTGATGTGAATGCGGCGACTGAACAGGCAGCTGAGCAGGCAGCTGAGCAGGCAGCTGAATCTGAAGTGATGGGTGCCCAGCAGCTTTAGCTTCTCCCTGTAGTTGCGTTCTCTTGGGGCGCGATAAATGCCTAATTGCATTATAGAAAAAGCGCCCTCTTCATGAAGAGGGCGCTTTTTGTTTGCTTATCTTTTCTCTTTTACTTGTTCTTTGGTTCGCGTCTGGTTCGCGTCTGGTTCGCGTCTGCTCAGTGAGCGCGTGGGCGCTTACGACATCCACTCGGTGTGGAAGAAGCCTTCTTTATCAGTGCGCTCGTAAGTGTGCGCACCAAAGTAGTCGCGCTGGGCCTGGGTCAGGTTCTGAGGGAGGCGATCGCGGCGGTAGCTATCGAAGTAATCGAGCGAGGCGCTAAAG
This sequence comes from Phormidesmis sp., assembly GCA_045110585.1. Classification (GTDB taxonomy): domain Bacteria; phylum Cyanobacteriota; class Cyanobacteriia; order Phormidesmidales; family Phormidesmidaceae; genus Phormidesmis. The sequence goes on along the minus strand of JBGCGG010000031.1, from coordinate 11,442 downwards.
GCGGGCACCGGAATGCCCAACTTAGCAGCCGTGGCAATGACTTCGCGCCATGCATCTTGGCGATCTAGGATGGTTTGCTTAAACTCAGGGGCCATCAGCAGGTTAGCCAGCTTGGCATCGTCGTCGTACGCTTTTTTGATTTTGTTGAGGAAGGCTGCGCGGATGATGCAGCCGCCTTTCCAAATGCGAGCTGTTTCACCCAAGTTGAGTTCGTAGTTATAGAGTGCGGAAGCTTTGCTGAGCAAGTCCATGCCCTGCGCGTAAGAACAAATCTTGGAGCAGTACAGCGCGTCTCGAATTTTGTTCACAAATTCTTTTTTGTCGCCATCGAATGTCGCGGTAGGCCCGGTAATTTCCTTGGCAGCCAATTCTCTTTCAGATTTTAGGGCGGACATAATCCGCGCATTGACCGCTGCGGCAATCGTTGGAATGCTAACGCCTAAATCTAAGGCGTTGATAGCTGTCCAGCGGCCTGTCCCCTTTTGCCCAGCTTTGTCCATAATCAGCTCGACCAAAGGCTTGCCCGTCTCTTCATCGGTTTTTGTGAAGATATCAGCGGTAATTTCAATCAAGAAAGAATCGAGTTCTTCCGTTTTGTTCCACTCTGCAAAAATTTGGTGGAGTTCTTCTTGACCCAAGCCCAGTACACTTTTCATCAGGTCGTAGGCTTCTGCAATGAGCTGCATATCGCCATACTCAATGCCGTTGTGCACCATTTTCACAAAGTGACCGGAGCCACCTTTGCCGATGTAGGTTACGCAGGGGCCATCATCGACCTGAGCCGCAATTTTAGTCACGATGGGTTCAATGGCATCGTAAGCCGCCTTACTGCCGCCGGGCATCAGGCTAGGGCCATTGAGTGCGCCTTCTTCGCCGCCGCTCACGCCCATGCCAATGAAGTTGAAGCCTGCGGCTTCTAAATCTTTGACGCGGCGCTCAGTATCGTCATACAGCGAGTTGCCGCCATCGATGATCATGTCATCGGGATCGAGCAGGGGCTTAAGACTATCGATCACAGCATCTACAGGCTTGCCTGCTTTCACCATGACCAGAATGCGCCTGGGCCGCTCTAGTGCCTGTACAAACTCTTCTAGGGAATAGGCTGCGACCGCATTCTTGCCCTGAGCGCGATTTTTCATGAATGCGTCGGTCTTCTCGCGGGAGCGATTGTAGACGGCAATCGGAAAGCCGTTACGCTCAATGTTGAGGGCGATGTTCTCCCCCATTACCGCCAGACCAATTACGCCAAAACTCTGTGCCATGAATTCTCCATTGTTTAAGTTGTTTGTATAGCCGCTCAGGCGTAGACGTTTGGTATCCGAGTTGACAATGTATGAACAACCAGAACGCAACAACCCGCAACAGGTTAGACCTTCTGAGGGGTGAATGGACGCCATGCCTGAAAAACTTCAGGTTTGCTTCAGCTTTACCAAACAAGTCTTTCTGATACGACTTTAAACAACACAACCCGATTTTTCATTAAGGAAAGAGAAGATTTTAGTGTGTTTAATGTGAACAAAAAGATCCCTCTTCCGAATGGAACAGAGATCTCTTTGTATTAAATCGTTTGGTTTTAGTGACTTTTCTACTTAACTTGCTTCCAGGAACTTAGCTTGCTTCCAGGAATTTAGCTTGCTCTGGGATAGCGAGCCTCGTTCGGAAAAATCTCTCCAAAGGCAGCTTGCCTTTCAGGAGGGGTGCCTTCTTCACTCAGATTCCAAAGGGTTTCGTAGAAGAAGAATGAGACGCCGGAGAAATTGCGATCGCGTACGGCTTCCACTTGTTCTGAGATTGTGTCCATAGGCACTGAACGCCCTTTCAGCCCACTCAAAATCCCCACACTGGTTGGAATATGATCTTTGGCGAACGCGGCTGCGTCCTGCTGCATTTCCCATACAAAGCGACCTAAGTCACTCCGGTATAGCTGAATAATGAGTTCTTCCACGTAGCCTTTTCTCAGCCACGTATCCCAATCTTGCAGGTAATACTCGTAGGCAAATACGTGTGGGTTAGGCGATACGGAGAAGACGGCGCGAGGCTTGATGGATTTGACCGTCGTAAATAGCTCACCCATGTACTCGGTGATTTTGTCAGCGCGCCACCGAGTCCATTCAGCATCTTTGGCATCTACGGGAGGGGCTTGGCCGTCATGCTCCTGCTTATAGAGATTGACGGTGTAGGGATCGTAGCCGTATTTGTAAGGCAAGCCCATGTGGTCATCTACCTGGAAGCCGTCTATGTCGTAGTTCGCGACCAGTTCGGTGGTGAGGCTGGTAATAAACGCCTGCACTTCTGGATGGAAAGGATTGAGCCAAACGCGATTGTGATCGCCTTCGGGGGTGGTGAGGGTGCCGTCTACTTTTTGGGTGAGCCAGTCTGGGTGACGCTGGGCCAGGGCCGAATCAGCCGGGGCCATGAAGCCGAATTCAAACCAGGGGATCACCTTGAGGCCGCGATCATGAGCGATTTCGATGAGTTCGAGCAGCATGTCGCGATCGCCTTGCGCTGCTTCTAAAGCTTCTTGGCGTCCGGTGAACTCTAAGTCAGGATATAGCCCTTGCTTGTAGCCAATTTCTCGCTCGGCCACGCTGCTTGGAAACAAGGTTGTTCCCCAGTTCCAAACCGTGGGATACACCGTATTAAAGTGCAAATCAGCTAGCTTGTTTAGCGCAGGCTCCAACTTTTCGCGGGAGAACAATACATCACTGTCAATATTGGTCATCCATACCCCGCGCAGCTCCTCTTGCGGTGCCGAGAGAATGGCAGGGGGTACAAAACTCACCACCTGATTGTCTGGGATCGTTGCGACTGTACTTGAATTTAGGTTGGCCCGACAGATGAAGGATGCACCCTCTGCAAAGGTGGTGTTGCGGCGGGGGCGCAGCTGATGCTGATTATTGTTCAAGGTGACGAGTTGGTTGCTCGTCGCTCGCTCGGTACCTTCTTTATCAACGATGTAGCCAGCGGCGAGGGCTGCGGCGACGCCTTCACGGGTGTTGCGAGGAATAAGCAACGCATCCCGGAAGGTGGCGTAAAGGGCCTGGGTGGCATCGGCTTTGTAAGGAGTTGCTGAGCCAGATGTCAAAATGGCGAGTGCTTGGGCGCGACCAACACTTCGCTCTAGCTGAGCTTCGTCGCCGAGGGCGGCCATTAGTAAGGCTTCTGTTTCGGAGCTAGCGGCCTCAAAGCGGAGACCCAGCGCTTCATTGTTGGCCGCAAAAGCACCCGGAAACGCTCGTAATACAGCCTCTGCAAACTCCGCTTGGGTCATGGAGCTGTTGGGATAGTGATTATTAATGCTGCGCTGCTCGAACACTTGCTGAGTTACTAGCGCCTGCACGCACGGTTCCATCGGATGACCCGAAAATCCGCGACCGACGGCCTTTGCCGGTAAGAACGCGCCGAACAGCGCTGAGCAAAAGAGACCGATGAGAAACGTGACGCCTAAGCGTTTGTAGCGCCGACTGACAGATTGTCGGTCAGTGCGACTGCTGAATCCAGGAACCATTGAGTGTTTAACCTCCGCTAATTTTGGCCTTATAGCCTTTTTCTGTGAGAAGCGTGACCAGCTTTGGCCCGTGCTCCCCTTGGATTTCTATAGTGTTGTCTGCCACCGTACCACCGGAGCCACACTGAGCTTTGAGCTTTTTAGCCAGTGCCTTGAGTGTCTCGGGCTTATGCGAAAATCCGCTGATAATGGTGACGCTCTTTCCCTTTCTTCCTTTGCGAGAGACCTGTACCCGTACGTCTTGCTGATTAGGTGGCAAATCGGGCACGGCTCTTTCTGTGGCGGCTGAGGCTGTACCAAATTCGGAATAGACCACTCTATTGGTCGCTGGGTTGCCCCCAGATTTTGGCTTTGACTTTCGCTTTCCCATGGGTGAATAACCGGTATGAATTCAGACGTAGAAGGTACACAAGATTTTACGTCTGTAGGGGCATTGATTTCTATTGGCTGGTTTATATCTGCCGATTTATATCTGCCGATTCCTCTCTAAGGAGGTAACAACCTGCGCGGATTAAAACGGTATATTTACGGGGTTCCTCACTGCTTTTTTGGAGCAAGCCGTTATGGTTCCTATTCGTGATGACAACCCCATCACTACAACGCCCTACGTTACCTATGCGTTCATTGCGTTGAACGTGTTGGTGTTTTTATATGAGGCGACGTTGAGTGGGCCGAACTTAGAGGCGTTGTTTCAAACGTTTGCGGTGGTGCCCAGTGAGCTAAGCCATAGCTTTAATACGGGAATGGGCTTTCCGCACATTACGGAGTGGGGGACGCTGCTGAGCGCAGAGTTTTTGCATGCGGGCTTTTTCCATGTGGCCGGGAACATGCTGTATCTATGGATTTTTGGCAACAATGTTGAAGATCAGTTAGGGCATCTAAAGTTCTTTTGCTTTTATCTGGTGTGTGGTGTTTTGGCCTCGCTGTGCCAGTGGTATGTTGCGCCAGCGTCATCGATTCCTTCTTTAGGGGCGAGTGGGGCGATCGCAGGCGTGATGGGGGCATATATTTTCCGCTTTCCACAAGTGCGCGTTCTCACCTTCATCCCTATTTTCTTCACCGCAATTCGTATCCCGGCTTTACTATTCCTGGGATTTTGGTTTGTGGAACAGGCTCTTTACGGCTTTGAAAGTTTGGGTGTACCCGCAGATGTCGGCATGGGCGGCGGCGTTGCTTACTGGGCGCACGCAGGTGGTTTTGTCTTTGGCGCTATCTTGGGTTACCTGCTTGGCTTGTTTAATAATGACAACGCTGAGTTACCTGTCGGTGCCGTCGAAGAATCACTAGATGATTGATTTGCCGCAACACATCTTCATGAGCTAGACCTTGAATGAGATCCTTTTTTGTCATTTGTTTCGACGATTTCAGTGAGACGTTCCATAGAAATTTCCTGCCCTGATGTTTGGCAGGCATGAAGCAATACGGAAACGTCAGCCCAACCATTTTCATCGAGCTTAATATTGATTGATTCTGGCTTATGCCTAAGAACGTAGCTCAGAAACTTATTTCTGTTTTTTCAGTTCACTTCTGATTTGGACATGTGATTGTTAGGCCATGGACGCTGGATGCCAAGTTTATTGTCGTGCTGTGTCATCCGCTGGAGCGAGTCTATTTGGAGAGGGGCATGGGCGGCAGCGTTGCCTACTGGATTTGCCTACTGGATTTGCCAAGAGGCTGAGTTCTCCAAGAGGCACGCGGTGATTGATATTACTAAACGGTGAGGATAGATATGCGTGTTAGTGAGCTGCTATGAGCCATGCTCTAGCTTCTGCAATTTGAGCGCGCTCATACACTTTCATCTCAAACGGGTAAAGCCCACTGATGGCTTCTGCGACTGTTTTTACCCACTTCGCGTCAGCAACAATGGCAGCGTGGCTGATTTTTTGAATTTTGCTGATTTGTTGCAAATCAATCCACAGCGCCATGGGATCTATTCCCTGGAAGTCGCGAATATCTTCTAGGATTCGTAGCTTTTCGTGTTGGGTGAGATCTAATTCAACTTCTTTGACAACGTGATTGATATCCGCGACTGTAATTTTGCCTTCTACAACAATTTCCACTACTGAACTATCTTCAGTGCGATGGTATTGCAGCCCAGATGCCAATGTTTTATCAGAAGCTGTCATTAGCCAATTACGAGCTGCGTCGATGTTTGCGCGATCAAATGCTTTTACCTCAGCAGAAAGCACATTCCCGACAGCTGTAGAAATGGTGCGCATCCATTCAACATCAGCCACTACTGCAACGTGGCTAAAATCGTTTACATGCTTTAGCCCAAACTGAGCATCTTTCCAGAGGGCCATCAAATCCATGCCTTCAAAGCTGCGAATCTCTTCTAGTAGGCGTAGCTGGCCGTGCTTTTCAATATCGGCCGTCATTTGTTCAATGGCCTGATCGAAGTCAGCTTCAGTTAGTTTTCCTTCAACAGCGATTTCTGCAACGTTATTATCAATCGCTTGTTTATATTCAATCATGAGCTATCTCCTAACTCTTTTGTGATGCGGGCTGTGGTAGTCGCCTGCACCGAATTGTTCAACAATCATGATTGGCCGCTCGTAATGGTCTGAATCGTAATTGTTTGAATGGTTACATGATAGCAATGGGCTTTGTTGTCGAGGTTAAAAACCACTGATTTTGTTGCAAATCTACGTCTGGATCTGGTGAGCGTTTTCTATCTGTAGAAAGACTTTAGACGGAGAGGCACTTCAGAAGGGCCTTTCGAAATTCGTTCAAAGATAGTGAAACTTTCTCTTTTTTAGAGGGAGTGTTGTTGACGATAGAACATTGATGAAGCGATCGCGACACGGATTTGGGTTGAACCCTTGTCTGCTAGTCAGCTCATTGGATTAAGCTAGCCCATTTGGTTTTTTAGGCTCATTTCTCTGCTGTAGTACTTTGCTGCAGTATGTGGATATGCCTATGGCGAGTGATATGCCTATGGCGGGCGGCGGCGTTATTAAATTTCTGAGATTGCCTTAGCATTTAAAAAAATGCAATAAGGGGATAGCCTGACTAGAGGGAATGCTCATATAGCAAGACTACTGGTTGTCTAAAACTCTTTTCAATTTCTGTATGCCTCTACCCAACTTTCTCATCTTCGGTGTTCAAAAGGCAGGAACGACTTCGATTTATAACTACCTGTGCGAGCATCCGCAGGTATACATGAGTCCGCTGAAAGAAACGGAATTTATGGGGCGTAAGCCGCTGAGCGATGAAGAATACGCTGCGCTGCGCGACGAGCAGAAAATGACCCGTGGTGGGCGGCGGCAGATTTTGAGGATTCAGGACTACCGCGCCCTGTTCGATGGGGTGACGGATGAGATTGCGATTGGAGAAGCCTCGCCTAATTATTTATTTCTACATGAGCAGGCGGTGCCCCAGATTCAGGCACACACGCCAGAGGCCAAGCTGATTGCTGTGCTGCGCAATCCGGTGGAGCGAGCCTATTCGGATTATCTGATGCATGTGCGGGATTTGGTGGGGAACCAAAAGCCACTGGCTGAGCAGGTGCAAAAGAGTGGAGATAGCTCATATACATTGCTGAAAGGCCGATACAGTGAAGGGCTGGCTCACTTTTTGGATGCCTTTGGTTCAGATGCGTCTGGTTCGGGACAGGTGAAAGTATTTTTATATGATGAGCTGCGGGCCGATAGCGATCGCTTCATGCAAAACCTCTATAGCTTCATCGGCGTAGACCCCACTTTCAAAGCCGATACTAAAACTAAGCAGCAAACCGCCCAGGTACCGAAGAATCAGTCAATTAATAAGCTGCTGCGCACCAAAAATCCATTGCGATCGCTGGCAGGCACTGTGTTGAGAACCGTGATGCCAGAAGCCCAACGGCAAAAATTGCGATCGCGCCTCATCTCAGCCAATTCTCAGGGCAAAGAAGCCCTCCCGCTTTCTTCTGAAGATCGCGCCCTCCTGGAAAACTACTACCGAGAAGACATCTTGAAGTTGCAGGACTTACTCCAGCGTGATTTATCCATGTGGTTTAAAGCTACAGGCACTGCCTCATAGCTCAACGGCAGCCTGTGCTATTGGCTTAGCATATCTTCGCGAGCACGTCGTGAGCACGTCGAAAAGAGACGATGAAATAGCTGCACACGGATTACTAACAGCGGGTTGTTGTTTAAGCTGATAAGCCTCCTGTGGGTGGATTCTCCTTTGCCCTGAGTGCCGCGGCGTATGTTAGAGAGCGCTGGTGAAGAAGTGGCTCGGGCGACGGCATTCGGGACCGTGTTCGAGGCCGTCTTGCCGTTTGCGGGAAAAGTGTTCGGGTATGGCCGTTATCTATTTAGAGAGGGTCGTATCCGCAATAACCCTAGTAGGTTGTTTTATTTGTTACACAAAAAATCCTAGAAAACTCACTGGCGCAGGAATCATTTCACCGCGAAAATCTAGTATTTGAACCAGCAGGAGGTAGGCGATCGCCAACAAAACAGATAGTGTGCCAGTCACAATGGCCACAATTTTTGAGCGATCCATCACTCCAATCTCCTTAAAATTCTACGGTTCTTCATAAAGCATACGTCATTCCCTTATTGTCTACGCCCTATTATTGACCCGCTGGCCGGTTCCCTTATTTATGAACGTGGTTTCACCTTCTACTAACTCCGCTTTCTCAACGACGGTTCCTGGTATGGCGACATCTGCCATTGTCCATCAGCCCACTATCATTGCCACCCAAGATTTGCGCAAGGTGTATCGTACGGGCTTTTGGCTTAAAGCCGCGCCGCCTTCACTTAAGCAGTGTTCGCTGGAAATATATAAAGGGGAAACGTTTGGGTTGCTTGGCCCCAACGGTGCGGGCAAAACCACGTTGCTGAAGCTGCTGCTGGGCATTGTGCGCCCTACGGCTGGTTCTGCAACGCTGATGGGCGAACCTGCTGGCGATGCAGACACGAAGGCTAAAATTGGCTACCTGCCAGAGAATCCTTATTTTTATGATTATTTGACGGGATGGGAGTTTTTGAGCTACACAGCGGGGCTTTTTGGCATTCAAGGCCATGCGAAAAAGCAGCGCATTGCTGAACTGTTGGATTTGGTGCAGTTAGATCGGCGCTCGGCGACTAAGAAGCAAATGCGCCGCTACTCTAAGGGGATGTTGCAGCGGGTGGGCATGGCCCAAGCGCTCATGAACGATCCTGAGATTGTGTTTTTAGATGAGCCGATGTCAGGGCTAGATCCCACTGGGCGCTATCAGGTTCGTGAGATTATTTTGTCTTTAAAAGAGCAGGGTAAGACGCTGTTTTTTAATAGTCATGTGCTGTCGGATGTGGAAATGATTTGTGATCGCATTGCCATTCTCGACCAGGGCGAAATTGTTTGTATGGGCGAAATTGACGATTTGCTGGGCAACCCGGCTCACTACGTCGTGAAAGGTCATGGCGGTAGCCTAGATGTGCTCGATCAGTGGCTGCTCAATATTACGTTTAGTGAGGGGTACTGGCAGGGCGTACTCAATGGCGATCCGTTTGAGTTTATGTCTACGGCTCGGCTGATGAATGCGCAGATAGTGAAGCTGGAAGTGGCAAAGCCTACCCTGGAAGAGTTTTTTATGACTCAGATTCGCGATCGCCGTGCGAGCATGGCCCCGACTAAGATTGAGCACCCTACTGTATCTAGCAAAAAGCAAAAAAAGCGTTGGTTTGGCAAGTTGAGCCTTCAGTAAGTTGAGCTTTCAGTAAGTTGAGCTTTCAGTAACGAGCCTTTAGTAACGAGTCTTTAGTCTTTAGTAATGGATTATGGGCGCTCTGTACGATGTTGCCATCAGCAATTGCGGCTTACATGAGGTGCCCCCATTATTCTCTTTGTTCCTGTATCTAAAGGCTGTGTGCATTCAGTAATGCACTTTTTTTCTCAGGAGCACTTAATTTGCGATCGCTTAAGTCATGAGATCTTACGTTGTAGTTGCTTAAGTTGCGATTGCTGAACTTGTGACTGCGTAAGACGCGGTGCGGTATTGTTTTGCTGTGCTCTAAGCGATTATGCTAACAGCCAAATAGCTTAAAAAGTATGCCCTGAACGCTCCAGGGGCGTACTTTTTTTATGGCAAAAAAGTTCCCTGAATTTGCCTTCAACAGCAAGACTTTTAAGGTTGGCCTTGTAAAGCTAGTTAGAAACCATATAAAAAATAATTTATACATGGTATAAAGTGTCACTTATTCAACGTACGTGCCTTTGCGTGAATGCCATTTGCGTGAATGTCGTTTTCGTGAATGCTATCTAAGAGACTTTCTGTAGAAGATTGTTTTAATTCATGAGTGATCTACCCGATGCAACTGTGCTGAATCCACAGCATGACACCTTTCAAAATGATGCCTCTCAGTTTTCTGAAAAGAATCTGTTGTTGGGTAATGAACAACCCACTTCAGCCTCTTCTAATCAGCGTCTGGCTTTTGTAGATAAGGGCTTAGCTGATATTGATACTTTGATTCAAGGGCTTGAGAATACTCGGGTTGTTCTCATTGATTCTCAGGAGGATGGCATTGAGCGGATTACGTCTGAGCTGGCTCAGTATCAAAATATTGGCGACAACAACCTTAGAGAAGTTCATATCTTTTCCCATGGCGATCGCGGCACGCTACAGCTCGGAAATGCCACCTTTAACAGCGCCACGGCTGCCCGCTACGATGACAATTTTCAGCAGTGGCAGCAGTTTTTGTCGGAAGATGCGGATCTTCTCTTTTATGGCTGTAATTTTGCCGCGACTGATGAAGGCATTGCCCTGGTTGAGCGCATTGCCCGCTTAAGTGGCGCGGATGTGGCGGCGTCTAATGATTTGACCGGGATTGGGGGAGATTGGCAGCTTGAGGTGGCGCGCGGTGCTATTGAAAGTGAGGTGGCACTCGGCGCATCTGCTCAATCGGCTTATGGTGGTACGCTGGCGCTGTTGAATAATGGAGATTTTGAGTCGGGGCTAGCGGATTGGAGTAGCTTTACCGGGACTGAAACGGTTTCAGAAACGGAGTCTTTTTCAGGCGATCGCTCTCTTCAACTCTCTGCTGCTGCCAGCGGCGTGAATCAGTTTCTCTCTGTCACCACGGGTGAAACCTACACGCTTACAGGGGCTGCCAAGTCGTCTTCTGGTGGCTATTCCGCCTTTGGCCTCAACTTTTTTGATGCCGACTACAACTTTTTAGATGGCGGCGACCTGCGTGTTACAACCAACAACTGGCAAACGTATCAGCTAGAAAAGGCCGCACCCGACGGTGCTCAGTTTGTGCAGGTATGGGCCTATAAAAACGACGGTGACGGAGAATTTTTTGTCGATGGCTTGGTGCTAGATACCGATGGCTCGACCCCACCGCCACCCCCCCCGCCGCCACCAACGGCTGGTGAGGAACTGCTCGATAACTCAGGGTTTGAATCGAACTTGAGCAGTTGGGGAAGCTTTACGGGTACAGAATCTGTGTCTACGACAGATGCGTTTGCGGGTGGTGCGGCCCTGCAAATGTCGGCAGCGGGTAGCGGCGTGGGTCAGTTTGTCAGTGCGACCCCTGGCGAAGACTATGTCCTGAGTGGGTATGGCAAATCATCCAGTACAGATTACGCAGGGTTTGGCCTGAACTTTTTCGATGGTAACTATAACTCTTTAGGGGGTAGCGTCAGCGCCCAAGTTTTGAGTGGCGATTGGCAGCTATATGAGCGCAGCAGCACGGCCCCTGCCGGTACTGTATTTGCCCAGGTGTGGACGTATCGCTCAGGCGCTCAGGGCGATGTTTTATTTGATCAGCTTTCTCTAAAGCGTGATGGCGCTGCGCCACCGAGTGATACCACTGCGCCCTTGGTGTAGTGACCCCCAAATTTAGGACAGCGGCTAGAGAGCGTAAGCTAAAGTCCATAAAGGTCAAGGAACATGGGAAGCAAGCAAAGAAACTACAGCAGTGAATTTAAGGCAAAAGTCGTCCTGGAGGTGATCAGCGGCCGCC
>JBGCGG010000030.1:0-29953 GCA_045110585.1 Phormidesmis sp. | reverse complement strand
GTAATTTCCTCAAAGGTAAGCAGGGCGACCGTATCAACGCATTACTCGCAGCTTGTGGATTCAACCTGCGGAAGCTTTACCGATGCCTCGAACAGACAGCGCGAAAGTCGGCGATCTCTTGAGGTTTTTCAGGGACGACTAGCTAAATGTGTTAGATATTGCTTTTTTCTCAAAGGTTAATGCAGCCTTTGAGAAAGAAGGCAATGGAAGAAATGTTGAAAGAGAACGTCTTTAAAAGGGAACGTCTGGGCCAGGATCTGAAGACTTGTGGGCATGGTCACCTTGCCTGCTGCCCATCAGTTCCTCGTCGTCATCTAGGTTCACAATTTGCCCGTTGAAGAACTGTGCAAACCGTTTGATGTTGTCTTGATCCTGATTGGTGGCCCATTGATCGGGAGAGGCACCTGACGATGGCGCAGACGGTAGGCTATCTTGCCCAGCGGCCTTTGGCTGTGATGCCTGTGCACTTGTCCCTGAAGTGCTGTCATAGCTCGCAGTGGACGTGGAGGGCGGTTGGTTGACTGGTGACTGATAGTTAGTCGTCGGGTTGTTGTTAGTTGGGGAATTGGTGGGCGGTGGCTGATGGTTGGTTGGGTTGTTGTTGGTTTGGGGAAGGGGCGGTGCAGGCCGTGAAAGTGGTGGTGATGCGGGGTGAGGGTGTGACGGCGGCGAGGAAGGTTTGTTGTCTGCTGTGTGGGTTGACTCACGTGCTTCCTCTTTTTTCGGCTGCTGCACTTCTAACAACACTTTGATCGGGCGTTGAAAAACAGCTTCAAACGCCTGCTCTAAATTGGGCACGCGCTGCTGAGCCATTTTTTGTAACTGCGCTGAGCGAAATCCGACTTTGGCACTGACACCATCGAACGCAAGTAATGACCCTTGCTGAGTCATCAGCATTTGAGTGCCGCGTGGCGCTAGGGCTGCCAATATTTGCGTCCACAGCTCATCTAAACGACCAAAGGCAACTTCATTGCCTGGCTGCTGTGCACTGGCTGCATTTGGGGCGGCTGTAGCAGGCGAGCTTGCAGCGTCTGCTGCTGTTGAATGAGCAGGTGTTGAATGAGCAGGTGTTGGAGAAGCTGCTGCTGTGACCGGCGTTGCCAGCGGCGATTCAGGCGGGCTGGGCTGGGCTGGTGCCGCTGGTGGCAGTGCTGTTGTTTCTGATGTGGGCGTGAGTGGCGCTGATGTGGGTGGCGCTGATGATGGCACTGGTGCCGCTGGCGGTGATGACACAGCGGAGAGCGTCGGTGGATTTGCCACGGACAGAACAGATTTATCTGGCCCGCTAGCTGTAATACGCCCAGCGGTTGCGATTTGTGCCGCAGCACCTAACGCACTTGGTAATAGAGACGTGAGTGTGATTTCTAGCCAAAGCCGAGGCTGGGTCGTGTTTTTGACCTGTACTTCTGCGGTTTGGAGCTTTTGCTGGCTGGCGAGTAACTGTGGTACCGATAGCTTTTGGGCAAATTCTGTCATTTCTGCCCACGTGGGTGGGGTAATGGCGACCATATCGGCCCGAGCTGGTGCACTTTTGGCAATGAGTAAATCGCGGTAGAAGCCTACTAAGCTTTGTAATACGATTAAAGGCTCGCGGCCTTTGTCCATTAAGTTGCGAGTACGCTCGATGAGAACAGTGCCATCGTCAGCAGCGATCGCCCGCACCAAATTCAACAAATCTCGCTCCGGCACCGCTCCAACCAAATCCCATACGGCCTCTACGGTAATTTCGTCGGCCCGTAAGCTTAGCTGATCCAATAGACTCTCTGCATCACGCAGGCCGCCTTGGGCAATTTGAGCGACTAACTGGACAGCTGCTTCATCAATGGCAATGGATTCTTGCTGGGCGATGTAGCCCAAGTGCTTGATCATCGCAGGCAGCGGAATGCGACGGAAATCAAACCGTTGGCAGCGGGAAATAATGGTGGGCAATACTCGCTGTGGATCGGTGGTTGCCAGCACAAAAACAACTCGATCTGGTGGTTCTTCTAGCGTTTTGAGCAGTGCGTTGAACGCGGCGGTGCTAAGCATGTGACACTCATCGATGACATATGCCTTGTAGCGGCACTGCACAGGCGCAAACTGCGCTCTTTCGATGAGTTCGCGAATATTATCAACCCCTGTGTTACTGGCGGCATCAATTTCAACAATATCTAGGGCGCTGCCCACATTAACAGAGCGGCAGATGTCGCATTGGCCGCAGGGCGTAGGGGTGGGACTGTCTGACTCTAAACAGTTGAGGGATTTGGCTAGGATACGAGCACTGGAAGTTTTACCAGTACCTCGGGGGCCGCAGAACAGATAGGCGGGCGCGATCCGATTTTGCGTAAGGGCATGGGTGAGCGTTTCTGCGATCGCCCCTTGGCCTACGAGTTGGGCAAAAGTTTGTGGTCGGTATTTATGGTGGAGTGGTTCGTACAAACGAGCTAACCCGAGCGAGCAATTAGCGGCAGCGATGATGTTGCAAAGTGCGGATACATTCGTACTTTGCTAGACACTTTACCTGTGGTTCGTCGCTACTGGCCTTAGCCGATAGGCTTGTTCCAAGTAAAGTATCCCAAGATTAGGAACTGCCGCTAACTAAGATATCGTCTTCGCTCGAAGATTGGCACACTTGGGCGCAGATGCGTTGTCAATTGTATTGCTTTGATTACATCGACAACGTTTTATGGGGGTGTTTTACGCTGCAGCTCAGACCGCAGGCCGCTAGGGACAGGCCGCTAGGTACAGGCCGTAAGGTGTAAGCCGCCAGGTACAAGCCGTTAAGTAAAGGCACGCTAGGCGAAAGCAGCGTGATCGTGAATAATATAAGTAGCTGCTTCACTGGCAGGTGTGGGCTTAGGTGTAGACTGCATCCGGCGGCGTTGACGTAGCTGTTGAGCCGCAATCATTGCTGGAGAGAGTACAGCAGCTGGATTGGCATTGGCTTCATCGTTACCGTCTTCTAGCCAAAAACCATTCAAGTAAGCATCTACCAAACGGTTGAACGTGCCTTGTAGCGCTATGGGCAGATCTTCACTGATTTCTTCGTGGGTTGCGTAATTATCGACTAAGCGCTTCATTGACTGCATCAATAGGCGGTTTTCGATGGCGCTGCGATTGCCTTTGATGGATTGCCAGCGTGCTTCAAAAGCCTTAATTCCTGTGAGCATAATCATAATGTAGATAACCGCCTGGTAGCGGTCTGTAGAAAGAAGATGGTATTCGGGAAAAAGAGAACGCTTTAACCCGCTTATTGATGTATTCTCCAACGGACGTTTCAGTCCGGACTAACCTTCTCCGTGAAGGCACTGAAATTCAGTCATATCAATCGATTTGGGTGATTGAGTGGATTGAATAATTGGATGGATTACTTTCCACTATCTAAATCGAAGTTTCTAAAATTATTTCTAACGGTGTGCCAACAGGTGCACCGCCCCATTCTTCTACGGCGATGGCGGCGCTTCCTTGGTTTCTGGCGACTTCTAGCCATCCATGACTGCCTACCAGCGCGGCCACATTGCCCAGCGGCACATCGCTGTACGTTTTTATACGAGGTATTGGCGGTGATTTGAGAGGGGTTTTGAGTAAGAGACTCCATGCGATGCCAGCTACGACGTGCTCGGGGATATTACTGATTAAATTTCCGAACCCATCTACGTGCTGAATGCATCCGATACCTAGTGTGATGCGATCGCCTTGTACGCTTTCGCTGTGAGATCTGGGCTGGAATTTGCGAGTTCTGGTTTTGTTTTGTTTTGACGAGGCGGAAACGAGGGATGGGGTGAAGGGCTCTAAATCAGGTTTTACGAGTAAATGAGGCTCGATGAGATCGCCTAGTGACTCTAAGG
The DNA here is from genome assembly GCA_045110585.1 of Phormidesmis sp. Lineage (GTDB taxonomy): Bacteria > Cyanobacteriota > Cyanobacteriia > Phormidesmidales > Phormidesmidaceae > Phormidesmis. The sequence goes on along the minus strand of JBGCGG010000030.1, from coordinate 26,126 downwards.
CCACACCGCTAGCTAAATGAGCCGCTACTGGGGCAAAAATATCGCGGCCATGAAACGTATGACTCGGGCGTGAGCCGGTTAACCCGTTACGCCAATATCGTGAATTGTTCAGGACGACTGCCGCCACGCGACCAGTCTTCGGATCGGCCATAAAATCTTCGATGACACCGCTGAGTACGCCGTTGTCAGGCCCGACTAAAAAGCAGTTCGTGTCAGCGTTTGAACATTTTACGGCGATCGCTTTGCGGGTAGAGCCAACCCCTGGATCTACAACGGCTAGGTGGACTGTTCCAGGCGGGAAATGAGGGTAAGCCAGTTTTAAATTAAATCGAGCCGCTAAAATATTTTGAGGCTCTATTGCATGTGTCAAATCACACGTTATTTTGGCTGGTGCGATCGCTGCAATAATGCCCTTCATCACAGCCACATAAGCATCTTGATAGCCGAAGTCGCTGAGTAATGTAATCATCCGTATCCCCCCCGTAATTTTTCTATCGCCGATAACGTAATATTTGATACCTACGTACTGTGATAGGGATCATTGATTGTACGTAAACCCTTGCTCTTTAATGTGTATCTAGTGTGATTGATATGCCACATCATCAGTCTGAGTCAGCAACTGACGCCCTTCAAAAGAGTGTCACAGCTCTTTCTTTATCTGATATTCAAAGGCATATCTTTATATGCGCCGACCAAACCAAGCCTAAATGCTGTGACAAAGCGGAGAGTATCGTTGCTTGGGATTATCTGAAAAAGCGCCTTAAAGCGTTGAACTTAGATGTTCCAGTTAATGAACATTCCAACTTTGTATTTAGGACCAAAGCAAATTGCTTGCGCGTTTGCCAGAAAGGCCCAATTCTGTTGGTCTATCCAGAAGGTGTTTGGTATCACAGTGCCACGCCTGAGGTCATTGAGCGCATTATTCAAGAGCACCTAATAGGGGGCAACGTTGTTGAAGATTATTTGTTTTTGCAACGTCCTTTGCCAAGTGCCGTTGAGTAATTAAGTGCGCCATCAGGTTGACAATGGCAAAATCGCGTAGCGTTGACGCGATAAACCTATCTCACCTGAGTGATGTCATGGATATTTTGGGAATGCTTGATATATCGGTTCAGTATTCACCCTGAACGGACGGCTTTTTAGAGCCCGATTTTTCTGGGGTTATTCACAGAAAAACGTCACGTAGAACAACTTCTATCCAAAATCTTAAGACCAACTTTTACAAGAGACGAACACGAGCGAGCACTAGCATGAAAGAAGGTAATACAGGGGAACAGAAGAAACTCTTACTTATTGATGATGATCCCAATCTCATCTTGCTAGTAAAAGATTATCTGGAATTTCGAGGCTATCAGGTGATGACGGCGGGCAATGGTCGGGAGGCATTGGCTGCGCTGACAGAATTATCTCCTGACATGATTATCTGTGATGTCATGATGCCAGAGATGGATGGCTACGCTTTTGTGGAGCAGGTTCGTCAGGATCCTGGTAAGAGCTGGATTCCCATTTTGTTTCTCTCCGCGAAAGGTCAGAGTCAAGATCGGGTCAAAGGCTTGACAACGGGCGCAGACGTATACATGGTGAAGCCGTTTGAGCCGGAAGAGCTTGTGGCTCAAGTGGAGTCTTCTTTGAAGCAGGCTACTCGCCTGATTCACCATCAAAATAAGGGGCCAAACTCTATTCCTACCATTCAGGTGCCTTTTGATGTGGAGCTAACGCCCACTGAGCTGAAGGTAGTTCAGTTTGTGGCACGGGGTATGGCTAACCGTCAGATCGCTGAGGAGCTAAAGGTAAGTCAGCGGACGATTGAGAGCCATGTCAGTAACATGCTGGGTAAGACGGGACTGCATAACCGGACTGAGCTAGCGCGTTGGGCTGTGGAAAACAATAAGGCTTAAGTTTGCCTGGCTTGAGAGGGCTTATGTGCTCGTTCACATGTTTTTTAGTTATGTGTGTGAACTGTCCACAACCTCTGATATAATCAAGTTCCTTGGCAGGGTAGCTGACCACAAGTCAGCCGCTCTTCCATGCTGGTGTAGCTCAGTTGGTAGAGCAGCTGATTTGTAATCAGCCGGTCGTCCGTTCGAGTCGGATCACCAGCTTCATAAGTCAAATTATGACTTTATAATCTCCGCAAGGTCTATAGACTTTGCGGAGATTGTTTTTTAGCTTTGTTATACCCCTTTGGGGGAGTGTTGTGGGCCTTATTAGGCAGGTTTTGTGTGGTCTCTCATCCCGTTAGCGATATGGTTGCTGTCTCAGTGATGCTGTTGGTCTGTCTACAGTGCTGACTAAAGCGTCTTGACCAAGATTGCGGCTGTATTTTTTCGCTGGGATTTGACTCAATGTAGTGAGCACTGTCTTGAACTAGATGAAGACGAGAGGATTCAGTCAGTTAATCCCAATGAATCTTTAGAGAGATTATTAAATAAAACTTAGGCGCGATCCCTTTGAGAAAATCTTCATTACCATTGTGGTGAAGATTATGCTTCGGGGAAAGCGTTTTTTAGCAGTTATTCGTCACAATTTATAGCCTGTTTCAGTCGTCTTTCTAAGGCTTGCCTCAATTGATGCCTGAGCGATTGGTTCTGTGCCAAAAAGATGCTCTGTGAAAACAGATTCGTATTAAAGCAGATTTGTCTCAAGTGAAAAGGTCAAATCTCGAAAAATACTCATAATAAAAACAACCAAAGCATTTGTCTTTGTCAATGTTTCTCTAAAAAGTGTCTAGGAGCAATGCCTAGAAGTAATGCTTGGGAGCAATGCTTAGGGACAATGCCTCAAAGAGATATTTTTCTGCAAAGGCGATATCTCTTCTATTTATCTTTTTGATTAGCTTTCTCTCTAGTTTCTCTAGTCTCTCTTTATCCGACGCTATATAAGGAACGGTAAATTATGGTTCAGGCTCCTGTGGAACAAAGTGCTGTATTAGACGGTGCAGCCTTAGGTGGTGTGGAGTCCTCTAATATCCTAACGGCTGATGAACTCAGAAAGACAGATGCCTATTGGCGTGCCTGTCATTATTTAGCCGTTGGCATGATTTATTTAAGAGATAATCCTCTTTTGAAAGTGCCTTTAGAGAAAGCCCATGTTAAACACCGATTGCTAGGACATTGGGGTGCTTCACCTGCGCTCAGCTTTACCTACATTCACTGCAATCGGCTGATTAAAAAGTATGACCTAGACATGATTTTCATGGCTGGGCCAGGTCATGGTGCGCCTGGTGTATTGGGGCCGGTGTATTTGGAGGGCACGTACTCTGAGCTGTATCCCGATAAGAGTGAAGATGTGGCGGGAATGCAGAAATTCTTCAAGCAGTTTTCTTTCCCTGGCGACATTGGTAGCCACGTTACACCAGAGACGCCTGGGTCTATTCATGAAGGTGGTGAACTGGGCTACAGCGTTTCTCACGCCTATGGTTCGGTGTTGGATAATCCTGATTTGATAACCTGCGTGGTGGTGGGCGATGGGGAATCGGAAACGGGGCCACTTGCGACCGCTTGGCATTCCAACAAGTTCTTGAATCCTGCGCGTGATGGGGCGGTGCTGCCGGTATTGAATCTCAATGGATATAAGATCGCAAATCCGACGATTTTGGCACGTATTTCTCATGAGGAGCTGGAATATTTGTTCCGGGGCTATGGCTATACGCCTTACTTTGTAGAGGGCAAAGATCCTGATGAGATGCATCAGAAGATGGCGGCAGTGATGGAAGCGTGCGTGCTGAAGATTCGGGAATATCAGCAGGCGGCACGGTCAGGGGGTGAGGTGAAAAGACCACTGTGGCCGATGATTGTGCTGCGGACGCCGAAGGGCTGGACTGGCCCAGAGGAGGTGGATGGAAAGAAGGTGGAGGATTTTTGGCGATCGCACCAAGTCCCTATGGGTGGCATGCACGACAATCCCGACCATTTGCGCAAGCTAGAAGAGTGGATGCGTAGCTACAACCCCGAGGAGTTATTCGATGAGAACGGTACGCTCATCCCTGAACTTAAGGCATTAGCCCCTACCGGTAACCGTCGTATGAGTGCGAATCCTCATGCCAATGGAGGTATTCTGCGCCGCGCACTGAAAATGCCTCGCTTCCAAGACTTTGCGATTCAGATGGAGAAGCATGGGGTAGAAGAGTTTGAAAATACAAAGGTGCTGGGCCTTTTGATGCGAGAGATCTTTCGCGATAACCCGGATAACTTCCGCCTGATGGGGCCAGATGAAACTGCCTCGAACCGATTGCAAGATGTGTACGATGTCACCAAAAAGGTTTGGATGGCGGATATGTATCCGGAGGATGCGCAGGGCGGCAACCTTGCCCGCGATGGCCGGGTGATGGAGATGCTGAGTGAGCATACGCTGCAAGGTTGGTTAGAAGGCTATTTGCTCAGTGGCAGACATGGACTGTTCCACACTTACGAAGCCTTTGCCCATGTGGTGGACTCGATGTTTAACCAGCACGCTAAGTGGTTAGATATCTGCAAAAATCATGTGCCTTGGCGCAGACCGGTTTCTTCTCTCAACATTTTGCTCTCTTCGCTGGTATGGCGGCAAGACCATAATGGCTTTAGCCATCAGGATCCGGGCTATGTGGACTTGGTGACGAACAAAAGTCCGGATGTGGTGCGAGTGTATTTTCCGCCAGATGCGAACTGTTTGCTATCGGTGGCTGATCATTGTTTTCGCAGTGTGGACTATGTGAATGTGATTGTGTCTGATAAGCAGAAGCATTTGCAGTACTTGCCGATGGATGAGGCTATTGCCCACTGCACTAAGGGGATTGGCATTTGGAGTTGGGCCAGCAATGACGACTGCGGCATTGAGCCAGACGAACCTGATGTCATTATGGCCTGCTGCGGTGATGTGCCCACGATGGAGTCACTCGCAGCAACTGCAATTTTGAGAGAAGAGTTTCCTGCCCTCAAGGTGCGGTTCATTAATGTGGTTGATTTGTTCAAGCTGGTGTCAGAAGGGGAGCATCCTCATGGTCTTTCGGACTGGGATTTTGATTCTCTCTTTACTAAAGACAAGCCGGTTATCTTTAACTTCCACGGCTACCCTTGGCTGATTCACAAGCTGGTGTATCGCCGGTCTAATCAAGCGCGAATTCATGTGCGGGGCTATAAAGAAGAAGGCAATATCAACACGCCGTTAGAGCTAGCGATTAACAATCAGATTGATCGGTTCAATTTGGTGATTGATGTGATTAACCGGGTGCCGAAGTTGGGTTCGGCAGCGGGTCATGTGAAAGAGAGAATGAAGAATAAGATTTTGGAGTGCTTGGCCTATGCGCATGAGCACGGCACTGATGCTGAAGAGCAAGTGAATTGGAAGTGGCCTTATTAGGGATTCAAGTTTGATGGGCCATAAAAGACGATGAAGATATTAGTTCTCAACGCTGGCTCAAGCAGCCAAAAGAGCTGTCTTTATGACATCTCTACGGGCCTTCCTTCGGTACCCGAGCGCTCCTCTCAGCAACCCTTATGGGAGGCGCAGATTGATTGGTCGCCGGAGGAAGGGGCTGCTAGGTTAAAGGTAGAAACAGATGAGGGTGAGAGATATTGCAAAACAGTGTCTTCACCTGCAAGGGAGAATACACTTTCCTATTTGCTGAGCTTGCTGCATCAAGGTTCCACGCGCGTGATTTCTTCTCTGCAAGAGATTGATGTGGTGGGTCACCGGGTGGTGCATGGTGGCCAGTACTACAAAAAGAGTGTGCTGATAACACCTGAGGTGAAGGCCACTATTGGGCGGCTAAGTGAGCTGGCACCGAACCACAACCCGGCGAATCTGGAAGGCATTGAGCTAATGGAGCAGTTGCTTGGTGATGTGCCGCAGATTGCAGTGTTTGATACGGCGTTTCATAGTGACATTCCTGATGCGGCGGCTGTTTATCCTGGTGCTTACGACTGGGTGAGTCAAGGTATTCGCCGCTATGGGTTTCATGGCATTAGCCACCAGTACTGTGCGCATCGGGCCGCGCAGATGCTTGAGAGGTCCCTGGATGAGGTACGCATTATTGTTTGCCATTTAGGTAATGGCGCGTCGCTGAGTGCGGTGAAAAATGGCAAGAGCATCGATACTACGATGGGCTTTACGCCCTTAGATGGGCTGATGATGGGAACGCGATCGGGCGCGGTAGATCCGGGTATTTTGATTCATCTGATGAGACAAGGCTATTCGGCAGATGAGCTAGATACGTTGTTAAATACAGCATCTGGGCTGAAAGGGATTTCTGGTATCTCTCATGATTTGAGAGAGATTGACGCGGCCATTGCGCAGGGCAACCAGCGAGCGAAGCTGGCAAAAGAGATTTATCTGCATCGGTTCAAGGCTTGCTTTGGCTCTATGCTAATGAGCCTGGGTGGATTGGATGTGGTGGTGTTTACGGCTGGGGTTGGAGAGAATGCGGCAGGATTGCGGGCGGTGGCCTGTGAGGGGATGGTTTTTTTGGGGGTGCAGATAGATGAAGAAAAGAATGAGAGGGGAAGCGGCGATCGCGATATTGCACGGGAGGATTCAGCGGTGCGAGTGTTGGTGATTCATACCCAGGAGGATTGGGCGATCGCGCAAGATTGCTGGCAATATATGGCAGGTGAATGGCAGGGCAGGGGAATGGTCGTTGAGAAAAATAACGACTTTGGCTAAACGATGGCCTAAACAAAATTGCTTTTATAGTATTGGCTTAACCCATCCGGTTTTGAGTCGTGCAGAAACCTCGCAGAATCACCATTCCATTTTTGTTAGATGTCGTCATTGTTTCAGAGGCGGATCATATTCGGCAGATTGAGAAATCTGGTGATGTGGATAGGCTCCATGCTTACGCGACAGATGTACTACCAAAGTGGGTACAGCTTTACTTTCGCTCCACCAAATTTCACGATGCTGAGCGCGATCTTTGGTTTTGCCCGTTTGAGGCTAGCTTTGACCCCAGCTACCCACAGCGAAGAGCGTACTTAGAAGAGAAGTCAGCGGAGGGCTATAGCCAAGCTGATGTGGACAACATTGCCCACCTACTACAGACCAACGCTGATGACGACGTGCTAGCGCATGAGATGGTTCAGATTGTGAATCAGCGATTCTTTGGTCATGAGATTCCGGCTGAGATGACGGAAGCTGCTAAGCATACGGTGCAGCAGCTGACTGAGGCGATTATTCCGCTGAAGTACGAGCAGGGCGTGCAGGCGCAGACAAAAATTATGAACTATTGCGCCCATAGCCTGCCAGAAGATGTGCATATTCTGGATGTGGGTCACAACATTGGCGAAGTGGTGCAGTCTACGGCAGGCTCATTGAAAACGCTGAAGCAAAATGTTCATCGTTCAGTGGAAGATATTTTTACTGAACATGCGCCGACGCAGCAGGTGCCGCGCATCGCGGTGAGATCTTCGACCTTTGATGGACTGTTGGCTTCTCCGGTTAATCCAGGAGAGACGGTGGTGATTTTTAAAATTGCGGAGGCTGCGGCAAAAACGAAAGATATTTCGTTTACCTTTGGCACGGGAGATGCTGAGCGTGCTTGTGTGTTTAAAGACTTTTTTCTGAGCTTTATGCGTGACTTGCAGCAGACGCTAAAGGCGAAACAGTCTTAATCGAAGCGTTTTGATTGAATAAGTCTTAATTGAACGGCCTTAATTATGAGCACGATATGACGCTAACAAGATAAGCAAAACAGAATTTGTAGAGGAGAATAATATTCACATGTTTCCCTGGCATCAGTTTCCGCTTCCACTGGCTTTATTGCAGCTCATTCAGTTTCGGAATGAATTGCGAGAGAACAATTTGCATGACACGGCTCAGCTAGCCGATACTGAAAAGCTGCCTAACCCTCAGCCCAGTCCAGATGGGCGTTACTTGGTGGCGCGTACTGCTGACGGGAGCTTTAACGATCTCTCACAGCCAGAAATGGGGATGGCAGGGACGCGCTTTGGTCGTAACGTGCCGCTGGCTGAAGCCAATGTAGATCAGAAAAATTTGCTGGAGCCTAATCCGCGACTGGTGAGCAGTGTGCTGCTTAAGCGGGATGAATTTATTCCTGCCACCATTCTCAATCTCCATGCGGCATCGTGGATTCAGTTTCAGACCCACGATTGGTTTTCTCATGGTGACAATGACCCCAACAGTCAGTTTTCTGTGCCGCCGGTGTCTGCACATACGGCTGACGGTAATGGGCCTGAGAACCAGCCGCTAGCGGTGGACAAAACGATTAAAGATCCCTCTCGTTCTGATGACAATACTCGGGCTGCGACTTTTATTAATGAAGTGACGCATTGGTGGGATGCCTCTCAGCTGTATGGCAGCGATGAAGAGACGGTGGATAGTTTGCGATCGCACCAATCTGGAAAAATGCGCATCGAAGCAGACGGCCTGCTGCCGCTAGACGACAGCGGCATTGATCTTGTCGGCTTTCCTGGTTCGGCGGGTGGCTGGTGGATTGGGTTGAGTTTGCTGCATACGCTATTTGTGAAAGAGCACAATGCAATTTGCGATCGCTTGCAGCAGCGCTACCCAGATTGGAACGATGCCCAGCTATTTGATAAGGCCAGACTCATTAACGCCGCACTGTTGGCCAAAATTCATACCGTAGAATGGACGCCCGCGATTTTGCCGAACCCGGCTACCCAAGTGGCCATGAATGCCAATTGGTGGGGGCTGCTGGGCAAGGAAGTAAAAGAAATTACCGGGCATCTTGGCGATAGCGAAATACTCAGTGGGATTGTGGGTTCGCCCACTGACCATCATGGAGCGCCCTACTACCTCACTGAAGAGTTTGTGTCTGTTTATCGGATGCATCCTTTAATTCCTGATGAGATTAACTTCTATTCTCATCGCAGCGGAGAGCATTTATCCGTTAAGCCCTTTCCCACTGTGTTTGGTAAACGTGCGCGCAATGCGATGCAGGCTATGGCGATAGAAGATTCATTCTATTCTTTTGGCGTGCAGCATCCAGGGGCGATTACGCTGCATAACTATCCCAACTTTTTACGTGCTCTGGTGAAAGAAGACGGTGCGCATCCGTTTGACTTGGCGGCGGTGGATATTTTGCGCGATCGCGAAAGAGGCGTACCGCGCTACAACAGATTTAGAGAGATTGTGGGCAGAGGGCGCGTGTCTTCTTTTGAAGAACTCACCAGCAATCCGCAGTGGGCTAAAGAGCTGCGCGAAGTGTATAAGGGCGACATTAACAGCGTGGATTTGATGGTGGGGCTGTTTGCCGAGGAGCTGCCCGAGGGCTTTGGCTTTAGCGATACGGCCTTTAGAGTGTTTATTCTTATGGCTTCACGGCGACTGAAGAGCGATCGCTTCTTTACCGCAGACTACAGAGCCGATATTTACACTCAGCTGGGCTTAGATTGGATTGATAACAACAGCTTGCTAACCGTGCTTCGCCGCCACTACCCGGCCCTTTCACCCGCACTCTATGGCTTAGAAAACGGCTTCCAACCTTGGCGAAAGCTGCGTTGAACATGCCTTGGTACGAACCCGATGCTTACGATGGCCTTAAGCACGACGCTGAGATAACTGCTCAAGAGAGTGCTGCTTAGAAAGGTGTGACTGTGACGCGTTCACTCTTTTTCTCGGGAAGGCATCCATTTTCTTGACCTTGGCAAATACATCTAGCAGGGCTTCTTTTACCTCAGGAGAGAACTCTACGGGGACAGAGTCCATGTGCAAATTCACGTCGCGTTGAGGAAATGGAATTGAGATTTTGTGATAGTTCAAAATCTCTTCTATGCGAAAGTTAAGCGCACTGCGAATGGCGGCATGGCGTTCTGGGTTGCGAATCCACACCATGAGATCAAACTCAATGGCGCTGTCTCCAAAGTTTTTTAAGAAGACATTGGGTGCGGGCACGGGCAGAACTTCTTTGTTTTCTCTGGCAGCTTGCAACAGCAAGGACTTTACTAGTTTAGAGTCGGCCTCATAGGCGGTGCCAATGGTGAGATGGAGCCGTGAGATGGCATGGTCATGATTCCAGTTGATGACCTGAGAATCTAATAAATGGGCGTTGGGCACCAGCACAGAGATATGGTCTAGCGTTCTGATGGTGATGCTTCTGGCACCAATGCGTTCTACGGTGCCCGTATGCGGCCCAATTTCAATAAAATCTCCTACCTGAACAGAGCGCTCAAATAGCAGCACTAATCCGCTGCCAAAGTTTTTAGCAATATCTTGTAAGCCGAAGCCAATGCCAATGCCTAGCGCACTGCCCAGCAGCGCCACCGATCGTAAATCGATGCCCCAGAGCTGGAGCAAGATGAACATGCCTAAGGAAAATGCACCGTAGCGGAAAGACTGGGTGATGACTTCTCTGGAGCCTCGGGCCAGGGGGGTGCGTTTGAGGACGTGGGTGGCGAGCAGCCTGGTGGAGAGTCGTACTAAGGCAAATAGAACAACCATGAGGGCGACTAGCATTAGCAGTTCTATGAGCGAATAGGCTTGATTGCCTAAGCTAAAGATAGGGGACTGAATACCGGTTGTGACATGGTTGAGTAGGCTGTAGCGTTGTTGCCTAATGTGTGGAAAGAGAGAGGAAATATGGCTGAGTGAAATGGCCCAAATGGCGAGTCGGAACAACCATAGTTTGAGGATGGCAGAGAGGTGGGCGTTCTGGGTGTTTGGTGCTTCTGTCTCGTTTAGATTAGCGGGAGAAGAACTATACTGGGACGCGTATTGAGGGGAGCGTCGCCAAAGATAGCCGAGGCTAATGTGTAGGGCGATCGCCATTCCTAAGGTCAAGCTGGTGACCAATGACATCTCTTTGAGGTGACTGGGTGATCGCTCTCTTTTGGAGCTGTGTAGCGATCGCTCTATTTCACTGGCCCACACTTGGGCCAGTTCTGAAGGTGTTTTTTCTAAATTAGTATCTGGCTCCGTTACGGTTAGCAAATATTGTTCATTGGCTAACAACACGGGCTGATGGTTATGCTCAACGACTTTTATTTCTGCGTTCTCTGCGCTTTCGGCTAGCTCGGCGAGCAGTTGGTTGGCATTACCGGCACGTTGTTGGGCGGTGTAGTCTCCGGCGGTTTCTACCTGGAAGATAGGGCGTCCGTCAACAACAACATTTGCTTTTTCGCTATTTTGTTCTGTTGTCTGTTCTAGGACTGGTGCGTCTACGGTGAGGGCCGTAGACGCACCGGCGGCGATCGCATCTGGGCCAGCATGCCAGAACAAACTTCCGACGAGAAAAGTAGTTATCGAGATCCAACGGGCAGTTTTAAAGTGTTTTGCCGAATGGTTAAAAATATTCATTGAGAAAATGCGGGGCTGTCAGTGATCTCAGAAGCCGTCAGGTCAAACCTTAACAATCCCTTTAAACAATTGAAGTTGATGTGTGACGATGCGCTAAGGATGCGTTAATCGCACACTTAGGGGTTACACCGTGGTGGGCGATCGCTTTGTATAGCAAGGTGAGTTGCCGAGTTGTGAGAACTGTAGCAACTGCAACAAAGTTGAGTAGAAAGATGGTGAATATAGCGATCTCACATGCTTTCTATTCGGGAGGGGAGATCGGGTTTTCGGTTTTTAGATAGGTTTTGAGCGCAAGTGACGATTTGCGGAGGCTTTTGCTGCTTCCGTTTGCTGTCTCCGTGCGCTTTCGTTCAGGCCAATTTCGTTCAGGCCAGTGCGAGTTGCTGATGGCAATGCTGGTTAGGATGTTGTTGCTGGGGCAAATTCTACTTTGATTTGTCTGGGTTGTAGGGTCTCTAGCATGAGCTTTTCTTCGCAGGTTTTGCACAGCACCATGGAGTCTAACTGAGAGACGAGACGCATGATGTTTTTGATCTGCGATCGCAGCATGTTCACCACGTCTAAATCAATTTCAAATTGAGTGGCCAAAATGCCTCGGTTGAGTCGTTCTCTGACGACGCTTTGCCAGCTAGGTTCGCAGGTTAGCCAAGGGTGCCGGTTTAGATCTATCGCTTTGGGTAAGGGCTGGTGGCGCTGAGGATATTCAAATACTCGCTTGTGTAAGTCTATGGCTGCGGGGCCTTCACAGGCGGTTTCGCTAATGGGGGCCGAAATGGTGATTTTGGTTGCGCCGAGTTCTGACAGCAGCGAAATGAGTGCTTGCTCGCGTTCTGTGTACAGCATGGAGAAGTAGCTGCTGACGGGATAGTAATAGTTTTGCCGCTGCTTAAAGGGATGCCGCCGGTACGTATGGCCTGGGAGTGGGTGCCCCGGCGGCATGTAGGTTCCACCCGTTAGGTCTCGGGCATTGAGCTGATCTACGAGCTGGTTGGCCCAAGGCATCAAATTCATCTGCGCTAGCTGGCGGTAGAGAATTTGGGCGTCGTGGTTACGATGATGAATCCGACTGGCATCGTTTTGTTTTTGATACTTTTCTTCTAGCAGCGCATTCACAGTCCACATCACTGAAGTGGAGGCTCCGGGGAGGGTCAGCGCTGTGAGCGTCGGTAAGTCATTAACCGGCATTTGACTGGTAAAGGACATGGCCCGAATGGCCTTTTTTAGCTCTAGCTCAGCTCTGGCAATGTAAACGTCTGTCTGTCCGTGAAAGGCGGCTTTTTTGGGCCGAGTGATCATTTCATACGGCAGCTCGTTTAGGTCTAGTACGTGCAATAACAGCTTAGAGGCTGTGCCTTCCACCGTGTTAGAAATGGCACCCTTCGTGGACGCAGACCTCGTCAGAGAAGACTTTGCTGCCTTAGCAGACATGAACCCGGACTGTCGTTGGGCAAGGTCACTAGAAGCTTGTCGCTGACGGTTAAGCATATTTACGCAGGGGGGCGGCTAATCAAAGGTCGGCTGCTGACATCATATTGTATCTGTCAAGTTAGTTCGGACATGAAGTGATTGCGAGAATCCTTTAGCCACAACAGCTAACTTGATTTGCAATTAACGGATGCATTCGTTAATTGCGATATATGGCCAGTCAAGAGCGCCTACCTACTAAGGTAGCGGTGTTTGGCTGTTATCACATGAGACAAGCCGGTGAATAAAGCCTCTTAAGGCTAAATCATGTCAACTTGTATTAATGCGTTATCACTCGTTACATAATCAGTCATATCTGTTGATATGTCTTAGTCGAGATGTTTTAGTCGAGATGTTTTAGTCGAACTGTTTTATGGTGTGTCCGCTTTATCCACGCGCGCCGTCGTTGGGTACGGTTTCAAACTGCTGCCAGTCATCTGATACCGGCTCAATCATTAAAACTGGCTCAGCTGGTTCTGTGCCTTGCAAGGTATTGATGACGTGCTCAAACTGCACGACGCCTTCTTCAAAAAAGACGCGATCGCGTTGACGAAAGCCCTGCGTTACTGCGTCTGTAAGATCTTGGCTAAACAGAGAAGGGTCAAAAGAACCGTTAATGCCTGGCACCATTTGAGCTGATACGGGGCTTGAAAAAATGGCTAAGGCAGAAGCTGCAACCGCGCCATAGGCTGCTAGTTTGCGTGCTGCGAACGTTGCGAGTGCGCGGTTTGCACTGGCTTGCTTGAGATTGGCTTTTTTGAGATTGGCTTGCTTGAGATTGGCCTGCTTTACCGCACCGAAATCAGAAAAATATAACTGCTTCATAACCGAACCCAACGATTTAGACCGTTCTTCAGTTATGACGAATAAATCTCCGTTGTTTCACGTAGGTGGTCGCAAAATTAACTAATTTTCATATGCGTACTCATCTACGTGAAATAACGGCGTGCAAACACAGCGCTAGGAACAAATCCTATTCGTAGCGTACGCGGTTGAATTCAATCCAGCCATCTTCGTGTGAGCTGCGCGGATCTTTATGTGTCCAGTGAATGAGGCCGCCTCGTTCATTCCATTCGTATTCGCCTTTTACCGCGACGCGATCGCCTTTTTGGAGGGTATTGATCCTCGGTGCCATGTCAATGTTGTGCACGACTAGGATGGTTTGTTCTCGCGATACGCGAATGATGAAGCGCTGATGGCGAGAGCCTTCCTCATCATCTGGCAGCAGCGTTTCAACGGTGCCCGATATATTGTCAATCATCACATCAGATTGCTGATTCTTGAACGCTTCTGCCAGCGTTTTACTGCCCATTACCTCAGCCTTACTATTGCGATACAAATACGATGGTGCTGCCAATACAGGCACTATTCCACCTAAAAAGTCTCGTCTGCGCATTCTTGTTTACTCAACTCGCATATATGGCGATTCGTTGGCCTTATCATACTTGCTTAGGCTGTCGTGATGGTGGGCGATGGGAGAATTTCGCCGCCGCATCTGACTGAAATACCTGATGAAAGCACCTGATGAAAGCACCTGATGAAAGCACCTGATGAAAGCGCCTTACTGAAGTACCTCTTTGAGTTTGTGCTGGTTCCAGAGGTCTTGGTAAAGGCCGGGCTGGGTGACTAGGGCTTCATGGGTGCCAGATTGGACAATGCGGCCTTCATCCATGACCAGAATGCGATCGCACGCTGCTGCCGCTGACATCTGATGAGACACAAAAATAACGGTCTTTTTCTTGGTGCCGCTGGAAAGGTTGTCTAAAATTCGCGTAGCGGTTTGGTTATCTACGCTGGAGAGCGCGTCATCTAAAACCAAAATGGGCGCATCTACCAAAATGGCGCGGGCCAGGGCTGAGCGCTGCCGCTGACCGCCGGAGAGGGTAATGCCGCGCTCGCCCACGGTGGTTTTGAACTTTTGAGGGAAGTTGAGAATTTCGTCGTAGAGCTGGGCTTCTTTGGCAGAATGTTCTACGTTTTGCTGGTCGGCTACGGGGTCGCTGTAGCGGATGTTGTTTTTGATGGTAGTGCTAAAGAGGAAGCTGTCTTGGGGGACAAAGGCAATTGCACCGCGCAGATCGTTTAGCTCTACTTTGGTGATGTCATGGCCATCTAAAAATAGCTCACTGGCGTCAATTTCTAGGAGGCGAGGTAAGGCCATAGCGAGGGTGGATTTGCCCGCACCAATGGGGCCAACCACCGCTACCGTTTGGCCCGGTTGGATGGTGAAGTTGATGCGGTTGAGGGCGGGGCGGTTCGCGCCCGGATAGGTAAAGGTGAGATCGCGGGCTTCTAGCTGCCCAACGGGCTGGGGAAGGGCGATCGCGTCGGTGGTGTCGCGGATGGTTGGGCGCGCTTCAAAGATGGCCTCAATGCGATCTAGGCTGACTTCGCCGCGCTGGTAGGCCGTGATGGTAAAGCCGAGCAGTGCCGTAGGAAAAACCAACTGCTGAATGAAGAGAATGATGGCGACAAAATCGCCTGGGCTGAGGCGGCCTGCCACAATCGCATTTGCGCCAATAGCCAAGGCAATGACCAAGCTGAGGCTAGCAAAGCCGCCCAGCAGCGGAAAGAGGGTATTGCGGGTTTTGGCCAGGGCGAGGTTGGCGGTGAGTAGGCTCTGGTTGCGATCGGCAAAGGCGCGGCGTTCGTTTTCCTCTTGGGCGTAAATTTTCATCAGGGCGATACCGCCCATGTCTTCTTGAATCAGATCGCTGAGGCTAGAGATTTCTTCTTGAACATTTAGCTGCTGATTGCGCAGGCGATCGCCAAAGACTGCCACCACCCCAAACATCAGCGGATAGACCGCCAGCGAAAACAGGGCCACGCTGGCATTCAGATTGACCATCGCAGGCACAATCAGCATGTAGGCAAAAAACGTATTGGCCATACTCAGCACCGCAAAGCCTAGCAGCCGCCGAATATTGTCTACATCGCTGGTAGCGCGGTTAATCAAATCGCCAATCGTATTCCGGGCAAAGTAGGCTGGTTCTAGAGTGAGCAAATGCTCAAAAATACGCTGCTTAAGATCAAACTCAACCTGACGCCCCGCCCCAAACAAAAAGATGCGCGAGGCCATCCGAATCACCCACATAATGCTGGCCAGCACCAGCACGGAAATGACGGAGCGGAAAATCTGCGCCATGGTGAAGGCCACGGTTAGCTCATCGACGATGCTGCCAATGGTGAGCGGAATTGTGACGCCAATGGCATTGACAATTAGCAGCGCCACTAGGCCCAAGCCAACCTCGCGCCAGTGGGGTTTTAGATAAGAGACTAACCGAACAAATTTTGAAGACTGAACTGATGAAGACGAGTTGGAATACTGGGCCATGAAGCGTGAGCCAAGGGAGGCGACTGTGGAACCTAAGGGTTTTTGATAATACGAAGATTTGGTCTCACTCTACCAGTTTCATAAGGTATGGACTTATGCCAAAGTGCTCCCCAAGAGAAGCCAAAGTGCTGCCAAAGAGAAGCCAAAGAGAAAAGGCTTTGCTCAAGATGTTTGAGCAAAGCCTTTGGAATACCGTCTCTGGGAAGCCGTTTGGGAAGCCGGTTCTGGAATGCCGTCTGGAGACCGTCTGGAAAAGAAGTCTGCTAGATTTCGATGCTTGAATCCCAGCCAAAGTTGAAGTTGGGTAGCCAGCCTCGTAGGAAGTAATACAGGGAGTTGAGGAGTTCGTTCCAGTAGCGAGTGGTTAAATCTAGGGCGTCTACGCTAGGGAGCAGATCGGGCACTTTTTCTAAAATATCGCCAGAGGAGGAGAAGTTGGCTGTTTTGAAGTCAGTGGGTTTGGCAATTACCTCCAAATCCATTTTCTCAAAGGTGAGGGCCGCTCGCGACATCACCATCGCAGGAGCGACAATCACTACCCGAGGATCATCTTTTGTGCCTTGGCTTCTACGGGCGCTCCGCGCGGAAATGACCCGACTGTCCTGAAGGACTTTTTCAACTTCACTTGCCGTTTCACGGATGTTGTAGTCGGTGTTCTCAATGGTGATATTTTCTGCGAAGACGCCGTTGCTAACCAAAATATTTCGGATTAGCTGACGCTGATTGTTGGCCGTTTCGCTATTGCCGCCGATGCCTGCGGTGACAAATACGGTGGGCGATGAACCCAGGTTGCGGGCCTGTCGCCAGAGGTTAGAGGCGTAGATGAGGCGAGGGGCTAGCACCGTATTGATAGATGCATTATCAACGCTGTCGTCAGGGACGGCGAGTTCGGATCTATCTCCCATGACCACAATGGCAGCAGCTTCGCCTAGGTTGCCTTGGGAGGCAATGGCTGAGTCACGGCAGACTTCACCACAGACTTCTGCCCGCTGTTGGTAGGCGGCTCTTACCGACTGTTCAGCTTCGCTAACGAGCCATTGGGAGGAGAGCGGAATACTGGAGAACAGGAGAATGGCCAGTGCGATCGCGGCTGGATTGCCTTTCACATTTTTTACGCCATCGCTTAGGGCAACCCCTAAGAAAAGGATACTGGCCCCGAGTGGCGTGAGGGGAAAGGATAAAATTCGCCAAATAACTTGAATAGTGCCGTCGTCTGGAACCGCAAAAGAGGCCACGAGCAGCAGAACTAAAATAACGCCACCGAACCAGGTGAGGTACTTCTGATCGATGACCTTTGTGAGGAGGTACCAAATCAGAAGGCCCACAGAGGCCCATAGCAATATACGGGTAAGCAATACCAATAGCATTTCCGTTTCTTAATATCCGTAGATGGGGACGGTAGGTAGATGAGGACAGAATAGAGGGAGACAGTCTGGATTTGCCGAATGGCAGCAACCGGGTTTAATTTAACCACTTTTGATGAAAGTTAAGCACATTCGGTACGCTTCAGCCACCAAAAAAATGATTACGGGGCGGCTTTTTGTGTGCGAGTACGGAAAAGTGGGCTAATAAATGCAGGGAAAGCTGAGGCAGGCATTGCTTTGAGCGGCTGAAAACGTGAAGCTCAGAATTCTAAACCAGCCCATACATTTTTTATCGGGGCTAGCCGTATATGGCTTTGTTTGACGCTACCGGCTGTCGCCTAGTCTGTCCCATCCACCTCGGGGGCAGGCAATGTAGGCACGCAGGTAAGTGGCACCCGTGTGTTTACCGTCACTGGCGGTGACCAACAGCTCAATACGCTATTCCATAGCTTTGAAGATTTTTCCCCAGAATCGGCCAATGTGTTGTTCCAGCTAGATAATAGCCAGAGCGCCGTTGAATTCATCGCCCGAGCTTTTGGAAGCGAGGGGATGGCAGCTTGATCAAGCGGGCAACGTTGAGCTATTGACAGTCGCGATCGCCCCGCCCCCCCTTCCTTGATCGCAATCGATTGCCTTACCCAAACCTCCTAATTTATTGCTCGCCTTAGTTCTCACTCACACTATTGAGTCGAGCCAATGTTTAATAAAACGAAGCCCGTAGGACTATGTCGTCCTACGGGCTTCGGAGATTCTCGGGCTGTGCTATGTGTTCTCGTTAGGCGTGTCAGTGAAATGTGACAGTTGTGACCTAACGCTAAACCAGCTTGAGGTTGGGATATTCCGCAATGAGTTCATCCGCAGTGAGGGTTTCGCCGCTAACCTGTGGCGTCCAGAACACCTCTAGGGCCATTAGCTGTTCGCTGGAGATAGCTCCAATTTGGCTAATCGCTTTGCGAACATCTTCTTCCGCGTTGATGGCAGGCAGCTTAAGCTTGCTTTGGCTGGCTACCAAAATGGTTGCGACGATGTACTCGCCAGGGGCTTCCATGCCTGCTTCTGCTAGCTCGCCGGTGCTGTTGACGGCCTTTTTCGGTTGAGATTGAGAGATTTGGGCGTTGACGTTAGAGAGCGTTTCGCCCGTGAACTTACTGCGCTCAGCGATCGCAAGCTGGTTAAAGGCTTGTTCTGCGGCCAGTAGCTTGGTTTGGTCAGATTCCGCGTCTGCATAGGCCCAGTACTCAGGGTTGCGCAGCAAAGACAGTGTGGTTTCCTGCAGAATTTTGGATAAGCCTGCCGAGTTGCCTGTATCAGCAGTGGTGGCAATCCGATTGAGATCTTCCTGTAGCTCACGGGCTTGGGCTAACAGACCTACCTGTAGCCGTGCGACAGAAACGGTTGGGTTGGGGGTGTAGCTTTCGCCAAAGCCCTCTTCCCCAACGCCCGCACTGCGGAAGCTGCGAACGATGAAATTAACTAGGGCAATGGTCACAAAAATGCCAAACAGCCCACCGAAACCACCGAAGCCCACAAATGGCAGCAGGAACGGGAAACCAAACCCGCCACCGCCGTAGCCGTAGCCACCGCGATAACCATAGCCACCAGAGGGGCCACGGCTACGAGGGGCGCTGTAGGTTCGGCTGGGGGCACGGAAACTACCGCCACCCATCCGACCGCCAGAGCGAGCGGCCAGCGCGCCATCTGCTTGGGAGAAAATGAGCAGGGCGGCTAAGGCAAAAACAAAGCAGGACTTGAGCACAGCTTTGAGGTTGAAGTAGCTAAATGCCTTGGCT
This sequence comes from Phormidesmis sp., assembly GCA_045110585.1. GTDB lineage: Bacteria > Cyanobacteriota > Cyanobacteriia > Phormidesmidales > Phormidesmidaceae > Phormidesmis. The sequence goes on along the minus strand of JBGCGG010000030.1, from coordinate 6,927 downwards.
CCGTAGCTTTTTATGCGTTCCATCATGGTGGGTTATTTTTCTGTCAGCGTTTATTTTCTTCTCTTTAATGTAGCGCTTTTCTCTCAGTGAAAAGGGCGCTGGCACTCTATCAAAAGGACGGGATTCCCGTACTCTTGAAGGTCTTTAAGGCACATGGTTAGCCGCCCCCAACAATGGTGACAATTTCCAAGTGATCGCTGGCCTGGAGCTGGGTGGTTTCCCAAAGCGCCCGCGCCAAAATCTCACCGTTGTACTCAACGGCAACGAGCTTAGGGTTGAGTCCGACCTGAATGAGAAAATCAGGGAGAGGGGTGCCAGATACGCAGGTTTTGGTTTCACCGTTGACTTGGAGGGTGATGGCGTTAGCAGATACGTTTTTGATGTTCATGGATGCGAAGAAGTAAATGCGAGGAAGGGTGGTTTAGATGGGCGTAGTTGAGTGTGCCTCTCTGTGTTGATAAGTCGATGAGTCGATGAGTCGATTATTTGTAGGTTTGGATGATTTATGGGGCGGATTGTATCTGGTTGTGGGGCTTTTTATGCCTAGTGGATCTTCTAAATTTACCGTTAACTTTGAACGGTCAACCAATCGCTTAGAGAGATTTAATTCGAAGGGGCTAAGGGGGGGAGGGGGCGTTTATTTTAAGTGGGTGCCTATTGGGTTTGTGCGACGAGCGATCGCGCTACTGCTGTTGGATCATCTGCTTGCATAAGCGCTCTGACAACGGCGACTCGGGTGGCCCCTGCGGCGAGGGTGGGGCCGATATTGTCTGCATTGAGTCCGCCGATGGTAAACCAAGGCATGGTGGCATGTTCGGCAGCGTAGCGAACGTACTCATTGCCAGAGGCGGCTTTGCCGGGTTTGGTGGGGGTGGCATGGACTGGGCCAACGCCAATGTAGTTGGCTTGTTCGTCTAGGGCGCGTTTTAGCTCATGGGGGTTAGTGGTGGAGCGGCCAATGAGTTTATCTGGCCCCATAATTTGCCGGGCAGCTTCCATCGGAAGATCTTGCTGGCCCAGATGGACGCCATCGGCATCGGCGGCGGCGGCGATATCTACACGGTCGTTAACGATGAAAAGGGCGTTGTATTGATGGCACAGCGATCGCATTTTTTTGGCGATCGCTAACCGCTCATCATCGTTGGCCGTTTTTTCGCGGTATTGCACAATGGCGATGCCGCCTTTGAGCGCCGCTTCGACGGTGCCAAGCAAGTCGGGGACAGGTGCAGTAACAAGATAGGTGTGCGATTTCAAAAGCTGGTCATAGCGGGTTTGAAAGGCAGGCGTTGGTGACACGGTGGTTTCCTTGAGCGGGTTTTTAGACTGAGAATTTGTCGCCTGAGCGGCTGAGGGCTGAGCGGCTGAGGGCTTAGCGGCTGAGGGCTGAGGCTCTGACTGTTGGTTCGTTAACTGGGCCTCTAATTGGGCATTTAACAAGCTATCTAAAATTTGGCTGTCGAGCGTGTATAGCTCGTAGCGCATTTGCTTGCAGGCTGCCGACATATCCGCGCTGTAGAGTTTGCCATATTCTTCTAGCACCCGCAGGGCTTCTTGAACGCGGGCAAAGTTGGCCTGGAGGACGTTCGTGAGGCTCTCGCGGCGGGCTTCTTGGGGGTGCGTTAAGGCCGTGCCCAAATCTCCTGGCGTATCGCGAGCGAGGCGAATATCTGGGGTATGCCACTGGGCGACGGACTGGCGCAAATGCTTAAAGCGCGCGGTGGTAGTTTCGTCATTAAGACCAAAGCGGCACCATTCTTCGAGAATACGCATACCTTCTCTGGCTCTGTCTAAATTGGCGTCGAGAATGCGAAGGAGCGCGCGGCGTTCAGATAAATCCATCGACAGTGGCTAGTAAGGAAAAGGTGGATAGAGAAAGGTGGATAGGGAAAATGATTGAAACAGGTCTGATGTAATTGCTTAGCAAGCGTACCTAAAAGAAGGTGCATCCGGGGGCTTGCTGAGCGTGAAGAATTGATCGAAAAAGTCTGGCAAATGCTGGCGGTTTGCGCATGTGATCGGGAAGACTTTCTTATATGCAAAAAGATTGATGCGTCTTGGTCAAGATGCGGGTCACTTTAGGTGGTCACTCACACTGAGCCGTTTATTTTTTTGAATGCTGAAAGTCTGAGCGAAAAATCTTACTGAATACCCAAAGGACTCGCTGTTTTGGGCTGTGTTTGCCCTGTCTTAAAACTTGACAATCCGGCCTGAAAGCCTCATATTTCAGAGACAGCAACAGTAATGATTTTTTTTGATGCGTTTAGAACGGCCGACGCATCTTTCACTACATTTTCACTCGTATCTCTGAATTATTTTGTCGAAGATTATTTCGTCTAGGCGAGAGTATAGTCATATGCTGAGCAACCCTAATTTTGTAGGCCCACTTACGGAGAACCCGGCGCGTATGCCCCCCGCTAACGCCCTGAATGCTAACGCCCTGAATGCTGACATTTCGCCTGCTCATTTTTCGCATGCGAACCCTGCGAATGGCACCTCTACGAATGGCACCTCTCCGAACGTCATCAGTTCTCGGGTATGCCAGCTAACCTGTGGGGCTGCGATGCTCGCAGGCACGTGGCTACTGGGTTCTATGGGGGCGATCGCTCAATCCTCTAGCTCTTTTTCTGATAGTGCCTTTTTGGCCAACGCATCCTACTCTTCCGTGACGCCTGCTGCGATGGGCCGTACTGTGCGTCCTGTAGGGCGTTCAATCGCTCAGGCCAATGCGCCAACCCGTACGCCAAGGCTGGCCTCTGCGGCGAACGAATATAAAACTCTGTATGTAGATGCTCAGGCAGGCAGCGATCGCGCTGAAGGTGTGGAATCTGAGCCATTGCAAACGGTCACTCGGGCGCTAGAGATAGCCCAACCCAATACGGTGATTGTGCTTGCGCCAGGGCGCTATAACCAATCTTCTGGAGAGACCTTTCCCCTCCAGCTAAAGCCCGGCATTACGATTCAAGGTGCGCCGGGTGCTCGGGAGCGCAGCGCCATTATTGAAGGGGGCGGCACGTTTGAGAGTCCGACGCGATCGCTTCAAAATGCTGCTATTTTGGCGGCAGATCGGGCGGGCATTGCCCAAGTGGCTGTGTCTAATCCAGACGGCTATGGCATCTGGATAGAATCTGGCAGTCCGACTATTTTAGAGACGGCGTTTGTGGGCAACCGCCAAACGGGCATTTACGTCACAGGTGGCTCGCCGCGTGTCCAAAACAACTATTTCTCAGGCAATCAGGTCGCAGGGCTGATTGTCTTTGGGATCTCGAGCGCCAATATCGTCAGCAACACGTTTGATAGCACGGGGGATGCGATTCGGGTGGCAGAAGGTGCGACTCCCGAAATTGTGGGTAATCGCATTACTAATAACAACGCTAGCCTTGTGCTGATTGGCGATGTTGCACCCGTCGTCCGGAACAATCAGATCGTTGGGAACCGTCGTGACGAGGTTTTGCGTGTCGCTACGGGTAGCCGAGAGCTGAGATCGGTATCAGCGATATCCGAGGCCGGGGCTACTCGCCCGCAGGCAGGCTCTGCTACTGCGCCTTCAGTCGCTCGAAAAGTGCCTATTCCAGCAGATGCCGTACCGGGTGAACTTGCAGGCAATGGGTTCGGTAACTTGCCAATGTTGGCATCTCCCGTGCCCACCGCCCCGCCAGTGCAAAGACTAGCCGCCGCCCAATCTATTTCCAGGCCGCTGGTGGCGTCTCCTCGCCTTCCGGCTGTCCCCTCGCCGCCGCCGGTTGAAGCGGCAGAAGTTGCAGAAGTTGCAGACAACTTGGTGGCAGATGCAGACTTAGCGCCCTCGATCGATGCTGAAAGCGAGGCTATCCCCGCGGGGTCTCCGGGGGCTGCTTTGGCCGCTTTGCAGTCAAGCGTTGCACTCTCGCCACGTGCGGTAAGTGGTGAAAATCCTGATTCGCCCATTTTGCGTCGCCGCCGCAATCGCCGTCGCCGCAACGAAGAAATCGACAATCGCGTTGAGCCGGTTAATCGCCCTAGTGAATCTATCAGAAGCCCTTTACCACCCGTAAACAACAACCGTTTGTCTGTGCCTAGTAGCCGCATTCCACTCGGGAGCGGTAGCTCTAGCATTATCTTTTCGCCGCCTTCCGGTGGCGTGGGTGGTCCGCCTGCACCACCATCTAGGGCGCAGGCATTAGGGCTTTACTACCGAGTGTTTGTAGAAACGGCTGACCCTTTTGAACAAGACGGTGTGCGTGAAGTTGTGCGCGATGCTTTCCGCACTCAGTTTGACGGACGAACGGTAATGCAGGTAGGCGCTTTCCCTACTGAAGATGAAGCGGTCGATAGGCAGCGAATTTTAGAGGACAATGGCTTTAATGCGCGGATTGAATATATCCGCTAAGTGAGCTACGTCTGAGCTGCATATCCGCTTTTATAAAATGTGGTTGTACTCATTCAGAGGTTCTTTTCAAAAATCCTTTCCAAAAGCCCTTTCCAAAAGCCCTCTTTCCTTGGGAGAGGGCTTTTGCCATGAAAGGGCTGAGATGTTGTGGGCATTGTGGCGTGCTATGGCCATTAATGAGTACCGCTTAGAAAATAATATCTAGTTCGAGCTGATCAAGATTGAGTACGTGAAGGGACGATTGGTTGGATTGAGGGGTGGCCAGCAAGAGCTGCTGGGGAGATAAAGAGGCGATCGCACATACGCCTGTGCTTATCACGGGGAGATCTTCTATTGTCTTGATGAGATTGTTGGATCGATCAAAAAAGAGAATGGTATTTTGGCAAACAACAACATAGCCCCAAGGGGTCGCACAGGCGCAGTGTGGCGGTGAGGGGCAAGACAAATATCTTATTTGGAAGGGTTTGAGTGTGATGATAACGGCAGCCGCTTGCGCTGAATTTTCAGCATTAGCGCAGGCAATGAGCTGATAGGGCATTTGGGTGAGGGCTACATGGTGGAGGGGGAGATTAACGATGAGCTGGCCGACGAACTGCGCCCGCCGGGTGAATCCTTCTAATACTGTTGTTGTGCCTGGTTTAGTTGTTTCATTTGCTTGGCATAATGTTTTAACCCGTAGAAGATAGCGGTTGTTTAGTGCTAGTACTTGCCGGACTTTAAAGTTAGTGGGTAGGGATGGCGATATTTTGAAAACAACAGATCTGGCTGGATGCGATTTGATATTTTCTTCGTGGCTGAGCGTGCTGAAATTTCCGGTCTGATGGTGATGTTCTGATTCGTTTAGTTGTTCATTAAGGCTTAAAACCCACTGGCCTTCAGGGGCTACTGCAACCTGTGTGTGTGGCTGAAGGGCTGCGATGTGTGATAGCTGGTGTTGTGGTGTAAGCAGGTAAAAGGCAGATGCTGTTTTGATGCAGCAGCCTTTGGCTGTACTGATTAATTCTTCAATGGAGTGGGCTGCTTGGAGTGGGGCGATCGCGTGTTTGGCAGGCGATCGCGTATGCGCTGTGCTCGCTTCCCTGCTCGTTTCCCTTGACGGGGAAACATCTGATGAATAAAGGGTGGAGAGCCGTTGAACGGCACTTAGCATTGCGGTGGCACTGCCAAAACGTTGATGGGGGTCTTTGTGGAGGGCGGTGGTCAGCAACTGAATGGCGGGTGCGGAGAGCTGCTTGGGGTGAGGCACCGGGGTGTGGGTATGTGCGTGGCGAAGGGCTTGGGGGGGGCCGGAGAAGGGGCGATCTCCTAGCAGCATTTCGTATAATATGACGCCGATTGAATAGAGATCTGTTGCATAAGAGACCTGCCCCTCAAAGCGTTCAGGTGCTGCATAGGTGGGTGAGCCTATTTCTAGGGAGGACTGGCTGCCCTGATTTGCTGCGCTAGCGTGCAACTGGGCGCTACCAAAGTCAGAAAGCTTCGCTACTAAGCCTTTTGCCCCGATCGTTAGAAGGATATTTTCAGGTTTTAGATCGCCGTGGACGATGGCTTTGTCATGGATATGGCTTAGCCCGCTGAGTATATGAATTAACAAAGATTTTGCCTGTGCTAAAGGCATTGGGCAAAATGCATCGAGATAGTTTCTTAGCGTGCCTGACTCGCAATATTCCAGCGCGAAACGATAGTTATGATCAGTTCGCACAATGCCGTAACAATCTACGATGTTGGGATGATCGAGCTTGGGCAAAATGAAGGCTTCTTGAGAGGCTTGTTCGCGTACGTGGCGCGTTTGCTTAATGGCGATAATCTGCCCCGTATAGCGATGGACAGCGCAGTAAACTTGGGCGAATTGACCTTGGCCAACTAGTCCGAGCACATGATAATCAGTAAGGTTTGCGCTTAACATCGACAGCCGAAGGGTACCGGTACAAGCGAGGGGCGCTATCACTATATATGCAACTCCCCAATAGCGATCGCTATGTATAGGAGACGACATTAAACAGCGTCTTGTAAGCTCAGGTTGTGGAGACTATGCCGTTCTTTTTTCGGTGGAATTTAGCGGCACTGAATGGATGGCTGGCATCGCAACAGCTTTGGGCTTAATGCCGGGCGTGACCTTTACCCTCGCTCAAGCCGCACTATTGGATTGGGTTACAGTTTGGATTGGGTTACAGTTGGCCGTGTCATTGTGAGCGCAATTCTGGTGTTTCGCTTCCAAATCAACTCGGCTTGGTTGGTGTTGGGAGACTGAGCTGTTGGTTTGTTGTTGAACCTAGTTGATTTTGTGTGGTACAAAAGGTACACCTTTTTCGACAGTCGAAAACCACGTCTCTTCTTATGTCTCGGAATACCTTTGTTTGAGAAACAAGAGATCTTGAGATACATCAGATAGGTTAGCTCATGACTTTTTAGGTACTTTCTTGGTAACTACTCAGGCTTAAATCTTTCAGTTGATTGAAATCGCTTTAAAGGTTTACAGGCTAAGGTGTCGTGAGTTCTGTTCAGGCAGTTTTAGATTGGTAAAACGAACGCCAAAATTCAATATCAGTGAAGCAGAAATC
>JBGCGG010000029.1:0-11676 GCA_045110585.1 Phormidesmis sp. | reverse complement strand
GTGTCAATATGGCGATTTCTGGCCCCAAAATAGTCCATTTTGAGGTGGATGGCTCACACTTGAGGTGCCTTGAAACATCAGCATGCTGATTTCACTCATAAGACTGGCAACCAGAACCACTCATGAATAATCCAGGTTAGGAGGATTAGGTGATTTGGGAGGAGGATCTGAAAGCATAGGGGGTACGACCATAAACAGGGCGCACGAACTCCGTACACAACTAAAATATTTTGTAGCAGCTTACCAGCATTTACCCTTACTAGCGCTAGCGTATTGTTACATACGAATACTGAATCATTATTTTATACACGCATACCTCCTTGAAACTACGTACAAAAGCCGTTATTTGTTGTTTTTCACAGCGTGAATAAACAGTTTTTCTAACTCAATCCAAACAAAGAGTAAAGCGCTAAACCCAACACATACCAGAAGTTCTGTGGGTGAAATAAAGTGAGTGCCCAAGAAGTTTCGCAAAGGGGCAACGTAAATAAGCAACAGTTGTAAAACAGTTGTTACACAGACCGCTAACAAAACATAAGGATTCGAGAACTGAGACATGTTTACAGCGAGTTGGTGGTTAGAGCGTACGGCGATCGCATGCCCCATTTGAGATAAACAAAGCATGGTAAATACCATCGTTTTCCATCTTTCGGGATCTTTACCTAACTCACTGCCCGCGCCACTATGCGTGTAGTGATAAGCCCACAGCATGAGCGTAATGGCCAAAATGGCAAATACAAGGCCCACGCGCACCATGTACCAGCCCAACCCACGGGCAAAAATACTCTCTTGGGGGCGATGGGGCGCTCTGTCCATAATGTTAGATTCAGGCGGCTCCATCGCTAAAGCTAACGCCGGAAAGCCATCGGTCACCAAGTTCATCCACAAAATTTGTAGGGGCGTGAGCGGAACGGCCACAATCGGGAGCAGCACAGGAGACAGCGCAATGGTAATCACTTCGCCAATGTTAGAGCCTAAAATGTATTTAACAAAGCGGCGAATATTGCTATAAACCACGCGGCCTTCTTCAGCAGCGGCGACAATAGAGGCAAAGTTGTCGTCTAGGAGCACCATATCGCTGGCATCTTTACTGACATCGGTGCCTGTAATGCCCATGGCCACACCAATGTCCGCTTGCTTGAGGGCGGGGGCATCATTCACCCCATCGCCGGTCATAGCAACCACTTGATTTTGCGCTTGCAGCGCTTTGACAATGCGCAGCTTATGCTCGGGCGAAACGCGGGCATAGATACTCACTGCTTGCACGGCAGCCGCCAGATCAGCTTCGGCCATCGCTTCAATTTGCTGACCCGTGTAAACAGCGGCCTGGTTGTCGTTTACTAAGCCCAGTTCATAGGCGATCGCTCTAGCCGTCAGGGGATGATCGCCGGTAATCATCACCGGACGAATACCGGCGCGTTGGCAGCGCTGCACTGCTTCGCGTACTTCCGGACGCGGAGCATCAATCATGGCCACCATGCCCAGCCATATCAAATGTTGTTCAGCTTGCGCTTCGTTTTGCGCTTCAGTTTGGGCTTCAGTTTGGGCTTCGTTTTGGGCTTTGTTATGGAGAGGCGCATCTGAGGTAAGAGGTTTGTAGGCAAAGCCCAGCACCCTTTGCCCCGCTTCCGCGAGAGATTCGGCTTTTTTAAGAATACCGGTGCGATCTTGCTCGGTAAGCGATCGCCCGCCGCTGCCCACAAAGTCACAGTTTGCCAACAACAGCTCCGCTGATCCTTTGGCAAACAGCACCGCATTTGCCTTAATGCCTAACCGATTCGTTTTTGGCACCGACACCACCACACTCATCCGCTTACGCTCAGAAGAAAACGGAAATTCGCCTATCCGCTCAAACTCATAGTCAAGCTGACGCTTTTCTAATCCAGCCTTGGCCGCAAGGGTCACCAGTGCGCCCTCTGTCGGATCACCTACAATCGCCCATTCGCCATTTTCTTTTTGTAGCGCTGAGTCATTACAGAGCGCGCAGTTCAATAACAACAGGGCCAGCGTAGGCTTGTCTAATGGAGAAACTGTTTTTGCTGGAGTGCCTGCTTTTTGAGTGCCTGCCCTGTGCACATAAAACGAACCGTCAGGCGAGTAGCCGTCACCACTCACACTCATATCGCCATCAAACGGCAAATCCGACACATGAACGGACTGCACCACCATTTTGTTCTGCGTCAGCGTTCCGGTTTTATCTGAACAAATAGTGGTCACAGAGCCAAGAGTTTCAACCGCAGGCAAACGACGAATCAGCGCCTGTCTGCGCACCATGCGCTGAGTCCCAATCGCAAGCGTCACCGTAATCACAGCGGGTAAGCCTTCCGGCACCACGGCCACTGCCATACTCAGTGAAACCGTTAACAACTCTTCAAAAGCAGACCACCCAAGCGCCCACGTACCCGCAACAACAACAATCGTCACCAGCGTTAAAGAGCCAAACACTAAAACATTACCCAACTGCTTTAAGCGCTGTTGCAGTGGCGTAGAAAAATCGCCAACAGATTGAATAAGGGTTGCAATCTGTCCCAGTTCTGTATTCATGCCGGTACGCGTCACCAACATTTTTCCGCGACCTTTGGTGATCTCTGTGCCTTGAAAAATCAGATTGCTGCGTTCTGCCAAAGCAGTCTCTGTCGCTAAGGTGATTTGAGCCTGTTTTTCGACGGTTGTCGCTTCTCCTGTTAGGGCTGATTCTCGGGCTTGTAGGCTAGCGGCTTCCAGTAGTCTGCCATCGGCAGCGACCTGATCTCCAGCTTCTAATAGAACAATGTCACCAGGGACAAGCTGCTTGGCAGAAAGCTGCCGCTGCTGCCCCGCGCGAAGGACACGGACACTAGGGGCAGAGAGGCTTTTGAGTCCGGCTAGGGCTTGTTCAGCGCGGCTTTCTTGGCAGTAGCCCAAAATGGCGTTGAGCAGCACAATGGCAGAAATCGCGATCGCATCTTTGGGAAATGCCCCTGAGCGCGCATCGAGGATTGCCGCCACAATGGCCACGCCAATCAGCATTAACAACATCACATCGGCAAACTGATCAAGCAGGATTTGTAAACGGCCGCGACCACCGGCTTCTTTGAGTTCATTTGGCCCATAGTCTGCCAGCCTAGCTTCAGCATCTGCTGCGGGCAAGCCACTTTCGACACTAGAGCTAAGCGCATCTAACGATTGGCAAATATCGAGGGTGTGCCACTGCTGAGTGAGTGCTTGAGCAGACAGAGCGGGCGGTTGTTCCATAACAAGGAAAAGCTATACGTAGAGAGCTATATAAGACATCCCAGTGTATGTGATAGGACGCCTATTGCTGCACGTATATATGGATATATCCATTGGCATTTCGCTCTATCGCCCCGGTGAGATTGCCCGTGTTAATCGTGACGCGATCGCTGGCCCCAGTGCGCACCGCCTCCAGTCCATCTACAATCTCTGCTGATGGATTATTGCCTAACATGCCTAGCAATGTAGAACGCATAATGAGACGATCAGACGCGGGAGAAAACGCGGCTTCAGACTGGCGCACCCGAGTGGAGCCTTCGTCATAGACATAGCCAAGGGTGACTCGATTAGGCACCAGGGTGTAAGCGCTGGTGTAAAAACCATTGCCGCTGCCTTCGCGCGTTGGGGCGCCTAGCCGAGCGCGGATTCTATCTTCTTCAGTACCGGGCGAAAAACCGGGCACGGGCACAGGATTGCCCAGATCACCTGGTTGAGCGTTGGCGGCACTGCCACTATTAGACAAAATCAGAGGCGGAGCGCCGCTGCTAGTCGGCGCTTCAGGAAGTGGATTATTGCCAGGGACTTCTGCATTTTCTTCAGGATCTGCCGCTTCAGCGTCTGTCTCTTCAGCATCGGTTTCTGCTTCAGGGTCTTCTTCTTCGGGGGTTTCTGTTTCTTCTAATTCAGCGTTTTCTTCTGCATTGGGATCTGCATCTGTTGGCAAGTCTATGTCTGGTAGAGAGAAATCGGGGAGCGTCGCCACATTTTCGGCAAGCTGGTCATACAGCCAATACCCACCTGCGGCAAAAGTGCCCGCAATAATGAGGCTAAACAGCCCCAGAAAAGAGAGACAGCCAAAGCCTTTTTTCTTTTGCGTAGGGGCGTAGGTGGGCTGCACAACCGTGTTTTGGTTGTAGGGGGTAGGTGAGTTATAGGCGCTAGGCAACGGAACGGCAACGGTTTTGCCCTGTTCGCTGACCGTAGCGGCACCGGGCGCGTAAGCAGGTGCAACTACTTTTGTGGGGTATTCGGAAGGGGAAAGGGGCGGTGGTGTGCCTGGTTGAGGTGTGCCTGATTGGGGTGTGCCTGATTGGGGTGTGGTTTTGGCAGTGCCAGTCGAAGATCGAGAGGAGGCGCGTCGAGAGGGGGCGCGTTGGGTGAGCATAGTCAACCACCGACCCACCGATTGGGGGCGATCGCGCAATTCAATATTCATTCCCTGGGCGATCGCATCGGCCATGCCATCACGCACATCGGGGCGGAGCTGTCGGATCGGGGTCAGCGGATCGCGATCGCGTAGGACTGCCGCCGTGGGAATCTCAGCCGTCAGCAAGGTGTAGAGAGTCGCAGCCAGTCCATAAATATCTGTCGCAGCGGAGCGATGGGCCTTGGGTAAATATTGCTCAATCGGTGCGTAGCCTTCAGAAACAATGCTGGTATGCGTATGAGCAGGGTTGCTGGTTAGCTCACGGGCAATGCCAAAGTCAATCAAAATGGCATCTCCCGTCAGCTCATGCACCATGATGTTTTGAGGCTTCACGTCCCGGTGCAGCAAACCTTTGGCATGCACGGCCTGGAGCGCATTGCCGATTTGAGTGACGTAGCTAATGGCCGCTTTAACGGGAAGCGGGTTGCCCGGAATCACAATGTCGTAGAGCGATCGCCCTGGGATGTAATCCATCACCATGTAAGGCAAACCATCTTCAATGAAAAAATCACTCACGCGCACCACGTTTGGATGGCTGCACATGGCCAGTCGCCGGGCTTCATCTTGAAACTGCTGCTGTAGGTCGTTGATATTAGGTGCCTGCCAAAACGCCTCATTCAGCGTCTTCACCACCACCACCTGATCTAGATACATTTGATGGGCACGAAACGTGAGTCCAAATCCGCCCCGACCGAGCACGGTCTCTAGCTTGTATTTACCGCCCTGTAGCGGCTTGCCAATTAGACTACTCATGTGTGCCAGTGCCTTTACAAACGTCTCCGACGCTCCAGCTATAAGCCTAAATCTGGAGCGTTATCATTGTGTATCCTCGTTACTTCAACGACAACACATCCTGTTACGGTTTCTTGCTATGCCTACTGCCGCACCGACTAAAGCAAATGCGAATGCTGACCACGAGCCTCAAAACAATCTCCCCCTCGTTTGGGACAATAGCCAGTTTTTTAGCGGCACCGATGATCCGCGCATTGCCACAGTTATAGATGAACTCAAAGCAGACATTGAGGCGATCGCCACGGCTTGTCAACCTTTTGTTCCACTAGCAGCCCAAGCGGAAACCGTGCCCGCCAGCGACTACAGCGCCCTAATTGAGCAAATCAAATCTATTCATCAGCGGCGTAAGCACGTACTGACGAAAATGGGCAATGTCAGCACCTTCATTTACACCGCACTCAGCATAGACACTCAAGACGCTGACGCCAATACTTGGATGCCGATTCTCCAGAAGCTCGGTGCGGATTTAACAGAAGTCATGATGCCCATGAGTGTATTCATGGAACGCACCAGTGAGGACTTCATCAGCGCCCTCGTCGCCCACCCCGATCTCAGTGAAATGGAGTTTCTACTCCTTCACGCCCGCAAACAGCAAGACTTTTTGCTCAGCGTATCCGAAGAGCAGCTCATGACCGCGCTAGCCACCAACGGCCTACATACCTGGGGAAATTTATATAGCGAATTAGCAGGCACCCTCAAGTGCGACGTAAACGGTGAAACCATGGGCCTAGCCAAAGCCTCCAACTTGCTCAGCAGCCCCGAAGCCGCCATCCGCAAAGCCGCTTGGGACGCCATTCGCAGCGCGTGGGCCACACAACAGCCAGCCGTGGCCGCAGGTTTAAGTGCCATCAACGGCTGGCGCTTAGAAGCCGCCAAAAAACGCTCTGGCAAGCGCGAGCTGCACTATTTAGATAAAAGCTGTCATCAGTCACGCATTGAGCGAAAAACGCTAGACGCACTGATGGAAACCACCTATCAAAACAGAGCCACTGGGCAGCGGGCACTGGCGGCCATGGCCAAAGCCCTAGGGCAAACGCAGGCCAACCCTTGGGATGTCATGGCACCAGCGCCTCAAATAAGAACGGAAGGGAATGAAGCGAGTGATGGCGAAAACATTAGTTTTGGAGACGCGATCGCCCTCATCGCCAAATCCTTTAATAAGCTCACCCCAGACATGGGCAACTTCGCCATCATGATGGCAGAAAAAGGCTGGATAGACGGCGCGCCCACCCCTAACCGAGCCACAGGCGCATACTGCACCAAATTCTCTGAACCTCGCGAGCCAAGAATTTTCATGACCTACGAAGGCACCATGACCAATGTGCTGACCCTAGCGCACGAACTAGGCCACGCCTGGCACAACTGGGTGATGCGAGATTTGCCCGTCATGAAAACCCGCTATCCGATGACGCTCGCTGAAACCGCCAGCATCTTTGCCGAAACCCTTGTCCGCGAAGCGCTCATGGCAGAAGCTAGCTCACCAGCGCAGCAATTAAACATCGCATGGCAAGACGCGCAGAGTGCGGCTATTATGCTGCTCAATATTCCAGCTCGCTTTGAATTTGAACAGCGGATGGTAGAAGCCAGAAAGCAAGGGTCACTACGGCCACAGCAGCTTTGCGACATGATGGACAGCAGCTGGCAACGGTGGTTTGAAAAGAGCTTAAGCAGCTATGACGACCTCTTTTGGGCCAGCAAGCTGCATTTCTCCATCTCTAGCTTGGGCTTTTATAACTACCCCTATCTGTTTGGCTACCTCTTTAGCTTAGGCATCTATGCACAGCAGCCTGTGTACGGGGATCGGTTCAATGCGCTCTATACTAATTTGCTCCGCGACACCGGCAGCATGACCGCAGAGAACGTTGTTATGCACCATCTGCAAAAAGATCTCAGCCAGCCACAGTTTTGGCAAGACAGCCTAGATATTGTCGAAAAATCTGTCGTTAACTTTGAACAACTCGTCGAAAAATCAGTGGCAGAATAAAAAAAGCGCCTCTCACCACCACCAATCGTCACCGCCAATCTTCAAGGGGAATCGTCAAGGGCAACCGCCAGAGACAACCGCCAGAGACAACCATTAGAAAGCAAGGTCCATATGAAACAGCCCATCACGACATCATCCCCATAGCCTCTGTCCCGTTGGTTGCGTCATCACTATCGACTGAAACGAACGCAAAACAACGGACACAGTGAATAGCACAGGGCAAATAGGCTGATGAGCTCACTTAATACTGATCTCATCAGCCTATTTTTATGCTGTTTTTCATTCTTAAGAATATTTTTGGTCATATTCTCTTTATAAAATGCATGTGTCAGAGTTGTTCGTAAATCCCTACACCTCAACGACATCAGCCTATCTCAGGCTATTTCATATTCTCTTTCCCATCTCTTTTATTATTTAAAACTCTTCAGCTATATTTTTCCAAAAATAAATTTATCAATATTTGTTTACATATGCTACACGCAACGACATAAACCAGGCGATGCAAGGCCATTCAGCCCGAGCAATCTCTCTCGTTCTTAAGAATATTTTTGGCTGTATTCTCTTTATAAAATGCATGAACAAAAGTTGTTCGTAAATCCCTACACTTCAGCAAAGGCCGTCTATTGCAGGCCATCTCACATTCTCTTTTTCATCTCTTTTATTGTTAAAACTTCTTCAGCCAAGTTTTTTCAGAGATAAATTTATAGACATTTGTTCATAAACGCCTATAAGCAACGATACAAACCAGGTAAAGGGAAGCAAGCTAAGCCGAGGGCATCTCTCGTTCTTAAGAATATTTTTGGCTACATTCTCTTTATAAAATGCATGGACAGAAGTTGTTCGTAAATCCCTACATCTAAACTAAAAGACATTAATTAGGTCGGATTGCCTCATTGCTTTCAGGCTCTAGGATTAAGGCAGATTTGCGCTTATTTTCCCTAAAAAATAGCTTCCCTAAATCTGTTCGTAAATTAATACATCTCTCTGTACAAAAGGGATTCAAGGCCCACTGGATATCTCTATTCAAGGCTTAACTCTTAATATTATTTTTGGTTAAATGCCCTTTAACCAATGCATTGACGAGAAAAATACGGTTAGTGCATAACGGAACTTAAGAGAGAAGAGAGATTTTTCAAAAGTTCACGCTCTTTATAGAACCCAAACTAAATATTAAAAATGCTCAAAAGTTGAGATTAAGCTGTTTAATCTTTTATCAGTACAGCGCGTATCGAATAGAACAACATAGATGAACAAGACACCGAGGAGAGACCAAATGGGTCTTCCACGACTCTTTGTGCTGTGTTGATGTTAAACGATGGGTCGCCCTCTGCCATTAGGTTTGGTCTTTATTAGATATGGTCTCTTCGACTTCGCAACATATGTCGGACTCACAGGTTATACACTCCCCAATAAACAGAAGTAATAGGGAGCAAGTGAACAATTTTCAGCTAGCGCCCTTCCAGCCAGGAGTACGTCCCTTTTCTTCTGTTCTTAACTATTTTTCTACCCAGGTAAAGCGTGCGCCTCACGCCACCGCCTTAGTTGGATTGTCAGCAGCATTCACATATGAACAGCTAGATCATCAAGCGAATCAACTGGCAAATTTTTTACAGAAAAAAGGAGTGTCACACGGTGATTTAGTTGGCGTTCAGCTTGAGCGATCGCCCGATGCCATCATTGCGTTTTTAGCCATCCTAAAGGCCGGTGCTGCCTACGTCCCCATCGACCCTAGCTACCCACAAGCGAGACGCAGCTACATTCTAAGCGATTCGCAGGCCAAGGTTCTGCTCACCGAGCATGCCTCTATCGGCAGTGTCAGCAATGAAAGTGCTGATCATGGCGCTGCCGATAATACGGCAGACGAGACACATCACGCAGTCAACACAAGTGTTGTTCTTATTTCTGAACAACGACAGGCGATCGCGCAATGCAGCCCCACAGCCCCCAACGTCTCTATCGGCCCAGATGATATCGCCTATATCATCTACACCTCCGGTACCACCGGCAATCCTAAGGGCGTCATGGTGCGCCACGAAGGCGTCGTCAACCATGCCGTAGCCATGGCCCGTACCTTTGAAATGACACCCGCCGATAGAACCTTACAGTTCTCCAGCATCAGCTTTGATGTTGTTGTAGAAGAGCTATATCCCACGCTTATCAGCGGGGCGGCCCTAGTGCTAAGGCCAGAATTCATCGCGACCTCCTTAAGTGACTTTATTCAGTTCACAACAGAACAGGCCATTACTGTTCTTAACTTGCCCGCCGCCTTTTGGCACGAACTCGTCGCAGGACTAGCGCAATCTACCGTCAATAATGCAACAGCATCCCCCGCTACAACCCTGACACTATCGCAAAGTATTCGCCTAGTCGTTGCAGGTAGTGAGAAAGTATCCCGTGCCATGTACGCACAATGGTATGGCATGGTCGGTGAATACCCGCGCTGGCTAAATGCTTACGGCCCCACCGAAACCACCGTATCGGCTACGATATATGACCCCGTAAGAGAAGGCTTTGACCTTAGCCGTGAGCTACCGATTGGACGCGCCATTGAGAATGTAACCACTCATATATTCGATGAGCACCTGGCACCCGTTAAGCCCGGTGACGCCGGTGAGCTATTTATCGGTGGGCCAGGGCTGGCACAAGGTTATTTAAACAAGCCAGAAAAAACCGCCGCCGCCTTTATTCCACATCCTCACGCAGCGAATCAGCGCCTTTACAGAACCGGCGATATTGTTCGGCAGCGGCCCGACGGCAATTTAGAATTTCTGGGCCGCGCAGACTTTCAGGTCAAAATTCGTGGATTTCGAATTGAACTGGGAGAAATTGGCAACTGCTTAGAAAAGCATCCACAGGTGCAACAGCAAATAGTGGTTGCCTGGGAAGACGAGTCCCAAGCCGAAAAGCAGCTAGTGGCTTATGTTGTGCCTCAATTGAGCACGCCTCAGACAGACCCGCTGCCGGCAAACTCACCAAATAACAGACCAGAAAATAACAAACCAGAAAATAACAAGCCAGAAAATAACAAACTAAATAGTGAAACACTCAAAGCGTTCCTCTCCGAGCAGTTACCGAGCTACGCCGTACCTTCAGCCTTTGTCTTTTTAGATAAGCTCCCCATCACAGCCAACGGTAAAGTCGATAGAAAAGCACTACCCGCACCAAGCATTGAACCGCTTGACTACATTGCCCCCACAACAGAGATAGAAAAGACCCTCACAAACATGTGGTCAACGGTTCTTTCTCTCAAACAAGTAGGCGTTAATGACAACTTCTTTGAGCTAGGGGGGAGTTCGCTCAAGGCCATTCGCCTATTTTCCTTAGTAGAGCAAGAACTCGGCCAAAAACTACCACTCACCTCTCTATTACAAGCACCCACCCCCGCGAAGCTAGCCCGCACCCTCACCGCAAAAGATAACCATACGGCGCTGTGGGACACACTCGTCCCTTTACAAACTAACGGCACCAAGCCTCCATTGTTCTTCCTCCACGCCGTTGGCCCCAGCATCCTCAACTACAAAAATCTGCTGCCCTACTTCGATGAGGATCAAGTTGTTTATGCCTTGCAAACCAAAGGCTTAGATGAAAAACAGCCTTTGCTAGAGCGTATGGAACAAATGGCCACAGAATATATTGATGAAATCAAAAAAGTGCAGCCTCACGGCCCCTATCACTTAGTGGGGCATTCCTTTGGTGGGCTAATGGCCTTTGAAATGGCGCAACAGCTACATAAACGCGGTGAAAAAGTAGGACTACTCGGATTATTCGATTCCTCTACGCCTGCACTTAGCTACTGCCAAACGCCGCCAGGCATGTACCAAATTCATGTGCACGTAAACAATCTCTTGAGTGCTCAGGGCTTAGGGAAAAAGTGGGCATACATCACAGCTCGGGCTGTACCAATTTTCCAAAAAATCATCAGTAAGCTGTTGATTAAATTAGGCGTAGGCGAAGCAACTGTGGAAAATCCACTGCCAGAAATTTACCGCCGCATAGAAGAGGTAGATCGAGCCGCGCTCAGACGATACTCTCCGCAAGTTTATCCTGGAAAGATGACGCTGTTTCGGGCACAAGAGAAAGACCCTAAACAGTTTTACGATGAGTATCTCGGTTGGCAGTATTTAATAGAAGGAGAATTAGAAATTCACGATGTTCCCGGACATCATATGAGTTTGATGTTTGAGCCTAATGTAGGCGACCTGGCCACAAAGCTGCAAACTTGCCTCAATCAGGCATATACAGAAAACGAAGGTTAGAGCAGAAACGGATTTGCCCCTGTTTGCTATTTTCTCTTTGTTGATAGAGCAGCAAACAGGGGAAAACGCAGAGTAAAGATT
This sequence comes from Phormidesmis sp., assembly GCA_045110585.1. GTDB lineage: Bacteria > Cyanobacteriota > Cyanobacteriia > Phormidesmidales > Phormidesmidaceae > Phormidesmis. Next base: position 143 of record JBGCGG010000029.1, on the reverse strand, counting down.
CAGGTCGTAGTCAGTGGAATGAGCGAGGGCATTTCGATACGCTCATGATGCTGAGCGCTGAGGGCTTGCGTAAAAAATGCCATGGCAGACCGCCCCTGCCTTCGACAGGTCTGAATGACAGAGAGTAAATCAGCGGTTTGTTC
>JBGCGG010000028.1:0-37592 GCA_045110585.1 Phormidesmis sp. | reverse complement strand
TTTACTCTCTGTCATTCAGACCTGTCGAAGGCAGGGGCGGTCTGCCATGGCATTTTTTACGCAAGCCCTCAGCGCTCAGCATCATGAGCGTATCGAAATGCCCTCGCTCATTCCACTGACTACGACCTGAATCTTTACGTCTTCGCAAATGTAATCGAGATCAATTTCTTCAATCTCTGCTTCAATCTCTTCGCCTGGGTTTGGCAACGTCTCTCTATACAATTCAATCAGCCCAATCAGATCTTTTGTATAGTCTTGAGCTGGCCTTAAGTTCCCGGATAAAAAGCCAATCGGATTGTTGATTTCGTGGGCGATACCTGCGACTAAATTACCTAAAGCCGACATCTTTTCTTGTTGAACAAGATGCAGTTGGGATTGCTGTAGTTGCTGTAGGGCTGCGGTGAGTTCTATGGTCTGCCGCGCTAGCTTTTGGTTCATCTCTTGCAAAGCTATTTCGGCTTGTTTGCGGCCAGTGATGTTTTGATAGGTGCCCAAAATACCAATCACGTTGCCTTCGCTATTGTGCAAAGGTGCCTTATTGGTTTCTAACCAAGCTTGTGTGCCATCTGCCTGCAGTTGGGGTTCTACGATGCCAATTTCGGCTTGGTTTGCGAGCATCACTTTGCGATCGCACTCCCGGAAGAAATCAGATTCCTCCTTTTCCCAAGGCATGTCATAGTCGGTTTTTCCAATGATGTCTTGAGGGTTTGCTAGCCCCGCATCGTCTGCAAAATTACGATTGCAGCCTAAGTACACAGAATTTCTATCTTTCCAAAAGATGGCCTCTGGCAATGTGTCCATGACGAGCTGTAATAGCTGTTTCGCTTCTGTGAGTTCATTCTCGACCTGTTTACGGTTTAAGGTCTCTTGGGCATGAACCTTCTTTAGCCTCGTGATTTCTGCCTGTGCCTGACTTAAAAGAGTCTCTAACTCAGCGACTGTTGGGGCAGGTTTAGCTTCTAATGGACATTCTGTTTGCATTACGTTTGCCTCAGGTTATAAGCGAGGGTTTCCAACTAAAATTGCAGCAAGATAATAAAGGCAATAACAACCGCATTAATACGCCTTAAACGCTAGCGATGTCGTTGCAATTCTTTGCCAATAAGGCCACGTAAATTAAAGTCAGCCATTTCTCTATTTTGTGCTTTCTTCTAGTTCGAATATTTAATGCTTTGACGGTTTAATCGCCTATTTAATCGCCTGTTTAATCACCTAGAGGGCGGCTTTCATTCCATCTGCTTTGTCTGTCTAAACTGATACTGCAGGCTTAAGCATTTTTGCCTTATTCAGTGTTTATTCGCCCGATATTCTAAAAGATATCTAAAAGGCAACTGATACAAGGCAACTGACATAAGGCAATCGAGCCCAGACCTATCTATGACCACCAGTACCTCTCTGCCGCAGAAGACGGCTCGCTATTTTAATTTCCATCGCCTCCACACGAACTGGCGTACAGAAATTCTCGCTGGCTTCACAACGTTCATCACAATGGCCTACATTCTGGTTGTGAATCCGGCGATTCTCTCGAATGCAATTTTCTTGAATGAGTCGGGAGATTTGTTTGGTGAGTTGGCGATCGCCACGGCCCTATCGGCAGCGCTGGCAACGGCCATTATGGGACTGTATGCCAAGCTACCTTTTGGTCTCGCACCAGGGATGGGCATCAACGCGTATTTTACGTTCGCAGTGGTCTTAGGTCTCGGGGTCGATTGGCGCGCAGCGTTGGGCGCGGTGTTTATTGAAGGGTTGATTTTTATTGCGCTGACAGTCACAAAAGTGCGATCGCAAATCATTGCCCTAATTCCCGACGCCATCAAGCATGCCACCACAGCCGGGATTGGGCTGTTCATTGCCTATATTGCCTTACAAGGCTCGGGATTAATTGCGAGTAACGAAGCCACTTTGACAGGACTCGGCGCTTTGCGAACGGGCCAGAGTGCGGTGGTCTTACTGGGACTAGTCATTACAGCAGCCTTAATAGCACGGCGAGTCGCCGGGGCGCTGCTATGGGGCATTTTAGCAACCGCGATGTTTGCTTGGGGGTTTGGTTTGGCGGCCCTACCGGAAGGCGTTATAGCGCTGCCGAGCTTTCCATCGAACTTATTTGGTCAGGCGTTTACAGGCTTAGGCATGCTGGCAAACGTGGGCATTTTCGAGGCGGCAAGCATTGTTTTTGTCATGCTCTTTGTCGATCTGTTTGATACGGTCGGTACGTTGGCAGGACTGGGGGCAAAATCTGGCTACATTAACGAACAGGGCCAGTTCCCAGGTGTAGAAAAGGCCATGATGGCCGATGCAGTTGGCACAACGGCTGGCGCGGTCATGGGCACCTCTACTGTGACCACTTATATTGAATCGGCAGCAGGAATTTCGGAAGGCGGACGCAGCGGATTTACGGCGGTAGTGGTAGCCGCGCTGTTTTTTATCTCCATTTTGTTCACGCCGCTGCTAGCCGGGATTCCTGGATTTGCCTCGGCTCCGGCATTGATTATTGTCGGTAGCTTAATGATGGGCGGCGTGCGCCACATCAACTGGGAAGATCCAGCTGAGGCGATCGCATCTTTCCTCACCATCATCATCATGCCGCTCAGCTTCTCAATTGCAGAAGGCATCGCTATGGGCCTCATTGCCTACCCGCTCATCAAACTATTTCAGGGCAAAGGCAACGAAGTCAGCATCGGACTATGGATTCTAGCGGTGGTCTTCATCGCCAGATATGCGCTGGGCTAAGCCACAGAGCACAGGCGTAGCAGCCATTTGCCTAATTGGTTGACTCTAGCTTGTCCGTCTTCTCTAGTTTTTCTAACTTTCGAGAAGGCTTTCTAGCGCCCGAAAGCATTTTCATCAGCTTGGGCGTAGGGTCATGCAAAAGGCACGTCAGCTGCCGTCCCGCTTGCCAATCGCTTTCCCCCAAAACTAGCTCTATCTTGCCGTCTTGCTCTACCGCTAGCGGCAACATCTCACCGCTGCGAATCAGCTTATTAATCTGCTCTTTCTGATTGTCTAGCGCGTCATCAGTGAAGGCGTATGTGGCTTTTTCAATGGCATCGTCAGCAATATAGGTATTCCACTGCTTTACCGGCAGGCGCGGGGTTCGCACCTCGCCTCGGGTTTGGGTATCACTCTCTTCTGTTCGGGGCAGGGCCGCAAACACGCGGGGCGGCTGAAACTCTTCCTGCGCGCGCTCTGCAACGACAGAATTCACTTCGCCATTGTTCGTAATGGCCAAAAATGTGCCAATAGAGCTAATGCCCGCCTCTTCCAAAATCTCACCGTTCAGCGCCGAGCCAACATAGGCTTGAAACCCCTTTTCTCGGGCTGTTTCACAAGCTTTCTCATCGGTGTCAATCAGCACCACCGCCTCACCGCGCTTTTTAAACAAGTTGCCAATCATCAGGCCCAACTCATTACAGCCAACAATCACCACACCCGTCGCGCTGCTAGAGGTCACACCCAACATTTGCGCAACGCTGCGCGCCGTCAGCCCTTGCGCAAACACGGTCATGATGATGGTCAAAAACACCAGCGCTTTAATGGAGTCACCACCATTAATGCCGCGCTCGGTGAGCAAAATAGCAAACAGCGAAGCCACCGAGGCTGACACAATGCCACGGGGCGAGATCCAGCTCATAAATGCTTTTTGTCGCCAGTTGAGATCGCTATTCCAGGTGCACACCAAAATGTTTAGAGGGCGCACCACCAGCATAAGCACGAGCACGGTTAGTACAGAGCCAGGCCCCAGCTCAAACACACTGGCAATGGACAAATCAGCAGCCAGCAAAATAAATAATACGGAAACCGAGAAAACCGTAAGCTGACCTTTAAATCGGCGCAGCAAACGCTCTTCTGGAATAGAAATAGCCCGCACCACAATGCCAGCCGCGACCGCTGCCATCAACCCAGATTCACCACGGACGCTTTGCGCCAGGCCATACAGCCCCCACACACCGGCCAGCACCACCAGGTTGCGTAGCTCCTCAGATAAAAAATCAGCCTTTCTTAAAAACAAGGCCATCAGCGCACCGCCGCCGCCGCCAATCAAGACACCAATGCCCAACCGGGCCAGCAGCCCCCCCAAAACAAATGTAGGGTCAGTATCTCCGTTGAGAATAATATCGAGGACGACAACGGCCAGGATTGCCCCTACAGGGTCAATCAAAACGCCTTCACCTTCTAATAAGGTCGCAATTTTACGCTCTACACCGACCTGCTTGAGGAGCGGGGTGACCACCGTAGGGCCTGTAACCACCACCAGCGAAGCGTACAAAAAGGCAATAGACCAGGGAAATTCACCCAGCCAATGCGCCGCAAAACCGCCGCCCACCAGCGTAATAAACGTACCGATCGTAATCAGATTTCGCAGGCTGCCTGACACTTTGCCGATTTCTTTCAGCTCTAGGTTCAAACCGCCTTCAAATAAAATTAGCGCAACGCACAACGACACAATTACTTCGAGGCCAATGCCAAGTGTCTGAGGCGAGAGCCAGCCGAGTCCGTCAGAGCCAAGGGCAATGCCGACAATCAGCAAAATGATAATGCTTGGCACCTTGAGGTAGGCTGCCATGACCTGAGCAGAAATACCTGCTAGGACGGTAATGACAATTTGCAGCGTAAGTTCAAAGGGCGCTTCCATATGGTCGGTGACGATACGTTAGGTGGCTTTGAGAAGAAGACAGAAACAACTGGGCTAAAGCTGGCGAGAGCCAGTAGGATAGCGCGGATCATCAAGCATAGCGCTTTGGGTGTGATTGGATCTGAGTGTCTTGCCGATTAGCTCAGAATTTCAGGGATCAGAATTTTAGATTGGAATTTCAGGAACGGTTTCGACGGTAATTTGTTTGGCTGCTCGCAGTAATTGATAGGGGTTATCGGCTTGTTGGGTTGGAGAAATGGCAGAAGATGCGCGATCGCAACGAATATTAAACGAACAGGCATCGCACAAGCCTTTAGCCCTCTCTACTTTTGGAAAGGCAACTTCCGATTGAGGGGTATTCAAGCAGGCGATTCCTTGGGTCAGTTTATCGGTTAGCTGCTGCAAATCTTGCTTTGTTTTTTGATGTTGCGCTGCGCTGTATCCAAATCGATAAAAGCTCGGACGAGAATTGGCTGGCAAAGAATTGGCCTCAGCCGATGCGTCTATTGGCGCTTTACCTTCCCCATTTTTACTGTTCCTGCTTTTACTGTCCCCATTCGTTACCGCCTCAGCCTCTGAACCGAGACGAACAAAGCAATAGGTCATTGAAATTTGTTCAGGTGCTAGCTCAGTGGTCTCGCACAGCACGTATAGATACAGCCGCGTTTGCCAGTCTGTCTGCAGCCATTCTTTGCGAGGGGGCTGCTGGTGCGTTTTCCAATCAAATATTTGGCCGCTATCGGGTGTTTCTACCACTAAGTCATAAATAACCGTTAGCAAATAGTCATTAAATGCCAGCGTCCGTCTTTGCTCACTCTGAGCAAAGACGTCATGACCAGAAACAGCTAAATCATCTCCTAAATCAGCCGCGTTTGAGATCGCAGACAGATATTCAAAAACCTCAGGAGCAGCACTGGCCAGTGCACTTAAGCGACGGGTCATTTCCTCATCCGCCGCTGACATCACCTCCACCGGCAAAGCCAGTGCCCGCTGCTGCATCAGCAAATGAAACTGACTTCCCCACTGCGTCTTAGCCGCCTGCTCGTAACTAGATGGGCTAGACAGCGCATCAAAAAAAACGTATTTGAACTTACGAGGACAGGTACTAAGGCGAGTGAGATGGCCTTGTGAAAGCGGCAGCATGGTTCGGCCTATTACGAGGTGAGCATATTCTGACTAGCTATCGTCTGGAGGGGAAAGGAACGCAGGCGTCTTTTGAGTTCAGAACGACTGGGCACAAGACGACTGGGCACAAGACGGCTGGGCACAAGACGGCTGGGCACAAGACTATTTAGTTAGGACAAAAAGACTGCCTTGATTGCCACGGCCAATCCGCATGTCTTCATCTAAGTAAGTCACCTCTAACCAACCCTGCTGGCGGGTCGAATTAATTTCAAAGTCAAAGCCCTGTAGCCAGTTGAACTTTTCAGTGGCTTCGAGCTTCGCAATATACTGCTCGGGCGATTGATATCCCAAAATGCGCTGCAATCCAATCACGCCCCGATTGAATTTCACGTTCACGCGTCGCTCCGAGATTTTGCCCTCTACTTCGGCAGGCGCAAACCCTGCGATCACAGAAACAAGCGCCTCGCAGTACGGCAAGCTACTAATTTCAGCAATATTGAAAATCCGAGCGCCGGTAGGCCGAATGCATTGATAAATGTTGCCGAGCTGAGCCAGCGGAACGTTATCAATGCCCAGCAGCTCTGCACTGGTGGTGTAAAGCAATCGCCAGTCGCCCGCTAGTAAGTCCAAAGCGGATAAGGGCGAAGGGGTAGGGTTTACCTCTTCTATGCGCGCCACCAAACTGGCGATGAGCTGGCGGTCATCTGGCGTGGCGGTAATGCCCCGATTTTTGGAGGCGATCGCCGTCTTCAACTCAGTCTTAAGCTCATCTCTACTCGGCATCATCTAACCCCAAAAAATACTGGCACGGAAAAATTAGAAGAAATATCAGCAAGTGATTGACACGATTTGCGATTCGATGTAATTAATGCGGTGGTATTGTAATGTAATTACCACTGCTTAGCCATCTGTCCTGCCAGCTTTTATTTATGAGCAACAACTTCAATCCTTCTGTTCGTCAAATTCCCCGTAGTCAGCCTGCTGATGTGATTCCACTGCAGCGTGATTCTTCTATCTTGAACTGGTTAGAAGGGACTGGCCGATTGATTCCCCGTGAGCCAATTGACAGCGTGGGCGATGAGCCTGAACCTGAGGAGCTTGCAGACCTCATGGGTAATGAAGACAAGGACGACGACGTGGATGATGATGAAATGTCGTTGGAAGATGATGACTAGAATGCGCCTTACCTAAAACGTAAGGAACGAGGCAAGGGTCTCCTTGAAGGTTCAAATTGAACCTTCAAGTTTCGTTAAGTACGCTTGCCTCGTACGGATTTTGGTTAGCTAGCGCTGAATGTAGCTAGCATGCAGTATCTAATAACTGCTTGGATTGCCCTAATTGAGTTGCCCTGATACGGGCAAAGTTAAGTAGATAGGTGGAGTGAATGCTTCACCAAATTCGTTTAACTTGCTTTAGCTTGAGGCAGGTTGTTTTTTGGCAAGGTCAGATTTTTTGGCAAAGCCAAAGGCAACTGGAACAAGGAAAGTTGGCCAAATCTTAATTAGGTGAAGCGCAAGGAAAGCGTAAGAAAGCTGAATTAGCAGAAATGACTGAATTCGCAAGCTTGCGAATGGTAGGAGCCCAGCCGAATAAGGGCCTGGCTATCAGCATCACTAACGCTAGCCCGTTAGGAACTTCTTCATGACAAGCCTATTTGTTAGGGGATTTTCTTGAAAATAGGCAATTTTCCTTAAATTTTCCTTAGCGATCACAGATTACTGTCATACAATCTGCTGAAATCAGCTTCACTCTCAGTAATTATGCTGAGAGCAAGCTTGAGTTAGAAAAGTGCATCAGGCTGTCCCACCCTGACGTATGTATTGAAAACACTGAGCTATAGCTTTGCATCTGAAGAACTTGCGTCCGCAGTGTGAAGTTTCAGTAAAAACTGGGAAAGGTGTGAGGTAAGTTAAGGAATAGCGTCGTGGATGCAAGATTTTCAGCCAAAGCAGTCGGCCTAACAGGAACCAGACTCTCAGTATTTTTAGCGGCCTGCCTGTTTGCTGCAGGCATTGGATTAGATGCCACTGCCGATCGCTCTTTTTCGTGGGGCGTTGCCAATATTACCTATCCCTTTGTTATAGGTGCTAGCCTGTCCGCACTCGCTGGCTACGGTGTACTGCCAATTTTGCGCAGACTTAAAGCGGCTCAGTTCATTAGAGAAGACGGGCCACGGGCTCACCTCAAAAAGGCCGGAACACCGACAATGGGTGGCATTTTTTTCGTCCCTGTCGCTGTTTTAGTAGCATTGGTCTGGTCTGCGGTAGCGGGCTCCACCACAGGCATATCGCCGGCCGTTTGGGGCGTTAGCCTCTTAACGCTTGCATACGGTGCAATTGGCTGGTTGGATGACTGGCAAGTAATGCGCCGCCGCTCTAATAAAGGAATTTCTCCCAAGACTAAGCTAGCGCTTCAAATTGGATTTGCGGCAGCTTTCTGCCTTTGGGCCACCACCTTCTCAGCAACCGATACGACAGGTGCAGCCATCGATATCACCTCAGTGGCATTGCCGTTGGGTCTGACGATTCCTTTTGGCTTTCTGTTCTGGCCTTTAGCAGGCTTCACACTGGTAGCTGAAAGTAACGCAACAAATTTGACAGATGGCGTGGATGGCCTAATGGGCGGAACTGGCGCGATCGCGTTCTTGGGTCTAGCCGCTATCGTTGCCCCCGTTAATCCTGATCTAATGATTTTCTGCGCAGCCCTGGGTGGCGGTTGCTTAGGCTTTTTGGTTCATAATCGCAACCCAGCCAAAGTGTTCATGGGTGATACGGGTTCTTTGGCTCTAGGTGGTGCTCTCGCCGCCGTTGCCATCCTCACTGGCAACCTGTTTGGGCTGCTGCTGGTAACCCTACTCTTCTTTGCTGAAACCCTTTCCGTCATCATGCAGGTGGGCTACTACAAAGCGACAAAAGGTCCAGACGGCGTGGGTAAGCGCCTGTTCAAAATGGCACCTTTGCACCACCATTTCGAACTGTCTGGTTGGTCTGAGCTACAGGTAGTAGGCGTTTTCTACATCGTATGTGCGCTGCTTGTAATGGCGGCTGTTACCGCGCTGCTCTAGTTCTCAAGCAGTGGCTGCAAGCTGGTGACCGCTCGCTTGCTTGCTACCGAATCGAATCTAAATCTTTTGCGACGAGCTGTTTTTGCAACCGACTGCTTTCTGGCCGCTTTCTGAAAATTAGCTTCCTAATAAAAAAGTAAACATAAAAAAGGGACGGCTTAGTGCCGTCCCTTTTTTATGTTTACTTTTTCCATTTTAAAATGGAGCTGACGGGAGTCGAACCCGTGTCCGCTTCAAGTAATCACGCATCGCTCATTCACAGGTATAGCCCCTCTAATCCTCAGGGCGGGAGTTTTCCATTATCCCGGAAACAGGATGCTTCAGTGAAAGTCTTAGCTGACGCACCCACCGAAGAAAGTTTGCCAGCGCATCCGTTGGGGGTTTAGTCCGGACTGATTAACGGAGTCACAGTCACAGACGCTCGAACCTATAAGAGGTGTTTAGGCGGCAGCTACAGCCACGCGCTTACGAGCAAAAGGTACGATGTCGTTTGCATGTATCTTTAAGTTTGAGCCTTTATTTACAAGAGTGGGCTCACTCTTGACCTGAATCACAACGCGACTTTCGTTAAAACGTCGAAACCGTTTCAGCCCCGTGTGGTATGGATTGATTATAGCGTTTGAATTGTATTGCTGCACACAGCAAAAACGCTATTTAGCAGCCTTTTTTATAGGGGCTATCACCTTTCGTAAACTGAATGAGACCTGTTTTCACCTATAATATTTTCTTAAGTTTAGAGATAAGAATCGTTTACTAAACACTAGCCTTTCGAACCTAGGCTTTTGAACTAGGGGGCTTATAAACGTACAACGTTCTGGATGTAAACATTAGCCAGACAAACATTAGCCAGCTATCGGCCATCTAGCTATCGGCCATCTTTCTGTCAGCTATCTATAAAAGCGCCTGATGACGGGCGTTGTTAAGGAGAGTGATTTTAGAGGGGGTGATTTTAGAGGCGTGCGCTTGGCCTGGGTTCCGTCAACAGGAGAGTAAGATTAAAGCCATGAGCACCAGTAACGAAAACGGTACCGATAAAAGCACGAGCACTCGAAGAAAAACAGCTGCTACATCTTCAGCAGCAAAAAAAACTTCGTCGTCTGCTAGCGCAAACGGCCAGTCCGGCAGCCAATCTAGTAGCAAGTCCGGTAGCGCTGCTGACAAGTCCACCAATAAAAGCAGTTTAGTAAAAGCCTCTAAGAGCGAAATCATGGAATTAGCTGATCACACCCGTGTTGTTGAATCTGATACATTGCCTAACCACCGCCCTATCGCTCTTAGCGAAATCGATGTGGTTGATTCATTGACCTCTGCCGGTGTGCGACCAGTAATGGCTGATTCTTTTGAGATTTCCAGCATTGATACGTTGCCAGGCCATCGTCCAGTGGCTGTGAGCACACTGGAAGTTTCCGATTTGGATGTGCTGCCAGGGCATCGTCCGATTGCGAGCAATGATATTGACGAAGACCCTTCAACGTTGATGGGCTATTTAGACTAAGCCTATTGGGTTTAAGCGATTATCGTCTCTTTGCGGTAATCCATATAGAATTTGACGAAAAAGGAGGCATTAAGCCTCCTTTTTTATTGACTTGAGATTTTTATGGGTTGCGATCGCTCTACGAGTAAGTTCCGTGGGCAAATTGAGAGCACTATCCTTTTGTGTGATAGCACATTTACTTGTTTTGTTATGCGTCTATCTCAGCCTTCAGAATTGAGTTCATTGCTGCTCAGTGAGATTTTTGTCTCGGTAAGTACGACCCAAACACTGACGCGATCGCAGAGAGAAGGCCTCAAACAACTGCTGCTAGAAGAAGCCCTCAGCGAGGAAGAAGCCACTTCAGTAGACCGTATCCTGCGCGGTATTCGACGAGGCTGCATCAAAGTGGTGTAGCGCAGGGAAAGGCTGCGCAGCGGCGCGGGAACGGGGTAAAAGTGTCAGAGCGCACAATCTTATACAGGCATAGCGGCGACAGGTTAAGGACAACAACACAATGTATTCTCTTTTTTCTACTTCCTTTGGACTGCTGGGGCTGCTAGGGGGTGCCTTTTGGATGTGGATGCTTTACGACTGTCTAAAATCTGGCCGGGGCGCGCAGCAGTGGCTCTGGATTTTGCTCTTTTTGAATGTCATCGGTGCGCTGATGTACTTCGTAATTGAGTGGTTGCCAAAGCATCCTAATTTTTTGACCCGCTTCGGCAACGCCAGTGGGTTTACCACGCGGAAAATGCGCGATCAGCTGTGGCAGGCCGAAGCAGATGCGAAAAATATTGGCAACGCGACTCAGTTTGTAACACTCGGCAACCTGCTGTTTGACATGAGAAAAACCCAGCAGGCTGCTGAAGCCTATGGGCAAGCATTAGAAAAAGAACCCAAAAATGCGAAAGGGCTATGGGGCGCAGCCCAGGCCGCAAGCAATTTGAAACAGTACGATGAGGCCAAAGATTATTTGGCACGCTTGCTGAAAACGGAGCCTGAATATGCCTATGGAGAGGCATCACTAGCCTATGGTGAGATGCTGTATCGCACGGATGAAAAGGAAGCGGCGGCGGATCATTTAAGGCAGCATCTGAAGAACTGGAGCAATCCGGAAGGCTATTTAATTTTGGCGAGCATTCAGACAGAAGAGAAAAACTATGATGCCGCACGTGAAAGTTTAGAGACGTTGATTATTAAAGTGAAGGGCTTTGTGCCGTTTCAGTATCGAAAAAACGCCCATTTTATTCGTCAGGCGGAAAGAAAGCTAAAGGCACTGCCCAAAACATAAACCAGTCATGACGAGGACGCGGCCGATGGAAGGATCAGCGTATTTCGTGTTGGGCCAGCAGAGACGAGCGTAAGTTGCAATCACGCCCGCCTCATCGTGGCCTACCAAGTGTCACGATAAGGCATCAAACTCGTCTGCATCCTGATAAAAGCAGTGCTGCTCTAGGATAAACACCCGTTGCCGAACGGCGAATATCTCATGCATTTTGGCGCCTGAAATATCAGGAAACCGGTTCCAAATCCAGGTGAGGTTCATTGAGGGGAAAGTGCTTTTGGGGTTGTTGGGGGAGTGGCGTTTGAGATTGGGGGTGAGCATAGCGCTGCAAGCCATACTCTATGCCTGCAGCCACAGCCTGATAGGAAGCTTCGAGAATATTGACGGAGACACCAATGGTGCTCCAGCGGCGATCGCCATCACTAGACTCCACCAGTACCCGAATTTTTGCAGCGGTGCCTGCTTCGCTATTGAGTATGCGAACCTTGTAATCTGTGAGATGAAAGCGTTCAATGACCGGATAAAACTTCACCAGCGCCTTTCGCAGGGCCTTATCTAAAGCTGACACTGGCCCCATACACTCCGCTACTTCCAGCACATCTTGAGCGCACACCACAACCTTCACCGTCGCCCGCGCGCCAATATTGCACTGCACATCCGACTGCAACACGTCGTAGTTCACCTCATAGCCTTTGAGCTGAAACATAGATGTGTGCTGCCCTAGCTCCTTGCGCATCAGCATCTCAAAGCTCGCCTCAGCGGCCTCGAACTGATAGCCCCGGCTCTCTAGTTCTTTCACATGGTTGGCAATCCGCCGCACCGCAGGATTGTCTTTCTTTAGATCAATGTTGTAGCTTTTGGCCTTAGACAGAATAGTGCTGCCGCCTGATGAGCTAGAAATCACGATGCGGCGATCGTTGCCAATTGCCTCTGGTTGAATGTGCTCGTACGTTTTGGGATTGCGCTCCACGGCGCTGATGTGGATGCCACCTTTGTGGGCAAAAGCGGATCGGCCTACGTAGGGCGCATGATCATCTGGCGCAAGATTGACAATTTCGCTAATAAACCGGCTGGTTTGGGTCAAGGCAGTGAGCTGAGCGGGATCAATGCAGTCATAGCCCATTTTGAGCTGGAGATCGGGGATGACACTGCACAAATCGGCGTTGCCGCATCGCTCTCCGTAGCCGTTGATGGTGCCGTGGATCATCGCGGCGCCTGCATCGACAGCGGTCAGTGAGCTGGCAACGGCGGTGCCGCTATCGTTATGGGTGTGGATACCAATCTGGGGCAAAGGCGTATCAGCGTTCTGAGGATGCGATCGCGTCCATACCTGAACCCATGCCTGAACCCATGCCCGAACTGTAGCCGTCATCTGCTCTATTTCCTTAGGCAAGGTGCCGCCGTTGGTATCACAGAGCACTAGCCATTCTGCGCCGCCATTCAGGGCCGCTTCTAGCGTTTTCAGGGCGTAGTCAGGGTTAGCTTTATATCCATCAAACCAGTGCTCGGCATCATAAATGACGCGGCGATCGCTCATCCGCAAAAACTCAACCGAATCCTGAATCATCGCCAGATTTTCATCTAGGCTCACTTTAAGCGCATCGGTAACGTGCAAATCCCATGATTTACCAAAGATGGTGAGCCACTGCGTATTGGCCTCAATCAGTGCTTTTAGTGAAGGATTCTCTGAAGCTTTTTGGTGAGCTCTCCGAGTAGAGCCAAACGCCACGAGCTGAGAATGCTGTAAAGGCGAGTGCTGAAAATAGTCAAAAAGCTGCGTATCGACTGTATTTGCCCCTGGCCACCCGCCTTCGATAAAGGGCACACCCATATCATCTAATCTTTTCGCAATTTTGATTTTGTCTTCTAAGGTGCAGGCAATGCCATGCCGCTGAATGCCGTCTCTGAGCGTCGTATCATAAATCAGAACTCTGCGAGAAGATTTCATTGGCAAGGAGGTTCACGCTAATGGGACTTAGACCACGAGCTGTAGGATAGCCGCTGAGTGTAAAACTTACGCCGACTTTTCACAAGATTTAAGGGCATTTCTGGAATCCACGATTGGAGTTGAAGCACTATTATCAGTGCTAAGCCATCGTAGGTTGAAATCTCTTCTATTGATTAAGAGCAATCAGAGAAGATAGTTTAGATCCTCTAATTGCTCTTAAACGAATTGTGCTCAAACGAATTGCGCTTAAACGAATTGCGCTTAAACAAACGTGTAACGGTTAGAACAAGTCTCGATCAGTCACTGCACCTTTGCTGCTGGAAGATACGAGCTTGGCATACTTTGCTAGCATCCCTCGGGTGTAGCGAGGGGCAGGAGCGCTCCAAGACTTTTTGCGTTCTGCCAGTTCTTCGTCAGAAACGTTAACTTGCAACAACAATTTGTCCGCATCAATGGTGATAGCGTCGCCTTCTTTTACGAGACCGATGGTGCCACCGACGGCTGCTTCAGGAGCAACGTGGCCGACCACCATTCCGTACGTGCCACCAGAGAATCGTCCGTCAGTGATGAGGCCAACAGAATCACCGAGTCCGGCACCGATGATGGCGGATGTTGGCGCAAGCATCTCTCTCATGCCGGGGCCGCCTTTGGGGCCTTCATAGCGAACAACAATCACATCGCCTGCTTTGATTTTGTTCGCGAGGATGGCATCGAGGCAATCTTCTTCAGACTCGAAAACGCGGGCGGGGCCAGTGATGCTGCGGTTTTTGATACCGGTGAGCTTCGAGACGGAGCCTTCGGGGGCGAGGTTGCCTTTGAGAATGCCGAGGTGCCCTTGGGGGTACATAGGCTGAGCAAAGGGGCGAATGACATCTTGATCAGCCGGGGGCTGATCGGGGATATCTGCTAGATTCTCGGCGATGGTTTTGCCGGTAATGGTGATGCAGTCGCCGTGGAGGAGTCCTTCGTTTAGAAGCATTTTCATGACTTGGGGAATGCCACCGACTTTGTGGAGATCGGTTGCGACGTATTTTCCGGAAGGCTTGAGGTCACAAAATACGGGAACTTTGTTGCGGATACGCTCGAAGTCATCAATGGAGAGATCGACGCCGATGGTGTGGGCGATCGCAAGCAAATGCAACACTGAATTCGTCGAGCCGCCCACGGCCATAATCACCGACATTGCATTCTCAAATGCTTCTTTGGTGAGAATGGCTTTCGGCAAAATCTGCGCTTTAATCGCGTCGACTAAGGCAAACGCAGACTTTTCTGTACTCTCTGCTTTCTCTTCATCTTCAGCCGCCATAGTGGACGATTTTGGCAAGCTCAAGCCCATTGCCTCAATGGCAGAAGACATGGTGTTAGCGGTAAACATACCGCCACAAGAGCCTGCACCAGGGCAAGAATGACGCTCTACAGCATCCAGTCGCTCTTTGCTGATTTTGCCTGCGCTGTATTGGCCAACGGCTTCAAAGGCACTGACAACCGTAAGATCTTCGCCGTCTAAGTGGCCGGGTTTAATGGTGCCGCCATAAACAAAGATGGCAGGGATATTCATACGGGCGATCGCAATCACCGCTCCAGGCATATTCTTATCGCAGCCACCAATAGCCAGCACCGCATCCATGCTCTGGCCCATGCAGGCCGTTTCGATAGAATCAGCAATCACTTCGCGGGAAACAAGAGAATATTTCATGCCCTCTGTCCCCATCGAAATACCATCGCTGATGGTGATGGTGCCGAACATTGCAGGCATAGCACCGGCTTCACGCAGGGCCTTTTCGCCTCGAATCGCCAGCGTATTGATGCCCATGTTGCAGGGGGTGATGGTGCTGTAGCCATTAGCAAGGCCGACGATGGGCTTTTTAAAATCATCATCTTGAAAGCCAACAGCTCTCAGCATCGCTCGGTTAGGTGCTCGCTGTACGCCTTGGGTCACTACCTGACTTTTGCGATTTTCTGGCATTCGATCTTCTCCGGGGACACATGTATTTGAGTGTCTTATTTTGGCAGAAGTACTGTCTTTTATGGAGCAGATGGTTAAGTTTTCTTTGTTACTGGCCCAGGAAAGGCAGGGCAATTTCTCTACAAGGCTCCATCAACAGGCACCGAACAGGTATTGAATAGTCCTTGAACAGACATCAAACAGACATCACCAACGCAATAAAGTCATCACCTGATTGGCTCTTAGATGCACAGCCACGGCTTTTTGCATCTGCGGGCGGCTTTCAATTGTTTTTAAGTAGCTCAACGCAAATAGCCGACCGGTTGTACTCGGTTTGGTAACGGCCGACAATCGTGAGGTAATGCTTAACCAATTGCGCACAGACCCTGGCAGCGTTTGAGCGAAGCGTAGCGGCAGCGTCGGTGTGGAAAAAGATTGAACGTAGGCTGCGCTGAGAAAAGGCTTATATTGTGGGGCCTCAGAAGTTTGCTGATGAATAAAGCTCAGCGAAACGCCCTGCAATAGCTGACGCAGACGGGTGGTTTCTTCGGCCCGTAGCTCAGACATAAAAGGCAATTCAGTGAGCGAAGGATTAACGTTTTCTGGATCGCCAGTCACCAGGTGAGTGCCGCCAATAACGGCCAGCAGATATTTTTCGCCCGCGAGCTGCTCAAAGGGCGCGAGCTGATGATCCAGCGTCGGCGTAACGCCATCTTGCGTGCCCGTAAGCAACAGGGTGGGAATGGACACGTCAGAAAGGCCCGCTTCACCGAAGAGCTGCCCGGTGAGAGTGTTCATCGCCATGACCTGTTGAATGCGTTCATCGCTGAGGTCAGCTTGCTGTTCGTCTAGTTCCATGGCAGCGCACTGGAGCCAGTCAGCGGGGGAGACGCCAAGGGGCTGGATATCACCGCAGAAGGCTTGGAGCGATCGCAAATCGAGCTTGGCACCTGCGAGGGCTAAGCCGGTGTAGCCACCAAGAGAATGTCCAATCATCGTGACATTTTCAGTGTTGAATGCGTCTCTGTATGCAGAGCGGCCTTCATTAATTTCAGCGAGCCTATCCAAAACGAAGGACACATCCCGAGGCCGATCTAAAAACTCCTGGGCGGGGAGGAGTTTGCTGGGCGAGTTGACAACGTCTGGATCGAGCGGCAAATTAACCAGAGCCTGCACGTTGCTGCCGGGGTGCTCAATGGAGACAACCGTAAGCCCATTAGAGGCCAAATGTTCTGCTAGATAGTTAAGGAAATACCGATCCGCGCCGAAGCCATGGGAGAGAACCACTAAAGGGCGCTCTGTATCTTGGCGGCTTTGACGACTCCAATGCACATTGATCGGAATGATGCGATCGCGCGCCTCATCTCGAAACGAAAACGTGCGATAGGCATAGTCGGCGGTGCCAGTAGCCGTAGGGTCAATCTCGCTCTGGCGATACTCGTGGGGGATTTGGCTAGGGGACACGTGCAGCTCTTGCTCTAACACGCCGCTCAGCGAGCGACTTTCCAGATTACTGAGGTTGAGCTGAGAGGCCAGGGCGATCGCCGCGCTCATATCCACTTCGATGGTGTCTTGGGGGATGGCTTGCAAAATGCCGAGCATGCTCAGGCCGTCGCCCTGGCTAGCCGCTAGCCGAATCGCACCCTGGAGCTGTTGCAACGTAAGGTTAGGGGCAATTTGAGAAAGAGAATTGAGCAGCAAATCGCCGTTTTCAGAATTGAGCACATCTTCAATAATGCGATCGCTCATTTTGGGATCAAGCGATAACGTTTGCTGCAAGCTCTGCCGCACTTGCGGCGTTAAAAAACGCTGATATAGGCGAAGGCTATCGGGCACTTCTCCCGTATTCGCAAAAGATTCTAAATCGCTCAGCTCGACCGACTGCTGCAAGGGGCCAATTTTAACAACAACGCGCTCTGCCGCAGTGCTCGGAAGCGCCATAAAAGTCGTTGCCATCACCCCCAAACCTAAAAGCTTCGACACAACGCCTGAGCCAATACATCGTTTACCAAACGAGCGATATTGTGTCGCCTCAGCCAACCGGTTAGCGGATTTAAAACACAAGACACGGGAAAATTTGCTTAGGCTCATGGACGAAGAGAAGTAGCAAGGGTGGCATCGTGCAGCTTGCGTACAAACGTTTGTATACAAACAGGACTTGATATTTAGTATCTTACCCATTCACTCAATGGGATTCAGAGACAACTGGACAAAAAGTGAGTTGTTCAATAACTGGCAGTTTTTGCTCACCCAAGGAAAAACAGACTCAAAATACAAAACGAACTCAAAAACAGGCCGTAACCAGCACCTTAATAGGGTTTATTTAGCACCAAATGAAGTGAGCCCGCCTCTTTAGAGAAACGGTACCTGTTGTAGAAAATTCAATACAAACGCTTTAATGTCTAGGTATTCATCTAATTTAAGATGTTTGCGATAGCCTTGACTAGAAAGCATATATCCCTTTCCGGACAAGGCATTTAGGGAATAATTCCATTAACCACCCCCCTTACCTAACGTAGGGGGTTGAGGGCTTTTTCGCCCTTTTGTCACCGATCAAGCCAAATAGTTACATTCCTTAACAACCCCGTCTTACTATCCCCCTGCTGGAGTGTGTCAATGTCCAAAAAAGACAATCCAACCCCTAACGAGCCAGTAAAAGATGATTTTTTAATGCCGCGCAGCACATATCAGGGAGAGTTCACCCCTCAAAACCTAGCGTTTAACGCCAACTTGCAGGAGTTCGCGCAGCGCGTATCGATTATTTGTAATTTAGAAACCGGTGGCAAAATTAGCACCGACGCAGCCTACAAAGATATTAAAAAGCTGTGGAAAGATCTCAAAGCATCTAAAAAGAATTTGCTCACACGCAAAGATTCATAGCACCTGGCTCCTAGGCTTTGCCTCCTGGCTCCTAGGCTTTGCCTCCTGGCTCTTAGGCTTTGCCTCCTGGTTCTTATCCCCGCCTCCTGCTCCTCAGCCATTTAGCCGCCGCCGCTATCTATCAGCAAAATATTGGGTGACCGCATCTGCGATTCTCTCTGCAGCATGACCGTCTCCAAAGGGATTGACGGCCTTTGCCATTTTGGCGTAAGCGGCTTCGTCGCTCAATAATTGAGCCGCCTCATCGGCGATTGTGGCCGCATGGGTGCCCACCAGTTTGGCCGTGCCAGCGTCAATGGCTTCTGGCCGCTCTGTTGTTTCTCTGAGCACGAGTACAGGCTTACCTAACCCAGGAGCTTCCTCCTGCAAACCGCCCGAATCTGTCAGCAATAAGGTAGAGCGTTTCATGGCACCCACGAGCTGCGCGTAGTCCAACGGTTCAACTAAGAACGTACGTGGATGGCCATCTAGGGCGGCTTTGAGTGGGTCACGCACGGTGGGGTTGCGATGCAACGGCAGCAGTAGGGCGGTATCTGGGAAACGCTCCAGAATATCTAAAAAGCCAGTCGTAATGTCTGTGAGCGGCTCCCCCCAATTTTCGCGGCGATGGACGGTGGAGAGAATCACACGGTGCTTATTCCAGTCAAGACCAGGCACATCGCAATTGGGAGATTTATCTGCGACGGTGAGCAGGGCATCGATGACGGTATTGCCAGTGGGATGGATGCCCTGGGTAATGCCGTTGGCTTTGAGGTTGCGCACGGATTGCTCGGTGGGCGCAAAGTGCAGGGTCGCAATTTGAGAAACCAGGCGGCGATTCGCTTCTTCGGGGAAGGGATTGAGAATATTATCGGTGCGTAACCCCGCTTCTACGTGGCCAACGGGAATTTGCTGGTAAAAGGCAGCGAGGGCAGCGGCAAAAGCCGTGGTGGTATCGCCTTGGGAAATCACCATGTCAGGCTGCATCTCGACGAATAGGGTTTCGAGACCTTTGAGGCTGCGGCAAGTGATATCGCTCAGGGTTTGCTTTGGCTGCATGATGTCTAGGTTATGGTTGGCCTCAAGACCGAACAAATCCATCACCTGAGCCACCATTTCCTTGTGCTGACCGGTAAGTACAACTTGAGTGTCGAACTGCGAAAGCTGCTGAAAGGTTTGGATGACAGGGGCTAGCTTGATAGCTTCGGGGCGCGTGCCGAGAGTGATGCAGATTCGAGTTTTGGAGCTGGTCATAGCAGACTGAAGAAATAGGCCCATGGTGATGAACCATGGAAATAGACCCATCAATATTAGGCCATCGGCAAGTTGTAACATCGGTAGTCTATGCCAGATGGCTGTAGTAAACCGTTTTGACTCCTCATTTCTCTTATGAAACAGGCGATCGCGCTCCAAACCGCCCATTTTCAATCTCTAGATCTCACCCCCGCTGGGCATGTTATCGATCCAATTCTTAACGCATCCGATGCAACCGCCACCCTCAGCGATAAAGATCTTATTTTCAGCTTTGATATCGACTTCCCCCGTGACCCAGAAGACCCCCGTGAGCTATCTGAAATTCCAGAAGTGCGTTTGTGGTTTATTCGTTTAGATGCCCAATACCCTTGGCTACCGCTGTATTTGGATTGGGAATCGGGCGAGCTGAGCCGCTACAGTGCAATGCTAGTGCCCCATCAGTTCAGCAAAATGGATGGCATTCGCTATAACCCAGAGGCGCTGGAGATTTTTGTGATGGGCAAGGTGTTCGTGCTCGACACATGGCTGAAAGAAAAGGGAATTGATGGGCGATCGCGCTTAAAATTTATGACCCAAATGCTTGGCTACGAACTAGACGATGCTTTGTTTAATTTGCTGTGAGGGTTGGCAGCGGGGAGGCCCCATTTGCACGAATCTTTTACACTGGCGTACCAACTGATACATACAATCACCTACAATCTGGTTCGTAACGCTTTAGGTAAGGGAGCCAGGCTCTGAGATGGTGGATGTGATTGGAACGTTGTTCGCGCTGTTGATACTTCTGGGTATCACCGCTTACTTATTTATTGAGTGGCAGTATAGTCAGCGCCCGGGCAATGACCTAGAACTCACAGCCAAAGACTGGAATCTCGATTCTTACGAACCTACGCACTACGCCATCTCACTCGATGCAGTGTTTACAAACCGCACGCGATCGCTCGAGATTTTCATCCCCGATGTGAAAGTAGAGTACGAACTGCTCTCCAGCGGTTCGCTCGATGGCATTGAGGTAACCACCAAGCTCATCCCTAATCACGATGACTTTCCGGCTCGCCCCGATAACTACTGGTTTGCCTACATCGTCAAGACAGCTCAAACGACACACGCCAAGCTCAAAGTCGATATCAAAGGCGAAGACCTAAGCCAACTCAAGTCTCTGTGGGTGCAGGTTCATTACACAACCTATGGCCCAGAAGGCCGCATTCCCAAAACAGGCCACTTCATTGTGCCGCTCAAATTTCCTAAGCCTGAAAATGCCAACAATTGGCGTGAAAACAGCGTGGCTCAAGTGCTGCCAGTGCCCACTCACCTGCTGACAAATTTAGACAGCACCGTGGAAATTGTGAAGCATTACGTGAAGCCCTGCGCACAAGACGGTGACATCGTAACGATTGGGGAGACGCCCGTGGCGATTATGCAGAATCGGATGCGCCATCCGAATACGGTGAAACCCGGTTGGCTGGCCAAAAGACTCTGTTACTACTTTATGTCCACCTCTAGTTTGGCAACCGCTTGCGGAATGCAAACTTTGATCGATATTTCTGGTGCTTGGCAAGTGGCAACGGCCTTTATGATCGGTGCAGTGGCGAAGGTATGCGGCAAACCCGGCATGTTTTATCAGCTTGCGGGTGAACAGGCAAGGTTAATTGATGATGTGACCGGAACACTGCCACCATTTGATCAATTTATTGTATTAGGGCCAGCGCGATCGCAGCAGCTCGTCGATGAAATTTATCAAGAAACCGGACTCAAAGCCGCCATCGTAGACGTGAACGATTTAAAAGCCGTTAAAATATTGGCATCTACGGCTGGCACGGATGAGCAACTACTCACCCAAGCACTAATCGATAACCCCGCTGGCAATGCCGATGAGCAAACCCCCGTGGTTCTGATTCGTCCGAAGGCATAGGCTTTAAAATAGCTAGGCTTTTCGATTAGTTAACCTTTTCGGCTAGAGAGACTCGCTAATGAGCGGGACTCACCGATGAGTTGCGCGTAACCTACATACATTCTGTAAGGGCATAGCCGTGCGAATGCCCTTACACAACACCCCGGATTCTCAATGACTCGAAGCACCTCGCCCGACGCCAGTCTCTTTATCCGTTCCATTCACCTCCGTGACTTGGACAATATCAGAGTCGCAGGTGCTACTGAAATCGCGTCCCACGCCACCGAAGCGCCTGAAATCGCTGAGTATATTCAGCAGCTTCGACGCTGGTATGGGCCAATGAAGGCGCTGACACTGTTCCCAAATCCGCTTCAGCACATGTTTTCGGCCTTTGTTGCCGAAGCCAGTGGAAACCTCCACGGAATGGTTCAAGTCTCACCGTTTAACCACACCCTCAGCACGTGGAAAGTGGATCGAATGCTGGTGAATCTTGCCCAGAAAAAAGCGGTTCAGAAGCAAGCAAAACAGCAGCCAGAAAAACAGTCACAAACTCAAAACTCACAGGCCCAAAACTCACAGGAAGCAAGTCCTAAAAGCGGGCCCATCACAGGCTCGCAAAAAGGAGGGGACAGCGAAACGCCACAGCTCCATTTCGGTACAGATGTTGGCTCACGGCTCTTACAGCACTGCTTTGAGCACATTCGTGAAGCCCAATATTGGATTAGTGAAACCGATGTTAACGACAGCTTTGGCCTTGCGCTCTACCGTCATAACGGCTTTCAGCCCTTGGCCCGTGCCACCTACTGGTCTATTCAACCCGAACAGCTAGAAACACTGTCCGAGCGCGATCCTGACCTGCCCAATTTATTGCCTGTGAGCAACGCAGACGCTCAGCTTCTCTATCAGCTAGAAACCGTCTCCGTCCCCCCCCTCGTGCGTCAGGTGTTGGACTATCAAATTCAAGACTTCAAAACAACGGTGACCGGCAAACTAAAGAGCCGCATGTCCCGTCTGGTGAATCGAGAGGAGACCGTTTCGGCTTACGTGTTTGAGCCACAGCGCAAAACAGCGATTGGATACTTTGAAATAAAAATTTGTCGGGATGGAAGTGCAGCCCACAGCGCCAAACTCACAGTGCACCCAGCCTATACTTGGCTATATCCAGAGCTGATGGCACAAATGGCGGGCGTAGTGCAGAAGT
Source organism: Phormidesmis sp. (assembly GCA_045110585.1). GTDB lineage: Bacteria > Cyanobacteriota > Cyanobacteriia > Phormidesmidales > Phormidesmidaceae > Phormidesmis. Next base: position 14,919 of record JBGCGG010000028.1, on the reverse strand, counting down.
TCCCTAACCAACCGCTACAAATTATGTCTTTGGACTATCAAACGGAGCGGGAAGAGTATTTGCGTCAGATTGGTGCACTGGAAATTGAAAATACTCTCATGATGTCCCGATCTGTTTGGCATAAGGTCCGTGAGTCTAAGGCCGGTGCCTTAGAAGGATTGAAGTTGCCAAGCGGGTTGCCTGGATTACAGCCTTCTGGGACACCGTTACCAGGTCGATTCTCTTGGGATGGGCCTGTGCTAGATCGCCCTTCTCGGGATGGATTTGCATGGGATGGTTCAGCGTGGGATCGGTTCTCGTTGGAGAATATGACGCGATTACCGCTTGAACCACGCTCATTTGAACAGAAGCCATTTGAGCAAAAACCCTCGGAATCAAGGCAAAACGGCTATGACGCTGGAGATGACCTAAATCAAAAGACAGATCAGGCCGACTAAATGAGTCGGATAGGATCAAACGATTAAATAGGCTCACGCGACTAATAGGATCAAGCAATTAAGCCAATGGTGTCTGCATTAGGGCTGGATTTAGGGGCAAGACGAATTGGCGTAGCAGGCTGCGATCGCACGGGGCTAATCGCGACGGGCCTGACGACGCTTCATCGCACCACCTTTGCCAGTATCGTTGAACCGCTCAAGCAAATTGTGGCCGAAAGAGAGGTCGAAATCCTCATTGTGGGCTTGCCCTACACACTCGATGGTGAGATCGGTAATCAGGCTAAAAAAACTCAAAAACAAGCCCGTAAGCTTTCTCAAGCCCTCAATCTACCCGTAGAGTTTGTGGACGAGCGTTTAACCTCGTTTGCCGCCAAGGAAATGCTCACAGATACGGGCGCCGCCGCGTTGCATCGGAAAAGCACAAAAAGCAAAGGGGTCATTGACCGTAAGGCCGCCGCCATCATTTTGCAGCAGTGGTTAGATAGCCGCCGCTGATAGGTGAATGTAGCGTCTGCGAATTGATAGGGGCGCGTGCGTTCGCATCTAGCGACTGGCCTTAGTGATAACTGGCCTTAGTGATCTATTCACAAGTCACGCTACCTGTAATGTCATAGACTTATCTTTTGTTTGTAAAATAATTGATTGATCGCCCTATAAATAAGGAGATGCTGAGATGTCTTTTGACCCTAGCCTAGTTGAGGAGCCTGGCGACTATCCGGTCGTAACGCTAACCGATGAAGACAATCGAAAGCTCGCCTGTTACGTCGAAAAAACCCTGGATGTAGACGGCACCGATTTTTTGCTGCTGTTGCCCGTGGACTTGCCCATTGAAATATTTGTGTGGCAAGGCGTAGACGATGAGGATGAAAGCGAAGGGGAAATGATGGTCGATGTAGAAGATGACGACATTGATGCGCTCTTCCCTTCCGCGCGGGCAGTACTGGCAGAGTTAGATCTTATTCTTGAGCGTTCGGCACACACGCTGACCGCATCGGGCGATTTGCCAGAGGCAGACGATGAGGACTGCTTTGCTTTGGAAATTAATGAAGAAGGGGCGGAGCCAATCACAGAAGATTTTCAGATGCTGGCCAATTTTTTCCACGATGACGCGCAATATACGCTGTGCACACCGTTGGATCCACTCCTGTTTTTTGCTCGCCGTGAGCAGGATGGTTCGGTGGAATTAGTAGATCCAGAAGAATTTCAAGAAATGCGATCGCAACTAGAAGATCAGCTTTTTGACGTACTGGATTGATCTGTACTGGATTGATCTATGGAACGGGGCGGGGTGGGTTCGCGTCTCCCTATTGAGTTTGTGTGTATGTCCGTCGCACCGCTCTGTATGATGGGCAAGCGCCGACGGTCTCTGTATCAGGTCAAAGCTATATGTCAAAGCTATATCAGGTTGGCCCTATACAAATCTGTAGCCAAGACCCATCTGTTGCTAAGGGGACAAATCTGTAGCCGGGAGAGAGGGCTGCTACAGATTTGCAATCTTTTGGTAAAGTTTGCAAAGACAACTTTTCCTGAACGCTAGCGGCCCCTGCTAGCGCTATTAATTAGACAACATTTAACTATGCGTGTTTCTAAACGACTGTTCCCGATCGTTCTCTTGGCGCTTGCAGCCTTAGTTGCAGGACAGAGCTGGGCCTGGTGGAGCTGGGCAAAGTCCCCTGTAATGGCCAGCGAAGGGGAGGAATCGGAAGAGAACTTTGTGCAGGTGCAAATTCCACCTGGTACAGCCTCTAATCAGATTGGCCAAGATTTAGAAACCGCCGGACTCATTCGCTCTACCACGGCTTGGAAGCTCCTGAATCGGTGGAAATCTTTTCGGGGAGAAGGCAATGGTGTACAGGCAGGCAGCTACATCATTTCGCCCAATCAAAGCCTGGGCGAAATTGCCAACGTCATTTGGTCAGGCGATGTCATTCAAACTAGCTTCACTATTCCAGAAGGGTGGAACCGTGAAAAGATGGCGGCTCGATTGGAAGCCGAGGGCTTTACAACCGCTGAGGAATTTTTGAGCGCCACAGAAAATATTCCCTATGAGCGCTACCCTTGGCTGCCCACAGGCATTCCTCACTTAGAAGGCTTTTTGTATCCGGATACCTACCAGCTGGATGCTGGAGACATTACCGCAGACGAGCTGGTGGATGTGATGCTGCGTCGTTTTGAGGCGGTAGCGCTGCCGGTCTATGAAAGCCAGCCAAGCGAATATAGCCTGATGGACTGGGTGACCTTAGCGAGCATCGTCGAAAAAGAGGCCGTTGTCGCGGAAGAGCGCGATCAGATTGCGAGTGTGTTTGCCCGCAGGCTAGATGAAGGCATTTCGTTAGGGTCGGACCCAACCGTGGAGTACGGCCTTGGCATTGAGCAAACACCAGAAAATCCACTCACGTACGCTCAGGTCGAAACGCCTAACCCGTACAACACTTACATCAACTTGGGCTTAACGCCCACACCGATTGCCAGTCCAGGTGTGGCAAGCTTAGAAGCCTCTTTAAGCCCTGCACCCACTGAGTTTTTGTACTTTGTAGCCCGTTACGATGGCACGCACGTCTTTAGCCGAACATTAGGGCAGCACGAAGCCGCCCAGGGACAAATTCGCGATCGCATCGATGCCCAATCCGACAGCTAATCTGATAGCGAAGCCGATAGCGAGGCCGATAGCGAGGCTACTTATCAACGCCGCTCACAATCAACTTCACGGCTAAAAGGCAGAAAGATTGGGTCATTCATAGGCGCCGCATGGGGTTTCTATTCAGTCGCTCCCCTATTCCCTGTACACTGCATCCCACGTACGTTGTTAGGGCGGGATGAGGTTCCGCAGTATTTTATGAGCTGGATCACACTGCTACAGCCCGATCTTGTTTTGGCACAGTCGGTTGTGGGCATCACACCAGAGGTTTTAAAAACGCACGGGCTCCAAGGATTGGTGCTCGATGTGGATGAAACGATTGTGCCAGTGGGGCAAAAAAAGCTAGATGCTGATGTACAGGCGTGGGCTGAAGACATTAAGTCCGTAGTGCCGCTGTCGCTCGTGAGTAATAACGTTGGCTATGAGCGAATTCGATTGATTGGGGAGAGCCTAGATGTCCCTTTTATCGCGAGTGCAGGCAAACCTTCCAGAAAGAAACTGAGAAAGGCAGCAGAAGCAATGGAGTTGCCACTGGCTCAAATTGCGATGGTGGGCGATCGCCTCTTCACAGACGTACTCGCAGGCAACCGTCTCGGTCTCTTTACCATCTTGGTACAGCCCATGCTGACGCCAAACTCCCGCGATCCTAAAAATCTGCTGCGCAATGCCGAGTTCTGGATTTCACAACAACTCGGCGTCACCCTAAAATCCTTGCCCTAAGGTGATGAGCCAATAGGTGTTCGCTACCCCCTTTTAAAGGCAGCTCGCAGCTAGACATGTCTTTTTGTATCTCGATATTTCCAAAAATAAAGAAAGTCTAACAAACAAGTCGAACTGTAAAAAACGGAGTCATGATTAGCGAGAGCCAAACATTAATTCAGGGCTCACTTTTAACAGACTGTTTCAAAAAGCATTATTGAATCCGTTTTAATATTTGGGGGCTAGGAGTTTTCTTCTAGCCCCTATTTTAATGCGCTTCTTTCAGGGCGCTTTCTCTAAAGGCGCTTTCTCTAAAGGCCTTCAGACATTTCATATTTACTCAGCAGTCTGATCTGATGCCTCAAACCGCTCCCGATAACGCCCCCAACGCCGCTCACACCGCTAAAACGCCCAAAACGCTCGTCATTAAAATCGGGACGTCTAGCCTCACGCGCCCTGAATCTGGACTCCTAGCCCTGGGAACCATTGCTCGATTAGTTGAGACGATTTGTCAGCTTCAGACACTGGGGCATCGCGTTGTTTTAGTCTCTTCAGGGGCAATTGGGGTCGGGAGTGCTCGGCTTGGCATTGCGCAACGACCTAAAACAATTGCACTCAAACAGGCAGTAGCTGCGGTAGGTCAAGGTCGATTGATGCGGGTATACGACGATTTATTCTCCTCTTTGAACCAACCGATTGCACAGGTACTGCTCACCCGAAGTGATTTGGCCCAGCGATCGCGCTACGTCAATAGTTACCGCACCTTTCGTCAGCTTATTCAACTCGGTGTCATTCCTATCGTGAATGAGAACGACACCGTCGCCACAGAAGAGATCAAATTTGGCGATAACGACACCCTCTCGGCCATGGTGGCCAGCCTCATCAACGCCGACTACCTGTTTTTGCTTACTGACGTCGATCAGCTCTACAGCGCAGATCCAAGAAAAGACCCTACCGCTCAACCCATCAGCCGAGTCCCCCATCTCGATCAGCTAGAGGCCAACGTAGGCTCGGCGGGTTCAAGCTGGGGAACAGGCGGCATGACCACAAAAGTAGAAGCGGCGCGGATTGCTACTGCCGCAGGGACACATACGGTGATTACCCAAGGTCAAACCCCTGAGAATGTTCTGGCCATTGTTCGTGGTGAAGCCATCGGGACGTTGTTTGAGGCACAAGCTAAACAGCCCACAGCTCGCAAGCGATGGATTGCGGGTAATCTCATCCCAGCAGGCCGCCTGTATCTGGATCAAGGCGCAACGAAGGCGATTCGCGATGCAGGGAAATCCTTGCTGCCAGCGGGTATTACAGAAGTAGAAGGAGAATTTGTCGAGCAAGATGCCGTGCTGCTGTGCGACGAAAACGGTCAGGAAATTGCCCGTGGCTTAGTGAACTATAGGGATGAGGATTTACGGAAAATATGCGGACATCGCTCTGCAGACATTGAACGGCTATTAGGATATTCCGGAACTGAAACAGTTATTCATCGAGACAACATGGTACTAAGTCCAAGGGAGGCGTAATCTTCAATGCGTCCTCCACAGCTCTTAGAAAACGAGTCCTCATGGGCAAGTTTTAATGTTTACTTCTATCTCAAACACATCTAGCGACTGACTATGACAAATGCTTCCCCTACATCTGATGCGATCCCTGATACGAATAAACCTACGGTTTTAGTAACGGGCGGTGCAGGTTATATCGGTGCTCACGCGGTACTGGCCTTAGAGTTAGCCGGCTATCAAACCGTTATTCTGGACAATCTGGAATATGGGCACAAAGAACTTATTGAGCAGCATGCAAAAGCAAAGCTCATCGTTGGGGACACCACAGATCGCGCCTTATTGGATGAGCTGTTTAGTACCTACAACGTTGCTGCTGTGATGCACTTTGCGGCTTACATTGCGGTAGGTGAGTCGGTGAGCGAACCGGCGAAGTACTACCGCAACAACGTATATGGCACATTGAATTTGTTGGAGGCCATGGTGGCGGCAGATGTGAAACGTCTGGTATTCTCCTCAACCTGCGCTATTTATGGGCCACCTAAAACGGTTCCTATTCCTGAAGATCATCCCCAAAATCCGATTAGCCCCTATGCCACCAGTAAGCTTATGGTGGAAAAAATGCTGCTTGATTTTCAGTCAGCTTACGGATTGCAGTCAGTCTGCTTCCGGTATTTCAATGCTGCTGGCGCTGACCCACAAGGTCGTTTAGGCGAAGATCACAACCCAGAAACGCATTTAATTCCGTTGGTGTTGTTCACAGCTCTCGGTAAACGTGACACCATTTCTATCTATGGTTCGGACTATGAAACGCGAGATGGCACCTGCATTCGCGATTATATTCATGTGTCGGATCTCGCAGAAGCCCATGTAAAAGGGGTGGAATATTTACTAGATGGCGGCGAGACGTCGTTCTTTAATCTAGGCAATGGTAGTGGCTTTACAGTGAAAGAAGTCATTGAGGTTGCACGGAAAGTAACAGGCAAAGAGATTGTGGCAGTAGAGTGCGATCGCAGACCAGGCGATCCGCCCAGCCTCGTAGGCACCAGCGAACGAGCGCAGCAGGTTCTCAACTGGACACCGAAATATCCCGATTTGGAAAATATCATTACCCACGCCTGGCAGTGGCATCAAAAGCGTCACGGCCAAGCGTAAACGGTTAGGAATCACTCGCTAAAGACAAAAAAGTGGGCTTGGCCACAATGCCAAGCCCACTTCTTGAATTCAGTTAAGGCAGCAAACATAACCTTGCCAGATCACGCTCGTATTAGCACCATCTATTGCAGCGCCGTCTGTCTCAACATAATCGCCTATTTCAACATACTGCCTGTTCCTCGAACACTAGGAAGCGGCTGCACCGAGTCCGATTGGGCAGGCAACATTAGTTCCCCCTAAGCCGCAATAGCCGCCTGGGTTCTTTGCCAAATACTGCTGATGATAATCTTCAGCGTAGTAAAACTCAGGCGCAGATAAAATTTCAGTCGTAATCTTGCCATATCCGGCTTTATCCAATTCCTGCTGATACATCTCCAGTGAGTTTTTCGCAGCTTCCATGTGTGCCGCTGAATAGGTATAGATACCAGAGCGATACTGAGTGCCCGTATCGTTACCTTGTCTCATCCCTTGGGTTGGATTGTGGCTTTCCCAAAACACTTTTAGTAGCGCTTCGTAGCTCACTACTTTCGGATCGAATACGACTAAAACAACCTCGTTGTGCCCAGTCATACCCGAGCACACTTCTCTGTAAGTAGGGTTGGGCGTACTGCCTGCAGCATAGCCAACAGCTGTGCTGTACACACCTTCCGTCTGCCAAAACTTACGCTCAGCGCCCCAGAAACAGCCCAATCCGAAAATCGCTTTTTCCATCCCTTCAGGAAAATCGCCCTTGATGAGATTTCCGTTTACATAGTGCTTTTCCGGCACAGCCATTTCCTTATCACGGCCAGGGAGTGCATCCGCTGCGCTAGGAATGGTGTCCTTTTTGCCAATACCAAGTCCAAAAAATGCCATGAGATTCTTTTGTTAACGTTCGCTCTTCATTTTAGCGGCCTGCTAAAAACTCGCTATGGTAGGCATCCGGCATCTGATGGGTAAGCATCCGCCCAGGGTTCGAAGGGGGCCAAAATTTGAATATTCAGAGTTTTGGTTGTACGAAACCATAGTACGAAGCTGGCGGACTCAATCCGTCGGACTCAATCCGTCGACCTCAATCTGTCGGACTCAATCTGTCGGACTCAATCTGTTGTCCTAAAACGCAGACAACACCTAAAGAAACGGATCACCAAACGTTGAGATATCTTGAACTGAGCAGCGATCGCCTCAAAAATCGAAGAGAATCAAGGCCCGTTCTACAGTTCTTTCACTCTTTCCCTTTGTCCCTATGGATCGCTTCAAAGTCGAAGTTATTTCTCAAACCGCTAATCCTCAGCAAACGATATATGCAGGGATGCACCAAGACTACGCCGAGGGCTTTGTTTGGGATGAGCGACAGCAGTGGCCAGATGAAAATAAGGCAGGTGAGTTGGTTATTCGTAACTTGCTCAAAGGGGGGCGTGGTCATTTTGGCCCTCTGGAACACCCGCAGATTGTTCTTAACTGCGGATTTTTTCCCCATTCCACGATGCAGCAAATCCGAACACATCGAGTTGGGGTGAGTTTTGACGTGCAGTCTTTTAGATATACAGGCTCACGAATTGTGGCCGTTGCGGAGGGCCGAGCGAATGTAGAAGATGTATTTTATTTACGACCTGTGGGCGCATATAGCGATCGCCAAGGGAAAAAATACGAATACACCGAAACCTTGCGCCAGCAGGACTTAGACTGGTGCCTTCAAGGCTGTAACCACTACAAGACCCGCATTGATCAAGGATTTTCGGAAGAGCATGCACGAGGATTGATTCCATTTGATGTGCGTCAGCATTGGGTGATGTCTGCGAATGCACGCTCACTGATGCACCTGCTTGATCTACGGTGGAAAGCAGACGCGCAACTAGAAGCGCAAAAGTTGTGTGAAGCTATTTGGCCCCATTTTCAGGAGTGGGTCCCCGCGATCGCGCAATGGTACGAAACCAACCGACTCAAGAAGGCGCGCCTCTCTCCTTAACAGCCCCTCTCCTAAGTAATTGAGGCTCAAAGCCATACACATCAAGGGCGCTCTGTAAAACCATCGCTCACATAGAAAATTCCGTGTAGCGATAGGTTGCGAAACATCTCCTTATCCGAGGTGTTCAACCAGGCAACTGCTTACTTTTGCGAACACTCAATAAGAAGGCTTGCTTTGGCTAATCCGATATAGAAAGACACGCCATAGTTAAAGTGCATTGGAAACGTCTATCTGTTTTGCATTGAATTTATTTGATCATTTTTCTAATCCCATAATTTTGTAATTTTAGTTTCGCATTTTCTTATTGAGACAATTTTCTGAAGCAGATATGGATGGGGTCACTTAGGCTCCGCCTTACACAAGGCTGGCGCTGATCCGTTGGTTCATTAAGTGACAAGCAAGCTACCTCATAACCTGGCAGTTTGTTTTACCAAGCTGTTTGCTCATTCGTTTGTGATGCTGGCTCGAAATCAGCTAATCACCGCACGTTACATGACTCAATTACAAGTTCAAATCAAAGATCAGGCGCTGTCTTCAGACCATATTCTCGTAGTTGGGCATACCCTCGACGAAGAGCATGAAGGCATGGATAGCTATGGCAAACGCCTACAGTGCCCCATGGTCATTGCCGATTCGCCAGCGCAGGCGATCGCATCTGCGCAGATCGACCATCCCTATTTAGTCATTCTCTCTGGCGAACTCATTCAACAATGGTCACCCCAAATGGTTGCCAGACTCCGTCAGAGCGTTCAGCCTAAAAGTCTAGTAATCGTTGCCATCACAGACTCTAGCGAGCTGAGCTGGGAGGTTGAGCCTAAAGACACTGGCTTAGATGGCTTTTTGGTGGAACCCATTAGCCCCACCGTGTTAAATGCCTTAAATGAGTCTGCGATCGCTAAACACAAATACTTTCAATGCGCCTAAAGCACTTGATGAAAGGCACTTGATGAAAAGCACTTGATGAAAGACAGCTCGATGAAAGACAGCTCGATGAAAGGCGTGAAGGCCCGTGTAACGGCATCTTAATCGCAGCGAATGAAAACAAAGCCCCCAAAGATCATTCTTCAAGCTCATCATCATAAAAAACTGATCGTAAAATCCTCACTGTCTGACAAGCCGTTCTCAGCCAGTGAGGATTTTTATGCATTCAGCTTCAACACATAAGTTTATTTAATAAAATAAAAAAATAATCTAAAGAATTAGGCAATGCTATTGAAGCTGACGGCCCTTTCCGTTACCAATATTGCTCAATACTGCTTTGAATAGCACCTTAATTTCCACCTTAGTTCTCTAAGTATGGAGATGCATATTTATTTACCCATCCCATTCAAAATGCTCCGAATGCTGTCGATTATTCGAACATATTTTGCCCTAAGAAAAAAGTACTTGCAGAGGCTGAAAGGAAGATATTAGCTCAATATTTTCAAATTCAGATGTGGTTTTCACTGAGCCATGACGTATAAATTAATATTCAGTTTCTTCCCTATGGAGAGGATTTACGGGAGCCAGCGGGTAAGTAAATGTGTGACAAAGATCACAGTCAGTTCTTTTCGTGAAGCTGGCCGGTTTTGATTAGTCCGTGTTACCACTAATAAAGGCATCGCAATTTCATAAAGTTGCTTATGTCTTCCATCGCAGGTGGTACATTTCTGTTTGAAAAGCTACAATCTACAAGGTTATCAACCGTCAGTTTAAAAAAACTTGATTAGTGGGTAGTCTTTTTTCAAGGAAGCTCCACAGGGCCAAGTTGAGTAGGTTGTCAGGTTGATTCATCAGCGTGCCTTACTCTAGGTTCAGTAGATTCTCTGAGGCGTTTACATCAGTACTTAACCTTTCATCACTGTCCGAGTCAGCATTTTCTCAATCATTCGTCTGATCGAATCGGCCCTTTGGCTTACACGCACCCTTAGTAGGTGCCTCTTAGCGATGACACAGACACTTCGATTAGATAAGCGGACGAGTCAGGTGAGTGCCGATGAGAGCTTTAGCCTTGGGGCGTTTCCTGCCTATGTTTTTTTAGGTAAGGTACTCTCTTGTCATTAACTTGACGGTGAGGCTCCCTGAGGAAGGCTTGATTTGAACATTCAGTTCAGCTAGTCAGATGTCTTCTTAAGCTAGGGGCTTTGAATTGAGGGCCTTGAGTTAAATACCTTGAAGTAGAGAGAAGCGCTAGAAATCCTGTCCAAACTTTTGGGTTGGGGATAGGTCGTTTGCAGATACCGTCAAAATCTGAATGTCCATTACCTGACTTATCACACATAAGCTAAGGAGCAAGAGGAACGCAGTATGACCCAAGCTAACAGCACAGTTGAAACCCTAGAACCCAGTAGCCAGACGGCTGCCACAGCAGCTACTGAGATCGTTGCTGCATCAGCTAAATCAAAGAAAGCATCGGCAACTATAGATTTGACAGGGAAAGGGACAACTGCAAAGAAGGCTAAGAAATCAACGACTGCGAAGAAGACAAAAACTAAGGCCAAGAAGTCTTCTACTAAAGCTACAGGTGAGGACGCAAAGGCTGAGAAAGCAACCAAAGGAGCAGCGAAAAAGACTACTCGCCGCCGCACTGCACAGACCAAGAAAAAGCATTACACCGAAGATTCTATTCGGTTGTACCTGCAGGAAATTGGTCGAATTCGCTTACTGCGCGCAGAAGAAGAAATTGAGCTGGCCCGCAAAATTGCTGATTTGCTGGAGCTAGAAAGAATTCGCGATGAGATCGATGATCAGCTAGAGGACGAGCCAACGGATGCGGATTGGGCAAATGCTGTAGATATGCCATTGCCTGCATTCCGCCGCCGCTTGCACTTAGGGCGACGCGCTAAGGACAAAATGGTGCAGTCTAACCTCCGTCTGGTGGTTTCGATTGCCAAGAAGTATATGAACCGGGGCTTATCTTTCCAAGATTTGATTCAGGAAGGAAGCTTAGGGTTGATTCGAGCGGCGGAGAAGTTTGACCACGAGAAAGGTTACAAGTTCTCTACCTATGCAACTTGGTGGATCCGTCAGGCCATTACACGAGCGATCGCAGATCAGTCTCGCACTATCCGCCTGCCTGTGCACCTTTACGAGACCATCTCTCGAATTAAGAAAACCACTAAGCTGCTTTCTCAAGAGCTAGGCCGCAAGCCTACTGAAGAAGAAATTGCGACTCGGATGGAAATGACCATTGAGAAGCTTCGCTTTATTGCCAAATCTGCGCAGCTACCTATCTCACTGGAAACGCCGATTGGTAAAGAGGAAGATTCCCGATTGGGCGACTTTATTGAGTCCGACGGCGAGACCCCTGAAGATGAGGTCTCAAAGAGTCTGCTGCGCGAAGACCTTGAGAGTGTCTTAAGTACGCTAAGCCCACGAGAGCGTGATGTACTGCGCTTGCGCTACGGCTTGGACGATGGCCGCATGAAGACACTGGAAGAGATTGGTCAAATCTTCAACGTGACTCGTGAGCGCATTCGTCAAATTGAGGCGAAAGCATTGCGTAAGCTCCGCCACCCCAACCGCAACAGCGTCCTCAAAGAATACATTCGCTAATAGGACATTCGCTAATAGGGCTTCGCGAGTAGTACACCCACTAGCTGAGTGGGTTCTAAATAGCTTGCGCATACCTAGTGCAAGTGGCTAGCGCAAAGACTGGTCGAAAGGCAGCCATCACTAAGTTGAGGCTGCCTTTCGACGTTTAAAATTTATACCTCACATCCCTTTACCGAGTGGTTCACACTGGACACTCCTGTGGACAAGCGTACTATTAGTTGGTACTCTTGTTCTTATTAGTATGTATAGCCAACTTGCTCAGGAACTTTGCGATGGAATCTTTAACCACAGCTCAGCAGGAACTTTACGACTGGTTGATTAACTACATCCGCGAGAATAGACACTCCCCTTCTATTCGCCAAATGATGCGAGCGATGAACTTGAAATCGCCTGCGCCTATTCAAAGCCGGTTGGAGCATCTTCGTAATAAAGGCTATATCGACTGGACAGAAGGCAAAGCTCGCACGATTCGGATTTTGCAGGACAACCAGGGCGTGCCCATTTATGGCGCGATCGCAGCAGGCTCCATGGTTGAAACCTTTACCGATGCGGTAGACCATTTTGATCCCACGACGTTGCCGTTCAAGCGGGGTGATTTTGCCCTTAAGGTTCGTGGTGACTCTATGATTGAGGCACTCATCGACAGTGGCGATATCGTCATTATGCGGGCGGTGCAGGAGCCTTCTCGCATTCGTAATGGCACCATTGTGGCCGCACGTGTAGAATCGACAACGACGCTGAAGTACTACCACCTAGAGAAAGATACGGTGGTTTTAAAGCCTGCGAACCCCAATTACGAGCCGATGCGCTACCCGGCGGAAGAGGTGCATATTGATGGTCGTTTGGTTGCGGTTTGGCGTAATCAAGACTTGAGCTAAGAATCATTGATTAAACGTCATCACAACTCACCTAACAAGATGACCAAAAGCGTCGCTGTTCCAGCATTACAGCTCCAGTGAGGTATACACTTGTAAGCGAGTCGCGTTAGGTTCGTCGATGACTGTTGCTGCGCCGCGTTCTTTTTTTTCTAGTCGTTTTTTTATCGTCATAGTCTCACTGGCGCTAGTGTTATTTACACTTGGCGGCAGTTTTTTTCGCTATCTGACGACCCCTAACCCGATTGAGGTAACTCAGTCGGGTGCTATTGCAGCGGCAACCACCTTCGTTCCGGCGACCTCTCCGTTTAGCATTTCTTTGCTGACCTCCCCCGAAGTTTTATTCGCACTCAATCAAGCAAATGCACCTGTGAGCCCAGCAGATAATGCACCTCGTGGGCAGCAAGCAAGCTCAGAAGCTCAGCCGTTAAAGCAAACGTTAAAGCAAAATTTGCTGGCCGTGACAGGATTGGATTATGACCAGGATCTGTTGCCTTGGTTAGGCAATGAAATCACATTTTCGCTCACAGCCACTGACCTAGATTTTGATCAGGCCAATGGCGCTCAGCCGGGCTACCTACTAGTGGCCGCTATTTCACCGCAAAGACAACGCGAGGCCCGTGAGTTTTTGCAGTTGCTTTGGCAGCAGCGCACGCTGGCAGGCACGAGGCTGCAAAGCCAGCAAATGAGTGGCGTGCAGATGCTATATGGTGATGGGCTGAATACGGTGACAGCAGCGAGTGCGTTGGTGGGCGATCGCTTTATCGTATTTGCGAATGACGTGCGCGTTTTGCGTCGTAGCATTCGAGCGGCTCAGTCAGCGATGAATCTCGCTCAAAATCGAACCTATCGTAATACGGTCGCGCAGCTGTCTGAAGAGCGAGTCGGCCTTGCTTACTTTAATAGCGATTTACTCGGTGGAGAGGTCTCTAACCCAGGCATGGCCACTCACCGAATGCATACTGCGATGAGTATGGAATTGGCACCAGGTGGATTAGTCGCAAGGCTTCGGCGATCTGATGGCAGTGCAGTTTTTGGCAGTTCCGCCATGCGTGGGCCAGCCGCTGCGATGAAGTTTGTACCGGCGGAAAGTGCTTGGGCGATCGCAAGTACAGACCTAACTCAGCTCTTGAAGTCTCCAAAGGCGGTAGGGCTGACGCCCAAAGAGCTGCCTCGGTTCTTGTCTTTAGGTCAGCCTTGGGATGAGCCAGCAGCCTACGATGCCATGTTGCCTACGGTGCTTTCTGAGTGGGCATGGGCAAGTAACGATTACGCCCTTACCAAGGTAGACAATGATTGGGTGCTGTCAGTGGCGCGGGATGAGGCGGGTATGGCCCAACTCGATGCAGCGGCCCAGCAAAAAGGATATAGTGCGGTTCCTGTGGCCCTAGATGAGGACGATGAGGATGGCGACGGTGAGGTGGACGACGAGGGGACTGAGGCGATCGCCTGGACGCGATTTAAAGCGAAACAAACAAAACAAAACCCGTCCTATCGCACGTCTAGCAGCCGCTTAGAAACAGAGGTGTTAGGTCTGCACTTACAGCAGGGCAATTACGAAATTTTTGCGAGTTCTTTGGGGGCCATGTCGCAAGCGCTGTCTGCACCAGGCCGTTCTTTGCACGACTCAGCTCAGTTTGCTCAAGCCGTTAAGGTACTGCCAAACCCCAATCATGGTTATCTATACCTCAATAAAGCAAAGGCGGCTGAGCTGATCCGTCGTCAGGTGCCTGCGGCTCAGCGCATTATCAAGGCCACAGATCCGTTGTTTTCATATGTTCGCAGCCTGAGTGCCACACAATCTCGGACACAGGATGGGGAAACCGTTAGCCTCTTTATTCAAATGAGCCGCTAATATGGCAGACATTTGCTGTCACGATTTTTGATCTCATGAATCAGGCCCCTATGAATCAGGCCCCTGTGAATCAGGCCCCCGCTTTTGTCATGCAGCAGCAGTCTCCAGCTATGAACCCATTTGCCCCTACTAGCAATTCCGACAGCCAGCTCCACCCCCAGCCTGTGACACCAACCATGCAGTATAACATGTCCAGTGGAGGAACAATGGGAGAGCAGCAGCCTGCTACCCCACCCGCTGCCTTTGCCTCCAACGAGTCAAGTTTTGCCAGCACTCCTGTCG
>JBGCGG010000027.1:0-78299 GCA_045110585.1 Phormidesmis sp. | reverse complement strand
CGTGCCAACCTCGGTATGGAAGTAATGCACGAGCGCAATGCTCACAACTTCCCTCTCGATTTGGCTGCTGGCGAAGCGGCTCCTGTTGCTTTGACTGCTCCTTCCATCAACGCGTAATAGTCATCTAATTACTCCTTGATACAGTTGCCTAACTTGATTAGGCTCTGACGAAAAGCCCTCCGTGCAATGCATGGGGGGCTTTTTGATTGGCCTCTATTTATCCTTCAAAAAATAAATCTTGGAGATTGATAAAGGCGTCCATAATACAAGGGATACCAAACACTGAAATACAAACATTCACTAGCTGAGAGCCCCAGAAAAGTGACTAAAACAATGAACAGATATTTAACTTTTGCAAGAATAGGCCTAAAAATTAGCTGGCGAGCATCTTTAGTCACTGCAATGTCACTATGGATAGTCTGCTTAGTAGGTGTTAGCGGAGCATTAGCCTACAGCATTGACTATGGGCTAGATCAGGCTCGCGGAGAGACAACCATTGAGTTTTACGGTGATGAGTTTCAGGGAGAGTCTCTACGTGAGATTGTGGAGCAAACGCTAAGAAACAATGATAATCATCCAGATAGGAAGGAAACAGCTCAAAACTCTTACAAACGACAAAGCTTTTTGAACGACGTTTTACCTGAAAAGCGCAGCACTGCTTTTTCTAAAGATACGCTGATGAAATTGCGTAAGACAGAGCATCCTAAAGAACGATTGAAGCAAAATGATTGAAGAAAAACAATTGAAATAGAACGATTAATAGGCGTAACTTGCTTATACCAGAAAGGCGGATACGTAATGCATCCGCCTTTCTGGTGTATTGAATTGCTTATAAGTTGAGTTACTTAGCTCACAGAGAGAGTCCGTGTGTGACTTTCATGCTAGTCCGGTATGAGAGGTTTCTAGCCAGTCGAAGGTTTTTTCGAGTTGTTTGAGGCTAAGTACACCTTGCTGCCACAGCACCATTGGCAAAGGGCCAAGGTCTTCTCTGCACTGTTTAAGCGCCAGTTGAATTGAGTTAGAGGGAACAGACATATCCTCTTGAAGAAAGCGGATAAGCTTGGCGTAATCGTTTGACATAGTGATGTAAAAAATTAGGATTTTGGTCGCATGCGACCAAAACATATGTAGATGTACCGATGACAAGGTAAATTCGCTGTGCAAGCTACTTTACCAGAACGATTCAGGAACCACTCTGTCACAAGTCATACTTTCCAAAATTTACATGTTTTATTTCAGGGGATATGAGGAAAGCAGATATTAACTTTTGTTAGAGTTCAGTAATACTACGGTAATTTTACGGAGGCGCATCTTTATCTACATATTTACTTAATATTTAAAGTCTGCATTGAAGGCTGGAGCGAAAGTGTGACCCTATCTCCTGAAATCAGCTCTAGCTCAGCAGTACGACCGCTGCGTAGTTCTAAAACAGTGTCAACGAGTTGATTGCCTGGGCCATAGGAAGGGCATGGGTCAGATTCACAGGGAGGCACTTGGGATGCCACCATCACTACCTCGCCATTTCGCAAAAAGACCATATCTAGGGGTACAGGAACATTTTTCATCCAAAAACTGGCTCTACGAGGCCCAGAGAACGGAAATAACATTCCTCGGTTATTAGGCAGCTCAGAGCGAAACATCAGACCTAGCTGCTGTTGCTGAGGGGTAGATGCTATCTCTAAATCAAAGATCTCACCCTTTATTTCCGCTGTACCGGTGATAGGAAGAAGTTGACCAGGGCCGCTGAGTGTAATTTCTGGACTAGGGAGTTCGGCAGGCATGGCTTCTGTAGCCTGGCTAGAGTTTTCGCTGGGCGGCGGCGGGCCTGATGGCGTTGAACAACTGGATAGCACAACACCAATTGCAATCGATAGGACAATTCTTTTCAGCGCACAAACTTTTAGAAAAGAGGTAAGAAGCATGGAAGGGTAGCGCCCAAAAGCGCCTTTTTTTGAGTGAGTTGTCATTCGTATAAGAGCAATCAACGGATAGAGCAATCAACCAATCCATCCGTTAATTGCTAGTGGAGTTAGCTGCTGTGGCTAGAGGACATAAGCGATCGCTTATGTCCTACCTAACTCAATAGAGGCAAGCTAAAAAGTAGCTGATGCCGTTCAGGCGTGAAAGTTAAGGCTTAACTTTCACGGAGCACGTAACCGACACTACGCACAGTTTGAATCAATCTCTTTTCGTTTTCGCCGTCTATTTTTAGGCGCAAGTAGCGGATGTATACCTCAATGACATTCGATTCTCCAATGAAGTCGTAGCCCCATACGCTTTCTAAAATTTGCTTACGGGTTAGAACCTCCCTGGGATGCTCCATTAAGTATTTCAATAGCTCAAATTCTTTCATTGTTAGCTCTATCAAACGATTGCCTCGCATTACATTGCGCTGCGATAGATCCAGGGTGAGATCTGCAAAGCGAAGTTGCTCACCACTTGTAGCACTGGGTTGCAAATAGGCATTGACCAGCTTAATAAAGTCATCGCTGCGATAGGGTGCCAGAAAGTAATCGTCGGCGCCGGATTCTAGGCAGGCGATACGATCTGCCAACTCGTCATGGGCCATCATTAGCAGAATCGGCACACGGTTTTGCTCTGTTCTTAGCTGGCGACAAAGCGTTAGCCCTGACTCTTCTGATAAGCGATGCGCAACCACTATCAGCGCCGGAGTCTCACTGCGAGCCAAGGCCAGGCCAGCTTTTAAGTTATTTGCAGTCAGTTGAGCGTAGCCTGCTTCATGGAGGTCAACTCCTATGTCGCGAGCGAGTGCTTCATTACTTTCTACCACCAAGACTTTGGGAATTCCCTGGAAACCTGGTTTTTCAGAAGCAGAGGGTGAACTCATGAAGGGGGCCACGAGACATTCCCGCTCAGGGTAGCTCTACAGAAGTAGGCTTGGCAATATGGGGTAGCCCCCAGCCAAGTTTTTCTCGCAGGACACGGAAAAATTCGGGCGGCTTGAGCCGAACAAAACGGGCAGGATAGGGCGATCGCACCAAACACACCCGATCATCTGCGCCGACATAACACCCGCCATTACCATCCACCACCATAACCAGCGCATCAGGGTTAGCCGATGTAATGGTTACAGGCTCTGCATCAGGGAACACCAGCCCACGGGAAGCAAGCGAATGCGGGCAAATAGGCATGAGCTGGAAAACCGACACCCCTGGCGCAATTACAGGCCCCCCGGCAGACAGTGAATAAGCTGTAGATCCTGTCGGCGTTGAAATAATAATGCCATCGGCAGCAATATCGACTGGGGCATGATGTCCGATTTGCACTTCAAAGTGACACATACTGGTCAGCGGCTGTCGCTGCAACACCAGCTCGTTCATACACAATGCTTCCCAGCTCATATGGTCTCCGCTGTAGAGCTGCACCAGCACCATGGCCCTTTCTTCGATGTGATACTCGCCCGCAGCGAGCTGCTCAATCGATTGATTGAGCTGACTGAGATAGATTTCAGTGAGGAAACCCATATGGCCCGTGTTCACAGCGAGAAGAGGAATCCCCTTCGGCGCAATCTGGCGAAAGGCAGCGAGGACAGTGCCATCTCCACCAAACACCACGGCAAAGTCCATATTTTCGTCAAAACCTGGTGGAACTAAGCTTTCGACAGGGGTGTGACACACGGGCTTGCCTGGCTGAGAGTAGCCCAAGATCCCGGTGGCACCCGTCGCGAGACAGACCTGATAGCCCAGTGTTTCGAGCCGAGAACGAAGCGCTTTTGCCGCTTCGAGAGCAACAGGCTTGATGTCATTGTAGATAATGCCAACTTTGAGGCCGTCCTTTGGCACGGTGAGTCCTTACGGTGTGTCAATACGTTATAGGCTACCGCTTTTGGCGATATTTTTAATAGGAATGCGCAGAGAGTGTTATGGTCATGTCTTTTTGTGAAAAATAATTAAAAATGATATTTCTTAACGAAAATTTTAGCGATTTAGACGTAGCGGCGGCAGAAGTAGGCGGCTATGTTAATTAAAGATGTTTTGAGATGCTGCTTTAGATGGGCCATTGTAGCCAGGGGGTAAGTCCGCGTGAGTTCTAGCCAGTTTTTACCCGCGACGACTGCCCATGTGCGAATTACGCATCAGTCTTGGCAAAGTGGCAAGATTGAGGGCGAGGTCAGTGCCAATGAGTTTGAATGGCAGTTTTACTGGCGCTTTCGCAAGGGTCAGCTGGTGGTGCAACCGTCTTTAGGGCGCGCGCTCATTGAAGAGCCTTTAGGGCGCTTTTTAGAGCAGTTTGATTATCAGCTAGAACCAGGTGGAGACTACTCTTTTACAATTCGAGCAGATATTTAGGGCAGAGGTTTTGGTATTTTTTCGCGCTAATACGTCCTCATCGCGCTGTGTCTTAGCGCGATGAGGACGTATTAGCCACGCCGCTGGGAGGATTGAATGGAGGAAAGGTCAAACACCTGCACAGCCACTCAATCTACTCACCAGAGAGCCGTTTCAAGTAGCGCTCGATTAACAGAATGGCGACGATATCGTCAATGGGGCGAGGAATGCTGCGGAGACTTTGAGGAAGGAGCTGACTAAGGCCGCTGGGGGGATACATTTCCCAGTAGCGATCGCGGGCTTCTAAGGAGCTGTAGCGCTCATCAACGGGAATAATGCGAGGCGCATTGGGCAGCGCTTCTAATTTCTCTCGCCAATACTTAGAACCCGTTTGATCGCCAATCACGATATTAGAGATAGGGTAGCTATCTCGCAGGGTTTGGATAGTAGCGACAACGCTGCTGACAGCCACGACTTCGTGATAGTGCAGAGAGCGATCTAGGCCCACAACGGCCAAACCACATTTTTCTCGGCCTGGATCTAATCCGAGTAGCGCTGGCCCCAACAGCCCCTTAGGCGAGGGTATCTGAGGAAAGTCGAGAGAAGACACAAGTGGACGATTATAAGGGGCGTACCCTTTCAGAGTAACGAGAATTGCAGCCAAAGTGCCAGTCAAAGTGGCTACCGAATCGAGAAAGCTGTGCTGTATTCAAAACAAATATTTGAGACTTTTTTGATAAAAGAGTGATTTTTGCGCCATTCTTTGTTAAGAATACGACTTACCGATGCTATGTTTTGGTGGTACATCTGTACAAAACACTTGAATACACAGTTTTGAACACCCGTTTTGAACGCACAGTTTGGTGCGACGCCTAATTGCACGTAAAAAGAGTAGAGCTTTCAAATTTTAAGTCGTTTGGTGGTGCCACAGATGTCCCACTCCTAGAGGGGTTTACAGTCATCTCTGGGCCAAATGGCTCTGGCAAGTCGAATATTCTCGACTCGCTACTCTTTTGCTTGGGGTTGGCAAGTTCTCGCGGGATGCGGGCAGAGCGCCTACCGGACTTGGTCAATCAGAATCAGGCGAAGCGTCGCTCTACGGTGGAAACCATCGTGACCGCAACGTTCGATATCAGCGATGTGGCACATATGCTGATTCGAGAAGACGAAGACGAAGAGGTGCTGGCCTCTGATGCAAAAGATTTTTTAGACACGGGAAATAAGCGCGCAGCAACGGACGCTGTAGAGGTAGACGCAGAGGTTGTTGAATCCGATACGCTGCCAGACGCAGAGCATTTAGACCTTGACGACATTGAAGCGCAGGTTTTGGCAGCGCGGATAGGTTCGGCGACAGGACAAAATAACGGTGATAGCCCCCATACGTCCGCCAGCAGCAACGGGAACGGGAACGGGGCGAATGGAAATGGCTCCAATGGAAATGGGAATGGGGCTAATGACGGTAATGCCAATGGCCCTAATGAGGTGGCACCACAAGAATGGAAAGTCACCCGGCGCTTAAGGGTGACCTCTCAGGGCACGTACACCTCTAACTATTACATCAATGGTGAAGCCTGTACGCTTAATCAGCTGCATGAGCAACTGCAGCGGTTTCGCATTTACCCGGAGGGCTACAACGTGGTGCTTCAGGGTGACGTTACCAGTATTATTTCGATGAATGCGCGTGAGCGACGCGAGATTATTGATGAGCTAGCAGGCGTTGCTTCGTTTGATCGGAAGATAAATCAAGCCAAAGGTAAGCTGGATGTCGTCAAAGAGCGTGAGGAGCGCTTTCGCATCGTTGAAACTGAGCTGATGGATCAGCTTGAGCGGCTAGATCAAGACCGCAAAAAAGCAGAGAAGTATAAACAACTGAAGGCCACCCTTCAAGAAAAGCAGAAGTGGGAAGGGGTGATGCAGTGGCAGCAACAGCGAAAAGAAGCTGACAAGCTGACCGGGCAGATTGAGAAGGGCAAGGGTGAAGGCGAAGCGATCGCTCAAAAGATTACGATACTCAGCGAAAAGATGGAGAAAACGGCTGAAGAATTAGCCGTTTTGAATGCGCAGGTCAAAGCGTTGGGCGAAGAAGAATATTTAGCCTTACAGGCTAAGCTGGCAACGCAAGAGGCTGAACTGCGTCAGCTCGTACGGCAGGAAGAGGCGCTTGCCAACTCCACCCGAGGTATCACCGCACAGCTTGCCAACATTCAAGAAGGAATTCAAACGCAGGAAGGTGAGCTAGATAGTTTGGGTCAGCAAATTCGGGTGCTGACGGAAGAAGAACTCGGCAAAATTACAGCAGCACGAGATGAAGCGATTGCGCAGCTGGAGACGAAACGGGAAGAGACTAATGCGATCGCAGATCAATCTCAAGCCTGGGTGCAGCAACAAACCGATTTGCGTAAGCAAGTAGAAGCCCTACTCAGCGAGTTAGAACCGCAACGGGCGGAGCGGGTTCGGCTGCAGGAGCGCATTAAACAGCTCGAAACGCAAATGGTGAATCAGCGTGAGATTTTGGCAGGGGTCGAAAAAGAATCAGCCATCGACTCCGCTCAGGTGTCAGATCAGGCCAAAGGCGGAGCCGGACAAGAACATATTCAACAGCTCGCACAGTCTGTGGCGGATGTAGAAGCCGACTTGCAAACGCAGACACAGACGTTGAACCGGCTATTACAAGAGCAAAGAGATAAGCAGCGAGAGCTGGATAAGCTCGAAGCTCAAGAGCAAGCGATTAAAGAATCGCAGGGCACTCAAGCAACCGAGACTTTAAAGCGCAGTGGCCTGGATGGACTATGCGGCATTGTCGCTGAGCTGGGCCGAGTAGATAAGAAGTTCCAGCTAGCTCTGGAGATTGCGGCAGGTGGTCGCATGGGCTTTATGGTCGTCGAAGATGACCGAGTAGCCTCACGCGGGATTGATTTACTGAAGCAGCGGCGAGCAGGGCGGGCAACTTTTTTGCCGCTCAATAAAATTCGGGTGCCGAATTTTAAGATGGCGGATAAGTGGAACCGGCCCGATGGCTTTGTAGACTATGCGGTGAACTTAATCGAGTGTGATGACAAGTACGCCGATGTGTTTGCGTTTGTGTTTGGTAGCACGGTGGTGTTTGAGACGCTATCGGAAGCGCGGCGAAACTTAGGAAAGTTTCGCATGGTAACGCTGGAAGGAGAGATTTTAGAATCTAGCGGTGCAATGACAGGGGGAAGCTTACGTCAGCGAGGACGGCTCCACTTTGGCACAGTCGCGGCTGGTGAGTCGCAGGAAGCCAAGGCATTGCGCGATCGCCTGGCAGAAATTTCCAAAATGCTGATTCGCTGTGAGCAAAAAGTCAATCAGCTCACCCTAAAAGCGAAAGAAAAGTCTCAGGCACTGATTGAAGCGAGACAAAACTACAGAGAAGCAGAAATTAAAGCGACTCAGGCAGCCTCTCAGCGAGACGCTTTAGAAAAACGATTGAGCCGCGCTAAAGAACAGCTCAATCAATCGGATAAAGAGCTGGCTGAAGCAAAAACACGGTTAACCGAGTTGGAGCAGACCTTGCCAGCGCGTGAGCAAGCATTAGGCGAGAAGCGCCAAGAGCTAGATGCGTTAGAGAAATCTCAGACGCATAGTGAGTGGCAGCAAGCGCAAGGCATTGTCCGCCAGTTAGAGACTCAGCTCAATGAGCAGCAGCAAAAAGTACGGTTGGCAGAGAAAAAACAGCAGGATTTAGCGCTGGCTCAGCAGCGGCTGCAAGAAAAGATTCAGCGAGAAACCGAACAAATTAGCGGATTACGTCAACAACAGCAGCAGCAGATTAATGAGCAGTCTGAGGCAGCCAAACAGCAGCAAGCATTACAGGAGGCGATCGCGCAAACTAAAGGCGCGATCGCCGTCTTAGATGACAAACTCAAGCAAGAAAAGAACGCCCGAGACACCGTAGAGCGCCAATATAAAACCGAGCAAAACCAACAACAGCAGAACCAATGGCAGCTCGAAAAGCTCAAAGAGACTCAGACGCTACGCCAGCAACAGCTACAAAACATTCAAGCCTCTATTGAGCGACAAGCCGCCGAACTCCCAGATCCACTCCCTGAAATTCCCGAGGACTTAACGCTAGAAGATCTACACAAATCTCTCAAATCTCTTCAGCGCCGTCTGGAAGCCCTCGAACCGGTCAACATGCTCGCCCTCGAAGAATACGAGCGCACCCAAGAGCGCTTAGAAGAACTCACGGACAAGCTCACCACCTTAGAAGAAGAGCGCACAGAATTGCTGCTCCGCATTGAGAACTTCACAACCCTGCGCAAAGAAGCCTTCAAAGAAGCCTTCGACGCAGTAAACGAAAACTTCCAATCCATTTTTGCCGAACTCTCCGACGGCGACGGCCATTTGCAGCTAGACGATGCCAACGATCCGTTTAACGGCGGCCTGACCCTCGTTGCACACCCCAAAGGCAAGCAGGTCCGCCGCCTCGCCTCCATGTCTGGTGGTGAAAAATCCTTGACGGCCCTCAGTTTCATCTTCGCGTTGCAGCGCTATCGCCCTTCTCCGTTCTACGCCTTTGATGAAGTAGACATGTTCCTGGATGGTGCAAATGTAGAGAGACTATCCAAAATGATTCAGCAGCAGGCAAGACAGGCACAATTTATTGTTGTGAGCCTGCGTCGTCCCATGATTGAGGCCGCTGAGCGGACAATTGGTGTCACACAGGCGCGAGGCGCATACACGCAAGTATTAGGTATTAATTTAGCAAAAGCAGGCGCTTAGGCTCACGCCCCGATAAGTGAGCCGGGCACGAAGAGAACAGTCAAAAAGAAGACGGTCACCAACGCAACTGTTTCCAAGGGAATGGTTGCATACCAAAAGGACCAGTACGAAGCTGTAGTCAAGCATGACAGTCTTTCAAAATGATTCCTCATCATGCAATGCTCATCACGCAACGTTCATCTTGAAACGAAAAACACAGCAGGAAGAAAAGACGCGCTAAGCAACAGAACGCTGGGCGGCAGAACTACGGACATCTTGCCCTCGTTCCAAAGTGGCAAAAAATATAGTCGTGAATATAATAAGCAGTATGATTTTTCGCTGATCGAGTAGGGTGCTGCCTGAACTTAAAACTATGTATCGCAGAAGGGTATATAGTTCCAAGCTTTTTAGAGCGACGAATTAGCGGTGATGTATTAGCAAGTGATGTGCTGCCAGTGATGTATTGGCAGCAGTCTTATATGTTGGTCAGTTAACTTAAGAACTCAGGGTTAAACGGGTGCTGCACTTGAATTAGCTCAGTCAATTTTGCATTGGCTGAGGAAATAAAGGTATTTCAGCAATGGTGATCACTCATAAAAGGATTTCTTTTTTAGGACACAGTTTATCCATTATTGGATTTGGGCTAATTTTGACGTTCCCAATTCTTATTAATGGCTGCCTTGATGCCCATGATTTTGCTTTTCATTTTGTCTACAGCAAACACTTTTCAGAACAGTTTTGGCAAGGAGATCTCTATCCTCGTTGGCTTCAAAATATGAATTCCGGTTTTGGAAGCCCAACGTTTTTCTTTTATGCGCCCATTCCTTACTACTTCACCAGCCTATTTTCAACAATCGCTAACAATCCCATATCCAGCTGTACAGAGCTGAGCTTATCGAGTGTGCTGGCCCTGGTTGCCTCTGGATTGAGCATGTACTTTTGGCTCAAAGAAATAGCACCTAGAAACGCGGCAGCGATCGCATCTCTCATCTACATGGCCTGGCCCTATCATCTATTCATTGACCTTTACCTGCGATATGCTTTTGCTGAATATTGGTCGTTTGTATGGATGCCTTTAATCCTCTACTTCAGCGCACGAATCCTTACAGGCTCAAAACGGAATGTCATTGGGCTAGCAATCAGCCTGGCACTACTAGCATTAACTCACCTGCCAACTTTTATAATTTTCTTTCCTGTTCCTGTTGGATACGCCCTATTGATGGCGGGCCGAGAGCAGCAAAAAACTATTTTTGTGCACCTATGTATAGCAACCATCCTTGCAGTTGGGCTGTCTGCCATCTATTGGCTCCCAGCCATGACAACCCAAGACTCAATATCGATGGATGCTATCTTAACGGGGAAATACCATTACGCGAACAACTTTCTATTTACCGGGCCTAAAGTTGAACATGACAAGCGGTTCTGGAAACAACTGGAGCTACTAACCGTACTCACGGGAGGGCTAGCGTGCTGCGCTTGGAAGACTGCTGAAAAAGATAAATCAGTTCAGACTCAACGAGAGCGCCACTATTGGATAATCGTCGCCACGCTCTCCCTTTTTATGACGTTGCCAATCAGCAAGTTTGTTTGGGATGTACTGCCAGTCGTCCAAAGAATTCAATTTCCTTGGCGTTTTAATGCCGTCTTAACGGTCGCCATTACGGCGCTTTTAGCGCTAGCAATTCCTCATATCACAGCCAGCTATGTCGCATTGAAAGCATCAAGCTTGAAAGCATCAAACTGGAAAGAGTACACTCAGACTTTACTACCGCTAGCAATAACAGGGACAGCAGCTGTCTTTGCACTCACCCTCATCTACATTGCGCCCACTCAACGTTTTGTTATTTGGAAAAGCCATAACACCATTTTAGCGCTGAGCCTTATCACGTTTTTATTGGTCGGAATTTCTACCCTCCGCAAACCTATTAATTTTCGCAGTCATCGGGCTTTGTCCGCAGGACTCTTGTTATTCATCACAATTGCGCTGGGAGGCACCTTTATTAATTACGAAATTATCTTTCTAAAAAGAGAGAATATCCATGACTCTGCCATGATTCAGACTAGCTTGGGTGCCCCAGAACATCGCCCTCAATGGGTTTCCCAAGAGGTATTTAATGCAAACGATTTGCCCAAACTCAGTAACAATCGCCCTATGGTAGAGGTTGAGGCAGGCACGGCAAACTGGGACATTCAACAGTGGCAGCCTCGAGCCATTGTGCTACAAGTAAATGCAACAACAGAGAGTCATCTCACTATTCATCAGTTCTATTACCCAGGGTGGACGGCTAAGATAACAGATTCATTGCAAAAGGCTCCTGCACGCTTTTCTGAATTAGGGTTGCTACAAATTTTAGTCCCCACAGGACAACATGAGATTGTGCTCTCTCTAAACGCACTAAGAGAAGAACGCCTCGCCCAAATCATGAGCGCATTGTCAGCGGTCATCGTCTTATTGCTCTATTTTCGATACGCCTAACTTTGCTCGTCATGACAACAAGCAAACGTTCTAGCCCTTTTCAATAATTTCGACCCTTTTCAATAATTTCGACGGGAAACATGCTGCTTGCAGGCAATCTCCTGACTTGGAATCTTTGGGTTATGTCCCCGGAGGGTGTGAATACAGCGCAATGGAAAACCCATGCGACAAGATGGTGAAAGTCCATCGATTCAGGAACCGATCAGGCTCATGACTCAGCCCCATCGACGCTGAGGAAATGCCCTTTAAGGTGCAACACGGCTATAGAGAGTGGCTCGAAGAGGCCCGCGAAGCAAGTGCGATCGCATATGACCTAATCAGATGCGCATAAAAACAATATCGCCTTCACTCGCTCTAGCCTTCACTCAATCAATAAATTAACTCAATAGATTCAACCCAGTCTCACCCTATCTTTGGAGAGACTGGCTTTGGAGAGACTGGGTTTCCTTTGAGCAGCCAAGTTTTTGTGAGTAACCAAGCTGTTAATAACAGCCAATCGCCGAGGGCTGCTTGCGAAAATCTAGGCGCAGAGGCATGATAAGCCCTGCAGGGTTCGGCCTTCCCTTCGGTATTCCGTAAGTGATAGCGGGAAGACAGTTCGATACAATTAGTAAGCTAAATAAGGTATAGTCCCCTCAATTCTGCACACACCGTTTTGAGCTAGCCCGTCCCGAGGCAAAATTGCACAGCTATGACGTTTGAACAAAGCCGACTCCGCTCCGATATTGTAGGCACCCAGGTCATCACCCGCAGCACGGGCCGAAAGCTGGGTGTAGTGAGTCAGCTTTGGGTCGATCTAGACCGGCTAGAAGTTCTGGCCGTTGGGCTCCAAGAAAACATCCTATCCAAAGTCATTGCCAGTAATGAGCAAACCATGTTGCTCAGCGACATTCGCCAAATGGGCGACGTGATTTTAGTCGATGATGACACCGTACTAGATGGCGATATCAATACGGCTGTATTTAACAGCGTCGTCAATAGCGAGGTGATTACTGAATCAGGGGAAGTTTTGGGCCGCGTGCGAGGCTTTAAATTCGATGTGATTACCGGCAAAATTGAGACGATCGTAGTGGCCTCGGTAGGCCTGCCACAAATTCCTGATCAGGTTGTGAGTACGTATGAGCTACCCGTTGAGGAAATTGTGAGTACGGGGCCTGATCGCATCATTGTATTTGAAGGCAGTGAGGAAAAGCTCATCCAACTTAGCGTAGGCATCCTGGAGCGCTTAGGCTTAGGCAGCGCACCTTGGGATAGGGGATTAAGCGATGGCTATGTAATGCCAGTCTCGGCCTCTAATCAGCTACCATCAGGGATTAAAAATGAAGGCCGCCAAGACACGGCACGTCCGATGGTGGAAGAGCGCTGGCGAGAAGCCCCTCAGCAGCAAAGCCAGCGCCCGCCCGCCCGTGAGCAACAGCGACCAGCGCCTCGACCAGCCCCACCGGAAGTGGTGGATGTCCCCGTCGATGATGTCGATTTGACGTCAGATCCTTGGGACGATGGCGAGAAGGAAGAGGAACTCATTGAAGTTAAAAAACCGCTTAACCTGCCGAAAAAGAAAGTGATGGAATACGAAGAAGAGACTGATTATTAGGTCTGGCTTCTGGGATAAGCTTCTGGGATAATGAGCCGTGAAATAATGAAGGGTTCTACGGATGTTCTACCGTAGCAATGCAAACTCAGTGCATAAGGTAGCAGATTCGTAAGGGTGGCAGATGGTAGTGGCTGAATATGAAACCTTAGAAAGGCTCTCGGTAATGGGGTTGCCTGTGCACAGCACAGATAACTATGTGAATTGGCTGCACCGCAGGCTAGAGCAACATCAAGGCACCCATGTGGTTACCCTGAATGCTGAGATGTGTATGCAAGCTCAGCAAAATCCGCAGCTGCGCAAATTTATTTCTCACGCAGATTTAGTAGCCCCAGACGGCTCGGGGATTGAGCTATATTTTCGTTTTTTAGGCGATCGCCCAGTACGGCGCTATCCGGGTATTGAGCTAGCAGAAGATTTGCTGGCCAGTCTGGGGCCTACCACCAAGGTTGCGTTATATGGCGGCAAGCCAGAAGTTGTGACCGCTGCGGCAGATTATTGGAAACGGCGATCGCCTGAGCTAAATTTAGCCATCGTTCAGCACGGCTATGCAAAAGACGTTGCACTAGATGATTTCATACATCAGCTAGAAGCCACCCAGCCTGATCTTATCTTTGTGGGGTTGGGCGTTCCTCGCCAAGAGTTTTGGATTGCGCAGAACCGCCACCTGTGTCCGAATGCCGTTTGGGTAGGCGTTGGTGGAAGCTACGATATTTGGTCAGGGATGAAAACCCGCGCCCCTAAGCTAATGCAAAACATGCATTTAGAATGGCTGTATCGGCTCTACCAAGAGCCTTGGAGATGGCGTCGGATGTTGGCTTTACCCCATTTTGTGTGGGCGTCCTTTTGGTATCGCATGACCAAAGAAAAACAGCAAGGGAATGCATAAACATGAAGCGGCGCTGGTTTTTAGTTGGATTAGCACTATCGGCTGTGTCGGCAAGTTGTCAGCCAACCAATCAAACCGCGGAGTCAGATGATGAAGGCCGTTTGGTTAAGGTGCAGCGTAACGATAAAACGCTGGTCGTCGCAACGTCTGCAAACTATCCTCCCTATGAGTATTTTCAAAGCAGTGAGTTAGGAGAAACAGAGACCGGCTCGACAGCCAACTCAACGACTATCGAAACAGATGGGCAAACCATTATTGGATTCGATATTGATTTGGCAGGGCTCATTGCTGAACGGCTAGGGCGCAAGCTCTCTGTCGTTGATGTGGAGTTTGGCGCTTTGATTCCAGCTTTGGTAAACGATGAAGTAGATATGGCGATCGCGGCCTTAGAACCCAATCGAAACCGAAAACAAAAAGTCGATTTTTCTAATATTTACTACCGCTCACGTCAATCCCTAATTTCGTTTGAAGGTTATCTCAGAGCAAGGGATCTTAACTATCAGACCATTGGCATTCGAGCGGGGAGTGTGCAGGCTCGCTTTACCGAGCGAATTAGCGCCGAATACCCTGATATAGACGTGATTCGATACGACACCATTGCCGAAACCTTTGAGGCATTGGATGAAG
The DNA here is from genome assembly GCA_045110585.1 of Phormidesmis sp. Taxonomy (GTDB): domain Bacteria; phylum Cyanobacteriota; class Cyanobacteriia; order Phormidesmidales; family Phormidesmidaceae; genus Phormidesmis. The sequence goes on along the minus strand of JBGCGG010000027.1, from coordinate 63,702 downwards.
GGTTAGTCGAAGGCATCATTTTAGAATCGACAGTCGCCAAGAGTTATCTACGCCGATACCCTGATTTTGAAGCACAGCTTTTGCCATCGGATAGGCCCATGGGCAGCGCGATCGCACTCCCTAAAAATTCACCCCTTCGCCGCGACATCAACGCCGCACTCACCGATATCAAAACCAGCGGTGAAATGGATCAGCTAATCAAAAAGTGGTTTAGCTAGCAATCGCTTTCATCCAGAAGATTTCATCGATACGCGGCTTCATCCATACACCCAATCCCATCGATATCGCTGGGATTGATAGCGCGACAGGATGCTGACTGCGATGCCCAATACAGATGAAAATCTGCCCAATTATAGGCACCCAAAAACATGACCTCCCCTAACAACGCATATAGCCTGGGAAGGTCATGTTTTAGCATCTATATCGGCAGTAGCCCTTAGCAGTAGCCGTTAACAGTGCACTCAATTAATTTGGCATCCAACGCTAGTGAGACTAGCTAGTGGGAATTCACGTTGACAGCCGACTCAACCAAATCACTAAGCTCCGCCACATCTAAAAGCTGGTGCCATTCGAAGGCGATTAGCTCATTCTCAGGATTCTCTTGACGCAGCTCATTCAAAACCAGCGCCGCATCATGCCAAAGGTTTGCTTCTTGATAAAGCAGCTGAGCCTGAACCAGCGGTTCAGCCATCGCCATGCGCGCGCTCAAACCCACATCTACTTGCTGTTGTGCTAGCCATTCATCAGCATCTACCCGACGAATGCTGCCATGAACCACCACATCATTTGCGCGATCCTCTGGATTAGGAATAATAGAAAAATACCACTCGTAATTTTCATTTAGGCTGAGCGGTGCAACACCATCAGCATCAATATTAATAAGGCCCGCTCGACGATTTGCAACCAGAGTTTGCTCATAGACAACATCGCCGTCAGCATTCAGCATCACAAACTCAGCATTGTGATCTGCTTTCATCTCAGGGACGTAAAACAGCATCTCAGGGTAAGCGGCTGTCGTAATGGTCAAAGCCTCTGGCGCTGTTAGTGCAGCCAAAGCATCATTTTCATTCAAAAAGATACCGTTACGACGAGTGCCTCCACCAATACGACGACCAGGAAGGCCCTGGCGAGTTGAATCATTCAAGCTCTCTTGAGATGCAATTTCCGTAGAAGGAAATGCGGCAGAAGGCAATGCCTCTGCAGTAGGAGCTGTGATGCAGAGGACACTACCTATGCTCAGTAGCATAGAAATCTGTGCGAAGCGTTTAACAATCATGCGTTTAACTTAGTTGCAGTAAATGAGACCCAAATGGATAGACATGTATCTTTTAGCAATCCACCCTGTCGCATGTCTTCGGATATATGCAAAGTCTAGAAAAATGAACTGATTTCACAAACAGAAAAGATACGTAAGCCCCCGCGCTAAGCGCCGTCGGCACAACATACTTCCTTAACAAAGACGTTCTCAAATAACAAAACTGTCTTCTACGCAACTGATTTCTGCTTTGCTGATTTTTCAGTTAACACAGCAAGCTAACGAATCTACGCGGCAGTGACATAGCTGTCCAAAGCAATCACCAGTGATTAACATACGAAACGTGTAGCTGCTAAGCGTGGCCAAGCTTATTTTTTGATTCACACATCTCAGCAGACTAAGTGTAAATCACTAAAAAAGTTGTCTGGGATACTGGACGTTCCCATGTAGTTCAGTATATTCTCTTAAAAGAGTATAAACAAAATATAAATTTTGATTCGCTTTATTGTTGTACCCGAGGAATATACTGATGAACGTCAAAGTATCTAGATCACTAGCCGCTTCATTTGCGATCGCTGCCGCCCTAGCTCTACCTACAGCCGTGAAAGCTCAAAGCAATAACGTCACAGCTGTAGCTGCTTCAGATAGCGCATCTACAGAAGAGATAAATTCTGAGTACAGCTACTGCGTACGGATCCCAGGGATTGGCATAGTCTGTAACTACTAACTCTATCTATCGCGAAGGTTCCCTCTTCCTTGAGGTGTAATCAAAGTTCGTATCTTATGCAAAGCGCCCTCAAATGACATTTGAGGGCGCTTTGCATAAGGAGTCGCAAAACGATGTTCAGGAGAGATCATGCAGGGAAAACTTGATTGACGCCACGAGCGAACTCACACAAACAGGATGAGAATAGTGTCATGGGAAGGAAAAAGAAGAGAAGTATTCCCAACTTAATAACCTACCTTCCTTTCCACCATTTTGAAATTACACTGTCAAGAAGATGGCTGTTTATGCTTTTGCGGTTTAGCATTTTCTGGGCTACGCTAATCGGCCTTGAAACAACTGCAAAAGGTGAGTCAATTGGAGTCTATCCTGACGACACAACTCAAACACACATTACCGGCAGTATCGCATGTGCAAGCAGCTGTGATATTTCGGGGGGTATGCGAGTAGGAGATGGTTTATTTCATAGCTTCAGGGAATTCAGCATCCCAGAGAATGCGACAGCAACCTTCTCTGACGGCGGTGCTACAAACATTTTTGCAAGAGTATCTGACGTAGCCTCAGTTATTAATGGAGAAATCGCGATCCAGGAGACTAGTAACGCTAATTTTTTCTTGATTAATCCTAATGGAATTACCTTCGGAGCTAATTCATCACTGTCACTCCAAGGCTCTTTCACGGCGACTACCGCCAACAGCATACGCTTTCCCAATGAAGTTCAGTTCAGTGCTGTAGAGGACGATATTCCACTTTTAGCAGTCACCACACCTATTGGTTTACAGTTTGGGACAAGCCCTAGCCCCATTGTCAATCAATCTCGAGCCAATATAGGCAACACTCTGAATACATTTGGACAGCCAGTTGGATTGCAGGTTATGCCTGGGCAAACCATCTCATTATTTGGAGGTGGAGTTGACTTAAGAGATGGCAATATAACTGCAAACAGCGGTCGTGTATTTATAGGGAGTGTAGGCCCAGAGAGCCAAGTTAGATTCTCTTCCGAACTTGTGCCGGCATATCATGAAGGAGTGAACTTCCAAGATATTAACCTAACGCAACGAGCCATTATTGATAGTAGTGGTAGCGGTGGACAAGTGTTGCTGCAAGGACAAAATATCTCAATCTTAGATGATGCTCTGATTGCCAATGCGGCAATCGATAGCTTGGCAATCAGTGAAGTTAAACTGATTGCGGATGATCTTATCAACATAAGCGGCTTTGGAATATATTTTGTATCTCTTCCCAGTCCGTCCACAACGAAGCTAGAAAATCCAAGGTTTGGAACCAACTTAAACACTAAGTCCACAAGGCTAATCCTGGATAATGGAGCATTTCTCTCCGGAGGAACTTTCGGAGAGAGTAACGGCGGAACAATTACGATTAATGCAACAGAGTCTGTCGCCCTTCAAGGAAGAAGTGACTTCATACCAAGTCTAATCTCTACCTCTACTGATGGAAGTGGTAGAGGTGGAGATATTAACCTCCGAACAGAGCGCTTATTCATCACTCATGGCTCACAGATCCAGGCATTGACCACTGGCACTGGAGAAAGTGGAGCCATTCGTATTGTCGCCGATGAGCAGGTAGATATCGCTGGTTTTGCCGAAACGCCTATCAGAACATTTTTTAGTGGCATTGTCGCCTCTTCTGGCGCAGAAGGATTCCCTTTTTCAACAGGAAAAGGAGGAAACTTAAAAATTAGAACTGACAGAATAAGACTGAGTAACAGAGCACAAGTAGCCGTTAATAGCTTTGGCATCGGAGACTCTGGAGACATTGAAATTAATGCACGCTCTGTTCAGCTAGTTGATAACGCTCAGCTTACAGCCGCCGCCGCTTTTGAGAACGGAGGCAACATTGTATTGAATGATCTAGAGACATTGCTACTCCGTCGCGGCAGCAGAATCTCCACACAAGCGGGCACTCAAGGCAACAACGGCGATGGCGGGAACATCAGCATCAGCGCAGATTTTGTGGTGAGTGGGCTATCAGAAAATAGCGATATTGTGGCCAATGCGAGACAGGGCAGAGGTGGAAATATCACGATTAATGCGAGAGGGCTGTATGGGATTGAAGAGCGAAGAGCGATCGCAAACAACCAAACCAATGATATTGATGCCAGCTCAGAATTTGGCATAAGTGGAACATCAACCATTAATCGGATTGTTTCAGATGCTGAGACAGCACCATCGAATCTAACGCGAGACACCTTAGAAACTTCAACAGAAGTGAGTCAGCGTTGCGCTGCCGTTGGGAATCGTTTTGTGAGAGTAGGCCGAGGCGGCATACCGAGGCAAGCAAATGGCGCGGCTTCACTGGAAGCCCCCTTAGTGGATTTAGGAGAAGAGCAGACGTGGAGTCACATGCTCGATAATGCTACAGACGAGGCGATCGCGACGACACCCAGCCCAATAGAAGTTAATCACAGAGTGCTCAATCACAGAGTGCTCAATCACAGAGTGCGCGATCTAGTAGAAGCGAGCGCATGGCACAGAGATCATAACAATCAGATCAAGCTGGTTGCACAAGCTCAACAAGAACCTTTCGGGGTTACAAGAACTGCGCAATGTACAGGCCGATGAAGCAATCAACGGACTCCTCAACACGACAACGACCTCCCCTAAGACTGTTCTGTCTAGCTTTTTTAGGTCTGTTATTGAGCTTTGTTGTCAGTGGAACATCACCTTTTATTCAAACAGGATTCGCTCAACAGTCTTTTCAAGATGGGCAGTCTTTTCAAGATAGGCAGCCTTCTCAAGATGGACAGCTAGAGACACTACGACAACAAGAGAAACAGGCTAGAGATTTATATCACACCCAACAGTTTTCAGAAGCTATTTCACGTTGGCAAGCGATCGCTCAAACCCATGCCGCACACTCAAACCCCATCAGGCAAGCCAGTGCACTGAGTAATCTTGCACTGAGCTATCACGCAATCGGCCAATGGGCCAATGCCCAAACTGCGATCGCAGAAAGCCTTGACATCATCATGGCTCGAGAAAACGAGCCAAACGCACAACCTGTGCTTGCACAAGTACTCATGGCATCAGGGAGCCTCCAAATAGACAGTGGCGCACCCGAGCAAGCCTTAGAAAGCTGGCAACAGGCAGCGACTATTTACACACACATTGGCAACAGAATTGGCCAAAATCGCGCTTATATCAACCAAGCACAGGCATTAAGAGAGTTGGGGTTCTATGGGCGATCGCGCCAACAGCTACAGGCCGTTGCCACAGAGCTAGAAAGCGAACCGCCTTCACAGCTTAAAGCCGTTATTTTAAGGCGGTTAGGAGAAGCGCTAAGACTAAGCGGTCAGCGGTTGCAAGCAGAGCAAACGCTCACGCAAGGGCTGCACACTGCGCAAGAGATTAACGCGCCCACAGAAATCAGCGCATCTCTGCTGAGCTTAGGCCATACGGCACGCGGACAAGCAGACATCGAAGCCGCGAGCCATTACTATCGCCAAGCCCTAGAAGCCATTGCCGATAATCCTAGCGATCAATTGACCATCCCTATTCAGCTCGCACAGCTTGCCCTTGCTATCGATGGCAGTGACTGGCAAACTGCAGCTGAACTAAGCCCCCGTATTCAGGCAACGTTCTCACGCCTGCCCCTCAATCGGACAAATATTTACTACCAAATTAATTGGGCCAGCAGCTTACTTAAGCGCTTGCAAACACCAACAGCTGATACAGACCAGCCATCTAATCAGCCTAGTGTAGAAAACATCGCACAGCAGCTTCAGCAAGTTATCGCACAAGCGCAGCAACTAGAAGATACACGAGCCGAAGCCTATGGCGTAGGAATATTAGGACAGGTATATCAACAAACCGAACAGTGGCAAGAGGCAGAACAGCTTACCCAACGGGCATTGGCATTGAGTGAGCTGAGTCAAGCACCTGACATTATGTATCGGTGGCAATGGCAGCTAGGCAAACTGCTGAGCCATCCTAACAATCCAGCAAGATCTAAAAATGAGGCACTAGCATCCTACACAGAGGCCATCGAAACCCTCTCTCAGCTAAGGGGTGACTTAGCAGCTGCCGATGCGCAGTTCTCTTTTAGAGACAATGTAGAGCCTGTTTACCGAGAGATGGTCAGTCTGTTGCTGGACACTGACAAGCAAGCCACAGACTATATCCCCAATTTAAAGCGCGCACAAAACGTGATTGAATCTCTGCGTGTGGCAGAACTAGATAACTATTTTCATGAAGCATGCGCTGATGTACAGCCCATCGATAAAACAGAAATTGCTCCGAATACCGCACTCATACACACGATTGTTTTAAGCGATCGCCTCTCTCTTATTCTCAACCTGCCCCATCAACCACCCCAACATATTGAGATAGCTGTTTCAGAAGCGGACATCACCCAAATCATGCACCAGCTGCGCCAAGCCCTTGTCATCCGCAGCCGCAGAGATTATTTCACAGTCGCGAAACAAGCCTATGATGCTCTGATTGCGCCTATCCGTCCAGCCCTAGATGCCAGCGAAGTGAAAACCATTGTTTTTGTACCTGATGGGCCTTTACAAACCGTACCGTTGGCAGCGCTTTATGATGGCGATCGCTTTTTGATAGAAGATTATGCCATTGGCCTCACCCCCAGTCTCCAGCTCATTCAGCCAAAACCCTGGCTAACGGAAAAACCCGTACAAAACCAGAGAACGCTGATTGGCGGGCTCACCGAAGGGAGAGCAGGGTTCTCTCCCCTGCCTTATGTGGAAAATGAAATTAACAGTATTACCCAAACCATCCACCGCAACAGCATTTTGCTCAATCAGAATTTCACCAAAGAGGCCCTGGCAGAACGTCTGAAAGACAACGCCTATCCCATTGTGCATATCGCCACACATGGACAATTTGGATCCACCCCGGAAGAGACATATTTGTTGACCTGGAATGGACGCATTAACGTGCAGGAAGTCAATGAGATGCTACAGACAAACTTAGGTGGCCGAGAGAGCATAGAGCTACTCATGCTCAGTGCCTGTGAGACAGCCACTAGCGACCCTAATGCGGGCTTAGGACTCGCTGGTGTTGCGGTGAAAGCAGGGGCCAAAAGTACGCTCGGCACGCTGTGGGCGATTAACGATGAATCCACGGCCCATTTTGTAGACATCTTTTACCAGCAGCTCACCCAGCCAAACGTGACACGGGCTGAGGCTCTCCGCCAAACCCAAATAACACTGCTCAAAGACCCACAATATCAGCACCCTATTTACTGGTCAGCGTACATTTTGCTGGGTAGCTGGCTATAAGCAAAATCACTAATGGGCTGGGCACTTGCGCCGTCACTCCCACTCATTAAAATCTTGGGAGTAGGCATTTTCAACCGAGGTACTCCTCCGATACGGCTGCTCACCATAGATAGCATCTGGACGCTGACGGCTTTTGCCTTTGGTATCTTGCCATGCGCTGCCAACACCTTTAAGAATGCCGCGCCCAACTAAGCCAATCCCACGTCCCAGCACTTCGGTCAGGACATAAACCACACTGCTGCCCACCAAAGAAAAGACAGTGCGTAAACGAGGCGCGATCGCATCTCTTGTTTCGATGGCCAACGTCACGGCTAAAGGCACACCGCCTAATCGATCTAACTCAGCGCGGCGCGGCGCATACACCGAGGTGGTATTAATGCCTGCTGGGGTGAGCACAAAGAGATCAAACCGGCTTTCAAAAATCGCCCTTGGCTCGTTCACGAGTCGATTAAATCGGTAGCGCCAAGAGAGATCATTGCGGAATCGTTCTATCTCACGCGAGGACATGAGGCGATGGGTGTAGAGGCTTTTTTTGATGGATTCTGTGTCCGCCAATCGGTTCAGCAGGGGCTGAATGATGGCATTCGCCACTTGAATAACAAGGTTTTCGAGAATGACTTCACTGCGCGCGATCGCTTGAGGCGTAGCCGCTAAATAGGGAGAGCCATCGATCATCATGGACTCATTGAACAGCCAATGGGCGAATAGGCTGGTGACCATGGGAATGCGATCCAAAATTTGAGATTCAACCAACGGTTTCTCTTGCTGAAGTAAAGCGACGACTTCTTCTTCGATGTTGCCTTGAGAAGTGCGCACTAAGACGGTGTAGTACTTGCCAAAAAATTCTGTATTGACCGCATCCCACAAATCACTCAGCACTTGAGTAGAGCGCATGGAGAGCTGACCAGATTGCACATTAGAAGCCCGCAAATCGGACAGTAAATCTTCTAATTGACGAAGAATAAGATATAACAACTCCAGTTTTTTGTCTGGGCGCAGAATGTCTATTTCTAAGGGGATTTGGCTAGCATTTTTAAGGGGTCTTTGGAGCTTGGCATACACGCCTTCAAACACCAAAGTTTGCACATCAGTTTGTAACCCACCCCGCTGTTGTAAACGAGAATCGACTGCGTTGGCATTGCGGGCTAAAGCGGCTGTCGCCGTTGGAATCAGCGCATCTCGATCTAAATAGCGAGCTGCGGTCATATCAGCATAGTTGTTGCCGTAGCCCCCTTGCTGCGCAGCGCGAATCCAGGCAGCACTTGCGGACGAGAAAGGTGCAGCAGAAACAGAAGAGGTCGCACGGGCACCAGGGTTACGAAGGGAACTGTAGCGAGGCTTATCGTTAAATTTGGGTGTGCGCCAAAGGGCTGAAACTAGCCAACGGGCCGCGGTGAGTTCTCTTTTCTTGCCATCCAAAATCGCTTGATTAAGCCATGATCCTGTGCGATGACGAGCTAACGCCGCTATGTTCTGATCAATTTGTTGTTGAGCGGAAAGGCGCATGCTAATCCGCATAGCGGTCAGCGGGCCAGGAATATCGTCTAGGCGAGAGAGCTTAGCCGGGGCCTTAGCAGCGTTTTGAGGATTGGCAGACGCAGACGCATTGGCAGACGCAGACGCAGCCAGAGAATCAGCAGAAGAAACGCCCTGCGCGTCTGGCTTTGCCGTAAACGTAGACTGGCCAGTGGCTACTTGGCGCGTTAGCTGGGCAAGCTGGCGACCGGACATACTGCGAGTACCAAACCCACTGGCTCCCATCCGTTCAGCGGCGTCTTGCAAGACGGGTTCGGCCTGGGCGCTGAGCACCAGGATGGGCAGCTGGGGAAAGTCTGTTTTGAGCTGCGCGCAGAGCTTTAATCCCGGTGTGGCTTCGGCTTCATTGGCACCGATGCCTAAATCTAAAATGACAACATCGATAGGCGGTGCCAAAACGCTATCTTTTTTCCGGCGCGCAGGATCATCGAGGGAGGCTTGATACGCCTGGAATCGAGAGCGTACACCTTCTAAGGCTTCTTGGGCGCTACCGGCTTCAGCAGCGATCGCAAAATCTCCTTGCTGCTCTAGCCAAACTTTTAGACCCAGCCGAAAAACGGGGTCTGCATCGACCAGCATTAATTGAAGGGGACGTTCGCTCATGCGCAGAAATATAACATTAGTCTTGGCATTGCCTCAGCTTACCGGCTCTATGAGCACTTATTCTGCTCACTCAAGTTTACCGGCAAGCTCTACCGAAACCAGCAAAAATCTCACTGGCGCATCTTGCATGCCTAGAACCGCTGACCGACGGGTGCATCTTTATCGACTAGCGAATCTTACTGACTGAGATACGCCAGTTAGTTGGATGTGCCACGAGCTGACACATCCAACTGGCGCATAATTGCCTGGCGCATAATTGCCTGGCGCGTGAGTGCCTGGCGCGTGATTTCTATACGCTAAAAACCACCATCGCCATAGTCAATAAAGCTGTCTGTATTGTAAATATCTGTCGCGGCGCCATCGCTGTAACCACCGGTATAGCTATCGCTGGCATAACCGTAGCCATCATCAGCGTAAATATTGTCAGCCGCCACATCTAACGACCAAATGTAGGCGCGCTCTTTTTCCCAAATGGAGATACTGGTGATGGCTTCATCGTAAAGCGCGCGGCCTGGCCAAATTTGAGAGGCCACCTCAATCGCAGCTGTGAGCGAACCGCGTGCAGCCAGATTTTCAGCGCGGATCAGGAGGGGACGATCTTCTGCAATTTGAATTGTATCGACCCAACCTTTAATAGCCACTTTCGCTTCATCGTGCAAAGCGCGGCCTGATTCAATTTTGCTGGCTTCAGCGATCGCGTCTTCTAGTTTGTCTGCAGCGGCTAGCTGCTCAGCTTTCTTCATCAGCGGCTGATCTTCAATAATTTCAATGCGATCTTCCCATTCTGCAATGAAAGTTTGCCCTTGAATGCGGAGGGCGCGGCCTTTTTCCACTTTGCTGGCTTCAGCGATCGCCTTCTGCAAATTCGCCTTACCGCCTGCCATGGCGTACTGAACAGAACGATTCAAAATGGGACGATCTTCCAGTCGCTGAATTTCTTTTTCCCAGTGGGAGACCAGGGTTTGCGCCTGAACGCGCTGGGGGCGCTCTTGAGTAATTTGTTGGGCTTTGGCGATCGCCATTTCATACGTGGCTCTTTGCCCCACCTGCGCTAGCGTGCTGGCATATTGCAGCTGCACCATGTCATCGAGCTTTTGCTGCCACTTCTTTAGGCTGTATTGTGCCTCGGTGTAAAACGGGCTGTTGGGCGAAATGCGCTGCACCGCATTAATGGCCTCCAGCAAGTTATAAACCTGACCATACGACGGCGTCCAGGTAGCCACATTCTCGCCGGCTAGTCGCTGGGCATGGCCAAAACTGAGCAGATCTTGCGCTTCGGCTGTAAAGGCCAAATCGGGTGGGACGAGCTGCACCACTTTGATGGCCGCATCAATATCTTCTTCTTCCCACTTTTGGAAGCTGTACTGCATCACGCGCTCAGCCCACTGATCGAGATCGGGCTGAACCTCTCGCCAAGCAGCTGTTTTGAGGTTGATGTCCTGCGCGATCGCAAAGGCATCGCCCAACTTAGATAGATCCCCAGTTTCAGAACCTTCTGCTGCCAGCGCACGGGCCTTCCCCAGCTGACGACGCGCTGTTTCTTCACGATCAATGCGCTCTTTGAGCTGATCGTGCCGGGTGCGCACCCAGTAGTTCGTGTTCAAAATTTTGAGACTTTGCAAGCCGCGCCGTGCGCCCGTCCAGTTTTCAGACTTAATAGCTTGCAGAATGTTCGCTTCAAATTCTTTGCCAGTGGCCCATTCTTTATCCCAAGTCGCGATCGCACCCTTGACCTGTGGATAAATCTGCACCCGTTGGGGAATCCGCGCCGCCAAGCTTCTGGCCTTGCGCACATCACCCTGCTGCGCCATGTTGCCTAGCTCATCTAGCAACGCTTTAGACCACCGGTTCATTAACCGATTCGCTTCCTCATACAGCGGATTACTGGGCTGCCAAGGCTCTACCAGCTCAATCGCTTCAATCAGGGCCTGCGCTGACCCAGAACGCACCCTCGCTCTCGCACAAAGCAGGCGCTCACTATCCGAACTCAACAGCGAGGTTTGGCTACAGTCAGGCAGCGGTGGATTTTGCGTCATCACAGACACTGCCCGCAAGCTGACAGCACCTGCGGAAAGCAGAATGGCCAACCAAACCAACGGCCACAGGTATTCAGAGATTTTTTTCCGCAGGCGCGAACCGACAGAAGAGGAAACAGAGGAGGGGGAAGGAGGGGACGAAGTCATGGATGCAAGCCCGGCAGCGATGATTTCAGCAAAGAATATTCCAGCAAAAATACTTGATAGGTCAAGTCACTCTCAAAGTGCCCACCGAAGATGCCCTATAACGGCTGCGTTACTGCTTGTTACGAGCAAGTAACCCAGCCCCTAATAAGACAGGACTGAAGACGAGAATTCAGGGATTTATCAAATTATCTTTATAGAAAATTTGCTGACATTGTAGAGGGAATTGTCCCTCTACGCACTCGTTCCAAAGGATTTGTTTGGTTTTACCTAACGGGCTAACAGAACGAACCTATACAAAGCGATCTTTAATAAGCGCAAATAGCGATCGCATTCCCATCGCGTCCCCCCCTTCGGGTCGGCCTGGACGAGAGCGGGTATTAAACGCCATAAAGTCCACATGAATCCACGGCTTTTGGGGGCCGATAAACGCCTCTAAAAACAGCGCTGCCGTAATCGCACCGCCGTACGAAGTGCTGGAAATATTGTTGAGATCGGCGACTTTACTATCTAGCATGGCGCGGTAGGGGGCATGTAAAGGCAGCTGCCATAGCGGATCGTCTTGTTCATTTCCTTTTTCAATGAGCAATCGCGCCAGATCATCGTCATTACAAAACAGTGCCGCAATTTCAGCGCCCACCGCCACTCGCGCCGCGCCGGTCAGCGTCGCACAATCTATCAATAAATCTGGCGCTTCACTACTGGCCTCAGTTAGCGCGTCTGCCAACACCAGCCGACCCTCCGCATCCGTATTGCCAATTTCCACCGTCTTCCCCGCACGTGAGGTCAACACATCTGAAGGCCGCGTCGCATTCCCGGCAATGCTATTTTCCACCGCCGGAATCAGCACCCGCAGCCGCACCTTAAGCCCCAGCTGCATAATCATCTTTGCCAGCCCTAACACCTGAGCCGAGCCGCCCATGTCCTTCTTCATTAGCTTCATACCAGCAGCCGACTTCATATCCAGCCCACCCGTATCAAAGCAAACGCCTTTGCCTACCAGCGTCACCTTAGGCGCACTTTCATCGCCCCAACGCATATCTATCAGCCTTGGAGATTGAGAATTATCGAGACCGTTAGCCTTACCCACCGCATAAATCATGGGGTAGTTTTCAGTGAGCAGCGCTTCGCCGACGGTGACGGTGAATTGTGCACCAAAGCTGGCGGCGAGATCTTCAGCCGCTTCGGCTAGCTGCTGTGGCCCCATATCTAAAGCTGGCGTATTAATTAAATTGCGAACCAGATAGGTGGCTTCTGCTGCGGCAGTGACATAAGCGAGATCGACATTGTCAGGAAAGGCGAGTTCTGGCAGTGCATTGGCATCTGTGCGCTTGTAGCGGGTGAAGCGATATTGCCCAAGCGTCCAACCCAAGCAAAGCTTAGTCGCGACTTCTGCGCTTAAGTCATCTAATATCAGCTCATATTTCTGCGCAGGCAGAGTTTGGGCCAGCCGTCCTAGCGTCCAAGTATCAAACGTTTTGGGTTTACCGACCAGCACACCCGCTAACTCACCATCGGCAGAGGGAATCAAACAATGCTTTCCGGGCTGGGCTGTAAAGCCAGACATTTCTAGCCAAACGGCATGGGAAGCATAGTCACGCTTGATTTGAGCTTCATCGACAAAGCGCAGAGGAATATTAGCTGGCAAGGTTCTTGCTCCGGCGGCATGAATACATAGGACTAAACCCTATCAGAAACGCTACTACCGCAGAGCTTTTCGGCACAATCTGACAAACTCGCCAGCCATCAGAGAACCCTACGCAGTGGTTCTCACATGATTTATCAAATCGCTATCCCATAAAGAAGTGCTTCTATTGAGCCAGTGTTTTCAACAAAATGCCCCCTTACCAAGTGGCAAGGGGGCATTTTGTTTATCTAACAATCCTCACAAGAGCTGTTGTGCAACTGTCACGAAGAATTAAGTGGATGAACCAGTTAAGTGGATGAACCAGTTAAAAATTAGACGTTGACTTCAGACTTTTGCACAGCACTTGCAGACTCAAAGGCTTTCTCAAGCTTCATGACCTGCTTAGCTTTGAGCGTTAGTGCGCTTGCATCCAAGCGGTTGGCAATCAAAGCATCGAAGGAGAAGAGACCGGCACCGTTGACGGTGAAGTAAAGGAAGCAAGCTGCGTAAATAGCGGATAGCTCCAGGTAAGGGAGGCTAAGACCAGCAACCTTGATGTGGTGGTACATAGCTACGCACATTGTGCTGAATAGACCCAGGGCTGCAGGGCGTGTAAAGAGGCCGAAAGCAACCAAAGGTGCAGCGATGATCTCAGTGTAGGCAGCAATGTAGCTCAGGAAAATGGGGAAAGGCAGGCCGAGGTAAGCAACGTAGGCTTGAGCGAAGCTCTCGATGTCAGCGAGCTTGTCGAAACCATTGTGAACCATCATGATGCCGAGGACAGCGCGGGCAATCGCAAGCGTTGTCTGAGAGGCAAAATTAGGGGTGACGTTTGGCTTAAAGGCGTTGCTAATAAGCTGGATCGTGTTCATGAAAGAAGGATGTATTGAGGATTGTTAACTATTTTGCCGTGGCATTGTAAATAAGTATAACAATTATTTACGTTGTCCGTCCTCTACATTGAGTCGTTATTCGCTTATATTTTCAGGCTTTTAAGACATTTCATTCTTTTGAAGGAGCCAGTCGCTTCTCAGAAAAGTGTCCCAAACCCAACGGGTGAGGCAACTTTTCTTAATAATTATGTCCAGAGTGCCTTCCTCTAAAAAAATACGCACCCAAAAATACGCACCCAATTTTTCATCAGGCTATTGCGACTTATCACCATCGATAACGAAGGGGACAAAATCGTAGCCCACACCGGAGCGTCTGCCCGTTTCTACTTTCACGAGCCGATCTACCTGGCGGCGATCGCCCGAGGGCAAAAAGTTAATCGGCCCCGTCGCACTATCCACACTAAAGTCGTTGTCATCTAAAGCTGTTTTGAGTCCTTCACGGGTCGGCTCGGCTTCGAGCCCGGCAGCGATCGCAAACACCGCATCATAGGTAGTTGCCGTTCGCCAGCTCACATCCCCTTTCCACAAATCGCGGGAGCTGCTAACAAAATCATCTTTAGAATCACGGGAGAGTAAATGCCACGGCACAGCGACCGTCAGTGCCTGAGAATCTGGCCCAGTGGCTTCTAAAATATTGCGGTTATACAGCTCATCACCGCCCAAAATCGGCAGGCGACGCTTATTAAAATTAATCACCGCAGCCGCAGCATCTAGGGTGCTGGGGCTAGCGGCAATCATCAGGGCATCGACGCCCTTGCGCTGGGCCTCCCGCTGCACTCTCGGATCAAAGTTGCGTTGGGACAAGTCGTATTCTTCGATGATGTCACCGCCCCAAGCCGTGACAAAACTCGCAAATTCCTCTTTTAATGAGGCGCTCAGCTCGTCGCCTGCATCAAAATATACCGCCGCCTGCAAATCTTCGCGGTAGTAGAGCATGTACGCAGCCAATGCTGCTGCGGCAAAGCTATCACTGGGCACCGTGCGATACAGATAAGGGCTGATACCCGATAAATCTACGGCTGTACTCACCGGGGTAATGCTGACTAGCTCGCCCGCTTCATAAATAGGCGCGGTGGCCAAGGTGACATCGCTAGAGTAGTGGCCCACCACGCCCAGAACGCTGTTATCTTCGGTGAGGGTTTGAGCGATCGCGGTAGCAACCTCCGGATTATTGCGATCATCGACGATGACTAAACGCAGCGGCATGCCATTAATGCCCCCGTTACGGTTCACATCGTATTGGGCCTGAGCGGCACCGCGCAAAATTTCTAGGCCAATGTCGGTATTGCCATTAGAAGGTGCAACCACAGCAACTGTCACCGCCTCTTCATTCGCGATGCGGGCATTGCTGCGGTAGATAAAAGATTCTGGATCGTTGGGGTTCTCTTCTAGGGCGCTGTTTAAAACGGTGACGGCGCTAGCATAGTTGCCTTGAGCGATCGCTTCTACCGCTTCTACTTTATCTTCAGAGGCTTCAGGGAACAGCACTTGCTCGCCTGCGCTGACCTTGGATTTAATGTCTTCAGGCAGGCGATCGCCAGTCGCGACATTCGTCCGCTGAGAGGGCACCCGCTCGGCGGTGTCTAATCGGCCCGTAATCGCCCATAAGATAAGCGAGATTCCGCCTACCAGCAGAAAGGCAACTAGCGTAGCGAGAATAGCAAAGCGACCGTTATTTTCTTGCGACATACTCTTGCAACGTATTCTGGCAACGCCTGAAAACAGGCATATAAAACAGGAACAAATTACCTATAGCTCAGAGAAAAATAAACACTACAAACGTAGACACTTTTGCTACAAGCCCTACTAATATACGGCCTTTCATGCCCCAGCTTTCTTTTCTCTTAATATTTAACCAAAGCAACGCATTGACGGGCTTTCTTACAAGCTCAACTGGCTTAGCATTTTCCGATGTTTGCCCACTGGCACGAGGGTATGCGCGGCAATCATGCCGCTCGCAGCAACCGCCGGTAAGCCAATCCCTGGGAATGTAGAATCTCCGCAGCACAGCAATCCTTTAACAGGGGTTTTAGGACCGGGAAACAGCGATTTTCCAGCCGCGATCGCTGGCCCATACGACCCACGATGCCGTCTCAAAAATCGCTCATGGGTCAGGGGCGTTCCCGTCATGTTCAGCGCTGTCCGCGATCGAATATCTGGAATGACGCGCTCTAATGCTTTCCACATCACTTGCGATCGCGCTTCTTTCAGCTGTTTGTACTCATCACTCTTACGGTCCAGCCCGTCCCAAGGGTCATACGGCTCATTCCCCGGTGTATATACATGAATCACATGCTTCCCTTCTGGAGCAAGACTCGGATCCAGCACAGAAGGAATTGAAATCAATACCAAATTCTGGGGCGCAGTAATGCCCTTGGCCCAATCATTCACCACTATGTAATGACAGTTCAGCCCTGCCAGCCCTTGCGCATCGATACCCAGATGCAAATGCATAAAACTCTCGCAGGTCGGCATATCCTGACGCTTTTGCACAAACTTATCTGGCAAGCTACCCACCGGCATGAGCTTCAGCGTGTCCCACACCGACGCATTGGAAATCACCGCCTGCCGCGCTGTAATCATTTCTCCATTGCGCAGCCGCACGCCCGTTGCTTTGCCTTCTCTCGTATTAATTTGGGTCACATGTGCGCCCGTTTTAATCTGTCCGCCGTGCTTAGTAAGGCCCCGCACTAACGCCGCCACCAGCGACGCCGAGCCGCCCATCGGATAATCGAGCTGCACACCAGGCCGGTACCAATCAGCAAACATAAACGCCACTTCTGCTGTGCTCGTACCACTCGCAGGCAAACCAGACAGCAAAAAGCACAGCATATCCAGCCAGTTCCGCACGAATGGGTCGCGCACGACCCCATCCATCACCTTGCTAAACGGGCCAGCGAGCTTAGGCGTATTCAAACTATGCTTCAACAAACTGGGCGCAAATCCACCCGCCGTACGCAACGCGCCCCAGTCAAACCGAACCGATGCAGTAGGCAAAGCCACTGCCGCACTCGCCAACGGCTTCATTACCCTTTGCAATTCTCGCCACTCACGGACGGCCTCATCGCCCCGGAGCCGTTGCAGCACATCACAAAACTGATCGGCCCCCACTGCCGTATCAAAGTCTCCTTCAGGCAGGCGGCAGCCCCAAGTATCGTAATTTGCCCACTCAATATCTTCTCCAATAATGTCCAACACCTGGCGCAGCGGATTCGGAGAGGGACTCTCAGACATGCCTGAATATAGAGAAGGGCCAGAATCAAAGTGATACCCTTCTCGCTCAAAACCATGAGCTGCACCACCCAGTAGGCTATGGCTTTCACACACGGTTACCTTTAGGCCGTAGTGAGCCAGCAGCGCCGCACAGCACAGCCCTCCAATGCCACTACCAATCACCACAACATCTGTTTCTTTCTCTTTGTTAGGAGCAAATTTGTGAGAATTAAACCTTGGCGTAGATTGACGAACAGACGAGCGAGCAGATGCTTTAAAAGTCATGAAAGCTTAGCTATTTTCTCTTCTTCCTTTGCACGGAAACCGACCATAACAGCCTGCGCGTCTTTTTCAAATAGGGGCCGTCTCAGCAGCATCGCATCTGCAGCAAAAGCTTCTATCCACTGTTCATCACTCCATTCTTTTTTCTCTTCTCCTAACGCCCGATAAGAGCCACCCGAAGTATTACGCATGGGTTTTGCGGTTAGCTCACTCACCCAACTGCTAATCATGCTTTTGGTGGGGGGCTGCTCTTTAGTATTGATAAATTCGTACTCAATTTCTTTTTCGTCTAGCCAAGCAAACGCTTTTTTGCATGTGCCGCAGTTCGGAATGCCATAGACTTTGAGACCCATGAATCTATTTACTCCTGAAAAAGAGATTACATCTGTGATAACTAGTGAGACCGCGATCACTGCCTGAACGCCCTGTAGGACGGCAGCAAAGAGAATAAGAAAAGCACGAGCTAAATCCGTACGTTTCTCAGCGATTGCATTGAAAACGTTCTAACTAAAGTATGTTTGATGGTAGCAGCGAGGGGTTAGTTTGCCTCAGAAGGTTGAGGCACTGAAGGTTGAGGCGCTGAAGGTTGAGGTGCTGAAGGTTGAGGCGCGGCAGACTCAGGTTGCGCCGGAACCGTAATCTCTGGAGAGGTCAGTTCTGGATCGATTAATCCTGGCTCCACGACTTCCGGCTCCAGCATCGCTTCCGTCAGCTCATCGACCACAAACAACGGCAGCGGCTGTCGTCCGAGCTGAAGCATAGAAGCATTTTGCAACACCTGCTTATAGCGTAAATCTTGTTCTAATTCCGCTTCAAAAAAGCCCAAACTCAAAGCATTGAGGTAGCTATAGGCCAGTGGAATATCAGCATTGACTAGCTCACTGCCTAAGGCCACATCGGCACCGGCCACATCAGGTGCATCATAAATGTGGGAGCCGCCTTCAATGAGTGCAAGGAAATGATCGGGCGAGTCTGGGGATTGCGTGAGCCAAGTAAAGGGACGAATTTGCTCTAGTAGGGCAGGAGCCACCGGATCGTTGCTGCCTGCCACCATGAGGCTAGGAATTTGCAGTTGAGAGAACCCTTCAGCCCCAAACAGGCTGCTGGTAACCGGGTTAAAGGTAACAACAGCTTTAATGCGATCATCGTGAACGGGCTGCGCGAACTGATCGGGCGCAGCTAAGGCCGTGCATTGGAGAAGCATGGAAGGATTAGCCGCGTTAAAAATGAAGGCATCTGACTCGCAGTTGTTTTTCAGATTGTTGTAGTCAAGCTGTGCGCCGGCTAAGGCCAGTGCCGTATAGCCACCAAAGGAATGGCCAATAATGCCAATTTTATCGGCGTCTATGCGGTTAGCGAACAAAGCGCCTGGCTGAGCACGGCGCAATAACTCATCAATGAGAAAAGAGACATCGGCAGGGCGATCTGTAAATTCAGTCGGCTCGGCAATTTCGCGGTCGGTGCCGCGAAACAACGAGAGGAGCTGCTCGGTATTGCTGCCGGGATGATCGAGTGCGGCCACAACGTAGCCATGGCTCGCGAGGTGTTCAGCAACGGTAATAAATCCTTTGCGATCGCCTGCTAAGCCGTGAGAAATCAAGACCAAAGGGGCGGATGTTTTATTAGCTGGCAGATATAAATCAGTTGGCAGCACCCGACCACGGGCATTATCAACGAGCCTTAAAAACTGCGTTTCTATTGTGTACGGCCCTGGCTGCGACAAATTGCCAATGCCGGTGGTGCCGGTGACCTGCTCGGCTAATGCCGATTGCCTTTCAATCGCGGCGATCGCTTCTTCGGTATTTTGAATCAAGCCTGTAAAGGACTCGTACGCTTGAAAGGCCCGCACAGCGTCAATGCGCATCGTATCTGTGGGAAATTTATCCATCAACCCCAGCAAAGACAGCCCTTCTGGCTCCGCTGCTGCCAGCACTAGCGCACCACGCAGTCCTTTCGCCCCATCTCGGCGTCCCTGCGTCTGCACAATATCGCCCATAAAGCGCAAAATATTTGCGCCAATGGAAGAATAGAGAAACTGCGAAATTTCCACTGGGCTAATATCTTGAGTCCGCTGCAGCGCCATACGCACCTGCTCCTGCTGGGAGTCGCTCAAAAATTTGAGATAGGGCGCTAGCTCCTCATCCACCTCACCCCGCTCCGCATACGCGCGGAGTGCATCAACCGAAGTAGAAATTTCTAAAAAGCCATAGGTCAGCGTTACCCGTTCGGCAGCAGCGCTGGGCCGAGGCAAAACATAGCCAACTAGCGCGCTCAGCAATACGCCGCCCACGGCACCAAACCCCAACACTCGTAGATTGTGGAAAAGGCCACTACGCCATGGGCGATCGCCAGGGCAAGAAGACTTAGAAAACGACATGGCGGATTTACTCGCTACAACTAAACTCATCGGTTTAGCTTAGCGACTGATCAGGGGCTTTAGGTGAGACACTATTAAGAATTTAGCTTTCACAGAGAATTTAATTTTGCCAGCGCATTTTCGCAAAGATGACACAGCGCTTTGACAGAGAATTGAGCTTGTACAAAGCGCTTTGACAGAATAGTTTTACACAGCATTCAGCTGTACAGAGGTCACGCCTTCTCTCAGCCCGGTTTGCTCGTGGAGCCAAATATTTTGGGCAAAGGGGAAACGGCCAAAGAGGGTTGCGATCGCCTTAAACCCCAAATACGGCAATCCTGGCGTAGAAATAAACGCCACCTTACGCCACTCAGCTAACTGCATCTTCTGCACCGCCTCAATTTCCGGCTGCCTTTCTGCCTGAATGCTTTGTAACACCGATGTAGAAATGAACTCATCTTCTGCGTCTGCAAACTGATTGGCCACCACAATGGCATCCCGCAGCGCCATGTTAATGCCCTGCGCCCGGTTCGGTGCCATCGGGTGCGCCGCATCACCAATTAGCAGCAGACCCGGCACACTCCACTGCTGAGCGCAGCCTACCTGCACATCTAAATAAATCGGCCCCTCTAACGCCGCCTTATTCGCTCTAAAGTGCGCCGCCCACTCTGACGGTAGCGCAGCAGCAAACACCTCAATCCAATCTCTCTCTTTTAGTGCTGAAATGCTTTCTTTTTGCTTAGTTTTTTCTACAATCCAACCAATCTGTAATCGCCCGTCCCAGGAGGGATAAAAGGCGAACTGATTATCGGGTTGTAAGCAAGCCACAAACGGCGTTTCTGCTAAGAAAGCCTTTGGTGCAGGCAGCTTGAACCAAAGCACGTCAAACTGGGCTGATGATGGGAGATCCGAGCGTTTTAAATCTAAACCTGCGAGCTTCCGTAACCGAGAATATCGCCCATCGCATGCAATGACACAGTCCGCCGAAAACTCTCTTTTCTCCCCCGCGCAGCTTGCTCGCACACCCAACACTTTTTTCTCTGCTGCATTCTCATCACGCAGCAGCTCACTCACCTGCCACCCAGCATAAAAATCAAAATTCGGTAAAGCCTTGGCTTTCTCCAAAATCACTTTCAGCAACGCGCCCTGATCCATAATCTGCGTTGCTAGCCCATCTTTCACAGGTTCTACCACCCGCATCCGCCGCTGCCCGCCCACATAAAAATCCCAGGAGGTCAGCCGCCGAGACGGCACCTGCGCATACGCAGCCTCTAAGCCCATTTCATACAGCGCCCCCAGCCCAGCAGGCATCAGCCCCTCACCACGAAACACCCGATCAAACGCCGTTTCTTTTTCTAATAACGTTACCTGAAAGCCCCTTTGGGCCAATAATAAGGCCGTACTTACCCCCGCAGGCCCAGCGCCAACAATCACTACGCTCTTCATCAATCCTGCCTGCCATACCTGTATTTAGCCTCTTCTTAAGATAAGCCTCAGTAGCAGGCTCAGCCATCCCTTTGCTGGTAAGTTTTGATCACAGCTCGAAGCGAGGAAGGGAACTATGCAAAACGCCGTGAGAAACGCCGTTACAGCATTGCTAATAGTACTCAGTATGGTGATTAGCAGCTTACTGGTTACGGCCCAACCGGCTTACGCCTGGAAACCCAACACCCACGTATACCTCGCCGAAGAAGCTCTCAAAGATGCGGTCGACGACTGCAAAATTTCTATTTTTAAAACAGACTACGGGCAGCAAACAAAGCTAGTCCCCATCGGACAGTACGCGGTGGCAACAGACTTATGCAACGCGCTACAAAACAATCCGCAGCAGTACAGAGCTGGCTTGCTAGGCCCCGATGCCTATCCTGATTTGCTCACCGGCCAGCGCATTATCCATGCAGAAGTCAGTCGGCCTGGTGGCTCTAATGCTTGGTTGGAGCATCTTTGGCAAATGCAGCCGCCTAACAACGGCCCCGTGCAGGCTTTTACCTTGGGATATTTGACCCATGCCGCCGGGGATATGTACGCGCATACGCTGGTGAACAACTATGCAGGCGGGCCGTTTGCCATAGGGCAAAATGCAGTGCGACACGTTGTGCTGGAAGGCTACATTGGCAAGCGAACGCCAGACATTACAGATAGTCGGGGGCGCAGCGTCACTGAAGATAGCTACAGCATTGCGGGCGTAGACACCTTCATTTACGACAGCATGATCAATGCGAAACCTGGCAGTGCATTAGCGAATAATTTGTTGATTGGCAGTGAAGCCGACACCTCCGTCCCCGCTATCTACTCCACCTTGAGAGAACGGCTGGTACAAGATAGAGCTGATCGGGGCAATTGCCGGGGGTTCTTAGGCATTCCAGATCCGATTTGCTTGGGTGTAAAAGCCTATGAACAAGCTTGGATTGAAGATATTGATACCGGACTCAAGGCTTGGCCTGCGGTGAGCCATGATGTAGCCAAAGCGATTGTGTTTGATACAGACGGCAGTTCTTTTTCAGATGCAGAGGCGATTTTGTCGCAATATGTGAATCGGCATTTACTTTCTATGTCTGGAGCGCCCGATGCAGTGGGAGCTGTGAGTGAGTTTGTCGGTGATGTCATCGATACAATTACGCCCTCGTTTTTAGTAGATGCGATCGCTCAAATGAAACGAGACCTCCTGAACTACATGATTTCTAGCACCTTTGGCATGACCATAGAAGACATGGAAGCGAACGTTAAAAACCCAGAACAAAACTTCGATCCGGTTCTGAATCGTGCCTTTGGCAGTGCCGAAAGAACAACGCTAAAACAATTTAACAGTGATGTATTAAAACTAAGCGATACAGGATACAGCGACCCTAGCGAGCGCTTTGATTACGAACAAGTCGCTGCCGCTTACAACACCGTCACGCTCAGCAAGCTGATGATGCTCAGCCCGCAGGGCATCAATCAGTTACTCAGTGATTTAGGCTCTTCTGCAAGGCTCACAGCACCTAACGTGATGATTGGCTTTATCCGTTCGCTCGACAGTGACAATGAATGGCATCGCCACGGCAATGAACAAATGGTACTGGCTCAAGATAGTTGCGCTTACACGCAGTTATTTATGCGCCAAGATGGCGAAAGCTGGCAGCCCAATACGCAAGACTGTACAGAATAGCCCCGCCAACACTGGCGCATCTACGCTGGCATATCTACACTGGCATATCTACACTGGCATATCTACGCTGGCAAACCCCAGTCCTGGCATATCCACTGCCTGGTATGACTCAATCCTGGAAAGTACTGCTAGGACGAGCTTATAGCTGAAATTGTACGTTTGTAGCCAGAATAACGAGCTTGTAGCCAGAATTTTTGAACCCTAAACGCCGCCCACCATTGGGCATAAAATCAGCCCTAAGTCAGCTTTTCGTAGCCCTGAAGGTAGCTATCTGATTTTTATAACTATCAGTAGTTGCATTCCCTCTCTTTGAGATTTGGCTGACCTATGAATATGCTTTCCATGCTTCACAAAAGCAGGGCTTCTACGCTGTCTGTCGGCATTACCGCAGGCACATTAGGCGTTCTTTTTGATCTCTCTTTTGCTGCGCTAATTTTCTCCAATAGCCTGTCCGACTATCTATCAGCAGGTATTGGCTTTGTTCTATTTAGTGCGGCTGCCGCCCGCATCATGGTGGCACTGATGAGTTCATTTCCTGGCGCAGTGTCAGATTTGGCCGCTATCCCAACCGCCATTCTTTCGTGGAGTACAGGCATGGTGGTGAAAGAACTGCCACCGACGGCCTCTCCAGAAGCGTTATTAGTCACCGTCATTGTTTCTATTGCCCTTACCTCTCTCCTCACCGGGCTGTTTCTGTGGACACTCGGACAAATGAAGCTCGGCAACATTGTGCGTTTACTGCCAAACTCTGTGATTGGCGGCTTTGTTGCCAGCAGTGGATTGCTTTTAGTAAAAGGCGCCATTGAGGTGTTGCTCAAGCAACCATTCAATACAATTTCACTCCAGAGCCTGAGCCAGAGTGCAACGCTGATGCAGTGGTTACCTGGGCTATTGCTCGCACTATATTTGGTGGTGGTCACGCGTCGCTATCGTCATTCTTTAGTCATTGCCAGTAGTCTGGTCGGGGCGATCGCGCTTTTCTACGGCACCCTTTCTCTCTCTGGCATCTCTCCGGCACAGGCCAATTCACAAGGGCTGACGCTGGGCATTCCCACCTTACAAACGACTTGGCAACTGCTGAGCTGGTCTGACCTATGGCAAATTGATTGGCACGCTATTGGCAGTCAGTGGATGTGCGCGGGCACCGTCAGCATTCTCACAGCGGTGCTTTTGCTGATGAATGTGAAAGGCATGGAGATGGTGACGGCGCAAGAGATTGACTTTAACCATGAGCTAAAAGTAGCAGGCAGTGCCAACGTTTTACTCGGCATGGGCGGCGGCATTTTGTCTTTTCATTCCATGGGTAGCTCCATGTTGATGCGCCGCCTTGGTGGCCGCAGCCGCTGGGTAACCGTCATTGGCGGCGCTACGTTTATTCTGTTGCCCTTACTCTTTTCTTCCTGGCTCACGTATTTTCCCACGTCCATTCTCGGCGGATTGTTACTTTATTTGGGGCTCTCTTGTTTGCATGAGTGGGTGTGTCGTTCACGCCAAAAGCTCACAACGGTGGATTACTGCATTGTGCAATTAATTTGGGTGGTTAGCGGCATTGTGGGCTTTTTGGAAGCCTTGGCCTTGGGATGGGCGATCGCAGTCGGTCTGTTGCTATACCAGTTTTTAACGAGAAACTCACAGCCCAATCTGTAACCAGAAATCAGCCTTTTCTAGCGCTGAAGGCACCCCTGCGCGCGCCACCACCCAAACCACAACTCACGCTCTTTTGTTATTCAGGCAACCATCATGATTGCTTTCAATACTAGCGACCTTCCTCACCCTTTCTTAGTCGATGAAGCACTCAGTATGCAGTCGCCTAGCGGTCTGCTGAACCTGCATCGCCCCCACTGGCTAACCGCACTGCCACGCACCTACTTTACAGCCATTGATCAAGCGTTCTTAGTGTGGGGCGCACTCACGCTAGGCATCTTTTCGCTGGGGCAGTTTTCTTCACTGAGCTGGAGTATTCAGGCCATTTTAGATGCAGCGCTTACAGGGGTAGGCATTGCGCTTACGTCGGGGCTTACCTGGGCGATCGCGAGTCAAGCCAAGCTTCGCTGGGTGATTTTGCTCTGGGCCTTGCTGATGAGTATAGGTAGCCTTGCCACGGTTTATGGCATTTTCTACAGCAGCGTTCTCATTTTGTCGCATCTATGTTTGCTGTGGCTAGCTATCTGTGCGGCGGGCTATGGTGCCATGTCCATTGGAATGCGATCGCGCTGCTTTGCGGCGGCTTGTTGGGTGCATATCGGCACCATCGCCTTCCTTAGCAGCGTATCGGGCTGGCAATTTTTTGGCAGTGGCCTAGTCATGGCATCGACGCTTTTCTTTTTCTCAGTCGTCCCTTGGGATATGCAACCCTCCTCATAAGCTAGTTAGCCATCCATAAGTTAGCCATAAGTCAGCCTTTCTTAGCCATTAACGTAGCCTCCCGACTTGTCTAATAAGGACATAGAGCAACGGGCAAGCGCCTCACCGCTCTAACCAAGAACCGTAAACACCACTTAGGTAACTGCTATGAAACGCTTCATCCTTTCTGCTTTCTCCATCGTTCTAGCCACAGCAGCGATCGCACCAGCTGCTCAGGCCCTGCCTAAAATCGACTCAGACTTCAATCTCCAAACCCTACGACTACGCGAATTCGATGATCGCAATAAGTCTGACGAGTATCAAAAGCCTTACTACCCAGAAGAATCCACAGGCAACTACCCTCAAGACGCTTCCACAGAACAAGACCGTGCTCAAACCGCTGAACCCACCGTATGGGAAGCGCCAGAAAGCCAACAATGGGAAGCGCCAGAAAACCAACAAGAAGAAGACGCAGCGCCAACGCTCTCTATTACACAAAGACGCCAACAAGAGCTAGACCGCAAGCTGTAATCACAAACAACCAAAAGGTGAGTAGCATCGCATCCACACACATTCAACGTATGCGCTAAACGTGTAAGCCAAAACGTTAACTAAAAGAGTAAACCAAACACGTTAAACACACACGTTAAACCAGGGGCGCGATGCTACGTCCAGCTTCTTCAATCGTTTTACGAAGAAACATACTCATCCAGAAAGTTTAGAGTTCCTGAAAGTTGGGAGTTCCTAAAAACTTAGAGTTCCTGAAAGCACAACCTGAAAGGACAAGACTTTCTCTCTGTGAGCCTTTGAAAACAATCAGCATCTACTACGGCAGGTGACATAGGCTTCGAAAACGTCATGTTGAGGTCTAAAACAAACTCAAAAACTACGTGGAGACACTATGAATCACCTATCTCCGTTCGAGGGCATTCCAATGGCTCGCTTAAGTGCAAAAGAGATTCCGTTGGAACATCAATTCGAAGTGTGGAAACAAACCACTTCCCCCATGTTTGATGTCATTCCCACCCAAAATACGCAATCTTGTTCCTGTTCAATCACCAGTTATTTAGTTGAACAGTTAACCTTTATGCAATCCTCATTCGATGAGATGCAGTTTACACGTACATCACGGCATCTCTCACATCAAAAATCTGATTGCATCACACTTCAATACTTCTGTTCTGGCGGCATTCAAGGAACACTAAAAGACGGAAAGAAACTACAAGTAGCCAGCGATGTTATCTCTATTCAAGATTTCGCCCACCCCTTCAGCAGCATTGGCCAAGCCAACAGTTGCTTAAGCGTTCTCATTCCTCGCCAGGCCATTGCGATTCATGAGCAAATTTACAATCGCTATCCGATGTTTTCCTGGCCTGTCAATTCGCCAGCGGGCCAACTGCTCACGCAAACGTGGATCACCATTTGGGAAAATCTACCCATTACCGCCCAAGCCGATGCACCCGCGATCGCCCAAGGGTTTATTGGCTTACTCAATGGTGTGCTCAACGGCCTCCTAAATGGCCAATCAACACGTCAAAGCCCTATGGCAGCAGGCCAAGCAGGCCATATCGTAGGCCATACCGCAGCCGGTAATTTTATGGGCAATCTGGCAACGGGCAATATGACCACGCAAGCCCAAGTCGCCTTGGCCAAAGCAGAAGCCATGAAAGCCTACTTACGAGATAATCTGCATTTGCCCAATGTCAGCGTAAATAGCCTCTGCCGGGTCTTTCACTGCTCGCGCGCCACTGTCTATCGATTATTTAAAGCTGAAGGCGGCGTTCATACCTATGTGCGCAAACAACGATTGACACGCTGCTATCAGGAGCTAAGAGAATTACCGCCAGACTCACCAATCACCATTAGCGAAATTGCAACTAAATGGGGATTTACAGAGGCAGCCTCCTTTAGCCGTTTGTTTCGCAAACAGTATGGAATCTCGCCATCCGAAGTAGAAGCCGAGCGCACCCAGCGCTTACATCCCCTGGATAAAGACGCTAGCTACTGGTGCGAGAGCGATCGCCTGCGGCAGTGGTTAGAAAACTATTCGTAAGCGATCGCATGAATTCTGGCCCTTACAAACCTGAGACGAATAGACAAGAACCTTGAGACGCGTTGCCAAACGAACTTCCCACCCACTCAGATATACTCTGAAGAAAGGAATCAGTATTTTCACGGTCTTCACTATGGGAATGCCGTGAAATGGGCATCAGACAATTTGCATTTTTCCACAGTAATTCGACGTCAAATGAGTAAACCAAATAGCCGTCATGCATTGCGCTGGCAGTGTTGAGCGCAGCAAAAGCCTGCCGCAATGCGTGACAGCTATTCGGTGAATCCATTATTGACACAGCGAAAAATACGAAGAACACATAGAGGAGACATGAATAATGAAACTCGTTAAACTTGGCCAAGGTATTGCCGTCTCAATGGCTGTGCTACTGCTCGCACCAGCCCATGCCTTAGCAGCCGTGTTTGCAGATGCTGGCGCAGACGCTGCCGCTATTACCGGCACAGTAGAAGCTTTCCGTGAAGCATTAGGCGAGCCTAACAATGTCAATGCAGTTGGGCCAATTGAAGCAGGTCGGCGTGAAATTAACTGGGATGCGGGGATTGTGCCGGTTGATATGCCAGGCGACTTTTTTAACGCAACCGTGACACGGGGCGCTGAGTTCAGCACAGATGCAGGGTCAGCGTTTAAGGTTAGCAATCCAAGCAACCCCGCTGATCCAGGGTTTCCGGATAATGAGTTTGACAGCATCAACCCAACGTATTCAGAGCAGTTCACAACGTTTAGTTCTGAGCGTCTATTTACATCCGTGGGCACCAACGTTTTGGATGTAAATTTCTTTGTCTCTGGCACCAATACTGCGGCCACCACCAATGGATTTGGAGCCGTTTTCACAGATGTTGATCTCGACGACAGTACAACCTTAGAGTTCTACGATGTTGAAGGAAATTTAATCAGCTCTAACGTTGTCCCTGTGGCATCAGAAGGGTTGTCCTTTTATGGGGAGACTTTTGAGGAAGGCAACTTATTTAGTGTGCGAATCACCAGCGGCAACACGCCTGTTGGCCCTGATGATGCTCCAGAAAACGGGGTAGATATTGTTGTGATGGATAACTTCCTTTACGGTGAACCGCAAGCAGTGCCTGAACCCTCTGCCCTCATAGGCATGATGGCAGCTGGCGTGTTAGCACACCAAATGAAGCAACGACGGGGCAAGCGCGCGATCGCCTCATAAGCCAGCCCAATAAACAGGGCACACCGTCTGATGGAGTGAAAGGTTCTCGATAGCGTCAGGAACAAGTAACGGCCTCTTTTTGCAGCTGCATTTTTTATTGCGATCGCCTCAGATATCGCATCCCAGATATCGCATCCCAGAGCTCACATCCTAATAAGAGTGATAATGTCTATGAGTCCTTACCCCATGTCACCCCACTATGGTCGAGACTGCATCTTCTCCCACGCCTGCTACAACACCGTCTACGAGCGCTGCCAGCGAGCACACACCAAAAGAGATTTTGGCCGCGCTGCTTCCTTTTCTCAAAGTAGCAGGCGCGTATGCCGCTCAAATTCAGCAGCGCATCTCAGCACTGCCAGATAAATACGAGGGCGACCACATGTTTGCCAACGCCCTCACCGACGCAGATCTCTCCATTCAAACATTCATGGAAGTGACGCTGCTCGCCAAGTTTCCCAACATGCGCTTCTATGGCGAAGAATATGAAACAACTTACAACACGAAGTATTTTCGAGCGATTGATCTCGGCCCCCAAGGTGACTATCTCATTACGCTCGATCCGATTGATGGCACGCTGTATTACAAAGATGGCCACCCCAATTATTTAGTCATTTTGACCATTTTGAATGCGGATGAGTTTGAAGCGGCGATCGCGCTTAGCCCTGCAAACAACTGCTACTACTACTCACTACGCGGGCAAGGCACCTTTAAAGGCGCTATGAGTGATGAGCTAGATGAGTGCCAGCCGTTGAAGATTGAAGATCCAGGGGATACGGTTTTATTAGGGTGGGCGCTGAGTGAGATGGCAGAAGAGGTGCGATCGCAATTCTCTTCTGTTATCGATATCAAAACCGACTACTCAAAGACAACCCCCGTGCCACCCATTAACGGGTTACTCACAGGGGAAGTTGCAGGCGTAATGTTAGCCAGCGCTCAGTTTATTGACACAGCCGCCCTAGCTTGGATGGCCAGTGAAATGGGCTATTACATCAGCACATTCAGTGGCGCTGCCCTGTCGCCGTTATCAGACTGCGAGAACTACCGGCGCTCTGAGATTATTGTTTCTGCAACAGAAGCTATGCAACAAAAACTGGTGAAACTTGCACAAGATTTCCGCCGGTAGTGCCTCAATGCCAGACCGCTGATTGGAACAGTGTAGGAAGTGCGGTTAAGGATTACCCTTCGCCGCCTTCACCACCTTCGCCGCCTTCGCCGCCTTCGCCGCCTTCACCGCCTTCACCGCCTTCGCCGCCTTCTTCTACAGCAGCTTCACCGCCTTCCTCTTCCGCAGCAGCTTCACCGCCTTCTTCTGCGGGTGCCTCAATGGTTTCACCCTCGCCGCCTTCCACAGCCTCACCGCCTTCGGAGGTAGGGCCACCACAAGCCGTCGCTAGGGAAGCGACTAAACCTAGAGAGAGAAAGAGTTCAGTCGCTTTTAATTTCTTTTTCATGGTTATTTAAGAATGAATGATTGGGGTGTATTTTATCTCTATCGAGACTAAATATCAACAGATGACATGTCCGTAGGCATCATCACCCCAGCTATCTGATTCATAACCCCCTCATGCCCACAGGCATCTTATAGATAGCTGCCTCATGTATGGCCGCCGACTAAACGTTCAGAAGGATTGATAAGCGACGCTAGTGAATTAAAGCCAAGCCAGGTGTTCACCCCACCTTTTATGGTTCATTACTGCTCAGCCCTTTTCTGGCTCCGAAAGGCGCGGTGAGGAGCCTTTCATCTCATCTATCTCTAGTAGGCTCACAATCGTACTGGCCACCGGAATAGAGAGAAATATTCCCAATACGCCTGCGACCCTAGCACCGACAATCAGGGCAAAAAACATAACAACCGGATTGATGTTAAGCGAGTCTTGCATGATGCGTGGCAGGAGCAGATTCTCTTCTACTTGTTGCAGCAAAATACAGATCAGCGCAGACTGTAGCGCCATCACCACACTTTGCGACAGTAAAAATAGCATTACTAGGCTAATGCCAATAGTTGCCCCAATGCCTGGAATAAGATCAAACAGTCCGGCAATTACTGATAGCGTCAGAGCATAAGGCACATTGAAAAAGAGAAACACAAAGAAGGTAGAAACACCAAAGAAAATAGAAAGCAGCAGCCGCCCCCAAAAGAACCCCAGCAGGCTTTTTTGAACTGTTTTGGTTACTCGGTAGCGATGGGATGGCGGCACCATTTTGATTAAAAGCTGCCAGATGCGATCGCCATCTAGCAGCATAAAAAAAGCCACCACTGCAATCAAAATAGAATGTAAGAAATTAGTTAATATCCCTTGTAAAATGGCAATACCCGCCCCCAAAAAATCAGCCGTTTGATCTTTTAGCTGAGCGCCTAAAGACTGAATATCAACCTGTAAATTCCACCGCTGTAAGCTACGTTCCAACGCCTCGACACGGGGTGTAAGCGAGGTGAGAAAGTCACTGAGATTATCCACCAGTGGCTGCGCTTGGGACAATACGGCAAGGCCCACCGTAATGGCAATAGAGCCGACCACAATGAGGGACACCATAAAAACGATGAACACCGCTACATTATGCGGCAACCACCGCCGCAGCCAGCGCACAGGATAGCTGAGCAAAAACGCCAAAATAGTCGCTGAAGCAAACACCACAACGACAATTTCAAAGTAGTGCAACACCTCAATAGTGGCCCACCCACAGGCAAAAAACAGCAAGTACCTGACTAAAACAGAAGTGGTGAGATAGCGCCAAAGCGGATGGCTTTGCATAAGAGATGTGCCTTCATCGAAGGAGCCTGCATTGAGGGGCCTGTCAGGATTGCGCAAAAGTTAGGAGGAGGGAGTCTCTGAAGCATCTGGCTCCAGTGGTTTGTCTTGCACTAACACGTAAGGCTGCACAATCAGAGACGTCAGTCGCTTGTTTTCGCTACTCCACGTCGCAATCTGTTCTGGATCGGGCTTAAGGATTAGCTGCTCCGTAATCCATCGATTCACAGCTTGAGTGTTATCTGTTGCGATCGCCTCGCCCACAGCCGCCAAATCTAAATTTTGATTCACCACGACCACCGCATCTCTCTGCACGTGAGGTTTTAGCCACTCCCACTGCACTGGCCCCATCATTTCTGTCAATTCTGCGTGCAAATCTCCCGCCATAAGTGCCCAATTTATCTCGTTTTCTTCACGTATTTTACAGCGTTGCGCTAAGCCGCCCTGCATACGGAGCAGTCCACAGCTTATCGAGCCAAATCATGCAGCGCATGAATGGCATCCACACACTGTTGAGTCACGGCCTTGAGCGCGGCCTTATCACCGCTGGCAGGCGGCTCAATCAACTCACCAATCCGCACTGTGACCGGACTCGGTTTGGGCATCTTAGCGCCCTTCGCCAAAATATCTTGCGTTCCCCACAAGCTCACCGGCAACAGCGGCACCTGAGCCTTCGACGCAATCAGCGCCGCCCCCAACTTAGGCGTAGAAATTCGTCCGTCTGGCGTTCGCACACCCTGCAAAAAGATTCCAACGGCCCACCCCTCTTCTAATTGTTTCAGCGCAGCCCGAATGGCACTGCGATCTGCGCTCCCTCTCTTTACGGGGTACGCACCGTACGCCTTAATCGCAGAGGAAAACAAAGGCACTTGAAACAGAGATTCTTTAGCCATAAAGGAAACAGGCCGATTCACACAGTTAGATAACAGTGGCGGATCCACATTACTGCCATGATTAGCCACCACAATCAGAGGCCCTGTTTTGGGCACATTGCTGGCCCCGTGAATGCGTCCCCGCCAATAGACATGAAGCATGGGGCTGACCACAGACCATTTAAACAGGTGGTAGAGCAACAAGCTCACAAAGGGTTCTCGGTCTTTGGCTGGTAGGGATTGGGCCATGGTTTAGCCACCTCTTGCACACGAGAGGTTTGATCGGAGCATATGCACAATATCGCGTTTGCCCGCTCAAAACTCAGCCCGCTCAAAACTCAGCCCGCCCAAAACTCAGCCCGCCCAAAACTCGGCCCCCAGACAGAGCAAAGCCTCAATGAGCTGAATGCTCATTGAGGCTTTAGCAACGTAAGGCTTCCATTAGCTGAAGCTTCCGCCGGTTAGAACCACTCGTCTTGAGCTTCGGACTTGGTGTTGGTATTGCGCTCTGGGGTCTCTCGCTCAAAGTTCATGGTAATGGAGCGAGATTGCTCTCCATCCGCAGCTACGGCCTTAATCGGATAGCTGAGGTTGCCATCGGGGAAGGCCACCTGGAAGCGGAAGGTACCATCGGCGCTGAGAGGCACCACCTGGCCACCGATGGTCAAAGTCGCATCGGGTTCAGTGGCACCATACACAATCAGTTCAGCGTCAGCTACTAGCCAGAAGTTGCGTTTGCGATCGCCCATGCCCACACCCGACATATTGAGTCCAGATACATTCAATCCAGACATATTGAGTCCAGAGAGATTGAATGGCGCACCGGCAAACTCACCCAACGCCATACCCGACGACGTGAGCGCACCGGGCGGCACCTGATGCATAGAGCCAAACAATGACCCTGCAACACGCATTGCGTTTTGCCCCTGAGTGAGGTTAAACAGCTCACTATAAATAGGAGGTAACGCTTCAACAGGCGTATCAGCAGCGCCTGTTTTATCATCTGGGCGACCCAAGTTACCAAAGGTTCTACCCACCAAGCTCTCATTAAAGTTAATCGTGACGAACTGATCTTTCACCCAGTCGGATGGATAAATCGGTGGGACGCGCATCGGCGCAGAGCGCGCCAACACAAGCCAGCGATCATCGGTTGTTAAGTAGCCGATTTCAGCGGTGTAGTCGCGATCGCTCACCGGAATTTCCACATACCAAGAGCGCGCCATCTCATCGCAGTCAAACTGCTGCATACCATGAGCAGCCTGCGTGTCTTGGTCAATGTCTGTCACATCGTACAGGCGCAGCATCAGCCGTTGGCCCCCTTGCTCGCGCAGCGACTGCTTATGCTCGTAAGACACATCCCAATAGGCATAAGCCCACTGCGGATCGCGAGGGAGCAAAACAATGCGGCTTTCACCGTAGCCATCAGGCAAGTCGCTGAGGCCATCGTCTACATCGGCCAGTTCTTGAGGTGTGCGAGGTCGTCCAGAACCGCCTGCACCGCCCGAACCGGAACTGCCCGAACCAGAATCACCAGCACCAGAATCACCAGAGCCAGAACCGCCAGCACCGGAATCGTCAGAACCAGAGCCACCAGCACCAAAACCGCCACCGCCAGAACCCGCCCCGTCACCAGTACCAGCACCCTCTGAACCACTAGCCGACACAGCAACCGCAGTTGCCGCCCCTCCAGCAAGCCCAACCGCCATCGTGGCCGAGCGTGCAATACCGCTACTAGCGAAATCGTCGAGTCCGGCGGTATCGCCACCACGAGGAACGGCGGACTCGCCAGGGTTGGGATCGGCCGACTCTGCGTCCACGCTGGACGCTACGGCCCCCCCAAAAATTACGGTGCTATCACCAATGATGGTGTTTTGATCCGGCTCAATATCAGGCACGGCATCTGCTTCCGCAATCACCGTGTTTCGGGTCGGCTCTATATTTCCAAAATCGCTATCTTCAAACTCACTGCCCAAGCCAAGATTGCCTACGGCTACATCATCATCATCGTTGTTGGTTGGCTGTCCTGCACTCATGGCAGCAGCAGCTATGCCTACAGCACCGATACCAGCAGCAGCGCCCACGGCTGGCGCTGTATTCCAAAAGTCATCGTCATTACTGCCGCCAGAAATATCTACGCCAGCCCCTTCTGAACCAGACGTTTCTGCATTACCGGATAATCCCACCAAAGGCATCGTCGCATTCACATCAGCAGACGTCGCGGCCTCATCTAGTGACAAATCCAGATTCACAGAAGGCGCTGCCTCCGCAGCGATGTCTGCCGTCGTATCTGCCGTCGTATCTGCCGCCGTGTCTGCTGCTGTATCAGGCGCATCATCTAACGTCAAATCTAAGTTGTCATCCCACTCTTCATCATCGTCGTCGCCTTCAACGCCTGAATCCAAACTCGCAGCCAAACCAGCACCACCCAAAGCAGCACCGCCCAAAACAGCACCGCCCAAAGCAGCACCACCCAGGTTCACATCAGGCATTGAAAGGTCTAAATTAGTGCCTTCCAAATCAGGGGATTCTAAATCTGTTGATTCTTCCAAGCTCAAAGCCGCCGTACTTGCGGCCCCGGCCTCAATATTTGCGGCGCTGACTGGCTGCACATCGGATAACGGGGCGTTCACATTGGCAGCGCCTGTGGCCTCTACCGCCCGAGACTCATCAACCACGCGATCAGTCGAAATCACCGTCTGTGCACGATTAGAAACTTCGCGATCGCTTTCAGGATCGGTGGCAGGCGGCGGTACTGTAGCCGTTGGCGAGGTCTGCCGCTTCGGCTCAGCAGCAGCCCCTCTTTTGTTTTTACCCAGTAGCCATACACCCAGGCCACCCAGCAAACCCAACAGCGGAATCAAAAGCAACCACCAAGGAAATTTTCCCTCTCCCTGACTTGCGGCACCCGCAGCACCCGCAGCGCCCGCAGCGCCCGCAGCCGCACCTGCGGTCTCACCAAAGGGCAATCCGTTTAGGCCCCATAGTCCCTGACGGCCTTCGCTACCCGCCACAAATAGCTTGTCATTCTCTCTAAATTCCAGGTCGGAAATAGCATTGTCAGTCCCTAGCACCGCATCAAAAGGCTCGCCCTTAGGCTCACCATCCACGCCCCAGTAACGGACTTTGCCTGTGTTAGTCCCTGTTGCTAAGGTTTCACCATCTGGGCTAAAGGCAAGGGCAGTGACCGCACCGCCTGCGCCTGCTAAGGGGCCTGCCACGAGGTTCCCGTCGGCATCTTCAATAACGGCAACATTATTTTCATCGGCACGCGCACTCAGTGTCCCGTCAGCACTCGTGGCTGTTGCAGCGGGGCCATCTAGCTGGGCGGCAGCAGCGCCTTCGGTTTCGCGCACTTCTTCAATAACGTCCGCACCTTCTGGGCTAGTGGCAACCGCCAAAAAGCCTTCTACGGCTGGGCTAGGTTCATCCAGATAGACGTAGTTGCGAGGCTGGGAGAAGGGATACGCCGGGTTATCGGGCAGGGTTTGGTGCATAGGCACGATTTTGACGTTGGGATTGCCCATGACTTGATTGGCGATCGCATAGCCAATGCCGTCGCTACCTAGCGACTCAATTACCACCTCAGTTTCATCGACCGCTACAGGATCTGCAGTTGCACCTGTTTCAAAGGGCGCGGACTGAAACACAGGGTAAGGCCGAAAAGCCAATCGCGTATCGCTGGTTTCTGGTCGATCTACAAAGCGCAGTGCACCCGCACCTGAGCCGTCATCAACTGCTTCCCATTCGGTAATCTCGCCTCGAAAGATGCTGCCAAATTCTTCAAACGTAATATCGCCAGCGAAGGGATTGTCTGGACTCACAAAAATCGCAATTTTTTCACGCGCAACGGGCACCGCTACCAAACCAGCCGCCGTCTCTGCTTCAGTCAGCGGACGACCAATCGCGGCCAAATCTATCTCGCCATTGAGCAGCCGTTCTAAGGCAATGTCTGACCCGTTCGTTGCACTGTCTACCGCCGCCGTATCGTATCGCGTCTTAAACTGCTCTGTTAGCGCTTCGTTCATAGAACGCATGCTGCTAGAGCCATCAATGGCAAGCGCCTCAGCGCCGTCTAACGAAGCAGGCGCTTCAAACTGAATATCTGAACCAGTCGCTTGAGCCAACAGGAGTGTGGTATCCGCCCGTGAGGCCCCCAAAGTTTGGGGTTGGTTCGTTGCAGAAGCAGCCCGTTGAACAGGCACGGCAAGGGCCGTTAACAAGCACAGCTTAACGAGGGTAGAACGGTTGGCGCGCATTATTAAAAGCCTAGATCGAGAATTATGAAATTACTTTAATATCTCAGTGATTCTTCTGAGAGTCAATCCAGGGGATTGAATAGAGAGAGATTCTATCAGCGAAGGGAGCCACTATCGCTCATTTTGAGCCCTTTTAGGGCCTACATAATATAAGACTGGTATCAAGCTGCTGTTGCGTACGCTACTTCCGTCCTTTGCCTTTTTTCTTCGCCTGAGATGGCTTTCCCTTAGCCGAACGCTTTTTACTGCCTGGCTTTGTTTGGTGCGCTCCAAAGTACTTTTCACTGCGGTAGCGCAGCCAAATTCTGAGCTGCTGCGGCACCTTTTCCTTTTGCGCTTTCGTTAGCTGGTTATACAGCGCTAGCGCCTTTTCCCGTTCTCGGCGGCAAGCCGGATTGCGATGGGCATCCCATAGTCCCTTGGCAGCGCGTAATCGGCGACAGGTTTCTTTTAGCAGCGCGTCCCCTTGGAGGGGCTGAGACGTACCATCAGCCAGTGAAGACTTATTGAACAGGGGTGTATCGCCCCACTCATCATCAAATTTTTTCGTTGGTTTCGGGCCTGGTTTCTTAGCCATCTGCGCTCATCAAATCGCTTTGCTTTCGTAGCTCATTGCGTAGAACTGCGCTCGGTTGAGCTGCGACAACGCCATAAAATCTGTTTGGTCTGCGGTGTAGGTCATGGGTATAACCTTGATGTAATGAACGGCTATTGAATGAACGGCTGGGCGATCGCGCTAGCATCCAGACCATCACTGGCCACTGAATTAACTGGCTAATCAGCAGTAGGCATCTCAGCCCGCTGCCATCATTCTAATAGGTATCTTCGTACGCCTCCTTATCTATATATGTCTTCTCACACGCACCATCACCACGCTGGCCACTGTCATTGCGCCACACCTTCTACCCCCGAGCAGTTAAGGGCTTTGCGCATTGCCTTAGTGCTGGTGGGCAGCTTTTCTGTGGCTGAGCTGTGGGTGAGCTTGCATAGCAATAGCTTGTCTTTGATGGCGGATGCAGGGCACATGATGACGGATGTATTGGCCATAGCCCTGGCGCTGTGGAGCGCCTACCAAGCCAAACAAGCGGCTGACTCAGCTCGGCTCAACGCTCTGTCTGGATTTATCAATGGTACGCTGCTGCTCATTGTTGCTGTGTGGCTCGGTTATGAAGCCATTAGCACCCTGCACCAGCCGCCCACCGACATTCTTAGCGCACCGATGGCCATCACAGCGGCGGTGGGCCTTGTGGTGAATGGCTTAAATGCTTATCTCCTGCACGCCCACGCGGAAGATAATTTGAATATGCGCGGCGCGTTTTTGCACATGCTGGCAGATGCGGGCAGCTGTTTTGGCGTTTTAGTAGGTGCGGTGCTCATTGCCAAATTTGGCTGGCTTTGGGCCGATGGAGTCGTCAGTGGGGCGATCGCACTGCTCATTTCCACTAGCGCCTTACCGCTCCTACGCCAAAGCTGGAGCGTCCTTTTTCAAAGCAAAGACGACACCCAAACATCTCCTTTATAATCTGGCGGCAAGATGACAAGCCGCCTACCGACTAAATTCCTTGCGAGCGGCCAGGGGCGCGCTGTATCTGTAATTCTGTATCTGTAATATAGTGAGACCGCTTCACCTACTACAGAGTTTTTCGCGCCCCCATGCAAGTTACTTCTTGGAACGTCAACTCCGTCCGCACTCGCCTCACCCATGTCACCGAATGGCTGCAAGCCAACCCTGTAGACGTCCTGTGCCTCCAAGAAACCAAAGTCGTTGATGAAGACTTTCCAGAAGCAGCCTTTACTGACATCGGCTATCACGTCTACGCCTACGGCCAAAAGTCTTATAACGGCGTTGCTTTAATTAGCAAAGAACCGCTGGAAGATGTGCAAATGGGCTTTGGCGCAGTGATGAACACAGAATCAGTTGGGAACTTAGACGATCAAAAAAGAGTGATTAGCGGCCTGCTAAATGACGTGCGGGTGGTGAATCTCTACGTTCCTAATGGCTCCTCCATTGGCAGCGAGAAGTACGAATACAAGCTCGCTTGGCTCGCACTCCTGAAGCAGTATCTCAGCGCCCAGCTCTCCCTTCATCCTCAGCTCAACGTCTGCGGCGACTTCAACATCGCCCTCGAGAACAAAGACATTTACACCGACAAAAACAGAGACAAACACATCATGTCTTCCCCAGTCGAGAGAGAAACCCTCCGCGACGTTCTCTCCATTGGCCTTTCCGATGCTTTTCGAAAATTCACCGACGAAGGCGGACACTTTAGCTGGTGGGACTATCGCACCAATTCATTCTCACGTAACACTGGCTGGCGAATAGATCACCACTACCTTTCGCCTGCACTCTACGAACAAGCCAAAAGCTGCACCATAGACACAGAACCTCGCGGACGCGAACGGCCCAGTGACCACACACCGGTCACCGTCGAGTATTAAATTCGAGTATTAAACCCATGTAAGGCCATCTATGTTTCAACCACGCCGCATCGAAACATCGCCCAACTGGCTAAATTCAGATGGCATCAAGCTATACACCGTTTCTGCAACGGGCGATGCTAATGAACTGTTTACCTCAGTGACCGTTCGTGAACAGTCCGACTAGCTAGTCGCCGCCAAGAAATACTCTTTCTGTCTCTGAGATTTAGAGATTTTTTGGGCCGAGGGAGACATCTATCTTAAAACAATGTATAGCGGCCCAACAGACTTACAAGCGTATCGTGATCAAAGACTGGGCTACTAACGGTTAGCTGAAACATGCCAGACATTGCATGTCCAAGACATTGCACATCTAAGACATTGCACATCTAAAATAAAACAGTTAAATCCTGTTATCTAAAGTGACCTTATTTGCCAGTGGCCTTATTCGCCAGTGACCTTATTCGCCACGAAGACAGTCGCACCCACAGTATTGGTTCACGCAGCAGGATAGCTCACGCAACAAGTAATGACGGGAAAACAAAAAAACGTTACAGCAGTTAAGCCACTAATGAAACTGTACGCTCTTAACGCTATGCAACAACATTGAGAAATATATTTACGAGGGATTTATGGGGCCAAGGCCGTTGCGAAACGGCATTAACTAGCCCAGCAAATCCATCAGCTAACAGAGTGATTATTACTACTCACTCGCTCAGTCTTTACATTGAGAGTGCTTTGGCTTGAAAGTGCTACTTTGTATGTGCCTGTGCCGCTCTCGGCGCTGAAATAAAGTGCTGAAATGTAGGGATGTCTGCTGTGTATGTTTGTCTTTATGCTGGAAGGCGCTTATCGTACTAATTCTTTTGCGTGGCAAACGGGAAAGCTCGTCCAGCAGTTTCGTGAGTGGCTTGAGTATCGGCTTTCTTTGCTAGAGATCAGCGGGCCTGATTTGCCTGAGTTACCTGATTGGTCTTTGCCAGAAATCGTACAGCAGATATTGTTCTGGGGTTTGGTGACGGCGCTGGCCATTTGGATGACATTTTTGCTGTATCGCGCCTTAGAGCAACCAATTCGAAATTGGCTAGAGAGAACCCAGGGCTGGACAAAGTTGGGCGATCGCACCGCTTCTCCAGACCCAGAGCGCAGCACCCAATACTGGTGGCAACAGGCCCAAACCCTAGCCAAACAAGGAAACTACAAAGAAGCCTGTAAAGCGCTTTATCGCGCCACCCTTCAGCAACTCCACGACGCTCAAGTTTTGCCCCATGACGCTAGCCGTACCGATGGCGAATATCTCCAGAGCATCGGGCAAAAGCTCAACCCAGCTAGTCCGCATAAGTCCGTACCTCGGCCCTATCAGCTCCTGATTGGCACCCACGAACGGCTAGTGTTTGGCATC
Organism: Phormidesmis sp.; assembly: GCA_045110585.1. Lineage (GTDB taxonomy): Bacteria > Cyanobacteriota > Cyanobacteriia > Phormidesmidales > Phormidesmidaceae > Phormidesmis. The sequence goes on along the minus strand of JBGCGG010000027.1, from coordinate 23,339 downwards.
GCCGATGCTTCCGGGGAAGTCTTTAAGCGCTGTCGCAGTGCCTACGAGCAAATTCAGAAAGAAATGCAAAAGGAGGCACCGAAGCAATGACCCTTACGAAGCTTAACCGTCGTTATCTCACCATTGCCATCCTTGGCCTGCTGCTATTGATTGTGTTGGGCCTAGCCCCCACCTACAACCGTATCCAGTCTGGCTCTACCTGGAGCAAAGCCCCCGATGGCTATGGCGCTTGGTATGAATATATGCAATCGCAAGGCGCACCGATTGAACGCTGGCAGCGATCGCTAGAAGAACTCACCACCCAAAAATCAGCAGAAAACGCCAGCCAGCCAGCCACTGTACTCAGAATCGCACCGCCTAGCTTAAGCGGCTTCAACTATCTACCGTACGAACTCAACGACTGGGTAAAACAAGGCAATCGTGTGATTGCCCTCAGCCGACAAAGCCCCGCAACCGCCGCCCCCTTTCAGTCTGAACTCCCTTCTAGCAGCGGCAGCGTTACCGTCGTCACCCGTCGCCGCATCAATGACGACAACAACGTCAACGAAACCGAAATCACACCGCTGTTATTTGATCAATACGGCGCAGTCGTTTGGCAAGAAGACACAGAAGTTATAGATGCAGAGGGCAATGTAAGTATCGGAACTGGCGACTTTATTCAATCCACTACGCCGTTTTTAGGGGCGAATGCGTACCTTAATAATCCTGGAAACTTTGCTTTTTTAGCTGAGTTAGCACAGCAAGGAGGCGGGCCTATTTTTGTGGATGAATATTTGCATGGATATAAAGACACAGATGTAGTGGTAAAAGAAGTGGCCGGTACTTGGTTTGGTTATTTGGAAAAAACGCCACTGCTCGTGGCGACAATCCAAAGTGTTGTGGTTCTCATTGTTGGGCTAGTGGCCCAAAATCGCCGGTTGGGATTGGCACAATCACTTGAAAGCCCTGAGCCTAATAACAGCGAAGCCTACATTACGGCGCTTGCTGGCGTTTTACACAAGGCCAATAGTCAAGACTTTTTGATTGAGACATTGGCGAAAGCAGAACAGAAAGTGCTGCAAAAAGCGCTCGGACTTGGCAACGTACTGGTGCCGCTCTCAACGCTGAAAACAGCATGGGAACAAACCACCGGCCAAAGCCCCGCCGAGCTGAACATTCTACAGGCCAAACCCCGAAGCGACGCAGCGATTCAACTATGGATTAGGCGCATTCAGCAGCTCCACATCACAGCCAGCCAAAATAAACAATCCAACAGAACGTTTTAAGTCATAACGTTACGGCCTAAATGTTATGACTTGAACGTTTAGGCCGTAACAGAACACTCACACAGCCACTACTCTCTTCTGTCACGCAAGTTCCTACAATCTCAATCGCCCACAATTTAAGTTCCTACAATCTCAGGTTCCTACAATCTCAAGTCCCTACAACCCAGGTATTTCTTCAGCCCTACATACTCAGCCTTACAGACAACACACCGAAGACAACGAACCGAACACGACATCCTGAATACAACGCACTGAATACAACGCACTGAACACAAGCTATGAACGAGCTGCAAACAAGTTTTAATCGTATTAATAAAGCTGTAAACCAAGTTGTGGTCGGACAGCAAGGGCTGGTCAATCAGCTATTGGTGGCGTTGCTAGCAGGCGGGCATGTCATTTTAGAAGGGGTGCCCGGTACAGGTAAAACCTTACTGGTAAAGGTAGTGTCCCAGCTCCTACAAGCTGACTTTTGTCGTGTTCAGCTCACTCCTGACATTCTCCCTTCAGACATTTTGGGCACGAATGTTTTTGATCTCAACACGAAAGATTTCACCCTCAAAAAAGGCCCTGTGTTTACGCAGGTGTTGCTAGCAGATGAAGTAAACCGCACACCACCCAAAACCCAGGCCGCGCTGCTAGAAGCCATGGAAGAACAACAGGTCACCCTAGACGGCACCAGCTATCCATTGCCCGATCTTTTCTGGGTGGTGGCCACCCAAAACCCACTGGAATACGAAGGCACCTACCCCTTACCAGAAGCGCAGCTTGATCGCTTTTTGTTCAAGCTGGTGGTCGATTATCCGACGCCTGAAGCCGAGAAACAAATGCTGCTGAACGCCCAAGCAGGGTTTGAGGCCAAGCGATCGCACCTCAGCCGACTCAAACCCGTCGCTACCGCTATCGATATTCTCACCGTTCGCCAAGCCGTCAAAAAAACAACGGTGCAAGAACCGGTGTTAGATTATCTGCTCGCCCTCGCCCAAAAAACCCGCCAACACCCCGACCTAGACGTAGGCACCTCCCCGCGCGCAGTGGTGCAATGGCTACGAGCTAGCAAAGCCTACGCCTGGCTCAAGGGTCAAGACTACGTTTCCCCCGATGCCGTCAAAGCAGTGGCCACGCCGTTACTTCGGCACCGCCTAATTTTGGGGGCGGAAGCACAGCTCGATGGCTCTACCACAGATGATGTGATTAAAGGGCTGCTGGAAAGCGTCCCTGTCCCCAGATAAGAACAAATATCGAAAAACAAATATCGAAAAACAAGTATCGAGAGAGAAATATATACGGGAGAGAAATATATGAGAGAAAAAACATGTCCCGAAAAGAGAAGCAGTAAAAGACTCGAACTAAACAGGCTCATTTAGCAGGCAAGACGCATGGTGCCAACAAAAAGAACATATGGGCTGCTCGTTGCGGGTGGATTAGTGGCGACCTTGCTAGCGAATTTTGGGGGCGCAGAGGTCAGCACTTCCAGCAGTCGTTTTACGCTGGCACTGCTCGCCCTGCTCGGCTTCGATAGTGCAGTCCTGCTGGCTGCTTTTTGGGACAGCCTCAACGTCAAAAAACACCGCGTTAATATCTCTCGGCTACCGCTTCATCGGCTCTCCATTGGCCGAGATAATCCGGTTGAACTCAAAATTACCGCCAATGGGCCTGCCAACCTACTGATTTACGATCAGCCGCCTGTCTCCTTCGATGGCCCAGCGTTACCACTGCGCGCCCTCATCATGGAAAAAGGCGAGCAAAGCCTCACCTACACCGTCAACCCTAAACGCCGGGGTGATTACGCGTGGGGTGATATTGAAGTGCGCCAACGCGGCCCGTGGAATTTAGCTTGGTCCAGCTGGAAAATTCCTGCGGCTGAATCCGTCGCGGTCTATCCCGATCTCATTGGACTCAGGCAGCTCACTATCCGCCTTGCCCTACAGTCTACTGGCACCCTCAAACAACAGCGTAAGCTAGGCGTTGGCACTGAATTCGCAGAACTACGTGAGTACGACATTGGCGACGATCCGCGCTTCATTGACTGGAAGGCAACGGCTCGTAAAAATCAGCCACTAGTGCGTGTGCTAGAACCTGAGCGCGAACAAACCCTGATCATCTTGCTGGACCGGGGGCGGCTAATGACGGCCAAAGTCAATGGGCTAACCCGCTTTGATTGGGGGCTAAATGCAACCTTGGCATTGGCATTAGCGGGCATTAATAGAGGAGATCGCGTCGGTATCGGCATTTTTGATCGCACCATGCACACTTGGATGCCGCCCAAACGCGGTCAGCCTTACCTGCGCCAACTCATTGAACGGCTCACCCCCATCCAGCCCGACCTCGTCGAATCTGACTACCTTGGCGCGGTCACCCAAGTTGTCCGCGCCCAAAACCGTCGCGCCCTCGTGGTCGCCATTACAGATGTAGTGGATCAAACCGCCTCCGCCGAACTGCTAGGCGCACTCATTCGCCTACGCCCCCGCTACCTTCCGTTTTGCGTCACCCTCCGCGATCCACAAATAGACAAACAAGCCGCGTCCATTCAGCCTGACATCGCTGGCGCTTACGAAAAAGCCGTCGCAATTGATTTAATTGCCCAACGGCAGGCCGCCCTCAGCAAGCTGAAAAAAAGCGGGGTGATGGTACTAGATGCACCCGCCAATGCCATTACAGATTCATTAGTCGATAGCTATTTACGCATTAAAGCCCGCGCCCAGCTATAGCGGTGAGCGACTAAACACCTCCACGCTCGTTGGCATGAGTAAATAGATTCGGTTCACGCATGCCCTATTCACGCATGCTCGTAATACGTGACGAGTAAATTACGGGGTTACGACGCAGCCTGGTCTATATCAGGTCGCTGCCGCCTGCAGTACTGCACCAACCCAATAAAAATAGCTGTACCCACCACGTATTTAATCTCGTTGGGAATCCAAGTTTGCGGCGAGAAAAAGCCTTCAATAACGCCTGCTATGACCAGCATTGGCACAACGCCGTACAGCAGCTTTACGGCCTGCAATCCATACACTTTGAGGGCATCGACGCGGCGATATTGCCCAGGCAACAAAATCCCCCTAGCCAGCAGTAAGCCCGCCCCACCCGCAAAGAAAATTGAGGGCAACTCCAATGACCCATGTGGAAATACAAATGCCCACAGGTCGTAGGCTAACCCGACCTGAGCCACTAGCGCAGCCACACAGCCAATCATCACGCCATTAAATGACAATATGTACACAGTGAATGCGCCCGGCGGCGTCAGTAGTGGAATATCGGGCATGTACATAGCGACGCCACCCACCATTGCGCCCAGGGCGACAGAAATGTTGTTAATCATCAGGCCACTAGCGGCGATTGGCTCCTGCCCCAGAATCGAAACCGTCCATAGCTCCTGAGTCTCTCTTACCTCTTCTACAAAGCCACTGCTCAGCACCAACGTCATAAAGCTTTCATCTTGCCAGGCATACCACCAGCCCACCACACTGCCGATAAAAAAGAGCAGGGTAGCCACCGCAATGTAGCCCCAACACTGCTGTACTACCGCTGGCAGGCCATAGCGATAGAAATCTCCGATGTCCTTCCATTCTTGCCGCCGCGACCCCTGATAGATTTGGCTATAGCCACGCGATGTCAGCTCCCGCAAATCTTTGACGACTGCCGGACTCATCTGATAGCTTTGCGCCCGCGCTAAGTCTGCCGATACAGAACGATATAAGCTCGCCATCTCTCGAACTTGATCACTTTTAAGAGACTTTAACCCTCGCTTTTCAGACTGCTTCAACAACTTCTCAAGCTGTCGCCAACTGGTTTCTCTTCTAGCGATCCATCGCTTTACATTCATGATGGGTGCGGGCCTTGAGTGTAGTAGGGAAGGGTGCGATTTTCAGGATACCTTGAAGCTGTGAGTACGCTGACAAGCTGTAGCGATTGTTATCTACATTTGAGTAGTTATACGAGCGTTTTAGCCTTTATCCCTTATGGTATTTGCCACAAAGATTGATTTGAGTAACAGAGTGTTTGTTTTTTAAATCGCTGTAGTAACCTGACGATGAAGATCAAGAAAAGAGAGACGCGATCGCGATGACTTCTAATGCATCCAGACCAGGGCCCATTAGCCCCGGTAACGTCGTGAGCGCTGCACTGCGCATCTATCGTGACCAGTTCAGAACCTATTTTGGGCTATCAGCCAAAGCAATATTGTGGCTGATTATTCCGCTCATTGGCTGTGGAATAATTGCTGCGATTGCAATACCGCTGGCACTAGCCCGAGGTGTGAGCAGCTCCTCCATCCTGTTGATCATCTTATTTTTAGGATTGCTCTTGGTGCCCATCTCATATGGTGGTGCAAAATACGCCATGCATACTGGTTTGATGGCACGCATGGCCTACCAAACCCTCATTAATCAACCTGAGACCGCGCGGCAAGCCCACAAACAAGTCAATCCCAAAATGTGGTCATTTTTATGGATCGTCGCTTTGTTCATACTTATTTGTTTGGCGGCGTACGTAGTCCTAGGCATCGTCAGCGGCATTGCAGGCTTCATCATCGCCTTTGCCTTGGGTAGTTTGCTCTCCAGTATTTTTGGAGAAGCAGGCATTATTATCAGCGGCATCCTTACAGGCGTCATTGCTTTTGGCATTTTCTTTATTGGCCTGTTGCAAATAGCGAGCCGTCTCTTCATTGCAGAAGTGCCCCTCGCCATAGAATCTAACTTAGGGGCTGGCGGCAGCATTGGCCGCAGTTGGCAGCTAACCCAAAAATCCATTGGTCGTATCCAGCTCATCGTTCTAGCGACTTACTTAGTCACGCTCCCCATCATGCTGGTGACGAACATTCTGCCTCAGCTAATATTGCTACGCATGGATCCAACATCGCCTGGCTACCTCATCCTCAACTTAATTTTGGTGGTGCTCAGCGTTGCTGTGAGTATTGCCGTCCTACCATTTTGGCAAGCAACTAAAGGCGTTCTGTACTACGACTTGCGCAGCCGTCGTGAAGGCGCTGATCTCAAAATCTAACGCGATGAAGTCTAGTTAGGCTAAATATAGCCAGATCGCCAGCATCAGGGCTATATAGAATAAGCCATCAACGTTTGCTGAAGTAATGAGCTTATTCAATAGCATCAAAATCCGTACGCCCGAAAGTGTCGAACTAGAGTTTTCTTTAGCCGGTATCGGCAGTCGCACCGTCGCCCTAGCCATCGACTATGTCATTTTGGGCATCGGACTCATCCTATTGATGTGGTTGGGCATTTACATCCTGTCGCAGCTAGAAACCGCAGAAGTCATCTTCGATATTGACCCAGGCAGTCTACAGCTCTGGGCAGGGGCCATTCTTGCGGTTCTCTTGTTCTCACTCTTTATTGGCTACTTCATTGGCTTTGAAACGGCCTGGTACGGCCAAACCCCTGGTAAACGCTTTGCCAAAATTCGGGTCATTCGCGATGATGCCCAACCCGTGCGGTTATTTCAGTCCACACTCAGAGCGATCGCTCGCCCCGTAGACGATATTCTCTTCATCGGCTTTTTCTTCATCCTCCTCGGCAAACAAGAAAAGCGCATTGGCGACTGGCTAGCAGGCACCCTAGTGGTGCAAATGGAATCACGCAGCGCCAGCCAAGGCATCACCATTTCTGAAGAAGCCAAAGCGATCGCGCCAACCCTCCTCGAAACAATGGACTTCGGGCCTATCACCCCCGACAACTTCGCCACCATCCGCGAGTACCTACAGCGGCGCGGCCTCATGACTCCCGAGGCACAAAAAAACGTCAGCACCGACCTTGCCCAAAGCCTCAAAGCCAAAGTTAATTTAGAAGCACTGCCAGTAGCAATGACTGCCAACATCTTTTTAGAGGCAGTGTATTGGGGCTACCAAGAACGCAAACAGTAAATTAGCACCGCGTCCTGACTCTGGACATACTTTGCCCCTAGATACTTCTTGCCTCTGGATACTTCTGGTCTCTAGTTGCCATCAAAAGCATCATCAATAAAAGAAATCTATGGGTTAAATCATGATTGTAATTAACAACTCAGCCCACCAGTAGACGTTTGTATATCTACTTACAGATGTAGCTAGAGCAGCATGGATTAAATAAGGCTAAATCGAAAGGAGTTCGCCCATTCATGAAGCCCTATTCTACTTGGTTTAAAAGAGTTTCCATTACCTGCGCCCTAACGCTTTCAACAGCATTTGTTGCGGGTTGTTCTACCCCTTCAGAAACAGCAAGCACAGAAGCCGGTGGCGAAGCGGGTACAGAATCCTTATCAGGCGAAACCATTCGCATCTCCATTGGCACTCAAGATCAGGTGATCAATACCGCTGTCGGGGGTGCAGTTGTTAGAGAATTAGAGCTTTTAGAAAAACATTTACCCACCACCGGCAAGTACGAAGGGGTGGAATACGATATCGAATGGTCGAGCTATACCTCTGGCCCGCCGATTACCAACAAAATGTTGGCCGACCAAATTGACATTGGCCTCATGGGAGACTTTCCAGCAGTCATTAACCTGATTAAGTTTCAGGAAGAAGGCGGTGATGTAGAAACCACCTTTATTGGCACGCTGGCCTACAGCCCTAACGGCGCGGGCAATGCAGTCGTAGTGCCCAAAGACAGTGAAGCCACCTCTCTGGCCGATCTCAAAGGCGGCTCAGTGTCTGTACCCTTTGGCTCTGCCGCCCACGGCATGGTGCTAAAAGCCCTCTCCGATGCAGGCATCGATCCAGAAGAAGACGTTAAGCTGGTGAGCCAAGCCCCTGAAGTAGGCGGCACAAGCCTCAGAACCGGACAAATTGACGCCCACGCTGACTTTGTTCCGTTTGGCGAACTATTTCCTTTCAGAGGATTTGCTAAAAAGATTTTTGACGGCGCTCAAACAGGCGTGCCTACGCTGCACGGCATTGTTGTTCGCTCTGATTTCTCAGAGAAATATCCTGAGATTGTTGAGGCTTACCTCCAAGCAATGCTTGAGGCCAACGACATGTTCAGAGAGACACCAGAAGCCATCTCGGCCCAGATTGAAGAATGGTCTGGTATTGAGAAAGAAGTGGTTTATATGTTCTTGGGGCCATCTGGCTTGCAGCCGATTAACCCCAGCATCGGAGATATTCAGATAGAGGCCCTGAAAAACAGCATTGCGACGCTGATTAGTCTGGGTAAAATCGAGTCGCCCGTGAATCCGGAAGATGTGGCGGCATGGGTGGACGAAAGCTACCTTAAGGCTGCCATGGAGAACGCAGGGCTAGATTACGATGAGGTGATTGCAGCCGGTGAAAACTACGTAATTACGGGCGAAGATGCGCTCACTAGCGAACCCATTGAAACCCCCGAAATGGCTGCTCAGCTTTGGATTCAGGGCGAAGAAACGGTCACTAACTTTGCATCCATTCCCAACATGGTGAAAAAGCTGACGGAAATTCAAGAAGAAGGGCAAGCTGCCGATGTGATTTTCGTGCATGATCGCAACAACGGTTGGAAGCTGTTTGGAGAAAATGCTTTCTATGTAGAAAGTGGAGATGAAGTATCAGCCTTTTTGCTAGCTGAAGATGCAGAAGCCTTCGCAGCTGAATCTGGTGGGACGGTCGTTGCATTTAAAGACGTAATGCAGACCTATGCCAGTGGACCGCAGCCCACACGCATTAGCCGCATCACGCGGGATGAGTTGCGGCAAGCCTTACGCAATGTGCTGCCAAAGCTAGCTAGTTAAGCGACTTGTCCCACCCTATCCGGGCATCCCTCCAGAGGGGATTATTTCTAGGCGGTGAAGTGCATGAGGATTGCCCTCAATCACTTCTTCTATTACAGCCAAAAGTAAATCTTCTCTGGAGGGATGTATCCCTGCACAAATGTATCCCTGCACAATCTTTTCACAACTTTTTCACGCAGTGTGACTATGGCAAGTGTTGTCCCCAAAAGCTATGCCCAAACCCATCAGCCAGCCTCTAAGCTGTCGCGATCGCTCAACAAGTTCCGAGCTAATCGCTCCGCCCTGCGCGTTCTGTCGCTGATTCTGTTCTTTGGTATCTGGCAAATCCTGTGCATCATCAGATTCAAGCTATTCATTAACTTTCAGCTCGTGCCTTCTCCGGTAGAAGTCGCAGAAGCCACCATTGATTTTTTCCTGAGCGATCCAGGCGTTCACATCCGCTCTAGTGTTGTCCGTGTGCTGGCAGGCTTTACGGTGGCCTCAGTCCTGGGCATTGTGCTGGGCATTTTTATCGGCTGGTTTCAGGTCATCGAAGATTTAATGATGCCGTGGCTAGAATTATTGCGACCGATTCCTGCTGTTGCCTGGATTCCGCTGGCTATTTTAATTTTCCCAACAGCAGAAACCGGGATGATTTATATCACCTTTGTGGGTGCGTTTTTCCCTGTGCTGATCAGCACCATTCGCGCCGTAGAGAACATTCTGCACGACATTGTTTTAATTCGTGTGGGGCAGTGCCTGGGCGCAAAGCAGTGGCATATTTTCAAAGACATTGTGATACCTGGATCGCTGCCTGGCATTGCCAGTGGCTTAGCCATTGGCATGGGCAATGCTTGGTTCTGTTTAGTCACTGCTGAAATTTTGGCAGGCCGCTATGGCGTTGGCTACATCACTTGGGAGTCTTATGTGACGTCTAACTACCCGCCAATTGTGATGGGAATGTTGCTCATTGGCCTAATGGGTGCCGCTAGCTCTTGGGCTGTGGGGCGCGGTATGCAAGCACTTATGCCATGGCGAGTAATTAAAAAACAGGACGTGTAAGCAGGGCATTCCAGCAGGATGCAGGCCGTTAAACAGGCTGGTGATTTAGGTAATTGTTAGAAACAGGTTTGTCATGGTCACAGAAGCGTTACACCCATCAAAAACATCATTAAAGCCCCTCGAAGATCCGATTAAAGGCGCGGTCAATGTGGAGGGTATCTCAATGAGCTTTCACCAAAAAGAGCGATCGCATCAGGTGCTAGACTCGGTTAATTTTCAAATCAAACCGGGTGAGTTTGTGTGTTTGTTGGGGCCTTCTGGCTGCGGGAAATCTACGCTTTTAAACATTATTGCAGGCTTTATTAAGCCCACAACAGGCTATATCACAGTCGATCAGCAGCCGGTAAATCGCCCCGGCGCTGACCGAGGCTTTGTGTTTCAGCAGTATTCTCTCTTACCCTGGAAGACCATTTTTCAAAATGTTGAACTGGGCCTGAAGATTAAAGGCATGCCCAAAGCAGAAAGAAAAGATATGGTGGGCGAGTACCTGAACCTTGTGGGCTTAGGTAGCCATGGCAACGCATATCCAGCGCAGCTCTCCGGAGGTATGAAGCAGCGGGCAAGTATTATCCGGGCGCTGGTGAATTCGCCTTCTGTACTGCTCATGGATGAGCCATTTGCCGCCCTCGATGCCCAAACCCGGCACATGATGCAAGAGCTATTGCTCAACATCTGGCAAACCCTGAAAACAACCATTGTGTTTGTCACCCACGATATTGAAGAAGCCGTTTTTTTAGGCGATCGCATCTTTGTGATGGGCGTGCAGCCGGGTCGCATTAAATCCACAATCCCGATTGAGCTGAAGCGCCCTCGCCACGTTGATGACATGCTCACGCCAGAGTTTACTCAGCTGAACCGACAGGTCTTTAATCTGATTAGGGAAGAAACCCTAAAAACGATGGAAAACAATTAAAGGAAGGCCCTAAAAAAGGTACTGAGCAAATGAGTAGTGAACGTGCATGACACTAAGTGTTGAAGAGAAAACCCATGCCTACACCAGATATCCTGACTGAACAAGAACGGAAAATCTTACGCAATGTTCCGTTTTCAGTCGGCATTGCGATTATCCTTTGTGATTACGGTGCTATTGGCAGTATCTTTGAAACCCTTTCTTTAGCGACTCAATTAAAAAATGTAGAAAGAAGATATCCTAACAACCCTTTACTCAGATCACTCTTTGCAAGCAACCTAACTAAAATCAACAGGGAAATTTCTCAACGGAAGAAAGAAATCAAACACCCTGAAAAATTCATCCAGAAAACCCTGACTGAAATTTCGCTAGCGATAGAGATTTCCTCTCAAAAAGCCCTCCCTTCAGAAGTTCAAGAATACAAACAGTTCATTTATCTGTGTGGCGAAAAGGTTGCTCAAGCATCCGGGGAAGGACTGCTAGGGATTGGCGAAAAAGTGAGCCAGCCAGAATCCTCTCTGCTAGGTGAGATTAAAACACAGCTAAAGCTAAGTAACCTGGAGCTAGCCTCACCGTTAGGCTTACACGAAAATGACTTAACTGAAAATATTTCACTTGGCGAACTGCTAGTTTTTTTATTTAGTGCAGAGCGCTGGCTAAATACACTGCATGGAATATTTTTTGTCACCTTATTTAGCCTAGCTTCGTATCATATTGCTTCGTTTCAAATTGTTGAAAACCTAAAATTAAGTCCCGTCATTATAGGCTTGCTGTTAGGGGTTATTTATACCAATACCTTAGGTCAAAATTTGCCGCTAGCATGGATACCCGGCATTAATTTTTGCAAGACAAATATCCTCAATCTCGCGATTATTTTTTATGGTGTAAAGCTTACGTTTCAAGATCTGATGCAAGTCGGTGCGGTTAGCTTTTTATACTGCTTTTTGATTGTGGTGAGCACGCTAGTGATTGCCTTCACCTTAGGGAAATTTTGGTTTGGATTAGATGGTGAGTTAGCCCTTTTAATAGCCGCAGGCAGCTCGATTTGTGGCTCAGCAGCTATCCTCGCAACAGGCTCTATTATAGACAGTAAACCTTATAAAAATATTATTGCGGTTGCCATTACATTTCTATTTGGAACCGCAGGCATGTTTTTATTTCCGTTAGGTTATAGGTTGGGAGCTTTGCCTATCAATGAAGATCTGTTCGGCATTTTTTTAGGGGCAACGCTGCCCTCGGTGGGCAATGTCGCCGCCGCTGGCTCTGCTATTTCTGACATCGTCGAAAAAAATGCCATCATCATTAAAATGATGCGCGTGATGATGCTGGTGCCTTTTTTGATGCTGGTGGGGCTATATAAATCGAACAAAGAAGATGCTTTTAAGCAGCGCCATGTTGCTAACGCCCAGCGAACTACGCAGCTAGCTGCCCAATCAGGCAAAAAAATCTTAGTTCCATGGTTTGCCATCTTTTTTATCGTCACGATTGTCGTTAATTCTTTATTCAGGCCGCCAACCGAGATTGTGGACTGGATTAATAGTGCTGATAAATTTGGATTGACGATGGCCATGACCGCATTAGGCATTGAAACCAGTGCAAAAAAAATTCACGGCGTCGGCCTCAAACCGATTTATTTAGGATTCATGATATCCGTTTGGTTGGTTGCAATTGGTCTATTCGTTGTGACCTGGGTCAGGTAAGTGAATGGCGTATGCTCAGCCTTCAAATGTCAGCCAGCGCTAACTCCAATAGGTCCGGCTGCATCCACATTCCCAGATCTAATTCTCCTAACGTTTCATTTCCAGCAATAGCAGAAAGCTGTTGAACATGTGCCTGCACCCAATCCATATGAATTTTAGTATCTTGAACAAACAGTCCCCTGCCCGTTGAGCCTTTGTCCAATAGCGTTCCCGATAGGGTCCGACCGACAATTTCAGCATCTAAGCCAACCCAATTACTCACTAAAGCCAGTGCGCTTGGCGTTGTCTCATACCAATGCTGCGCGGCAATCAGCGCCTTGAGGTAGGCAATGACAATATCCGGATGCGCTTCAGCAAGGCCCTCATTAACAACAACACCATGAAATGTAGGCAGTCGTTCTTCATCTGCATCTAACAACCGTCGAAACTGTCCTCGATGGCTTGCAATATCGTGCAATGGAGCAAAGTAAGCATAGCCATCGGCTTGCAAATGTCGCGGCGTTAGGCGATGAATACTCAAATCCTCAATTGATGTCAGCGTCACGTCTTGCAACAGATTAGCTCTAGCCAACGTACGCGTGATCATGCCGTGAGCGGCTGAGGCAAAGGGCACTGCAATCACGCGATGCCGTAAGTCATCTAAGCTCTTGAGCGCGGAGTGATTGGGGACAATCACGGTATTGCCTGCCCCATCTGGATTACTAGCCACAAAGCTGACCAGTCGTGTCTTGCTAAAAGATGTGCGCTTAGCAGAGAGGCCATTAGCAGGGGCGTCATGAGGAGAGAGGTCTTTAGCGGCAGAGACGCCACTTAATAGCAGCGGATAGTCACCTAAAATGCCAATATCTAGTTCCTCAGACTGCAATCCAGCAACAATGGGTGCTCCCGAGGTGAAATCACGCCAGTAAATATGATAGTCAACGTGGAGATAGCGGCCTGTGCGAGGCAAGTAATGCTCTAACAAGCCTAGCCGCTGAATGATGACGCCTGCCGTCACCGTCTGAATAGTCTTGTTTTGGGTACCAATATTAAGGGTAAAGGTTTCAGGGTTCTCTTTGTTCTGAGCAGATGAGTTAAACGCTTTCAGGCGAGACGTTTCTCCAGAGCTAGATTTCCCAGCGTTTGATTTCCCAGCGTCTGATTTCCCAGCGTTAAAATACGTTACATGAATGGCGCTTTTCTCTCTCCTTTTCTCTGAACTTTGGATTGGCGAATGGATAGCACCTGTTGAGGTGGGAGATACTGATAGTGCTAACGATCTGCCTAAAGTGTTTACATGCTGGCATCGCTGATATTTTGTTCTTTTCTGAATTAGCTGAATTAGCTGTGCTAAAGGCTTTTCTGACGCTGCGCTTTTTGAGGCAAGATCTTGTCTCAGCGTTGCCTTAGGACGCAGCATTAACAGCTCAAACGCCAGCGGGAACTCTTGTAGGGCGATCGCACTCATTAGATTAGCCTGCCGCTCTGCCTGAAACTGAAAGCTAGAGACAAAACCTAGATAGTGCCCCTGACTCAAAAAAGGACTCATTAGGCTCGGAGAATCCACTCTCTCATGATTCGGAAAATCTGCAAAAGATAGGCCCAGTTCTTCTAACCGATGAGCTAACGCTTGGCCATCTGGCGTTGTGGCCGCTGGGAACACCCAAGCCTCGGCCGTGAGTTCTCGCAGGCTCAGCCACTCACGCCCTGCTAAGCGATGATCTGTAGCGACCAGTAAGCAATACTGAAAGCTATCTACACAAACCGTTGCAACCGCCTCAAACTCATCTAAGCCAGACTCAACAAAGCCGACATCAATCTCCCCAGACGCGATCGCCTCAGAGACTTGTTGTCCGGCTTCAAACGGCACACACTGCAACTCAATATCAGGATACTGCTGGTGATAGTCAAACAGTATGTTAGGCAGCCAACCGCTGGCAGTATTGCGTGTGCACCCCACCTTTAACCGACTAAAGCGTCCTCGCTTAATCTCCTCAATCCCTTCAACTAAACGACCCTCTAACGTAATCAGACTGGGGCCTACTTCCTGCAAATACTGTCCTGCTGCCGTCAGCTCAATTTTTCGGCCCAATCGAGAAAACAACTCAGTGCCCAAGCTCGCTTCCAAAGACTTAATTTTGGCACTCACAGCTGGCTGGGTCAGATTTAATTCACTCGCTGCTGCTGTAAAACTAAGATGACGAGCTACTTTCAAAAAGACTTTGAGCTGATAGATTTCCACATCGAGAGCGGGCCTATAAGCGACGCTTGAGAGAGATTGAAAGGAGATATTTGAAGAGACAAAAGGAAAATAGAAAAAACACCAGATTATCAAGAGTAAATATTCTCTTAATAATCACGTATACCGGCCCCAATGCGCACTCAAGGCATCACAAAGTAATCGCAAGGCATCACAAGTCATTACTCTGGGGTGCACATGAATCACAAGCTTACAAGCATTAGAGAATCAGGCTTCCAATGCACTCATCATCTGTTTTTATGAGTGTATAGAATAAATCAATCAATAAACCGTGCGCTCCGATACACATCCTCTGTTCGCCATCGTTGAGTCTGTTAGCATAGGGCTACTAGAGACTGCTGATTTATCTTGTCACGACCTATAGTTTGGCTCTTTTGAGGCTTAATGCTGTCTTTTATCTAGCATGCTTGCAGAGAGTCGCCAGCGCCTACAGATAGCTCGTTTATCTTGCTTATAAAGTCACAATCGATTTTGAAAACGTGACAGTGAAAAACAACCAATTTTTGAACTAATTCAGGTCAACTCAGCCCTTTCAGCGAGGATTTTGTGTGAACATTCAACATCTGCAAACAGATTTTTTAGTCATTGGTGGCGGTACCGCAGGCACCATGGCAGGCATTAAGGCCAAGCAGGCCAACCCCGACGCAGACGTGTTGATTTTAGAGAAAGCGAACATTCGTCGCAGTGGCGCGATCGCCATGGGAATGGACGGTGTGAACACAGCGGTCATCCCCGGCAACTCTACCCCCGAACAATATGTTCGAGAAATCACCATCGCCAATGACGGCATCTTGAACCAAAAATCTGTCTATCAAACAGGGCGATGGGGCTTTGAAGTTATTCAAGAGCTAGAAAGCTGGGGCGTAAAGTTTCAAAAAGATCGCGAAGGCAACTACGACCTCAAGCAGGTGCATCGCGTCGGCAAGTACGTGCTGCCCATGCCCGAAGGCAAAGACCTGAAAAAGATTCTCGCTCGCCAGGTCAGACGCCATAAGGTAAGAGTAACCAACCGCGTCATGGCCACTCGTGTGATAGTCCAAGAGGGGCGTGCCATTGGCGCAGTCGGCTTCGATGTGCGCAAAGGAGACTTTGTTGTTATCCAAGCCAAAGCCGTTGTGCTGTGCACAGGGGCCTGCGGGCGGCTCGGTCTGCCTGCCTCCGGGTATCTGTATGGCACCTACGAGAATCCGACGAATGCAGGCGATGGCTACTCCATGGCCTACCACGCAGGCGCAGAACTCACTAACATCGAATGCTTCCAAATTAACCCGCTCATTAAAGACTACAACGGCCCTGCCTGCGCCTACGTGGCCAGTCCGTTTGGGGCTTACACCGCTAACGCTGAAGGCAACCGCTTCATTAACTGCGACTACTGGAGCGGCCAAATGATGCTAGAAACCTGGAAAGAGCTGAACTCCGGTAAAGGCCCCGTCCATCTGAAGATGTACCACCTGGATGACGACACTATTTCAGAAATTGAGCGGGTGCTGTGGGCTAACGAACGCCCTAGCCGAGAGAGATTCCATGAAGGCAGAAAAGAGAACTACCGCACCGACGGTGTAGAGATGAATATCTCTGAGATTGGGCTTTGCAGTGGCCATAGCGCATCTGGGGTGTGGGTAAACGAAAAAGCCGAAACAACGGTTCCGGGCCTCTACGCCGCAGGCGATATGGCAAGTGTGCCTCATAACTACATGATTGGCGCATTTGTTTCAGGGCGGCTGTCAGGCATTAACGCGATGGAATATGTGCAAGGGCTAGAGCATGTAGAACCCGACCCAGAATTCTTAGCTGCGGAGCAAGCTCGCATTTATGCACCGCTTGATCGCCCCGATGGCGTACCGCACACTCAGGTGGAATACAAACTTCGCCGGTACGTAAACGACTATCTCCAACCACCAAAGTCTCCTACGAATATGGACATTGGCTTAGCGGCCTTTGAGCGCTATCACGACAGCCTAGACATGATGGGCGCACGTGATCCCCATGAGCTGATGCGCTGTATGGAAGTTCACTTCATTCGAGACTGCGCTGAGATGGCGGCCCGCGCGTCCCTTTACCGCAAAGAGAGCCGGTGGGGCCTTTATCACTACCGGTTGGACTACCCTGAGAAGAACGATGAAGAGTGGTTCTGCCATGCAAACCTGAAAAAGAACGAAGCGGGCGATATGGAAATGTTCAAGCGGGCGGTGGAGCCTTACATCGTAGATGTGAACTTAGAACAAGAAGTTTACGATGTTGCCGTAAGATAGCCGGGAATTCGACTTCGCTCAGAGTAGGGCGACTTCCCTAAGACTCATTCTGTTCTCTTGTTTATTTAGTTACAACAACTCTTCTTATGGCTTTAGCAACTCAACGTGTCGATGTTCCCGTTATTGTCGATGAATCTAAATGTCTTGAAAAGTGTACGGCCTGCATTGAAGTGTGCCCGCTCGATGTATTGGTGAAAAATCCAGAAACCGGCAAAGCCTATATGAAATACGACGAATGCTGGTTCTGTCTCCCTTGTGAAAAGGAGTGCCCCACTAATGCCATTACGGTTCAGATTCCGTTTCTGTTGCGTTAGGGCAATGGGGTTAAAGAGAGCAGGCTCAGGAGAACATTCGCAAGGAGTAAACCAGTCATGACCTATACAGAACTCGACCCCGAAGTGATTGAATGGGTAGAGATGCTGCGATCGCAAGATCTCAATGAGCGCCTCGTCGCGGCCAAAGCGCTTCAGCATTTAGGAGACGAAGACACCATTGAGGCCCTCATTGGTGTGCTAGATGACGACAGTCCCTCCGTTCAAGAGATTGCTATCACTGCCCTGTGGGAAATGGCGAATCCAGTCGTCGTTAAACCCCTTCTAAAATGCCTGGGATCAGACCGTGAAGAAGCGGTTCGCACAGAAGCACTCTCCGCCCTCAAAGAAATTGTTGCACCAGATGATTTGCTAACCCTGTTAGATACCCTCCAAACCGGGGATGAGCAAACCCAGCTCAATGTTCTTGTTCTATTGCGCAAAATTCATGATGCTCAAGCACTGGGCTACATTCTGCCTTTCTTTGACTCCGCTAGCCCAGCGCTGAGAGAAGCCTCAATCGTCACGTTGCGCTACCTCAATCAAGTTGTACGCTGTGAACCGGCCCTAGCGCTCGCCAAAGACACCAGCGCAGAAGTGCGCCGCGCCACGATGCTCACGCTTGGCCATCTGACCGATGCCGAAGTGGTGCCGCTGCTGTGCAAATCTTTAGCTACAGATTCAGACTGGCAGGTTCGCCGCAATGCGGCGCAAGCGCTAGATCTTCACGAGACAGCGGATGCGCTTTCGGCCCTAACGCAGGCTATGGAAGATGACCATTGGCAAGTGCGCAAGTTTACCACCCGCGCCCTGCAAGGCATCGCAACGCCAGCGACGATGCCTTGCCTGATTAAAGCGCTCTCTGATGAATATTCAGATGTTCGCAGAGACGCCGCGATCGCCCTCGGCAAAATTGGCCATCCAGATGCCCTCCCGCCCCTCACCCAAACCCTAGACGACCCCGACAGAGACGTTCAAATTTTCTCTAGTCGAGCCATCGAAGCCATCCAAAGCCAGCTCACCGAAGCAACGAATGCTTGAAATGCTTGAATGCGCATTGTGAGCAGACCTATCTAAGCGCCTGTCCACGTCCCTAGCTCAGCCATTTTCTTGAGTCATCACCCTCTGACACATACTCTCTATGCCGAGCCACGTATCCCCTTTTTCTACACACGCTGCCGATATCACCACTGACGCATCTCAGCAGGCACCTGTTGATCAGGTCATGGAAACGAGAAAACAACAGGCCATCCTCTGTCTTAAGCAAGTTGTTGAACCCAACTTGAACAACAACATTGTTGATCTCGGGATGGTTCGCAATCTCAGAGTCGTAGACGAGTTTGTGTATCTCAAGCTCTACATCGGCGTGCATCAGCAACCGCTTAAAGAAGAAACCCAGCTCGCCTTAGGTGACTTAGGCTGGTGCAAACGGGCTTACATTCAAACCTGCACCATTCCAGGCGTACGCACTACCCTCGCTGTCTCCAGTGGCAAAGGCGGCGTGGGCAAATCCACCACCGCCGTGAACCTAGCCGCTGCCCTCACCAAAACGGGCGCAAAAGTCGGCATCCTAGACGCTGACATTTACGGCCCCAACGTGCCTAAAATGCTCGGCCTTGCCCATAGCGATGTAACGGTACTCGATACCCCCGAAGGCAAACGTTTTCAGCCACTGATTGCCCACGGCATCAAGGTAATGTCGGTGGGATTGCTGGCAGAGCCTGATCACCCTTTGGCTTGGCGAGGGCCGGTGCTGCACAAAATTATCACCCAGTTCATTCAAGACGTTGACTGGGGAGAGCTGGACTATCTTCTAATCGATTTGCCGCCCGGTACAGGCGATGCCCAAATTACCATCATCCAAGAAAGCCCTATCTGCGGTGTAGTAATGGTCACCACGCCCCAGCAAGTGGCCCTTTCAGATGTGCGCCGCAGCATTCATATGTTCCGTCAGGTGGGCGTGCCGGTGCTCGGCCTGGTAGAAAATATGAGCTATTTAATCTGTGGATGCTGTGGCGATCGCACCGCCATCTTCGGCAGTGGCGGCGGCGAGCAAATGGCTACCGAGCTATCCGTGCCCCTGCTCGGTCAAGTACCGATTGATCCTAAAGTTTGCGACGGCGGCGATACTGGCAAGCCCTTGCCCTTAGTCGATGAAACGGCAACGCTTTCGCAGGTCTTTAGCGCGATCGCAACAGGCATTAACCACACCTTCTCCAGCAACACCATTCGCAGTGGCCTTGAAAGTGGTGCAGAATCTACTACGGCAGCGGCACAAACCCAACCCCTTTAAGCAGCTCTGCGCCCTCTCCCGTCTGCAATAAGTTAGCGTAGGCCGCGCCTGCCTGCGCGCCGGGCTGGCCATCCTTACGAATCACCACGTACAGCGGACGAATTAACGGATATGCCTGGGACTGAAACGCCGCTAAATTAAGCTGATTCCGCTTCCCCGGACAATCGCTCGGGGCAACGTATGGATTTTGGTAGGGGGGCACCAGCTCACGAATAGAATTGCCAATCGGCAACGGTGCCACTGTGCACTGCCCCACCACTTCAGGCGCAGATGCAAAATAAATAGCGCCCGGCGTTTCACTCACAAAGCGCAGCGCAGCGGTTGTGTTGGGCAGCTTTTGAGTATTCGGCGTAAACGCCTGCCCGTTTAATACAACTTCTTCAAAGAACTGCACCGTCCCCGAGTCGCCTCGTGACGTTGGCACAATCGGCAAATTCGGCCCGCCGACCTGGTTCCAGTTATTCACGCGGCCAATGTAGATATCTCTGAGCTGCTCGATAGTAAGGCCAGGGATGGGCAGGTCTGGATGGGTTGCGATCGCCACGGCCTCCAGCGCCACTGGAATCTCTTGCAACGTCACCCCATTCCGCTGCGCCCGCTGCTTCTCCGCCGGCTTCACAGGCCGAGAAGACTGCGCAAACGCCAGCTTTCCATCGATCAAAAGCTGAATCCCCTCACTGGAGCCAGACGCATTCTTATACACCAGATCAAACCCCGGTTGAGCCTGCTCAATCAGCGGATCCACTTCACCGCGTAACGGTGCCCAAGTCGTGCTGCCACCATAAGCAAACTCACCGCTCGGCGCAGAGACACTGCTAAACTCACTGCCTGCGTTCGAGCTGGAAGACGAGCCTGAAGATGCACTGGCAGCAGTATCACCCGAGGAGGTGGTATTAGATGCCGCTTCTACATTGGTCACAGGTGCTTTTCTGCCTGCGCCAACCGCTATAAGGCCGCTATTCCATAGCCACCAGCCACCACCACCGATAATTGCTGCCGTCACCCCGAGCGCGGCGAGCACAGCGGGAAGCTCATTATTAGACTGACTCATATCACTCGCTCTACCCAGCGAAACTTATACGTATCTCCAAACTACCCATCTAAAACACACTAGCCATCTAAAACACCTGATTCCATTCATACACAGCGTATTCTGTCCAAATTCCGTTCTGCCAATACGGATCGGCCTCTACGAGCTGACGCACCGCGTCCTCACTCTCCGCCTCGTACGTACCAAACACCTTTGTGTTATCCGTTGTAGGCCCCAAGGCAGTCAGGAGACCTTTCTCTTTTTGCTCAGTCAGTCCCTTTAAATGCGCTTCCCGGTAGGGCGTTCTTTTTTCCAGCGCATTCTCACAGTAGCTGCCCCACATTACGAACTTTGCCATCGCGTTTCCTCTGTCTACTAACGACTACGCCAATCATCAAATCACAAAAATGCAACTACATAATCTCAAACGCAACGCCGTAGGTTTGCACCAAATCGCAGGTGGTGTGATCCACCACGTTTGTATCGCTCAGCTCTAGGTTATAAAAGTTCACCGTCTCCGCATCAAAGTACGGCCCAGCGTGCCAAGTACCCACATGGAGTTTCACAAAACAATTGCCCGGAATCTCAAACACTGTAATCTCTTCAGGCAATGGATTATCCCGTTCACTCGGCGGCGCAACCCCTAAAAACCAGGTTTGCCCGTCTAACGCACCTAAGCACTGCGTACAGCCCGAATGGCGCGTGATATCTGTAAACCTGCGCCCGCGCTGATGGAGCTGCATGATGTAAAAGCGGGGCGTACCGTTAGCCAACTCTAGCTGCGCATCTTGCGGATTAAACACCACATCGTCAGGCTGGGGCCATATCACCTGCCCAAACGGTGCAAACGCTTCATTGGAAATAGGAATCGCTTTAATAGGCGCAGTCTGGGGAGATAAAGCAGCCGATGTCATAGTGAGCACCTATAAATTTTGTAGAAATCAATTTTGTAGACGATAAGTCGTGAAGCGTCACCATCACCGCCGCAATAAATAGTCACAAAATTGTAAGAATTCAGGGGCCGTTCTACCAGGCTACGAGCGGTATCATTCAATGACATTAATTGGCCCTCCTACCTGCGCGGCTATCTTACACGCGACTTATTTTATGGACGACAAACTCATGCTGATGATTCCGGGCCCCACACCGGTGCCCGAGAAAGTGTTGCTCGCTATGGCTAAGCATCCTATTGGGCATCGCAGCAAAGAATTTAGTCAAATTATCGCGGAAACGAACGAAAACCTAAAGTGGCTGTTTCAGACTAAGAATAACGTGATGGCAGTGTGTGCCAGCGGCACCGGTACCATCGAAGCGGCAATTATTAACTTCTTGAGTGCGGGCGATCGCGTCTTGGTCGGTAGCAATGGCAAATTTGGCGACAGATGGGCACAAATTGCGAAAGCTTACGGCCTAGATGTAAAGGTCATCAAAGCTGAGTGGGGCACCCCGCTAGACCCGGCTGAATTTGAAGCTGAGCTAAAAGCCGACAGCAGCGTCAAAGCCGTTATCATCACCCACAGCGAAACCTCCACAGGCGTGCTGAACGATCTGGAAGCGATTAATAAAGTCGTCAAAGACAATAGCGACGCGCTGATCATTGTAGATGCGGTCACTAGCCTTGGCTCCCATAACATTCCGGTAGATGAATGGGGCATTGATGTGATTGGCTCCGGCTCACAAAAGGGCTTTATGCTGCCGCCGGGTCTCGGCTTTGTCACAGCGAATGAAAAAGCGTGGAAAGCGTACGAAACGGCTAACCTACCTAAGTTCTATTTGGACTTAGGCAAGTACAACAAATCTGCGGATAAAAACAGCACCCCCTTCACGCCGCCTGTGAATCTCTACTTCGGCATGAAAGCGGCCCTAGAGATGATGAAAGCAGAAGGGCTAGAAAATATCTTTGCCCGTCACACTCGTCAGAAAAATGCGGCTCGTGCGGCAATGAAGGCATTGGGCTTACCGCTCTTTGCACCCGATACTCACGCTAGCCCTGCGGTCACGTCTGTAGTGCCTGAAGGCATCGATGCAGAAAAGATTCGCTCGGTGATGAAAAACCGCTTTGATATCGCCCTTGCAGGCGGCCAAGATCATATGAAAGGCAAGATGTTCCGCATGGGTCACTTGGGCTTTGTGAGCGATCGCGATGTGCTCACGGCCATCAGCGCCCTAGAAGCCACCCTAGCTGAGCTAGGCCATAGTGCGCCCGCTAGCGGTGTCGCCGCAGCTAGCGAAGTGTTGAAAGGATAATTCAGGTAGTACTTACTTGAACGCTCGCAGGCCACTCCGTCAACAGCGTTTATCCATCAGCAAATAAAGACATCGTCGTCGCTTTAGACGAAAACAAGGTTCACCAGCGCATAAGCTGGTGAACCTTGTTTTATTTCGCATTCTGCCCTTGATGACGCCCATTAAATAAGACCATAAAGATCTAGGCGTTCAATGCGCTGAGTTCTTTGGCAGGTGAGTCACTGTGGGTGCATCCCACTTTTGTGGTGAGCATAAATACTTAGGTCTGAAAATATTTCCTTTCCGCTATGCTGAATGTAGCTTTCAGCCCTGGTATTTAGACATGGACGCATCCAAAGCAGAGCAAATCAAAAGCCACGCAAGAG
>JBGCGG010000026.1:0-47797 GCA_045110585.1 Phormidesmis sp. | reverse complement strand
ATTTACTCTCTGTCATTCAGACCTGTCGAAGGCAGGGGCGGTCTGCCATGGCATTTTTTACGCAAGCCCTCAGCGCTCAGCATCATGAGCGTATCGAAATGCCCTCGCTCATTCCACTGACTACGACCTGAATCTTTACCTGCTGGGAAAGGTAATGGTTGCAGTGGCAAGAACGATATTGCACGCTGGAATGAAAAGCTGGGATGGAAAGCCTCTGAAGGACTTGTTGTTAGTGGGTGTGCTAGGTCACCGCCGGAGAGTGAAAGAAAAGGCGCTACTCGGTACGGTGTGCATACATATCTTGCATTTATAGCGTGCTTGTATAAATGTCGTTATCTTGGTTGTCTTGGTGAGGCGGCTATGTAAGGTCTGTAATATTTATTGATTTAAATTGGGTGAGAAATTACTAGATCCTTAAAGTCAACATCTGTATGCTCCGATCAATATCAGAGGGCATACAAATGGACTCTTCGCTTAGGGAACTGGCAGAGCAACAAGACTTTTACATTGGCACCACGCTGGACGATAACGTTTATGAAAAAGATCCGCAACATGCTGAAACGTTGGTGCGCGAGTTCAACATGGTGGCTACTGAAAACGCTTTAAAGTTTCATAATGTGCAAATTGCGCGAGATGAATTTGATTTTAGTGGTGCTGACCAAGTTGTAGATTTTGCGGTAGATAATAACTTAGCGATTCGGGGCCATACCTTGGTGTGGGAGCACAACTTACCCGACTGGCTTACCCAAGGTAGCTGGAGCCGTGAGGATGTTATCGACATTCTGGAAACGCATATTAAGACCGTTGTTGGTCGCTATCGCGGCACTATAGATGCTTGGGATGTGGTGAATGAAGCTATCGGCGGTGACGATCAGCTGAGGGAGTCGTTTTGGTATCGCAACATTGGCCCTGACTATATTGACATGGCTTTTCGTTGGGCGAGAGAGGCCGATCCTGATGCGCTGCTGTTTTATAACGACTATGGGGCGGAAGGCACAAACTCGAAATCTGATGCTGTTTATGAGCTTGTGAATTCTCTTCAGCAAAAAGGTGTGCCAATAGATGGGGTGGGCTTGCAGATGCACCTGACGCTAGGGACGGGCCTTTCCCCTCAGAGTGTGGCGCAAAACATGGAGCGCTTGGGTGAGCTGGGTCTGCGCGTTCATGTGACGGAAATGGATGTGCGGATTCGAGAGCCCGTTTCGGATGAAGATTTGATTCTTCAAGCTGAGACGTATCAGGAAATGATGGACGTTTGCATAGCGGCGGACAACTGTGACACCGTGGTGATTTGGGGGGTGAGCGATCGCTATTCTTGGGTGCCGTATCAGTTTGATGATTACGGTGATGCGCTTTTGTTTGATGATAATTTTCAGCCTAAGCCTGCCTACGATGGCGTTTCTCAAGCTTTAGAAGACAATCTGCGAGAAGCTGAATCGACGATTGTCACTATTTTGGCAGATAAAATTGATCCACTAGATGGTGAAACGAGCTTAAGAGAAGCGATCGCTGCTGCTGATAATGGCGATACGATTACGTTTGAAAGCAGCTTGGCGGAGGGCGATATTCAGCTGCAAGAGAGCTTAGAGCTGGAGCGAGACATTACGATTGATGGGGAAGATAGGAATATTTTGGTGACGGGCGATCGCTTTGATTTGATTAAAGTAAAAGAAGCTAACCTCACCTTTAAAGGCATTCGCTTGCAAGGCGGTAACGATGGGATTGAGCTGCGTCGTTCTAATGCTCAACTCACGTTAATAAATGTCGAAATTACCGATTCGCGAGATGACAATCTCGACATTCAAAATGCAGCGCAAGTGACTGTGACTATGCTCGATACGCTGCTAGCCAACGCACAAGACGAAGGCATTGCGGTGCGCGGCAGCGATGACTTTAATTTATCACTCTCACAAGGTTCAACGATTCAAAATGCCAAAAGCGATGGCATAGAGATTCAGGACTCTAAAAGGGCTGAGATAGAACTCAACGACGCAACCGTAACGAATAACGGCAGCAGTGGTTTAGATATCGATTCTCAGGAGGCAGACATCCTTATTTATGGTGGTTTGATTCAAAATAATGGGAGCCAAAACATACAAGTGAAAGATGCGCGCTCAGCCGATGTGAGTATTTATGGGACGGATGGCGATGATGTGATGGAAGGCTCGAATGTGGGCGATGTGATGGGTGGCGGTGAAGGGGCAGATACATTGACCGGTGGGGCGGGGCGAGACATTTTTGCATTTGCACCGAATGGGGGGCGTGATGTGATTACTGATTTTGAGGTGGGGATTGATCGGATAGATGTTGTTGAGCTGGGGATTCAGGATAGATCAGGGATTGGGATAGAGGGTGATAGCGTTGTTTTTAATGTGTTGGGTGGGGGGCGTGTTGCGTTGGAGGGAGTGGATGCAGCGCAGCTTAGTGATTCCGATTTTGTGTGGGGGTAAGTGATGCATTTGTATGGTGGTCACTTTTTGGTTTGCTGGATACGAAATGCATCAATTTATGTTGAAGATTATGTTGAAGATTGAAGGTAGATGATGTGAAAGTGTAATAGTTTTCGGGATAGGCCCTTGAATGGATGTGGGGCTGTTGTTTTTTGGTGAGGAGCTGTACGGATGGTTGAGCCGGTGACTTTGACGGGGGCGACGCTGGTGGCGCTGGCGGCGAGTAAGTTTGTGGAAGCGGCGGCGACGCAGGTGGGGGATGTGGTTGCGCCTGCGGTGCTGAAGCGGGCGGGGGCGCAGGTGGATGCGATGTGGGCGCGGGTGAAGCGGCATTTTGCTGGGAATGGGAAGGCGGAACGGGCCATTGCGCAAATTGAGAAAGGAGAAACGGAACGGGAACCGGCACAGGCGGCGTTGAATAAATTGGCGGTGTATTTGGATGATGATTTGCAGGAGCCGGAGCATGGGGCGCTGGCAAGTGAGTTGCAGCAGATGGCGCAGGAGATTGTGAATATTGGGCGGCAGGAGCAGCGGATGACGACGTTTAATATTGAGGCGAGTGATGAGGCGCGGGTGACGGCGATTGGTGGTGATGTGAACGCGGGTGGCGATGTGAATTTTGGCGGGTGAGATTTGGCGCGTGAGGTTCGGGAAGTGAGGTTTGGCGGGTGAGGTTTAGAGAGCGTAGGGGATGAGTGAGGAAGATCGTTTACTAGATAAAGACGTTTTGGATAAAGACGTTTTAGATAGAGATGTTGATATTCGTGCTGTGGGGCGGGCGCGAGTGAATGCCGTTGGGCGCGATGTGAACGCTCGCGGTGATGTGAATTTTGGCGATCAATACAAAACACCGATTCCCTCGCCCAAAGCGATTGGCAATATAGAAGTTAGCCCAGAGAATCGGACGCTGTGGATAGATCGTGCAGGGGTGCAGAAGGAACTGCTGGCGCGGGTAAAAGATGAGGCGACGGTTTTGGTGGAGTTGGTGGCGGCTGGTGGCGCTGGCAAAACATCTTTAGCGAGCTGGCTGCATGATGAGGTGGAAGCTGCGCAGAAAGTGATTTGGGTGCGGCTCTCGGAAGCATCTCCTTTTTATGCGGTTGCTCAGTGGGCTTTGTATGAATTGGATGTGCTGGCTGGTGATCAGGTAGATGAACTTGCTCTGATCAGGCGGCTGGTGCTTGAGCTGAGGCGGCAGCGATGTTTGGTGGTGTTGGATCAGATAGAGAAGGTGGCTGAGGCAGCGTCTTGGAAGTGGTTTGAGACATTTTTTGCAGAGTGGTGTCGGAAGGGGCGCAGTAGTACTGTGCTGGTGACAACGAGACGGCGATTGTTATCGGATGGGGCTTTTCATTTACCGCTATCGGGATTTGAACCTTTGGAGGGGAGTGCTTTTTTGCGGAAGCTTGGCGTGATTGCCGAATCTGAGAGTGATTTGCAGGGGTTATCTGTGCTGTGTAGTGGGCATCCGCTGCTGTTGAATTTGTCGGCGAGTTGGCTGGAGAAAACAAAAGACTGGCGGCTTGATGCGTCTGATTTAGAGTCTTTTGAGAAGCTATTTCAGCAGGATTTGGGTGATCCGGAAGCGCAGGTTGAGGAGATTTTTAAACGGCTGTTGGCGCGATTGCCGGAGCGGGTGAGGCGGGCGCTGTTGGATGTGTCGGTGTATCGGGTTGCGTTTGGGTTGGCGCAGGCGCAGGCGATGCAGGCTGAGATAGCGCAGGCGGATCTGGAAGGATTGGCGGCGCAGGGATTTTTGCTGACGCAAGAGAATCGGTGGCGGCTGCATCCTTTGATGAATCAATTGGTGGCGGATGCACTACGAGACGAGGGTGGAGACGAGGGCGCGCATCGAAAAGCAATTGCGTATTTTGAGGGGAAGCTACAGGCAGAGAAAACAGATATTCAGGATTATTTAGAGGGCTTTCATCACTACTGCGAGTGCCTAGACTTTGAAGCCGCTTACGACATCATTAATCGCTGCTTTAATTGGTTGGATTTGCAGGGTCAGTATCGCATTTTAGTATCGGCATACGGCAGGCTTACGGTTGCTTGGCGAGATGACCGGAGACAGGAAAAAAGCACGAAAGAAAAATTTGGCGAAGCTTTAACCAGATTGGGCATTGCGTACAGGGCTTTAGGCAAATATGGCAAAGCCATCGATTATCAGCAGCAGTCACTGACGATAAGAAGAGAGATAGGCGATCGCAAGGGTGAAGCGGCTTCTCTAGGCAACCTGGGCAATGCGTACCAGTCATTGGGCGAATATGGCAAAGCCATCGATTATCAGCAGCAGTCACTGACGATACAACGAGAGATAGGCGATCGCAAGGGTGAAGCGAATTCTCTAGTCAACCTGGGCATTGCGTACAGGGCTTTAGGCGAATATGGCAAAGCCATCGATTATCAGCAGCAGTCACTGACGATTCAAAGAGAGATAGGCGATCGCAACGGTGAAGCGAAAGCTCTAGGCAACTTGGGCGCTGCGTACTATTCATTGGGCGAATATGGCAAAGCCATCGATTATCAGCAGCAGTCACTGACGATAACAAGAGAGATAGGTGATCGCAACGGTGAAGCGAAATCTATAGGCAACCTGGGCACTGCGTACGATTCATTGGGCGAATATGGCAAAGCCATCGGTTATCAGCAGCAGTCACTGACGATAAAAAGAGAGATAGGCGATCGCAACGGTGAAGCGAAATCTCTAGGCAACCTGGGCCCTGCGTACGATTCATTGGGCGAATATGGCAAGGCCATCGATTATCAGCAGCAGTCACTGACGATAAAAAGAGAGATAGGCGATCGCAACGGTGAAGCGGCTTCTCTAGGCAACCTGGGCTTTGCCTACGCCAAAATAGACGAGCATTGGAAATCTCGTGATCACTTCGAGCAGGCCAAAGCCCTCTTCACTGAGCTAAAACTCGCTCACATGGTGGAAAAATGTGAAAAAGCCATCCAAGAACGCAATCAAATAATCGCTGCCATCCCGAAAAAAGCCCCACCGCTGCCGACGAAAGCCGCTGAGCCTGACTGGTGGGCAAACTCCTTACCCGAAGAAGCCCGCAGCCAAAACGCCCCCCCGAAAAAACAACCGCTGCCCCGCTGGCTAGCGTATGTGGTCATTTTCGCCATCATCGCGCTGGTTGTGATTACGCTGCAATAACCACAAAAGGAACAACCCTCAACACATAGCCCACAGACAATCTCCTCTTGAGAGGAGTCCCCGCAGGGGGAGGTGTATCCGGCCACTCGCAACACACACCGAAGACCCATCCCGACCCTACGGGCCACCCTTGTCTTGGTGAGCATTCCTTAGCGCCGCAAAGCGACGCAGGGTCTCACCGCTCCAGAAGGGATTTACTTCAGGCGAGGAAAATAAAAGTTCTGCCTCTCGTGTTGGTAGTCGGGCGTTTCTGATTTGCGGGATGACCTGAGTATTTCGGTCTTCAATCGACCTGAGCTGAGATTGTGAATTCATCCCCAGATTCAGCAATGCCGGTTTTTATAGCTCTGATACTAAGCTGCTTCCTCAAGCTCTGGAACATATTTCGACTCATAGCTTTCAATGAGTTCACCAATGACATCCATCATCGAAGCCAAAGGATGAGTCTCATCTCCACCTACTCGATCAATCAAACTATCTAACAAGCTAACGAGCTGATTGTACTCAGTCTCGCTGTGCGGCACGAATACTTTTTCAGCGACGGGCAACCAGTCCGCAGACGTTTTCTCAATATCCAGTGTTTGCATCGTGACTACTCCCTCCACTTTTGTTCATCGTATTCCGAATGAGTCAATACAGCACGGATGTATCCCTTTCTTCGATTGTAGTGAATTGCTGCGATGAGTCTAAATTTGTTTCCTCCAACGTTGAAAACGACCAGTTTCCCAACTTAGTCAGCAGAAGGAAACGTGGCACGCAACTCAGCAAATGAATTGAAATTTTGCTGCTTGACCACCTTGCGAGTGCGTTCTTACTATCTGGATAGCGTTCCGCAAACTCATTGAGACGTTTCCGAGTAATGACATGCATTTAACTCGCCGCACTCATCGCCAACGGCGGCTCCACCTTCACCTGCGGCTCCACACCCGCCATCTCCAAAATCTGCGGAATCAAATCCTCACGGCGCACCGCCATCATATGCACACCTTGGCAAAGCTGCCGCGCCGCCTGCACCTGCTCCGCCGCAATTTTTATGCCCTCTTGCAGCGGATCTTTAGCCTGCTCTAAGCGGGTGATGATGTGCTCAGGAATGTTCACACCCGGAACGCAACGATTGATAAAGGCCGCGTTTTTAGCAGACTTGAGCAAAAAGATACCGGCCAGGATGGGGCGATCGCACCCCGCAGCCACCTCATCCATAAACATTTCCAACCGACCAAAATCAGAAATGAGCTGACTTTGGAAAAACTGCGCGCCCGCATCTAGCTTTTTCTCAAAGCGACTCTTGAGGCCAGATAAACTTTTTGCCTGCGGATCGACAGCAGCCCCTGCAAATATATCGAGATGTCCGTCCTTCAATTCTTTCTCGTTGTAATCCGTGCCGCCGTTAAGCTGACGGATCACGCGCAACAGACGAATAGATTCTAGCTCGTGAACAGACTTAGACTTGGGGTGGTCTCCTGCTTTCACCGGATCGCCTGTGAGAGCAAGCAGGTTATGAATGCCCAGCGCATGCGCGCCCATCAGGTCAGCTTGGAGGGCAATGGCATTGCGATCGCGCCCCGTCATCTGGCAAATCGGCTCTATACCCGCCTGCTTTAGCAACACAGAACAAGCCAAAGAAGACATGCGCAAACAGGCGCGGCTACCATCCGTAACGTTCACCGCGTGAACCCAATCTTTGAGATGTCCGGCCATTTCTAACATGTGGCTGGGGTCGCCGCCTTTGGGGGGCATCACCTCAGCCGTTACTAAAAATTCATTGCCTGAGCGAATGGCAGCACGTAGGCGACTATTATTTTTATTTGTTTTCACGGCATGAAGTCCGTTCCGGGCGCGTCCGTTAGCTACAACATTCATAGGAAAATTGATAATTCTTAAGAGCTATCGTACCTAGTTTCCTTGCCGAAACGAGCGCTTCCCCATGATTGAAATGGGTCGTATTCCACAAGTAATGTTGTTTAGTGGTGAGATTTTAGGGCGCTACGAGGCAAAGCCCATTGCCTGTTTGACCTTTGCTAAGGTCGGTGCAGCGACTGCCTGAGCGCGTTCTTTGCCATCGGCGAGCACTTGGTTTAAATAGGTGCGATCGCTCATTAGCTCATCGTATTTTGCCTGAATTGGCTTTAGCGCCTCCACCGTTGTTTCTGCAAGCAATGGTTTGAACTGTCCCCATCCCATGTCGGCGCATTCGGCGGCAACGGCCTCTTTGGTTTGGCCCGAGAGTAGCTGATATAGGCCCAGCAAATTATTGCACTCGGGCCGTTCAGGATTGTCAAATTCTAAGCCGCGTTCTGGATCGGTTTTGGCCCGTTTAATTTTTTTGGTGATTACATTGGGCGGATCGGTTAAATCGATGCGGCTTTGCTCAGACGGATCGGATTTAGACATTTTGTTGGTGCCATCGGTAAGGCTCATGACCCGAGCGCCTGCCGAACGAATTAGGGGCTCAGGAATTTTGAGAATAGGCTTTTTCTCACTGCCAAACTGATGGTTTAGGCGGGCGGCAATATCGCGAGTTAGTTCCAAATGTTGCTTTTGGTCTTCGCCTACCGGCACAATATCAGGCTCGTACAGCAAAATATCTGCGGCTTGCAGTACAGGATAATCCATCAGGCCCACGCTGACGTTCTCTCCCTGTTTTTTCGCTTTCTCTTTAAACTGAATCATTCGCTCCAACCAGCCGAGCGGTGTAATACAGTTGAAAATCCATGCCAGTTCACTGTGCTCAGGTAGCTGAGACTGCACAAAGATGGTGGAGCGCTCGGGGTCGATGCCGCACGCGATGTAGGTAGCGGCAATTTTGAGCGTATTTTCGGCCAGCGCTTTAGGATCGTGCGGCACCGTGATGGCGTGAAGATCCGCCATAAAGAGGAAGCAATCGTAGTCGGCCTGTAGCTCTACCCAGTTACGAATGGCCCCTAAATAGTTGCCCAAGTGCATATTGCCAGTGGTTTGAATGCCGGAGAGAATGCGGGGCTTGGACATTGAAAGGCGGGTTGCTGTAGGTCGCTTTAGATTCTATCAGGGGTTCTGCGCAAACAAACGGGGAAAGGTATCTGCCTACGCCACTGCTTATGCTACTGCCTACGTAGCGTCGTAACGCTTTGATAGAGGAAGGCAAGGGGAGCAGCGCAGCTAAACTTTGAGGCCGCTGAGCGCTTACTGAAAAGCATCTGCCAGGGTTACTGAATTTCAGCGGTGAGTACAGAATTATCTTGAGGGCCGAGGGTGAGTGAGAGCGGGCGGTCTTTGACGTACGCTTTGACGGCCTGACGATAAACGTCGTAGTCGGTGGGGAGTGTAACGCGATCGCCTGCTTTATCAAAGGTGATTTGGTAATCCACTTTCTTGATGACTTCGGGCGATCGCGGATTTTCCGCTTTTTTACGTCTGTCTTCAATATCATCTACCGTTGGCTCCGGTGGCAGTACGGGCCACCAAAGTCCCTTATTATCTGGCCCAGATCCGGCTGCTTCCGGGCGGATGCCATTGACGTTGACAACCGTTGTCGATTCAAAGATTTCTAAGCGACGATCATTGGGTCTATCGGTAGAGGTTCTGGGCAAATATTCCACCTGCCATACGTAAGTTGTCGTTGCTGTTGCTTCAAAATCAGCCGTTGCCTCGTAAGCGTTTGTACTGACCTGATTGCAACTACTAACGGTAACGACTAAGGCACAGGTGGCAGCAGGTGCAAGCCAACGGCCCCATTGGGAGTGAGTGTTAAAGCTAAGCATTTGTTGTAGGTGTATTTTTATACGAGAACATTCTTCGCTAACAGCTTAGCGCTCTACCTCAGACAATGTGGGCTTTTTAACAAGGTGTTTGGATTTATGCTTTTTGAGCCAGTCGCTTAGAAAGGCCAGTCGCTTAGAAGAGCCAGTCGCTTAGAAAGGCCAGCGCGCACACGGCTCTATATCGAGCTAATAACTATCGAGCTAATAACTATCGAGCTGACAAATAGTGCGCTGAAGGGGATGCGACTCAATAACAAGCAATAAATAGCAATCTGAAGGGATGCTCATTCCCTGAGCTGCGATTGGCCCAGTTTTTAGGTGGCCCAGTTTTCAGGTGACCCAGTTTTCAGACGGCCCAGTTTTCAGGCGGCAAAGTAATCTAAAACTTCTCTTACAACGCTGCTTTTGCCATGAGTATGCACCTTAATCACATCACCGGCCAGCACATGGCTTGCTTTCAGCTTTTTGACGCATTCGACAACGGAGTGATCCACGTAGCTGGTAATAGTAACCACTAAATCGCAGTTGCTAATTTTGTCTTTAATTTGGTGCCGGTTATTGCTTTCTCGGCTGTGGGGCGGCACATGAATGCATCGCTTTAGGCCGTACTTTTTGAGTTCATCGCGCACCTCTCGGTGGGTGGTTTCATGGCCGCCCACCAGTGCCAAAGACACATTAGACAAATCAACTGAATCATTGCTAATGAGGGTCAGATCAAGCTCTGATGCTTCCGATGGTTCAAATTCGTCGCTATATTCTCTGAGTCCTAGCTTATGTTCTAAAACAGCGACTTGACCGGCCAGGTCTGTTTTTTCTGTTTCTAACCGTTTTAGCTGGGCTCGTAGCTGAACTTTCTCGGTCGAGAGTTCTTTGGCTTCGCTGTCGGCATAGTTCAGCAGTGCATTCCAGTCTCGCTGATCGCTTGAGAGCTTGTCATACCTTGATTTGAGCTGAACATGTTTGGCTTTTAGATTGTCATAGCTTTGGCCCAGTGCCACATACTCTGCTTGCAATCCATTGTAGGCATCTTGCAGCCGCATCAGCTGCTGCGTAAGCTGCTGATTAAGCTGACGGTCTTTCCCGGACGCACCTTTAATAAAAAGCTGGAACGGCTGGATCAGAGATTTAAGCATGGGCCTCCGACGAGCGAATCGAGTCCTGACAAAACATCCCATGATACTGATTCTTCAGAAGATTGCGCATGCAACGTTGTACCGAATCAACGTTGCATGCGCAACTTACTTGTAATGCTGTCTCTACCGCATCAAGCTGAAGGGACAACAGAATTCAGCATTTCACAGGGCTAAATGCATAAATCTAAATGCATAACTCTAACATAGCGGTTCTCATCAAAAAGTGGGGCTACCTTCTGGCCATCTGCCGCCTTTCTCCCTATTCCTTCAGGAAAGTTTATTCAAATTAATCTCTCTGAGTCCGTAATATTGTTTTTTCCCTGTGTATGCTAGGTGCTTTTTTAGTCTAAACTGTGGTGCTTTTTAGCCTGACCTGTGGTGCTCCAGCTTTTATAGGTTCAAGGCTGCTCTGATAATTCTTCTCTTACAAATGCGCGAATAATCTCTTCAAAGTTCTCATCTTGTGCAAAGCCAAAGGAGCGCGCCAAACTCACGTCAAATCGGCTTGGCCAACTAGCCACAATGGCCGATATCTTTTCATCGGGCTGCCGTTGAATCTGGTCGGTGACTGCTGCGTTGGCCACCTGCGCCAATGCCTGAATCATGTCTTTTATGGTGACGGTTAGCCCTGGCAAATTGATGGTGCGACTATGCCCCCACTGACTGGCTGCAAACTGTTCGGGCTGGAGGGTTAATGCGTGGGCTAGATTGGCGACGGTTGTGCCCGGACTCGCTAACCATATCGGTAAGCTTTCCTCGACGGGGCACACTGCCATTTGCCCCTGTAATGGCTCGCGAATGATGCTACTGACAAAAGATGAAGCCGCTGCGTTGGGCTTGCCAGGGCGTACGCAAACGGTGGGTAAGCGCAGCACGCGCCCGTCGATGTAGCCTTTGCGGGTGTAGTCATTTACCAGCAGTTCGCAAATGGCTTTTTGGGTGCCATAGGAAGATTGGGGCGTGACGACGGTGCTTTCATTGATGATGTTAGGCAAATCGCCCCCGAAGACGGCGAGGGAGCTGGCAAAGATAAACTGTGCGCCTGGTGCCTGGTGGCGTACAGCTTCTAAAAGGTGGCGGGTGCCGTCTACATTTACGGCCATGCCCAGGTCAAAGTTGGCTTCTGCTTGGCCGCTGACAACGGCGGCTAGGTGGTACACCGCAGTGAGCTGCTCTGAGACAAGGGATTGGGCGGCTTGGAGATCGGTTAGATCGGCTTGAATAACGTTGACTTTGGGGTGGTGAGTGAGCGCTGAAGGCAGGGCCACGTCTGCGAGGGTAAGACTTTGTAAGTCGGGTTTTTCAAGTAACCGTTGCGCTAGGCGTTGCCCGAGAAACCCTGCGCCACCCGTAATTAGAATATGCATTGCGTTGCCCCACAGGTGAATAACAAAGATGAATAGAGGTCACTATGCAGCTTATCGTGAGTGGCACGGCTTTTTATTTTGTTTGAAGATAAAAAATGTGATGGGAGAGCTGATGGTGCTGAGGGCTGTTCGGCTGCGATCGCTTATTTGCAATGGCTGGACAATGGCTGGGCAATGGCTGGGCAATGACTAAATAATGGCTAAACAGTGGCTAATGCAATAGCTGTTGTTATAGCTGAAGGGCCTGCCACCCAAAGAATGTGGCCATGCCAAGGACGATAGTAAGCAACAGATTTTGGGTGGAGACGCCTGTGAGGATGGCTGCGATCGCTCCTATGAGCCGCGCATTGAATATGCTTATGTCCAAGCTGCCTTCGCTAAGCAGCACTTCTGGCGTCACAATGGCGGTGAGCACCACGGGCGGCACGTAGCGTAGCGCCTTGAGTAGTGCCGGTGGCAGGTAAAGACGGCTACTGACGCCAAACATGAAATAGCGAATGGCAAAAGTAGCGATCGCCATGCCCCCAATGACTAAGCATTCAAACCAAACTCCGCTCATTTCACACCTCTTTTAGAATCTTGCACTTAACTTGATGACTTGTTTTAACGGCCTGTCTTAATGAATTGTCTTAATGACTTGTTTTAACGACTTGTTTCAACGATTTGTCTTAATGGCCTCTTTCAACGGCTTGTCTCAATCACTCGCTCAACAACGACACCTGTTGAAATTCCACAAACTGCTGCCACCATTAGCCCCAGCTTATGGGGCAAGGAATAAACCGCTATGGCCATACCTGCCGATACAACAACTGCGGCTGCCATTGGTTTGTTCTTGATATACGGAATCACCATGCCAATAAACGTCACCGACATGGCAAAATCTAGCCCCCACTCCGCCGCGTTGGGTATGAGCTGACCAACAGTGATACCCAGTAGCGTAAAGAGCTGCCAGTTGGCGTACATGGTTAGGGCTGCGCCCAAGTAATACCAGTGCTTAAAAGGGGCATTGTCTGGGGTTTCGTAGCGACGAATGACAACGGCGTAAGCTTCATCTGTGAGCCAAAACGCCAGTGGAATTTTCCACGTTTGTGGCAGCGTTTTGACATAGGGCACAAGGCTGACAGCATAGAGCAGATGGCGTAAATTGACGACGAAAGCGGTCAACACAATGAGCAGCCAGCCTGAGCCTGCGGCAATCATGCCGGTGGCAATGAACTGAGACGCGCCCGCAAAGACAACCGCCGACATGACCATTGTCCCGAGCGGTGACAGTCCGCTGTTGGTGGCCAACGTCCCGAAGATAATGCCAAACGGGATAGCGCCAACAATCAGCGGAAAGATATCGCGAGCGCCCGCTAAGAATTCGCTGCGGGGCAGACGCTTCTGTGATGGCGGCGGTGGCGACGGTGGCTGAGAAAGCGGTTTGGTCATGTGCGCTAAGCAACTGATGAACGTGCACTTAGCGTACCGAGCCAAAAGCGTTAGCGTCTTGTACGTTTTTGCAGGCGGCTTTGCAGGCTTAACGTGACCTGTATTGACATCCCTTTGCATATTGGCCTGGGGTGATGCCGGTTAGCTTTTTGAAATGTCGATGGAGGTGGCTTTGGTCACTAAATCCGGTTTCAAGAGCGGCATCCGCGATTGTCCAGTGGGCGGCGATTAGTTTTTTGGCTTGGTGAACACGAATGTGGTTGAGATAGGCGTGGGGCGGCAGGCCGATTTGCTTGCGGAAGGCGCGTAGCAAGCGCAGGGGGCGGAGGCTAACTAGGGTAGAGAGTTCTTTGAGAGAGATATTTTCGGTGTAATGGGCAATGAGATAATCTTGCACCTGTTGGATGGTGTGATGTTCTTTGCTGAGGGGTTTGGCTGTGGGGCGATCGCTCGCGTACTGATTCACGAGCTGAGCCATATTCCATAAAAAGAGAGATTCTCTTTCTAAGGCACAGGCGGCGTTTTCTAATGTGCGATGTAGCTTGATGAGCCTTTGATTGAGCTGTTTGTCGTGAATGAGCGGCGATGAGAAATAAGGCAGATGTGTGGAATGCTCGCGTAATTCTGTTGCGGCTTGCTGTAGCCAATCGCTAGCGGGAAGCATGGTTCGATACGTCCAGCCGGTCTCAGTCGCGGCCTCGCCCGTGTGCATTTCGCCTGGATGGGTGATGACCACACTCCCTTCAGGGGCGATGTGCCGCGTGCCCTGATAGTCAAATGCCATTGCGCCCTTTTCAACGATGGCAATACCAAACCCTTCGTGTGCATGGCGAGAGAAGGTGTAATTGACGTAGGTAGCCCGCAGCATTTCTAAATCATGCAGAACAGGATCTCGCCAAAATTTAACCTGTTCTTGAGGGGCTGGTTCCATGGTGTTTCACCGCTGTTTTTTCCCGTTGCCGCTGTGATGGTTTGGGTTTAATGCTCGGGTTTAATGCTCAGCTTTAATGCTTGGGTTTAATGTTCAGCTTTCGGGTCATACCGTTGTGGCCAAGAAAACGTGAAGGTGCTGCCTTCGCCAGGGGCTGATTGTAGGCTAATTTTACCGCCTTGGGTTTCCACCAGTTTTTTTACAATGCTGAGGCCAATGCCGGTGCTGTCGATATCATCTTTGCTGTTGAGGGTTTGAAAAACACCGAAGATTTGTTGGTGATGTTGGCTGTCGATGCCGGGGCCATCGTCGGTGACCGAAAAGGTGACAAAGGGGCTGGTGTCTTCGACGGTGATGGCAACGGTGCCGTTGGGCTTGTCGTGATATTTTATGGCGTTGCTGATGAGGTTGGTGAGTACCTGCTGAAGAAGGATTTGTTGTGTGTGGAGTGTGAGGGAGGGGCCGGTTTGGGTGAGGGTGAGGGTTTCTGGAATGAGTAGGTTATCGAGAATTTCTTGGATGAAGGGTTGGGTTTTAACGTCGGTGGCTTCGACATTTTCACGTCCAGCCCTGGAGTAATTGAGTAAGCCTTGAATAAATCTATCTAAACGATCAGCGCGTGATTTTATGAGCGTTAGGTAGCTTTGGCTATCTTCTGAAATGTTGCCCGCGAGATCTTCTTCTAGCCATTCGCTGAGATTTGTGATGGCCCGCAGCGGCGCTTTAAGATCGTGAGAGGCCACATAGGCGAATTCATCTAGCTCACGGTTGCGCTTTTTGAGTAGGCGGGCGGTTTTGGCAAGTTTGTGATTAGAGTCGCTGAGGGCTTTGGCGCGAGATTCTAGCTGGGTAATAAACTCGGCTTGACGGATGGCGATCGCAAACTGCACAGCCAACTCATCCATGAGCCTTAGCTCATCTTCCATCCATTCGCGGGGGCTACGGCACTGATGGGCAATCAATAAGCCCCAAAGGCTGCGGGTGCGAATAGGGCCGCCGGGGTTGAGAATAATGGGCACGACTAGGTTTGCTTTAACTTCAAAGCGCTCCAGCATTTTGAGATGGCAGGCAGATAGGTTGGAGGTGTGAACGTCTGCAATACTTGTTTTGTGGCCCTGCAAGTATTGCACCGCGCCGTTGGCTTGAAAGCAGGTGTCTTGAACGTCTTGGCCTAAGCTGGCCGTCCAGTCTGGCAGCACCGATTCTGCCACAACGGTGCTATTCATTTCCGCATCAAACTGACAGATAATGCTGCGATCGCAATCCAACATCTCCCGCAGTCCTTCTGTTGCCGTCTGTAAAATACTGTCGAGATCAGAGGTTTGGTTAATGCGTACCGCTAGCGATGCCATTAGCGTCTGCTGTCGTTGCTGCCTGGCCACTAGCCGCTGTAGGGCCTGTTGACTGAGCACCCGTTGAATGGATTTATAGAGCTGTTCTGTGTTGAGTTCACCTTTTACCAGATAGTCTCTGGCACCTCGCTTCATGGCCTCAACGGCTATTTTTTCGTCCCCTTGCCCAGTGAGCATAATCACCGGTGGAACAGACAGTGCTGGTAACTTTAAGTCTTCTAACGCTTGTAAAAACTCCAGCCCGTCCATATCTGGCAGCAGGTAGTCCAGCAAAATCAGATCGGGAGGCGTTTTTTTGCAAAGCTCGAGTCCTTCTTCAGCGCACTCATGTTCTAGGATGACGCTGCATTCGCCTAACCCTGATTTTGATAAATAGCGACGATAGGTGCTGCGATCAACTTCAGAGTCTTCAATAATTAAGATGCTGTAGTCACGGGTGCCAGGGACTTGGCACAGAAACGTTTCCGCATTGATCGTTGAATCTGCTGTTTGAGATGGAATGGCGTGAGACGAACTAAAATGATTCATCGAGATACTGTTATGAGTTATCGACCGATGGCTTTTCCGATAGTCCTGTCTTTGGAGTACGGTACCTAGAGAGGCTGAGGAAACTTCTGTCTAAGTAATGAATGCCCAGAAAAATGTGTGCTGAGAACAGCGCTGATTTAATCTCTGCTGATCCGGTTCTGTTGGTTTTTTAAAGGCTCTGTAGGCTCTGTAGGCGATGGTGCGTCAGGCTGGGGCCGTATTCGGCAGCACGGCTACTTTCATCCAGTAATCCATACAAAGGCAAACTGAGTGCTTGAGTTGATCAATTCGCATTTGCTTGAGCAAATAGCTATTTGCGCCGTAGCGATAGCAAGTTTCAACGTCTTTAGGATTAGAAGAGGTTGTGAGTACAACAATCGGAATGATTTTTAATTGTTTATCTTGCTTAAGAATATTCAGCACCTCCCGCCCATCTGTGCCGGGCAAATTCAAATCCAACAAAATTAAGTTTGGTAAAGCTTCGTTCGATCTATCCGCATATTGGCCAGTTCTGTATAAAAAAGCAAGTGCATCTTCTCCGTCGTAGCAGCGTTCAATCGGAATATTGACGTTGCAGCTTTTGCTAAGGACGCGCTGGAGGGATGCAAAATCCTCATCGCTATCTTCAACAATTAATAAGTAGGGTTGAGCGTCTTGTTTCATGAGACAAAAATGGGCCGTTGATTCAAGTTAGGTGATTTCTATTGAGACATTTTTTAGATTGCTTTATTTAAGGTAAATAGATTTTATAGGGTAGACCGCACTTTCGCCCACTGCTTAATGTTTGGCTTGCTGAGGTCGTTATGCCGATATAGACCTGGCAAATTTATGGATGGGTGCATGGACGAGCTCATAGCGGATGGTAAGGGCGCAGGTATGGGGGCGGCGGCGCGTGCCTCAGCTCGTGCTTCAGTGCGTGCCTCAATGGTGGGGGGCTCATTCACCGCTTTTAAGGGTGAAGTAAAACGTACTGCCCTCTTCGTATATGCTCTGTATCCAAATTAGGCCACCGTGCCTTTCAACGATTTTCTTGGCGATGGTGAGTCCGGCACCGGTGCCACCGCCAAATCGTTTGGGGCCGTGCAACCGTTTGAAGATGCGAAAAACGGTTGCTAA
Organism: Phormidesmis sp.; assembly: GCA_045110585.1. Lineage (GTDB taxonomy): Bacteria > Cyanobacteriota > Cyanobacteriia > Phormidesmidales > Phormidesmidaceae > Phormidesmis. The sequence goes on along the minus strand of JBGCGG010000026.1, from coordinate 30,583 downwards.
ATGTTTGTCTCGAATGCCAATCCCGTTATCTTTTACGTAATAAACAGTAGAGTTAATCAACAGTTCTTCACCTTTGGGGAGCACGGCTTGTTCCCTGGCTTGCCTCGGCGACAGACTGCCGATTTCGATCATCTTGTCCGCTTTGTCGTTGTATTTAATGCCGTTGGTAATCAGGTTGGTGAAAAGCTCTGCTATTTGAGTGCGATCGCACTGAATAGTCGGTAAGGACTGGGGCACCTCAAAGCGAGCCTCGTTTGGCTTACTCACTTTAATCACATCAATGGCGCTGGTCACTACCTCATTTAAGTTCACCTCGTTTAGGACTAGCTCGCTGCGGCCTAAGCGAGAGTAATGCAACAACGAATTAATCAGCTCTTCCATGCGCTGGGTCAGGCGGGTGAGGGTATTGAGCTTATCAATGCCATCTTGATCCAGTAGGTCGCTGTAGTCTTCGATTAAGAAGCTGGCGTAGTTATGAATGCCGCGCAAGGGTTCTTTGAGATCGTGAGAGGCGATGTAGGCGAAGGAATCTAGCTCGATATTGCTGCGCGATAGTTCAGAATTGAGCTGGGCGAGTTCGTCGGCTTGCCGTAAAACCACGCCGATAATGGCGCTACGAAGCTCAATGGCCGCTGCAATTTCACAGGTTTTCCAAGGGAGCGATCGCCCTTCGACCTGTTCTTTCCACAGCGCAAAGGAGCGGCGCGGAGAGAGCGATCGGAGGCCATTGGCGTCAATATCTATCGGCTTATTTGGATCTCCTGCCCACTTTACGGTTTGCAGGACTTCTGGGCGAAACCACAGCACATATATGTTTTGTATTTGTGAAACGGCAAGTGCTAGTAAACCGCCGATGGGACTGTCAAATTCAGCGGCGGCAGGATAAGTTTCGCTGAGTGCAGCGGTTTGATAGAGAACGCCTTTTTCGCTTTGCTGATTAAATTGTTGTTCGACCCATGCCAAGAGCGCTTGTACTTCATGCTCTTTTGGCGTATCGCCCAAAAGGGTGAGGTTGTTGTGATAGCAAAACGCGACGCCGGATGATCCAGTGATTGCGGCGAGGCGGCGAGGATCTTGAGTGAGTCCTGCTTCGAGGGTGCTGCTGCGGGCAAGGGTGGCAATGAAATCAGTTTGGAGCGCTTTGAGTGCGAGCTTGTAGGCGCTGTTTTCGTTGCCTTCTTTGGTGGTGAGTTCCATCGCGATCGCCTGTCCTAAAAACTCACAGAGTGTGCGCCGTTCGTAAGAGAGGGTTTGCGGCGTTCTGTGGTGGCAGGCAATCAGCCCCCATAGCTGGTTATCTTGCACCAGGGAAATCGACATGGAGGCCCGCACGCCCATATTTTGCATATATTCAGTGTGCAAGGGAGACACGCTGCGCAGCGTGGAGAAACTCATGTCTAAAGGGGCTGTTTCGTTTCCGTCAGCTTCGTTTCCGTCAGTTGCATTTCCGTCAGCATGTTGCGCCTCGGCAATAGAGACCAGCGGTACAGGGTCGTAGGTGACATCTGGAATGAGGCGGACTCGATTGAGTAAGTAGAGGTATTTGGCTTGTTGAGGGATGTCGGTGTGTGGATAGCGCAAGCCTAAATAAGGGGCCATTTTTGGGTCGCGCACGGTTTCTGCAATGACCGTCCCTGAGCCATCTTTGTCGAAGCGATAAACCATGACCCGATCAAAGTTGCTGATCTTTTGAATTTCTTCGACGGCGGCCTGACAGAGTTCGTTCAGCGTTTGTGCTTTTTGGAACCGGCCCACAGGCTTTTTCACGAAGCCATAAAAGTCGAAGAAGCTGGTGCGCTCAAACGTGGGAGTCGGCTCTAGCTCTAGCAAAATGTACTCTCCGCTGCGATGCACAACGCCGGTCAGCGGTAGGCGAGCCCGAGACTCTAGCTGAAGCGGACTGACGGCATCGAAGTCTTCTTGTAGGCAGGCTTTAATTTGCCGAACGTACTTGTCTTGGAAGAGTTCAAAGAGAGATTGGCCGAGTAGGGCTTGGGGGGCAAATCCTAGTATTTTTTGAGTGTTGCTGCTGACTTTAGAGATTGTCCACTGATCGTTGAGTACGAGTAAAACCCCGTGGGGCTGGATGGCGGCAGGGGTATGGATAGGTTCGCGATCGCAGTTGGTTACATCAACCATGGCCGTCGAAATATCACTTTGGGTGATTTCTTCAAGCGCGGCTTTTGTTTGGCTAATAAAATCTGAAGTCAGCATCGCGTCTATGTGTTGTCTTGTGCTTGATGTTAGGTCTTTTATAGTAGGTCAGCAGGTCTTTTCTGCTTTATTCCTTTTCGGCTCTATTTTTTTCGGCTCTATTTTTTTGGCTCTATTTTTTTGGCTAGTTGCTGTTATCTTGTCGAACGCTGCGGTAATGGTCGGCGCGGATTTGGGCAATGGTACTACCGAGCTGATCGTCAATTTTTCCGAGGGTAGCCAGGAGGTGCGTGCTGAGGGCGAGCGCGGCCTCAAATTCAGGCTGAACAACTTCTTGTGCGCCAAGCTGGCTGAGCTGGTCTAGTTCTTTGGTGGTGTGGGCGCGGGCAATGATGTCGAGTTTGGGGGCTATCGTTTTGGCCCGAGACAATAGCAACCGCGTACTCACTGGATCAGGCAGGGCAATTACTAGCGCCTTCGCCTCTTGCAAGTTAGCGCGGCTCAAAATCAGCTCTGAATCAGCATCACCCAGCACAAATGGAATGTGCTCCCGGCGCAGCGTCTGAATAGCGGCTTCATTATTTTCAAGTACCAGTACCGGATAGCCCTGCTGACGAATAAAGTTTACAATCACCTGCCCGACCCGGCCAAAGCCTGCGACCACCACATGATTACAAATCTCTTCTAAATCCGATGAACGCTGGGAGGATTCTAAGCGGCGCAGCCAGCGGGAGAAAGTGGGCTGGTGGTGAAGCCAGTCGGAAAAGGGCAGTGCAAAGCGAAAGGATAGGGGGGTGAGCACCAGCGTAATCGCCGTGGTGCCGAGCAGCAGCAAGTAAGTATCGTTGGTAATCAAATTGTTTTCTAAGCCCACCACGGCCAGCACAAACGAGAACTCTCCTATTTGATTAATGCCGCAGCCTGTGAGTACGGCTGTTTTGAGTGAATAGCCAAACAACAACACAATGGGAATAATCACCAGCGCCTTGCCCACCATCACCAGCGTCACCAAGCCTAAAATAGGGCCAAAATTATCCAATAGCACCATTGGGTCAATCAGCATGCCAATGGAGACAAAGAACAAACTGGCAAAGGTATCTCTCAGGGGCAACACCTTAGCAAGCGCATGGTCGGCGTAGTCAATTTCAGCAATCATCAGCCCCGCAACAAAGGCCCCAATCTCAATCGATAGCCCAAGCTGCGCAGTCACTAGCGCTACCCCCAAGCACAGCGCAATTAGCGTCAGCAAAAACAGCTCACCGCTCTCCGTCATTGACACCTGCCGAATAATTACCGGAATCACCCAACGGCCCACAATCAGCGCAGCTATTAAAAAGCCAATTACCTTCAACATTACTAGGCCAATGACTTGCCACAGCGGCCCCGGTTCATTAATTGCGGGTAAAATCGCCAGCATCAGGCCCAAGGCCAAATCTTGGGCGATTAAAATTGCCAACATAATTTGACCGTGCCGGGTATTAATTTCGCCCCGTTCAGTCAGGGTTTTAAGTACGACAGCAGTAGAGGAAAGGGACAGCAGTGCGCCCCAGAAAATGGCTTGGGGCACGGCAGTGACCCAGCCGAGGGTAAGGGCGATCGCGGCCACTAAGCCCGCCGTTATCCCAATTTGCAACACACTGCCTTGCAGAGCCACATTGCGCACACGCCGTAACTCTTCAAGCGAGAACTGTACCCCCAGGGCAAACAATAAAAATGCCACCCCTAGCTCAGCCAGCTCTCGAATATTGCCTGTATCCGTAATCAGCTTTAGCCCCAGCGGGCCAATCACCAGGCCGCTTGCCAAGTACCCCAATAGCACCGGCTGCTTGCACCGATTGGCGATGAACCCGCCTACGGCTGCTGCCCCCAGTACTGCCATCAAGTCAAATGTAAATCCAAGTTCTGCCGCCATGCGCGTCCTTTTTTCCGTAACGCCTATAAAACTAGCGGAATTAAGCCCACTTGGGGATTGGCACCATTGTGATCTTGATCTGCTGATGGCGTGTTACTCACCTTGCGGCTGCATGAGTCCAGCGTAGTCATTCAAAATGCACATGCTTTTGGTGCGGTTTTACAGGGTGAACACTTGCCTTGGACTGGAACCACACTTGCCATAAAATGATATCTACAAAAGTTAACTCATACATGGGCACACTCATACAGTCCAAGGTGCGAGTGTGCTTGCCAGGGTTCGTCTCTACGCTTTCGTCAAACATCCATGAAACATTCCATCGTTGCTTTCTTCACCTTGCTAATGGTTATGCCTGTGCTAGGTGCTTGCTCTCAAGAAGACACCCTGATTACCATTGAAAATCCGCCCGCAGAGCTAGAAAACGCAGACGACGCGGACGTAGATGCGAGCGACGAAGCGACCGATGTTGAAAATGGCGATGCAGATAAAGCTGACGCCGAAGATAGCGACGCTGAGGATAGCGACGCTGAAGATGCCGATAGTAAAGACAAAGACGATAAACCCGATACCGAAGGTGTTGAGCAAAAGAATGTCAAGCTAGAAGTGAGCAACCAGAAATCTTTTGGACAGATTAAGGTAGAGAAGGTCGCCACTTCTCGCGACGGATGGGTATCTGTGCATAGAAGCAAAGAAGATGGCTCTATTGTATTGCCCGAAGGAATTGGCGAAGCACGGGTCGATTCTGGAGATAGCGAAGGGATCATTATTGATCTTTGGGAATCGCCAGATGTGGGTGAAAAGCTATGGGTTCTGCTACACATTGATGGCGGTGAGCGGGGAAAATACGAGTTTCCAGAGAAGGATTTTCCAGTAAAGCGTAACGGAGAAATGATGGCGCGTTCTTTGGTGATTCAGGGTGAAGAAGAAGAAAAAGAAGACGAAGCGGAATAGGTGCTTGTTTTAAGCGAGAAAATTGGCCAATGCGCTAGCGAGAAAAACCATCAGTTGCGATTTCATGAGTCGTTCTGAAGAGCGGCTTGTGAAGGTTTGTGCGTTTGTATAGACAAGCCCAGGCCAAGCCTTCATAATTAGCTTTCGTTGATTGAATCTTATTGCGGGTATAGCTCAGTGGTAGAGCATCTGCTTCCCAAGCAGACGGTCGCGCGTTCGAATCGCGTTACCCGCTTCCTTTTTAGCCACGCTGGCTTCCTTTTTAGCCACGCTGTTTGTAACCATGCCGTTTTCCAATTACGGCTAAGCCTACACCACCTAAAATCATCAAAGAGGTCAGCACCAGGCGTAGAGACAAAGCTTCTTGCAAAAATAAAATGCCGCCAACTGCTGCTATCACAGGAACAGATAACTGCACCGTCGCGGCCCGTGTAGCCGTAAGCCCGCGCAGCGCAGCGTACCAAAGGGCGTAGCCAACTCCAGACGCCAGCGCTCCCGAAAGCACTGCTAACAACACCCCCTCTCCTGATAGCTGTCGCTGAGAAAAACTCACCAAACTCGCGCCAACGGCTAACGGCACAGCCCGCACAAAGTTGTTCATTGTATTAACCACAGGCTGAGTGCTGCCCCGACCCAACAGCGAATACCCACCCCAGGCAATCCCCGAAATCACCATCAGCACAGAGCCCTTTACAGGCGGTGCTTCTAGCCCTGGCGATACTAAATAAATAAGCCCGAGTAAGGCAAGTGCTAGGCCCACCCACTCGGCTGCGCTCGGTTTTTCTCCTTGTTTTAGAGCTACCAAAATCATCGTTACCTGCACCGTTCCGAACAAAATGAGTGCGCCAGTGCCTGCGGCGAGCTGAAGGTATGAAAAGGAAAAAGCGATCGCGTACAAAAACAACATCACGGCTGCAGTCCAAGCCCCTTTTGGTCGCAGTCCCTTTCCTAGCGCAATGGGTCGCTTTTGTTGGGTAAGGGCCGTAATCGCTACCAGCATGGCGGCCCCTGATGCCAACCGAATGGTGACAAAGCTCGCCGCATCGATGGAGCCTGCCCCCAGTGCCCTGCGAGTCAGTAATGAATTAGCGGCAAAGGCAATGAGGGTCACCCCAGTTAACAGTGAAGTCTTGACAGGGGATGGGCTGGTTTCCATAGCGTCTCTTTTGCTGCGGCACGCCACTTTAGCATGTGCCAATCAGTGCCTTAATGAGAAGAACGCTACGCATTCCCCTATCCACTCCTTAAAATAATGTGAGTAACCACCCCATCCTCAAAGCGGTCAAACTATGGGTCAAACGATAGCAGGTGTTAGCATGGCAAGCCTCAGAGCACGTTCTTTCTCCTGGTTAGGTGCGTTTTGTGTCTGCCTGACAGGGGTTGGATGCGCGTCGCAGTCAGAGAGCATTAGCTCGGCGGACGCTCCTAACGTCACGAATGCTGCCAGCGGCTCAGCCAAACAGAATGCTCAAGATTCTGCACCGCAGATGAGCACGGTAGTAGAAGGCTTAGAGCATCCGTGGGGTATGACTTGGCTACCAGATGGCACTTTACTGGTTACGGAACGGCCAGGGCGATTGCGTGTGATTAAAAATGGGATGCTAGCGTCTACGCCAGTGAGCGGTTTGCCCGAGGTGTTTAGCCGGGGGCAGGGCGGGCTAATGGATATTTCTGTTCATCCTCAGTTTGCGGATAACCAGTGGGTGTATTTTACCTACGCAGATGGCACGGGGTCGGCGAATCGGACGCAAGTGGCTCGGGCTCGGTTTAATGGTGTTGCGCTGTCTGATTGGCAGGTGATTTTTGAGGTAAACCGCGTGAAGGAAGGCACGCAGCACTTTGGCTCTCGCTTGGTGTGGCTCCCCGACGGTACGTTGCTGGTGTCGATTGGAGATGGCGGCAATCCACCGGTTGAGCTGGAGGGTGAGTTTATTCGCAATCAGGCCCAAAATTTGGAGAGCCATTTAGGATCGTTGATTCGGCTGAATGACGATGGTTCGGTGCCGGATGATAATCCTTTTGTCGATACGCCGAATGCAGACCCGGCGATTTGGAGCTATGGGCATCGTAATATTCAAGGGGTGGCTATAGATTCAGAGACAGGGCAAGTGTGGGCGACGGAGCATGGCGCTAAGGGCGGTGATGAGCTGAACCGAATTGTGGCAGGTGAGAATTATGGCTGGCCGCTGGTGACCTACAGCCGGGAGTATTTTGGCGGAGAGATTTCGTCAGAGCGATCGCGCCCTGGTATGGTAGATCCGTTAATTGTGTGGACACCTGCGATCGCCCCATCTGGGCTCATGGTGTATCGAGGCGATCGCGCCCCAGAATGGCAAGGAGATTTATTCGCAGGTGGCCTAGTTTCCAAGGCGATTCAGCATATTCAGCTCGATGCTGCCGGGGTGGTTGTGAGTCAAACCCCGATTGATATTCAGCAGCGGGTAAGAGATGTGGCCCAAGGCCCAGATGGGTTGATTTATGTTCTTACAGATGAATCTAACGGTCGCTTAGTGCGGTTAGAACCTAAGTAGCGTTGTGATTTATTTTTGGTGATTGTGCCGTCCTTTCCGAATTCGGAAAGGACGTTTCCTGTAGCTACGGTGACTTCTCTTCAGACTCATAACACCATAGGGATGACTCTTAAATCCTCTCTTGGCGTTTCTGGTGAATGACCATGCTACAGCAAGCCTCTCTAATTCAACAGCATCCTGGTTCAAGACACATACGCGGTGCTGTTAAAAACAGTAGAAAACCATTGGCTTCATCCGTTGCATCTCGTTCTATCCGCAATAATGCGCCTCATTTGCCCATTCAAAAAGACGCCCTTAATGAGCAAAGCCGCCACGTGATGATTGTTTCTGGGGCGCTAGAGCTGGCGGAGTCATTGCAAACGGATTTGTTGAACGAAGGCTATAAGGTAAGCGTGATTCATGATGGTTTGCGCGGGTTGTTGGCTGTAAAGCGCTATGAACCTGATTTGGTGTTGATTGATTGGGCACCTCCTCGCCTCTCCGGGTTAGATTTGTGTCAGCGGTTGCGGGCGACTGATTCAAAAAAACAAATTATTTTATTTACGCAGAAAGACTGTGCAAAAGAGAGAGTGTCTGGCTTTAATGCAGGTGCGGATGATTGCATTTCGCTGCCTTTTGTAAAAGAAGAGTTTGTTTCTAGGGTTAAAGCTAGTTTGACGCGACTTTACCCGGTCAAGCAAGCAGAAGATGTTTTGCACTGTGCTGACTTGTTGTTGAACCGTAAAACACGCGAGGTTTTTCGTGCTGGAGAGTTTGTCCGGCTCACGGCTAAAGAGTTTGATCTGTTGGAATATTTAATGACTAACTACTTTGTGGTGGTGTCGCGCAGTCAAATTTTAGAGAATGTGTGGGGCTACGATTATGCGGGTAGCTCTAATATTGTGGAGGTTTATATTCGCTATTTGCGCAATAAGCTAAACGATTGTCAACCCGGAAATACTCGTCTAATTAAAACTGTCAGAAGCGTGGGCTATATTCTTAGAGATTCGTAGAAGGGCTCTGGTAATCGTTTCAGCTATTTTTCAGCTATTGTGTGTGGTGCTTTTTCTGCTGGATTCATGTTGCTGGTGAGGTGCTGGTGAGGTATGACTTCGACTCCGCTCAGCCGGCGATAGTGGCTGACGTTGCCTCTGAGCGTATTTGTTTAGCCAGCGATAATTTTTGATATCGTCCCTGAGCTGGCCAGAGGTTTAGGAAGGATTGCCTTAATGAAAAATGAGAATTCAGCTAGATTTCTTGTTGGTTTTTCTCACGTTTTGGTTTGATGAAGGGGTGATAGAGACTTTTTGGGGATGAAAACAGAATAGAAACGAATAAATACAGAAAGGGAAAGGAACAGATGCTAATCTAGCTTTCAGCTTCTTGTGAGAGTTTTAGATTTAATGTACGCCTTACTGTACGTGTCTGTTAGCGCTCTGTTGGAACGGTGGACTGCATGGATTAAACGTGCGCGCCGCTCTCTTTATGTGTGTTTGTTCTTTTTGAGTCTTTGTGTTTGCTTGGGCTTGGGACTGAGCCGAGTAGGGCATGCGCAGGTTGCCTTGAGCGATCAGGTTTCTGTTGATTCTTTTTTGCGCAATCAAGAGAGGATGGCTCTAACGGTTTCTAAACAAGGTGCCGTTAAGCAGGGCGTCGTTGAGCCGGGCGTCGTTGAGCAGGGCATCGTTAAGCAGGGTTTAGAGCGCTATCATCAAGGCGATATTCTGGGCGCGATCGCCCTTTGGGAGCAGCGGTTAAATCAACAAAGCATAGAGACGTCTGGTGCCATCCGTGATGCTGATACGGTGCGCGTAACGCAGTATTTGGCGAGGGCTTATCAGCAGGTGGGGCAGCTGAGCGCGGCGATGACTGCCTTAGATAGCGTTGTAGACTACTACCGCACTGTAGGTGATACTCGTCAGCTCGGACGTATGCTGACGGAGCAGGCGCAGGTGTTTGGTGAGCTGGGCCAACCTCAGAACGCATGGGGGCTGATTTGTGGGGCGCAGATGGGCGATCGCGCATTTGACGGGGCCTGTGTGGGTGAGGTTATAGGCGTAGCAGCTAGCGGCGCAGCAGATAATGGCGCAGTAGACAGTGGCGCAGCAGATAGTGGCGTAGACAACACAGAGAACAATCGGAATCAAAAGAACAAGGGGGCTTTAGCGCTAGCGATTCAGCAGGCTGACCTTCAAGGGCAAGTGGCGGCGCTGGGCGCGTTGGGGCAAACTTACTATCTCCAAGGCAGCTACACTGCTGCAATCTCGGCCCTGGAGGCGAGCCTAGCGCTGGCCCGTGATCATCGCTACGCGGCTTATCAAATAGCCGCGAACGAGACTTTGGGCAATGTGTATGTGAGGCTCGCAAAGCGTAGCTATAACTATGCGCAGTTTGCTCAGCAGGCGCAAGATACGCCTGAAACGGAGCGGCTCACGGCGGAGGCTCAGGCGTCTGATCGGGCGGCGATTGGGTATTTTCGGCAGGCACTGGCACTGGCTCAGGTAGAGGGTGATGCGGGGCGTGTGTTGCGATCGCAGCTCAATTTGGTGTTGCCTACTTATCGTTCTGTTGGTCAAGCCGTTGGTCAAGCCGTTGGTCAAGCTGTTGGTCAAACTGGAAACCAAGCTGGAAACCAAGCTGGGAGCCCAACTGGAGGCTCCCATTCGGAGGCATTAAACGCGGCGAATGAGTTGTTGCTAGCTAGCCAACAACAGGTGGCGGCGCTGCCTAATGGCCGAGAAAAAGCGTACGCTTCCATTCGGATTGCGGGATTGGTAGGGCAGATGCAAGGGCCTGCGGTTCAGCGGTTGACCCGCCAGGGATTGCCTGCGCAATTGCTGGCGATTGATTTTAGGCAGTGCGTGCCCTTGCGTGCGGAAATGGTGGAGCAGCTACAGCAGGCGGCAGCGATCGCACGTGAGATTGAGGATACGACGGCTGAGTCTTTTGCGATGGGCTGGTTGGGGCATTTGTATGAATGCGAAGGTGACTATGCGGCGGCGACTCGGTTGACTGAACGCGCCCAACTGCTAGCCCAGCAGCCAGAAACGAGATATTTGTGGGAGTGGCAGGCGGGGCGGATTTTAGAAGCGCAAGGACGGATAGATGAGGCGATCGCGCTGTATGAGCGGACGGTGACGACCTTAAAACAGGTGGAAAGCGATATTGCGGTGGCTAACCGCGACCTCCGCCTAGATTTTAGAGATACGGTGGAAGGCATTTACCGGCAGCTCACCCAGCTTCAGCTTGCGCAAGCGACGCGGAGCAGCCGTCTTTCTAGTCGTTTTTCTAAGGCTAAGCAGCAAGATACGACGACTGTACAGCCTGAAAGAAGCCGTTTGCTATCTGCGCTGTATACATTAGACGGGCTGAGATTGGCTGAGCTGCGAAATTATTTGGGGGGTGAGTGTGATTTGCCTTTCATCGCGCCGCCGCCGGAGACATTGAGTCCGAAGACGGCGACGGTGAGTACGCTGATTTTGGATGATAGTTTGGCGGTTATTTTGGCGTTGCCTGAAGAGAATGGCGGCAATGAGAATGGCGGCAATATTCAGGCGGTGCTGCATGAGGTGCCGCTAACGAGGGCGGCGCTGACTCAGCAGGTGAATGATTTTCGCTATGCGTTAGAACAACGTTCGGATAGGGCCAATGGTTATTTGGTGGGGGCGCAGCAGATGTATGACTGGCTGGTGCGTCCGTTTGAGGCTGTTTTACGCGATCGCGGGATTCAAACGCTTACATTTAACCATGACGGTATTTTGCGAATGGTGCCGATGGCGGCGCTCCATGATGGTGAACAGTTTTTGGTGGAGCAGTACGCGCTCACGAGCAGTCCTAGCTTTGCCGCGACGACAATGTCTTTGGTGCCAAATGACAAATTACAGGTGTTGGCGTTTGGCTTAACGCAGGCGGCAAGGGTGTCGCCAACGGAGCAGTTTGCGTCTTTGCAGGCGGTGGCCACTGAGCTGGCACAAATTGAAGAGACATTGCCCAACAGTACGGTGCTTTTTAATGAAGCGTTTACGCTGCAACAGTTAAAGTCTTCATTAGCCGATTCTCCGTTTTCGGTGTTGCATTTGGCGACGCATGCTCAGTTTGGGTATGACGCGGATGATACTTTTTTGGTGACGGGCGAGAAGGGCGACGAGGAGGGCTATAACCGTCCGCTGCGGCTCAATGAGCTATATCGTTTGTTACGCCAAGAGCGACTGAGTACTTCATCTTTAGAGATGCTGATGCTGAGTGCTTGTGAGACGGCGGTGGGGAGTGAGCGAGATGCGCTAGGCATTGCAGGGGTGGCGATTCAGGCCGGTGTGGAGAGTGCGGTGGCGTCTTTGTGGCAGGTGGATGATAGTGCCACGGCAGCGTTGACGACGGGGTTTTATCGCTATTTGCAGGCGGGAGAGAGTCGGCGTGTGGCGTTGCAGCGGGCGCAGCAAGATTGGTTGGGGGCGCAGGATGGAGGGTTCCGGCACCCTGGTTACTGGGCAGCGCTGGTGTTGGTGGAGAATGGGGCGATTTGAGTGTTGCTTAAAGTCTTTAAGTTTCTGAAGTCTTTAAGTGTTTGAAATCTTTAAGTTTTCAGAGTCCTCAAGAAGTTTTCAGAGTCCTCAAGTTGTTGAGGTCAGTAAATACTGAGCTACTTAATCGAAGCTAAGCCCCCTTTGCCAAAATCTCTGGCAGAGGTTTTGGCAAAGGGGGCTTAGTTCTACGAAAAATATTTTGTCGCTGTTGATTTTGGCTTTAGTCGCGTTGTAGCGGTTTTATAGGCTGGGGCTGTCTATCTCGATGAAATAGATGGTGCTGCTTTCTAATTGGGTTTGCTCTGTTTCAGAAAAGCTGACTTGTTCAAATAGGTTTGCCCGGACGGATGGCATTCTGCTGGGTTCTGGCGGGGCTGGATTGGGGCTGTTGTTGGCGCTGGAAAACAGCAGGGGGAGTGCGTCGTACCAGAGACCTGCTTGCAGAAGTAGCTCAGCTTTGTCGGCGGGTGAGGGGGCGTCGTTGAGCTGGCGAGTGAGGGTTACAGAAGGGGCGGTGACTTCAAATTCGGCTTCGGCAAAGAGGTCACCTGAGGGGCGGTTAGGATCGCAGACTAGCCCGACCTGCCACAGGTAGCGTGAGCCCACTGTCAGGGTGGCCATTTCTTCTGCTAGTGAGGCGGCTATGATGCCGGGTTCTCCTTGTATGGGGGTGCCTTGGCTTTCTATTAAGAGCTGGTAGCTTTGGGTAGCGGTGTCGTATTCGTATAGCCGGAAGACGGTGGGCGTGGTTTCGTTGCCGTCTCGATTAAACCAAGCGAAGGTGGGCTGGGTAGAGATGGTGCGGCCAGCACTGTCAGGGGCCAACAAAATTAGGGCTGGAATGGCGGCGTTTTGGGAGACATTGGGTTGGGGAGCGCTGGGTTGGGGGGCGCTGGGCGGTGCTGCGGTGCTGCACCCGCGTGAGCCTGCTGAGCGCCCACGGGTGTTTGGCGGCGGATCATCTGTGATAGGAGGGCGGCTATTCGCGATCGCCTGAGGCGCTACAAAGCCACCAAAACATAATCCGCCAATACACAGGCCGCTAAGACACAACAGTGTGGTGTAGCGGGTTAATGGAGTGCGAGCCGATGCCGTGCGAGCCGATGCCGTGCGGGCCAATGCCGTGCGGGCTAACTTCACCTTTCTAGTAATCGTGGAGACAGATAGTTTCATTCCTGGTAATCTTATTTCAAACAACAACTTTCAAAACGACAACCAAGCGAATAACACTAAAACCCTACCAGCTTTTAAGTATATGAGCAGGCAAAGTCAGTTGTTGATCGGAATTCTCATTTTTCTCTCAGGTTTCGGAGCGCAGCGACCTGCACTGTCCCAAGTCGAAACAGATGGGACGTTTTCAACAGATGTTCGTTCTTCTGACGGTCTTGACTTTGTTATAGAAGCGGGAGAGGTGGCTGGGGAGAATTTGTTCCATAGCTTTGAGTTGTTTTCTGTGCCCACAGGGGGCAGCGCCTACTTCAACCAATCTGCTGATATTCAAACCATTTTGTCTCGGGTGACGGGGGGCACGCTGTCTTCTATTGATGGAGAGATTCGGGCGAATGGTAGCGCCAATGTCTTTTTAATTAATCCTGAGGGGATTGTGTTTGGCCCGGCGGCAACGCTGAGCATTGGCGGGTCTTTTGTGGGCACTACGGCTCAAAGTGTTCGGTTTGAAGATGGCACGGTATTAGAGAGCGATCGCGCCATGAATTTGCCCCAGCTTACGATTAGCCGTCCGATAGGATTGCAGCTAACCGAGGAGTCTGGTTCCATTGCGGTTAGTGGCAACTTAGGAAATACGACCACTCAGGTCGGCCAAGATTTGGCGCTGGTTGGCAATGGCGTTACGTTTGCTGGGGCAGCGATTAATCGTGGAGGGGGGCGTATAGAAATTGGCAGTGTCAGCCGTGGTGATGTGGATATTTCTGGCATAGATGTAGCCAGTCCGTTCGTTGCTAGTCCGTTCGTTGCTAGTCCACTGTTTAGCTACGGCGGTGTAGAAAGCTTTGCCGATGTGCTCATAGATGCCACTGGGATGAGCGTTTCAGGGCCAGCGGGCGGTAGCCTCCAGGTGCAAGGCCAGCAGGTGACGCTCAGCGGTGGTTCGTCGCTGTTCTCGATTTCTGATCGCCCCGTTTCTGATCCGCCTGAGGCGCAGCAGCCGTTTTTGCCCACAGAGAACCAAGTGCTGATAGAAGCGCAGCAGATCTCTGTTTTCGAAAGTTCTCAGCTGGGATCTTTTACTGGGGGCGTAGGCTTTGGTAATGATGTGGTTTTGAGGGCAGAAACGATTGAACTAGGCGGCACCGATCCGTTGGTTGAGAGTGAAGGTGGGTTTGTGCTTTCACTGGTGGGTGACACCGCAACGGATGCAACCGGGGGCAATATCTTGATTGATGCTGGCACTTTGAACGTTTTTGAAGGGGCAGCCATTGAGACTGAGCTAGCAGGGGCAGGCAAAGGCGGTGACATTATTGTGCGGGCTGAGAGTGTTCAGCTACAAGGGCCGGATGCGTCTCGCGGTACGTTTATTCCCGCTGAAATTTCTACGGTGGCACTGCCAACCGCGAGCGGCCAGGTCGGCGATATTGTGATGGTGACGGGCAGTTTGTTGCTCAATGAAAATGGGTTTTTGGCGAGTAATACAACTGGGCAGGCAGATGTAGGAGATGTGGATATTACGGCGGATGATGTGACCATCTCCACGTTGAGTTTGTTGTACACCGTGCCCGATCCAGGCACGACTGGACAGGCCGGAAATATTAACATTGAGGCCGGTGAGCTGGCTGTTCTAAATGGCTCAGAAATTAGCTCGAATGCTGCTGGAACGGGCAATGCAGGCGATGTCACTATTCAATCTGAAACGGTGACTGTGGATGGTGCGGCTTCTTTTTTAGGCTTTTTTGATGTGCAGTCTGCCATTTTAGCCGGGGTGAATCCGGGTGGGGCAGCGGATGGCGGTAATGTCTCTATTGTGACGGATCGGTTGGCTTTAAATGATGGCGGGGTTGTTGCGAATGATATTCAGGGCATAGAGGGGAATGCCGGAAGAATAGACATTGAGGCTAGCGAAGTGGTGCTTTCTAAAGAGAGTATAATTTCTGCGGCCAGTGTTGGCTTTGCGGATAGCGGCGTGAGTGGGCGCGCAGGCGATATTGATATTGAGACTACCACGCTCGATATTTTAAGTAATTCTGTAATTTCTTCGAATACGTTTGGTGATGGCAACGCGGGAAATATTCGGGTTTTGGCTGAGGACATTACGATTATTGGCTCAGAACAGTTCCCTGATGTGTTTGATCTCTCGGGGATTGTGGCCACGGTTGAACCGAGTGCGACGGGGAATGGGGGCAACATTATTGTTGAAACAGATCGCCTCACGTTGAGAGAACGCGGCCTGATTTCTAGTCAGCATGAAGGGCAAGGGCGTGCGGGGAATGTGGAGATTACCGCAGACGAGATTTTGTTGATTAATCAAGGGGTGATTTCTTCGCGGGTGCTGGAAAGCGGCGTCGGGCAAGCCGGTAATATTGATATAGAGGCGGCGGATACGCTGCGGATATATAACGGCTCTCAAGTGCTGGCCAACACCGATGGTGTGGGCGATGGCGGGGATATTAATATCCAGGCGGCGGCGGTTGATATTCAGCAGACGACCTTTTTTAATGACACGTTGGTGGTCTCTTCGGTGTCTTCTGAGGTCGGTGCAACCGGAACCGGAGACAGTGGCGATATTGTGGTTATGGCGGATCGCTTGAATGTGAGTGATTCGGCGGCGATTCGCAACCGTACAGCGGGTGAGGGCAATGCCGGAACCATTGAGATTAACGCGCGTCAGGTTGAGTTGAGTACGCCTCAGTTAGAGAATGTGTCTGGGCTATCGGAAGCGCCTTCTGCCAATATTGCGAGTGATTCGGTGTCGAGTGGTTCGGCGGGCAATGTGAGTATTGTGGCGGATGAGTTTACGGCTCGAGAGGGCGGCAATGTCACAGTGAGCAGTAGTGGTACGGGTAGCAGTGGTAATTTATCGCTGACGGGCAGGGTGATTAAGCTGGTGGATGGAGGGGAGCTAACGGCTGAATCTTCAGCGGGCGATCGCGGCAGCATTGATGTGCAAAATGGCGATTTGTTGTTGTTGAGTAATGACGCCCGCATTACGACGAATGCGACGGGCGCGGCGACGGGCGGCAATGTGCTGATTGAAGGCGGCTTGGTGGTGCTGAATGAAGAGAGCCAGATTGTGGCGCGGGCGATTGAGGGCGATGGGGGCGATATTACGATTCGGCCTATTCAGCTGTTGCCTTCTAACGATAGTGTGATCAGCGCTAGCTCTGAGTTGGGTGTGGATGGCACGGTGAAAATTGAGCGGATTACGACGGATGAGTCCGGGGTGGATGAGCTAGATAATGATGTGTTGAATCCGGATCAGCTGGTGGCAGATAGTTGCTTGGCGGCGGGCGATCGCCGTAGCGGGCAGTTTTTGATCTCTGGTGCGGGGGGCTTGGCGGCAACCCCAACTGAGCCTGGGCTGTCGGGGTTTGAGACGTATGAGATTCCGCCGGTAGATTCGGTGGCGGGCAATGGTGAGTTGCGTGATGAGGCGGCAGGTGAAGCGGCAGGTTTAAATGCGGCTGGAGAGGGCGCTTCTGTGGTGGAGGCGGGCGGCTTCCACCGTTTGGAAAGTGGTCAAATGGTGTTGGCGAGGCGTTGTTCTTAAACGCAGTTCTTAAGCGCAGCTCTTAAGTTGTTGATTTGGACGCGTGTAGGCGATGGGATGTGCAACATAAGCGTGTTAGCGAATGGGCCAAATGAGTTCGCAGATGACGCCGGTTTCGTCTTTGGGGTAGCGGCGGAAGGTGCCTCGGAGCGATCGCGCTAATGTCATTGCTTGCCGTGTGCCTTCTCGCATTCTCATCGGCGTTTTTACCGGGCTCATCCCATTGTCCAAAATCTTCAACCAAAAGCACTGATCTTCTATGTAGCAGTCCACTTCTAAAAAAGTGGCTTCTATGGCGTGTTTGCCTACGTTTAGCAGCGCTTCTTGCAAAAACAAGCACAGCCCGCGCTTTTGATCGATTCTAAATTGGCCTTGTCCCAGGCATTCAAAGTTGGGTGGGATGCAGTTAAGCAGGCTAGAAAAGCCTGGCATAGACTGTCTGAGCGTTTGTTCGTAAACCTGATACAGCAGGTAGGGCATGGGCTGTTGTAAGTCTAAAATGCTGTTGTCAGCGAGATAGAGTTTGTGGTCGTTGTCGGCGGCGCTTTGGCGCATGTGTTCAAAAATTCTGCGCATTTCTGCGTTGAGGGTTTTGAGCTGTTCGCGTAGGGGGGCAGCGGCGGTGGGCTGTGATTCGTCTAGGCTGCGCAAAATGGCGGCGAGTTGTTGCAGGGGGCCGTTATGAACGGCGCCGTAGGTCAAATCTACCGCTTTGCGTCGTTGTTCGAGTTCAAAGCGAGCGTCTCTATCAAAAAAAGCGGTGGCGAGTCCTGCCCCGCATAGGGCCAAGCCGACCGGAAGGATCGGTAACCACAGGCTAATGTGCAGCGCGCTGTAGCTAATGCCTATCCACAGCAGCAGCACCGCAGAAAGCGTGAGAATACTTTTCCAAGGTGATTTGAGCACAACGCTGATGACGATGCCTGTAATGCCGCCGAACACAATGAACAAAACCTCGATCATTTCAGGCAGGGCATCGAGCGCCATCGCCCGATTTTGGACAGAGTCAATGATTTGCTGTACGGCATTGGCATGTACTTCAACGCCGTAAATAAGCTGGTTTTGGGTGGGCTGACCGACCACCTGACTGGAGTACAGCGTCTGCTTAACAGCGCCTGTAATAAAACTGTCTTTCACGCTGTTGGCAATGGTGCCAATAATGACAACGCGATCTTTGATGAGATCTGGACTGACGGTATTTTCAACAACGTCTTTGAGCGCTACTCTTTCATAGGGTTGCGCTAGACGGCAAAAATTGAGCAGCATTTGGTTGCCGTTGGCATCTGCGCGCACGTATCCGCCTGTGTGCGGTCGAAAGGTTGGCAGGGTTGCGATCGCTGTATTTGCTTGGGTGAACACTAGCGGATCGGATGAGCGATTGCTGGGCTGTAGCTCAATGCCGTCTGCTTTTAAAAATACTTGGGCGAGCCGTAGAGAAAGCGAATATTTCAGGTTGCCGTCCCAGTCACGGGCCACCAGCGGCACTCGTCTGAGCTTGCCATCTTCATCGACAATGGCATCGGCAAATCCCACTTGCTCGGCGGCTATGCCGGGTGGCGGCGGTGTGTTTAGCGCGTCGGCTTCATTGAGGGCCACTTCTATGGCAATGAGATTGGGGGTGGTGCGGATAGCTTGATTGAGCAACGCTTGTCCTTTCCCGGCAGGCATATCTCTAAAAATATCTAAGCCAATGGCCCGAGGCTGATACGCGGCCAGGTTCCGAATCGCCTGAGCCATTGTTTGGTCGGAGATGGGAAATCCGCCCAAATTTTTATAATCATCTTCGTCTATGCCCACAATCACCACTTGCTGCGTTGTCGATGGTGATTGGCAGTGCCGAGAGAGCGTGTCTAAGGCTTCCCATTCTTGCGTTTGTAAGGTGCCGCTGAACCTGAGCAAACACAGAAAGCCGATGATGAGTACGCCAGGAATAACGAGCGATCGCCAGCTAGCGGCGGTAATACTCAGCCCTCTTTTAAATCTTTTAATCCTGTGGGTAAGTTGGCTCAGCTTTAATGACATAGATGAATAAATAATAGAAACGGAGCCTAGCTGATAAAGCCTGCTTTACGGGCTGCGATTTGAACCTCAGCGCGGAGGTCTTTGTCGGGGTCTTCGTATACGCGCAGCGCGTCTTGAATGCGCACCCAGTAGTTGCGCACAGTGCGATCGGTAATGTCCATTTTTTTAGCGATCGCCTTGTCCGAATAGCCTTCTTGATACTTTAGTTTCAGCACCTGTATCCATTTCCGATCAAACTCAGGCCGGGCGCGAACCGCTGGCGGCAAATAAATAGAGCCTCGTAACGCCATGTTGATAGAGCGCAGCATGTCTTGAATGGGCATGGATTTATCCATGACTGCGAAGCCGCCTTCATAGGTATTAATCATGGGCTTGAGCTGAATCACTGGCTGGACGTTTGTACTCAGTACAACAATATTGGGAGATAACTCGCTTTCCATCAGCCGAATTAAAAATTGAATGCCTACCTCCGGTGAAGCGACCGTATGGGCCTTTTCTGGCAAGCTCAAATCCACAATCACCAGCTCTGGAGAATGCAGCGCGAGCTGATCTTCGGCGGCTACAATGTGCTGCGCCGACACCACTGTGACGTCAGGATATTCTTGTTGTATGGCTGGAATAGTCCCTTCTAAAATGGCCTCATGATCGTCAACAATTAAAAAATGATGCATTCTTATTCCCAACGTTATAAAACGACATCTTTAATGGTTGATGCTGTTGCAGCTCAACACTGTGTGTCACATAAGCACATCGCTTAATGCTCTGCGCAGCGTACCGCCAGAAAGGCTAACCCATAATGATTTACATGCAATCTTAAAGGTGTGACGGCGATTTTGATGGGTTGTAAAAAATCGCCATTCTGACTCCTATTAGCTTATCTGTCGTCAAAACCGAAGAAGTGAAGCGCATATGAGAAAAATGAGAAACACGATAGTGCCGATCAGTATGCATTTGGCGTTCTCAGCGCATACTGCAAAAGCAACAGATGCGCTTGAGGTAGGGCGCGGCGTACCGCAGTTTTCCAAATTGACATCTGCGATACAAAATGAAATCCTAAACTTCTCAATTCTATAAGGGGTAGGATTTGCGTATTTATGCGTAAATAACATCACTATGAGCTTTTAGTGCCGTCCTATAACCCACCTAAAAAGTAAGGAGTTCTTGCCCTATGTCCCTCCGTAGACCCGTCCGATTATCCAGGCGTCAGGTGGTGCGCGGCTTGCTCGCAGCGACTGCTTTTGGCACGGCCACAAAGCTGAGCGGCTGTTCTCCCTCCACTGAAAGTACCGGTGCTAGCGCTGGCGACGATGGCGAGGTGGTGGTGGGCTTCATTTATGTGGGGCCTAAAGATGACTTTGGTTATAACCAAGCCCATGCCGAAGGGGCGCAGGCCATGGCCGCGATTCCGGGTATCAAAATTGTCGAAGAAGCGAATGTGCCGGAAACCTCGGCGGTGCTGGAAACCATGCGCAGCATGATTGAAATTGACAGGGCGACGGTGCTGTTTCCCACTTCGTTTGGCTATTACGATCCACATATTTTGGAGCTGGCTCAAGAGTTTCCTGAGGTGCAGTTTTTCCATGCGGGCGGACTCTACGAAGAAGGCGTGCACCCTGACAATGTGGGCAGCTACTTTGGCTACATTGACGAAGCGCAGTACATTGCTGGCATTGTGGCAGCCCATACTTCTACGAGCGGAAGCTTAGGCTTTGTCGCGGCTAAGCCCATCCCGCAGGTGTTACGAAACGTCAATAGTTTTGCGTTGGGTGCAAAGACAATTAACCCGGCGGCCACAACGCAGGTGATTTTTACGGGTGATTGGGCTGAGCCGGTGAAGGAAGCTGAAGCCGTGAACAGTATGGCTGACCAGGGCGTGGATGTGGTGACCTGCCATGTCGATAGCCCCAAAGTGGTGATTGAAACGGCTGAAAAGCGGGGCATTTTCTCGTCGGGCTATCACGCTAACCAGGCGTCGCTTGCACCAGAAGGCTACTTGACCGGGGCCGAGTGGGACTGGGTGAGCATTTATACCTTTTTAGGTGAGCAGTTTGTGGACGGTAAGTCGCTGATGGCCGGTGATATTGAACATATTTTCCGGGGCGGGCTGGCCGGTAAGTTCTGTAAGCTCTCGCCCTATGGCCCGGCGGTGAGTGAAGCTGCGAAGGCAGATGCAGAGGCTGCGAAGGCGCTGTTTTTAAAGAATGAACTGGTGATTTATGGCGGTGAGCTAAAAGACAACACCGGTAAGGAGATTTTGGCGGCGGGCGATAAGTACGAACAACAGAATATTGAGCTGGAGAAAATGGACTGGTTAGTTGAGGGCGTGAAAGGTAGTGTGGGTGGCTAGTGGGGTCGCTAGTGGGTTAGGTCGCTGGCGGCGATCGCTAGAAGCCATTTGTCTGCCTATTGCAGCTTTGATGGTTGCGCTTATTTTGTTCGGCGCTTTTTGCGCGCTCGCGGGGGCCAACCCGCTGGGCGTGTATGGTTCTATTTATAAAGCGGCGTTTGGCAGTTGGAGCGCTTGGCAAAATACGCTGATTCGCGCTGCGCCGCTGATGCTGACGGCGCTGTGTACGGCGCTGCCTGCGCGCTTAGGGCTGGTGATTATTGGCAATGAGGGCGCGCTGGTGATGGGCGGGCTGGGGGCGATTTTGGTGGGGCTAGGGATTGGCACGGCGCTGCCGCCGCTGATGGTGCAGGGGGCGATGGCGATCGCGGGAATGGTGTTTGGTGGATTATGGATTATGCTCGCTGGGGCGCTGCGGCATTACCGGGGCGTAAATGAAACCATTAGCAGTTTGTTGTTGAACTATATTGCGATCGCCCTTTTAAATCACTTGGTGGAAGGCCCCCTGCGCGATGCGAGCTTTACGACCAAAGCCTCTTCCGCTGCGCTCGATGCCGCTAATTTGCTGGGCACGTTGCCCGGTACGCGCATTCATTTTGGGTTGTTCTATGGCTTGATTGTGTGCATAGTTGCCTACTTCCTTATGCAGCGCACCACCTTTGGCTTTGCCACGCGGGTGACTGGTGGCAACATTCGCGCCGCTCGGATTGCCGGATTGCCGGTGGGCAAGCTCACCCTGGCAATTTGTTTTTTGGGTGGGTCGGCGGCGGGGCTAGCTGGCATGGTGGAAGTGGCGGCGGTGCAAAAGCGCATTAATGAATCGCTGGTGTCGAACTATGGCTATGCAGGAATTTTGGTGGCGTTTGTGTCACGGCATAATCCGCTGGCGACCATTTTGGTGGCGGTGCTGTTGGGCGGCATTTTGGCCAGTGGGGGCATTTTGCAGCGATCGCACGATTTACCCGATGCCACGGTTTTAGTGTTTCAGGGGATTGTTTTTCTGTGCGTGTTGTTTAGCGATTCTCTCTATGGAAAGTTCTCCTGGTTTCAAGAAGCGAGGCTCAATGACTAATGGCAACAGAATCGCTTGGTTTGCTCGGTATTCCGCTCGCTATTTTGGCCGGTACGCTGCGCGGCAGTGCGCCGTTTTTGTTTGTGAGCTTGGGCGAATGCATTACGGAAAAGAGCGGGAAAATTAATTTGGGCCTGGAGGGCACGCTGCTGCTAGGGGCGATGAGCGCTTATGCGGGGTCTTACCTTTCTGCGCCGCTGGTTGGAGCGGTGTGGGCACCGTGGCTAGGGGTGCTGGCAGCGGGCATGGCAGGCACCGGGCTAGGGGCCATTCACGGTTGGCTCTCGCAGCAGCCACGGGTAAATGATGTGGCCACGGGCATAGCCATGATTATTTTTGGCAGCGGGCTGGCATTCTTTTTTGGTAAGCCGTTTATTCAGCCGCAGGCCCCGCAGCTATTTACGTTTGACTGGGGGGCATGGAGTTCGGCAGGGCAGCTACAGGCGGCGCTGAAGGTGAGTCCGTTATTTTTGTTGGGAATTGCGATCGCGCCATTTCTTCAATGGTTTTTCCGGGCTACCCGTTGGGGGCTGTACGTGCGGGCGGTGGGCGATAGTCCGCAGGCGGCTCGGGCAATGGGAATTTCTGTGTTTAAGGTGCGGATGTGGAGCATTATGGCGGGCAGCTGTTTAGCAGGGATTGGGGGCGCTTGCCTATCGCTTTACTATCCGGGCGTGTGGACGGAGCGGATTTCGAGCGGGCAGGGGCTGATGGCGGTGGCTTTAGTGATTTTTGCGCGGTGGAATCCGATGCAGTGTTTGTGGGCTTCTATGCTATTCGGCGGGGCGCAGGCGCTTGGCCCGGCGTTTCAGTCGGTGGGCATTGATAGCTACACGTATTTGTTTAATGCTGCGCCGTATATTTTGACGTTGTTGATTATGATTGTGACCTGTTCGCCGGCGCGATCGCTTTCAGGGTCTCCGGGCGCGCTAGGTAAAACAGATGAGTAAAAGAGAGAGAGAATTGAGATGACGGACAACACCCTCAAGCTGGCGGTAAATGGGACGCTAATGCGGGGCTTGGCGCTGTGTCCAAATTTGTTGAATGTGGGGGCAACGTTTGAGCGACAGGCGAGAACGGAAGCGACGTATCGGCTCTGGACGATTGATGACAAGTATCCGGCGATGATTAAGGTGCGTGAGGGCGGCGTGGCGGTGGCGGTGGAGGTTTGGGCTGTGCCGTTAGCGGGGCTTGGCATTGTGCTGTCTCAGGAGCCGCCGGGGTTAGCGATTGGCAAAGTAATGCTAGCGGATGGTGAGGAAGTGTTAGGGGTGATTGGAGAGCCTTTGACGGTGGAAGGGAAAACGGAGATTACCCAGTATGGGGGGTGGCGAGCTTATCAGGCAAGCCTGGAGGTGTAAAGACTGCTGAGTAATGGGTGCCATCTGATATTTTGTTCATCACTACAACGCATTCTTACCCGTTTAGGACTACCCAAATAAATTCGAGCTTATTTTCAATTCAGAAGAGGCTACCACCGTGTTTCGTAAGTGAGGGTGATGTAATGATTTTGAGTATCTGCATTTGCGTTTAAATCACCCCAGTGCGTCAGATAGTCAAACTGAATATCGAATCCTGGTAATGGCTCTATTAACATGCCTACTCCCGTGCGGCCTAAAAACTGTTGTCTGGGATTTTGGGGGTTGCTGCGCTGCCCCCAGGTGTAGCCAGCATCTACAAACGGCACCAGGGAAAACATCGGTGTTTGCGTGTCGTTTCGCATCAACACTATGCGATCTTCTAGGTACAAACGTACGCCGTTATTGCCCGATATTTCTGTTGGTCGTGCGCTGCGGCTAAATGATGAGAATCGCCGATCTTCCATTTTAAACTGGTGCATCGAGAGCAAACTATGGGGTGAGAGCTGGGTGTCTAGTCTTAGGGTTAAGCGATGGTCATTGCCCATGGTTTGAGTGCGCTCTACCCTTCCTGCCCAACTAAAAAATTGAGCATCTGAGCCGATTTCATCAGGTGTTTCGCTTAGCTCTGTGCCTAGGTTAAATTGCGATCGCGCTAACCACTGTCCAGCGCGATCGCGTTGCCGATAGCTCTGTGCAAATTTCACGATGCCTGTTTGCATTTGGGCATCTGTCGTATCTCCAAAGCGTGATCTTAAGGGGGCCGGTAACTCCTCGTCGGCAGTGGGCGGCTCGTTGGCGGGTGCCTCTGGTGAAGCGATAGGGCCAGAGGGGGAAAGGGGAAGACGGTTTGGAATTCCCCGGTTTGCGATCGCTGTATTAATGACTGGCCGGTTGGGCAGAGAGCGGTTAGGTAGCGGATTGTTGGTAGGTAGATTGTTGGTAGGCAGATTGTTGGTAGGCAGATTGTTGGTAAGCGGATTACTAGATGCAGGATTGCTGCTAGGGCCTTGCGGTTGTTGATTGCGCGGTCGAGTTGTGGGCCTGTTGCTATCTAAGGGAAAACCGATGCCCAAAGAAGACGTGGCTGGTAACGTCAGCGACTCATCACGATAGTCAAATCCTAAAGACCAAGAAAACTCAGCTCGGCGAGATGTTCGGATAGGTCTTTCTATGGCCAATCCAAAAGACTCCTTATACGTCTCTTCGTCTTCATCCAGGCTGTCTGCCCCTTGTTGTAGGGTGCCGCTAAGAGTATTAACTTCTAAGGTAGAGCCTATGGCCTCGATCCATAAGCGTTGTCGTAAGCGATCGCTTTGTTGATTATTGTCGTTATTATCCTCTTTGCGCTCCTGCCCCTGGCGTCTTCTTTGATCTGGACCTTGTTCGGGTGGCGCTGAGCTAGGCAGACTTGTTGCCGGTTCTGCTGATTGACGATAAGAAAACGGCATTCTCAACAGCGTATTATTCAACGTTTGATCGCCCTGACTCGGTGAGAGTGGAATGCCGATAGACGTTAGGCTTTGCGAAAAATTTCTTTCGGCTAAAGGGGATAGCTGCGCTGTTGGAGAGTCAGGTTGTGCTTTTGCTGGTGCAGATACCGCTACCGCTACGGTTATTCCCAGTGTGGGTAATAGTAAAAATACGCGTACAGCCTGTAACAACCTAGTTGATTTCATTAGTTGTTTTTCTCAGCCTTCTGAGGCTAGTTCACTTGCCTTGTTAGAGTGCCTATCATTTTTGAAAAGTATAAGTTTGGCCTGTTGTTTCTTAGATAATGTGAAAAAATATATATAAAGTGTGATTGATTTGTTTATTCGGGAAGCTGTTTGGTATCAAATTTAAAGATAGTTATCAGCAATATCTCGATGTCTCTTATGTCGGCGATCGCCTTTGGGAAATGTCATGGTCAGAGAGGCTTTTTCTAAATAGTGACATCATCCCTACTGTGCTTTTTTCTGTAATCGACCTAACAGCGGGCTTCTCAAGATTTTGTCAGGGCTTTTGTTAAATAGCTGACGCCTAAAATATTGCCCAAAAGGCTATGCTGCATAGGTTTGAGGGAAACCTAACCTTACTGATGCCAGCATATCAGGACAGTCCAGACGCTTCGCTGACACGTTAACCTATGCAGGTTTATGCTGCCTTGCGTAACGTTCTCCATACCCACCCGTTTCTACCCTTATTCTTTTCTCTTAGGTGTATCATTTGCACTCAAGGTTTAAAGAATCCATATATTCTACTGGTTCCATATCTTCAGATGCTGCTCGGTTTCTCTGTAGAAAATAGTAGAAAAATTACCCCACTCGTTACTTCATTCGTTATGCCCTAAACCCCAGCGCAACATCGACTCCCTCAGAAGTTAACACCCCACAACTCGCTATGAATCATTTGCCAAGAGCTGCCTCGAAAGGCTCTACATTAGCAAGCACCACAGTAACAGAGGCACCACCAGGCGCGTGGAGCAGCCCCTGCTTAGACGATAATCTATTCGAGCTTCTGCAGGCGGATCCATTGAGCCGGAAAGTACCGATACTAGATACTCAAGTGCTTGAGGGTGTGAGCTGTGAGCCTTCCTTTTTGATAGAGCTTTGTCAGAGCTTTTTGCAGCATGCACCAGCGCGCATAGAATCCCTGACAGCCGCTGTTGAAAAGGAAAATGGAACCACGCTGAAAGAAGCTGCCCATGCACTTAAATCTTTGAGCACCTGTGTGGGTGCGCTGCACTTATTTCAGCTTTGTAAAGCAATGGAGTCATTAAGGGAGAAAAATCTTTTTCCTTTGGCAAGCTCACTGCTCAAATCTATCAAAATTGAGTATCAACAAGTTCAGAAAGCGATTCAAGATTATCAAAATTCATTATCTGCCACCTTATGACGATGCTCTCTCTTGAAAAAAGCACTAAGGCATCCTCTGAGAATGCTGAAGCGTCATCGACAACCACTATTTTAGTTGTCGATGATGATGCCACCATGCGTCTGCTCCTTCGAGCTTCTATGGAGAATGAGGGTTTTAACGTGCTAGAAGCTAGCAACGGTGTCGAATGTATAGAAGTCGTAAAACATCAGCATCCAGATATTGTTTTATTGGATGCCTTAATGCCTGAAATGGATGGATTTAGCTGCTGCACCGCTCTCCAAAACCTAGCCATAAAGTCCAGACCCCCCATATTAATGATTACAAGCTTGGATGATCCAGGCTCGGTGGACAGTGCCTTTGAAGTGGGTGCAGAAGATTATGTGACAAAGCCCATTCACTGGGCGCTGCTAAGGCAAAGAGTCCGTCGTCTGCAAGACATTCTACGGCGGCAGCAAGCCGAAAAGCAGATTAAGGAATCTCTGAGGGAAAAAGAAGCCCTGTTAAGAGAAGTCCATCACCGCGTTAAAAACAATCTTCAAATTATTTCTAGTCTCTTAAATCTACAGTCTCACTCTATTAAAGATGAGTACATATTGAGCCTTTTTAGAGAGAGCCAAAACCGAGTGCGGCTGATGGCTTTGGTGCATGAAAAGCTGTATCAGTCACATAACTTAGAGAAAATAAGCTTGGCTGAGTATATTCAGGGTCTAACTAGCTACCTGCTGCGTTCTTATGAAGTCATGCCGAATACGGTCCAGATGGTTTTAGAGATAGACGATATCTCTCTGGCGGTAGATTCGGCTGTTTCGTGCGGTTTGATTATTAATGAGCTAGTCTCGAATTCGCTTAAATACGCATTTCCAGAAGCTCTGCCAGACGCATTTCCAGAAGCTCTGCCAGAAGCTCTGCCAGAAGCTCAATTGGTAGCAGAATCGGTAAAGCAACAGGGCATCATTAGCATATCGGCGAAAGCTGAAGATAAAGGAAGATTTTCTATCAGCTATAGAGATAGTGGCTGTGGCCTACCGGATGATATTGATATCCATGCGGTAGAAACATTGGGATTACAGCTCATTGTGAGTTTGACAGAACAGCTAGGCGGTGACTTAGAAGTGGTTAAAGATGACAGTGCGCAACAGGGTGCAGCCTTTAGATTGAATAACCTTTCCCTATAAGCGTTGGTTTGTAGAAGATAGTTCTTAAAATGCAACGCTACTTGAATACCTAAAGAATACTAAGGTGAGAACAATGACTGCTAAGAAAATTATGGTTGTAGAAGATGAGAGCGTCATCTCTTTAGATATTAGAAATAGTCTAGTTAAGATGGGCTATACGGTTTCAGGTGTGGCGGCAACTGGTGAATCCGCGCTAATGAAAATATCTAAAAATAGACCAGATCTGGTGCTGATGGATATTCACCTAAAAGGAGACATGAGCGGCATTGATGTTTCTGAAAAGATTAAAGCAGATATGCAGATTCCGATTGTGTATTTGACGGCGAATGCAGACGGTAGAACCTTTCAAGAAGCAAAAGAAACTGACCCTTACGGATATTTGCTGAAGCCGTTTGAAGAAAGGGAGTTAGGCATTGCCATAGAGATTGCGCTTAACAAGCACAGCAAAGATCAAACGATGCGCTCTAGTGAGAGCTGGTATGCCAGTGCTTTGCAGTCTTTTAGTGAGGCTGTTATTGCGACTGATTTTATGGGCCGGGTGGTCTATATGAATAGACTGGCAGAATCTTTGACTGGCTGGACATTGCTAGATGTGTTAGATAAACCGCTGGTGAGCGTACTGGCCTTTCATCGTAAAATTCAGCAGTTTGACCGCGTTAATATTCAGGAAAGTGTGGAGTCTATTTTAGAGGCGGCCTTGAGAGGGCAGGCGACCATTGCACTACCCCATAAGTCTCAGATTTTGACTAAACATAAACAGGCAGTGTGCATAGAAGGCTCTGCAACCGGCATTCGAGATTCTGCGGGTACCGTCATCGGTAGTCTTTTTCACTTTAAGGAAATCATTACAGAAAGCACTGATAAAAACAGTACGGCTCAACAAGGCCAGTCAGTGACTTCTTTGTCGGCACAGACGTTGTCTAATCGGCGTTTATCTGAGCAGCGTTTATCTGAGCAATATCTAGCCGATCGTCGTCGATCTGAGCAGCGTTTATCTGAGCAATGGCTATCCGATCAACGCCTATCTGAGCAATGTCTTTCTGATCAACCAGATCATCCAACAGATAATAGCGCCTGTGACATTACACTGGCTGTAGCGAGTCAAAAGCCTAAAATCAAAGAGGATGAGATTACGCTCATTAAGTCTTTTGTTCAGGCATTTATTAATGAAGAGCCGATTATTTTATCCACCAATAGGCTGGTTGCTAACTGTGGCGATGGCATTGCAACGCTGAGCGATCGCAAAGAAGGTGTTGTTGTTAGCGTGAAGCGCATTAAGGACACCATTACGGCTATTGTGACCCAAAAATCTCGCTATGGGGAGATCGTTCGGCATGTGCTCATTGAAAATAGCTACTTCCCAATTTGTCGTAGAACTAATGGCACCTGCCGTTACCAGTACAGAGCTATTCCTGAGCAGTGTCAGATTTATCACACAAGTGCGACAGAGCTAGGCAATGCATGGTATGGCAAATGGGACAGCAAACTTAGCGTGGGTAATGGCATGCCTCAGCGTCAGACCAAGCTGCGCCGGGAGAATATTGTTGTATTGAGGCGAGGTAGCTGGTATCACATCCAAACTATCGTCATGGCGGACGATAACATCCGCATTAAAACGATTGGTGGCGATATATTTATTACACCTCAAGACTTGTTGGTTTGGGGGGTGCAAAATTGGTTGTAGACTGCACAACGAGTTATAAAAAAGGACGACTGATCGCATGGGCATAGTTGCCCATGCGATGCCTGCTAGATGTCTGCTAGATCCCCGTGAGACGCCTATGAGATGCCTATGAGACGCCTATGAGGTGATTGTGGTGATGCTAATTGGCCTATTAGTCAGCATCACCACAATCATGATAGAGAGATTGAGGAAACGGGTATGCATTGATGAGCCATAGTCTTATCGCCACTACATTTTATTCAGCGACTACCTGACTATTTCTTATTTCCTTCTAACTACCTTATCCTGATGCCAATTGACCATCTGTTAGGAAGCCTGAGAGAGAAAGCCGTAACGCAATTGCGGTTCGCGATTTTCTAAAGCGTGCGCGTGAATGATAAAGATGCAGTGTTGTTATTAACAGACAGCTCTAATCACCTATCAGATGGCCTACTGAAACCACTCATTAATAATTCGAACGATTTATTTACTATTTGAAGTATATCTGAGCTGTTGTTCTTCAAATAATGGAGAGATTTGATTCCAATGCGGGAAATGCGCTTAAGATTGAACTCATTAGTTTAGTCTGTCCCGATAGGTTGAACTGTACTGGTTAGTCGGTAGTTCAATTTAGTGTCGTTTCTGAAGTATTGTTTCTGAAGTTATGCCTACTGAGCCTTTTAGCCCGCCACCCGAGCCAGGGTCTAATTTGAATGCGGATGACACTATTCTTTCCTCGTCAACTGCTCCAGATTCAGACCTTTCAAGCTTTTTTAGCAGCCGTCGTCCTACCTTTCCGCGCTGGCGCAAGGCCGATAAGCCGCTCTGGCCCGCAGCTGCGCTGGCAATGCTCGTGGTTGCTGGTTTTGTTGGCTTAAAAGCTTTTAAAACACTGACCTCAGCGCCACCCGAGGAGAGCGTTGAGACGGTCGCTGATTTGTCTCGTCTTCCGGTGAGGGTGCTTACAGCCAAGACGGGACTTGTGGAAGGATGGGTCTTTGACGAGGGTTCGGTTTGGCCGGTGCGACGGCGGGTGCTGAATTTTCAGGCCAGCGGCGATATTACTTATGTGGCTAAAGTAGATGGTGTAGAACTCAGAGAAGGAGACTTTGTTTCGCGCGGGCAACTGCTCGCTACCATTGATGCTCGGAGACAACTGTCTGGAATTAAGTCCGCAGTAAGTATTCAGGTTTCCTTAACGTGATGGATTGAGCCGTAGCGATAAGGTGTACGCATGGCCTCTTTATCCACGAACATAACGCTATCATCCGCATTAGAGCCCTTGACTTCAGAGGGTCTGATAGAGATTGTCTTGCA
>JBGCGG010000025.1:0-19030 GCA_045110585.1 Phormidesmis sp. | reverse complement strand
TTCGTTCAGTTGCAGCACGGACGGCTGAAGCGCTTGACAAAGCCATTACAGAAGCTTTTGAAGCTGTTTCGCTTGAAGATATTCGGCATTGGTTTACATATCGCTGCTATGTACCTCACTAAACTGAGAACCGCTATATTGCTTTGCTGTTTATTACTTGTGTCTATTGATCGCATGCCTGTTCCCCGTGGCTGATGTCTGCGAACCCACGCTTGTGCCTGCAAATTTGTGCCTGCGAATTTGTGTCTGCGAATTTGTGTCTGCGAATCTTGATGCTTTAGCTTATGTCCCTCACAGAAAGCTATTCAGTCCATGCATTGCCAGTAGCGCAGTTCCGTAAGCCGCATCCGTCTGAGCCGCTGATACCACTTCAACACCTAACTGCTGCTGCCGAATTGCCTGCCACGTTTCGTTTTGCGAGCCTCCACCAGCGGTGTACACCTTTTTAAGTGTGGGTGTTCCTAAGTCTTTTAGCTTCTGATAGCCATCGGCTTCTATGCGTGCCATCCCATTGAGTAACCCATACAAAAAGTCTCGATCATTCTCAGGGCGTGGCGTGAGCCTGGGTGGATAATCTGGATCGTTAATGGGAAAACGCTCGCCAGGCGTATTAAGCGGATAGTAATTGAGTGTGCAAGGCTTGCCGGGGTCTATGTTTGCGCTGAGGGCAGCTAGCTGTTCGGGTGAGAAAAACTGGTTCAGGACTGCGCCCCCGGTATTGGATGCACCACCAACCAGCCAAAGGTTGCCTAAGCGATGGCTATAGATGCCGAAGGTTTGATCTTCAATCGGCTCCGAGCTTAGGAGCTTGAGAACCAGGGTAGATCCGAGAGAAGTGACGGCTTCGCCCGGATGTTTAGCGCCGCTGGCTAAAAAGGCCGCAATACTGTCTGTTGTTCCTGCGCAAATCTGACAGTCGCTTGGAAATCTGGCATTTTTCGCCACGGTGGGGTGAATAGGGCCAATGATTTCACCGGGGGCAACGACTTTAGGTAACCAGGCTGCAATAGGTGACTTGAGTAGCCAGTCTGGATAGGAGAGTGTCTTTACGTCGTAACCTAGCTTAAGCGCGTTGTGATAGTCCGTTACGTTTGGCTGGTGGTGCAGATAGCGCGATAGAAAGTCGGCTTGGTGGGCGATGTATGGCGTGCGCTCGTCGGTTGCTGTAGCAGGTAGGTTTGAGTACCGTTGTTTATATTGCCAAAGGGCCTTGGTGAGGGTTGAGGTGGCACTGAGCACAGGACTGTTGGGTGGGGCGATCGCGGCGACCTCTGTCAACGCCTCCCGAGCGCTTGTATCGTTGTACATCAGCGGCTTAGTGTAGGCCTGAATATGGCCTGTTTGCTGATTGCTAAGCAGCATGGTGGAAGACGTGCCGTTAATGGCAATTCGCATGACTTTCTGACGAATGTCTGGGGCGATCGCATACACCAAAGACCAGAGCATCCGATTCCATAGCGTCTTCAAAGACGTATCCCAGGGATCGGGTGGATGGCCATACGGCAAATCTGCTGTGAATTTAAACGCCGCCTGCGCCACAATCTCACAAGGTTCATCCCATCCTTGCCCTTCTGACAGCTCATTTACGCCTGGGCAATTTACCACCACAGCCCTCGCACCCGACGTTCCAAAATCAATCCCTAAAGAAAACATAGGCTCGGTTCGGCACAAAAACGACCAGAAAAATAGCACTAAAAAAAGACCCCGCAAGCAGGGTCTTTTTTTAGTTAACACGCGTTAGCGAAACAAGACTGAGACGCTCAACGCCGGATACTCAGCGCTAGATGCTCACTTCACTCACTTCACGAGAAATAAAGTCAAATGGCAAATCAATAAAGGAGGTATCCGCAATGCCCATCTCAGCGGCCTTATCTTTTACCATCGCCTTCATAATTTGAATGCCCTTCACTGTGGGCGCAATGGGGACACCCAGCGAGTTGTAAGTCTCGCGCAGACCCTGAAGCACGCGCTCCATGAGGACGTCGTTGTTCCCGGCAACCAGCGCATAGCTGCTGTAGCGCAAGTAATAGTCCATGTCGCGCAGGCACGCAGCATAACGACGAGTCGTGTACGCATTACCGCCAGGGCGAATCAGCTCAGGCACTTCTTCAAACAGCTTTTTGCCCGCTTCTCTGGAAAGCTCAGCGGCATTAGCACTAATCATGGCAGCGACCTTTACGCGATCCTTGCCTGTTGTGAAATATGACTGTAAGGAGTCGATAGCGTCACGATCTAGGTAGCGACCTGTGGTGTCGTAATTGCTAATTAAACTGGTGACCGTATCTCTCATAAACTCTCCAAAGGCAATAGAATCAGCGGCTTCAGCCTTTAATTATTATGTAATTCAGTCTACCACGGGAGATAAATCCGCCCCGGCTTAGCTGAGCGAGACAGCCGTTATCGAAGGAAAAGTTTACATTTAGAGTCAAAATAGAACGCTTTGCAAACAATTTACAAAAGTCGGCCAAGACCGTAGTTCTCGTTGTGACGAGTGCCGTTTTTACAAAAGCGTACGCTCATAAATACGGATGTTTGCTTGCGGCTAAGGTCACCCCCGGAATGTGCTGAGGCCATGCAGATTGGTGATAACAGGCGCTTGTTAGACATCTCCTAGAACGTACTGATGGCCGAACGCTAAATGTGACGCAGCGAACACGTGACAATTGCTTAATTCAAAGATAAAAGCTTTCAAAGAAACTTGATAGCTGTTTCGTATAGGAGTATACAAAACCTATCAATCGCTATTCATACGATCAGTAGCGATTCAAAAAGGCCCCATTCCGTAGAACCTTAGGAAAGTACAACATGACTGGAAACGAGTCTCGCGTTCAAGCTATTTACGAAATTACTAATCGAGAACCCATTGAGGCTAAAGCACCTGAAAAGCTAGAAGATATCTGGGCTTCTAACGTATTTGGCCTAAGCAAGATGCAGGCCAGCTTGCCTAAAGATGTTTTCAAATCTTTGAAGAAGACCATCCAGTCTGGTGAAAAGCTTGATGCCTCCGTAGCAGACTCAGTGGCTGGCGCAATGCGTGACTGGGCGATGGCTAAAGGCGCGCTGTACTTTTCTCACGTGTTCTATCCGCTCACTGGTCTCACGGCAGAAAAGCACGATGCTTTTATTTCACCTCAGGGTGATGGCGGTGCCATTTCTGAGTTTTCTGGCAAGCTGCTCATTCAGGGCGAGCCAGACGGTTCCTCCTTCCCTAATGGTGGCATTCGTGACACCTTTGAAGCCCGTGGCTACACCGGTTGGGATGTGACTAGCCCCGCATACATTTTGGAAACTGAGCAGGGTGCGACCCTGTGCATTCCCACTGTCTTCTTGTCTTGGACAGGCGAAGCGCTCGATAAAAAGACGCCTTTACTCCGCTCCAACGCGGCGGTTGCTAAAGCTGCTGAGCGTGTGCTGAAGCTGTTGGGCAATACAGACGTTGCGACTGTGGGCTCTAGCTGTGGCCCCGAGCAAGAGTATTTCCTCATTGACTCCAACTTTGCGAATAGCCGCCCCGATTTGCTACTGGCGGGTCGTAGCCTATTTGGCAAAGCGCCTGCTAAAGGTCAGCAGTTCGATGACCACTACTTTGGTGCGATTCCTGCTCGTGTTCAGGCGTTTATGAACGATGTGGAAAATAAGCTGTATAAGCTGGGCATTCCCGCCAAGACTCGCCACAACGAAGTTGCACCCGGTCAGTTTGAAATTTCTCCTGTTTATGAGTCTGCTAACGTGGCCAGCGACCACCAGCAGCTGATGATGACCACCCTGCGCGACACTGCAAAAGCGCACGGTTTCCTCTGTTTAATGCACGAGAAGCCGTTTGCAGGCATCAACGGTTCTGGTAAGCACGTGAACTGGTCGATTGGTAACTCCACTCAGGGCAACTTGCTGGATCCAGGTGATACGCCTGAGAACAACATGCAGTTCTTGGCCTTCTGTGGTGCGGTTATTCGCGGGGTGCATTTGTATGGGCCTTTGATGCGCGCGGCGATCGCGACGGCTAGTAACGACCACCGCTTGGGTGCCAACGAAGCGCCACCTGCGATTATGTCGGTCTATCTGGGCTCTCAGCTAGAAGACATCTTCACTCAAATTAAAGACGGCAATCTTACAGGTTCTTCCCACGCGGGCGAAATGCAGTTGGGTGTAGATACCCTGCCGCCGTTGTCTAAAGATGCGGGCGATCGCAACCGTACCTCTCCTTTTGCCTTCACTGGCAACCGCTTTGAGTTCCGTGCGGTGGGTTCTAGCCAGTCTATCTCTGGTCCCTTAATCGTGCTCAACACCATGATGGCCGATTCCTTGAATTGGATGGCCGATCAGCTAGAGGGCAAAGTCTCTGGTGGTGATGTTGGCGGCGCTGTGAAAGCGGTGCTTAAAGAGATCATGGACAAGCACGGTGCAGCGGTATTCGGTGGCAACGGCTACTCCGATGAGTGGCATAAAGAAGCCGTTGATCAGCGTGGGTTGAAAAACATTCCTACAACGGCTGATGCTCTGGTTTACCTCAAGGATCCTGAGATTTCGTCTCTGTTTGAGCGAACCGGTGTGCTGTCTCCCACTGAGCTAGAAAGCCGGTTCGAGGTGTACGCCGAGCAGTACATCATGTCTATTGAGGTAGAAGCCAAGCTGGTTTGCGATATGGCGAAGACGCTGATTTACCCAGCCGCGCTACGCCACATGAGTGAGACCGCAGCCGCGATTTCCAACCTCAAAGAAATTGGTGTAGATGTGGACAAAGCCCCCGTTGAGAAAGTGGCGGGTTTTGCGAAGTCTTTGTTGGAGGGTGCTAATGGCCTAGAGGCAGCGATTGAGAAAGACGACTTTGGCTCCATTGAAGATCACATGCAGTTCTTTGCTGGTGACATTCGTAGCATGATGGATAGCGTCCGCGCCGCTGCTGACGCCCTCGAAGCTGAGGTTGCTGATGACCTATGGCCACTACCTACTTACGAAGAAATGCTCTTCATTAAGTAGAGTTCATGCTCAATGCAGATCCTCAGTGCAGAATGAACGCTGCGCTTCTGAGGCTCTTTGCATTCTCAACCTCCTTGCCTATGGAGTGCGAAATGCTATAGAGGCTTAAGAAACAGACTCAGTTCTCATTAAACGATGCCCCTAACAAAGCGTTAGGGGCATCGTTTTGTTTAGGCGTACTGCTTCCAGTCGTTGTCTCATGAGAGGTCATTCACCCCGCCGAATCTTTCTTTTGATGCCCTCACAATTCTCGTAACATTCTTTTACAATGAGGCTAATCCTCTTGTATATATAGACCCGTCCAAACTTTTCATGGCAGACACTCGCACCCCAACGCTGATTCCAGATCAACTTCCTAACGAAGTCACTAAGCTTGCCTATCAAGGCTTTCAGCAAAGTAAGCAGATCTTTGGGTTTGCCCATAAAACCCTCAGCACTCGGTTTCTCAACGCTATTTCTGGTCGTAAGCGAGAAGAGCCAAATCCGTTAGATGCAACCATGTTGCAGGCGATTCAAACGCGCATCGATACACTGCTTGAGCAAGACTGGGCCGATGCCGAAGCTGGTGTGTATCCCAAGAGCGCTCTATTCGACAACCGCTGGGACGATTTCTTTCGCTACTATCCGGAAATGTGGGCTGACCTCCCTAAAATTTGGGATAGGGCCTCTAATAAGCGTCACCAAGAATTTAGCGACGACATCAATACCGAAGGCTATCCCAGCTATTACGTCCAAAACTTTCACCACCAAACGGACGGCTACTTCAGCGGCAGCTCTGCCAACATGTACGACCTCCAGGTAGAAATTTTGTTTAACGGCACGGCTGCGCCCATGCGTCGTCGCATTCTGGCTCCGCTGAAGCAGCACCTTGCGGCAATGCCTGTAGATGCAACCCCGCAGCCACTTAAGGTTTTAGATATTGCTTGCGGTACGGGCAATAGCCTGCGGCTGATTAATCAGGCCATGCCTGAAACAGCCTTGTACGGCGTAGACCTTTCGCCTGCTTACATTCGTAAAGCCAATGAAAATCTAGCGGATAACCAGGGGACTATCCCTGCTCAGCTGATGCAGGCAAACGGTGAAGCGCTGCCCTTCCTGGATTCGTTCTTTGAGGCAACCACCAGCACGTTTTTGTTCCATGAGCTGCCTGCAGAGGCGCGTCAAAACGTTATTAATGAGGCTTTTAGAGTCACTAAGCCGGGTGGCATTTTTGTGATTTGTGATTCCATTCAGGCCCTAGATACCCCTGAGTTTGCACCTCTCATGGAGAACTTCCCGGCCATGTTCCATGAGCCTTACTACCGCCACTACATTTCTGATGACTTGGGTGCCCGCTTGGAGTCTGCAGGCTTCACTGAGGTGAAAACCTATAATCACTTTATGAGCAAGTACTGGGTCGCGCTCAAGCCTGCGGCTGAGTAATTGCAGGTTGTGAGTAACTGCTGGTTGGCTAAGCCCAGACCTGATTGCCCAGATGTTGATAGCTCAGATGTTGATAGCTCAGATTTGGATAATCAAAAGCCATCCGTCATAAGCGGACATCATTGATCAGCAGTTGAGCAAAAGAGCAAAG
Source organism: Phormidesmis sp. (assembly GCA_045110585.1). Taxonomy (GTDB): domain Bacteria; phylum Cyanobacteriota; class Cyanobacteriia; order Phormidesmidales; family Phormidesmidaceae; genus Phormidesmis. The sequence continues at coordinate 12,480 of JBGCGG010000025.1, read as the reverse complement.
GCGTGAGTTATGCCCTTTGCTCTTTTTTCTGTTTTGAGAACACGTTTTCTAAAAGCTGACTTACCTTCTCTAGGTCTTTATCGCCTGGCGATCGCTCCACCCCACTCGATAAATCAATCCCATCCGGTGAGAGCTGTGCCAAGGCAGCCAGTACATTATCCGGCGTTAGCCCACCCGCCAAGAACCAGGGCTTATAGGGCGAAAATGCTTTTAATGCATGCCAATCTAAGGTTTTACCAGTCCCGCCTAGCTGATCGGGATGGTAGGCATCTAGTAATAGTCGGTCGATAGATGGTTCGTAGCTTAGCGCCAAGGCCAGATCTTCATTGGAACGGACGCGAATCGCTTTGACGAGCTTTGTTTTGGGTAGGTTCGATAGTTCTAGGGCATCACGCAACAGCTGGCAGGTTGCAGGGGTTTCGTCGCCGTGAAGCTGGACGACACTCAGTCCGGCTGTTTTGACCGTTGCGATGATATCTGCGAGAGGCGAATTGGCAAATACGCCAAAATGTTCGAGATCTGGATATTCCGCCGCGACCGCACTGATGATGGGGGCGATCGCCTGCGCCTCTACATACCGAGGCGATTTGCGCACACAAATGTAGCCCAGGGCCGTCGCACCGAGCTGCGCGATCGCCATACCCTGATCCACTTTGGTAATCCCACAAATTTTCACCTGCACTCTACGCCCCTCTCCCGTACTCAAAATGTCTTAACAGCATAGTCGGTTATCCCCAACGCTATGTATCTCGCCGAATCAGGAGAGTCGGTACAATAGAGGTAATAAAACCGTTAACAGAAGGCTTCGTGTAAGTATCGAAGTCCCCATTATTGAAGTGAGAAGCTTATGCAAACTGGTTGGCGAGTAGGTTCGCTCTTTAATATTCCGCTATTCATCGACAATTCTTGGTTCTTTGTGGTACTACTCATCACTTTTATCCAAGGCAGCGACCCGCAATGGGTGCGGCTCGCTAATGGCCCGATCGGTGCATATGGCTCTGGGCTTTTGTTAGCGCTTTTGCTTTTTGCATCTGTGCTAGCGCACGAACTCGGTCATAGCTTAGTGGCTAAGGCCCAAGGCATTCAGGTCAATTCCATCAAGCTCTTTTTGTTTGGTGGGATTGCATCCATTGAAAAAGAATCAGATACACCTGGCAAAGCCTTTCAAGTTGCGATCGCAGGTCCTGCGGTCAGCTTTCTCCTCTTTGTGGCACTCACTGTTTTGGGGCAAACAGTTCCTTTATCTGCGATCGCTAGCGGCATCGTGGGCAGTGTTGCCACCACTAACCTCGTCCTTACCCTGTTTAATCTTATTCCTGGCCTCCCTTTAGATGGCGGCCAAATTTTCAAGGCCGCCGTGTGGAAGGCCACCAATAGCCGGACTAAGGGTGTTCGTTGGGCTGCCAAGTCTGGTCAGGTTATCGGCGTCGGTGGCATTGTGTTGAGTGCGATCGCCTTTTTTGCCACGGGCAGTCTCAGTTTGCTGTGGCCAGGTCTGATTGGCTTGTTCATTTTGCGCAACGCCAGTAGCTACAACCGCATGAACACCTTGCAAGAAGGCTTAGCTAAGCTCAAAGTGTCTGATGCTACTATCCGCAACTTCCGCGTTTTAGATGCCAACATGCCTCTGCGTCAATTTGCGGACGAATGCCTCCTGCTTCAAGAGCAAAAAACGCCCCCTGTTTACTTCGCCTCCTCTGACGGCCGCTATCGCGGCATGGTCACCCTCGATGACTTGCGTCAGGTAGAACGCAGTGAATGGGAACTCCGCAATTTGCACAGCATTGCTCGCCCCCTACTTGAAATTCCTCACGTCTCTGAAAATACGCCGCTCACGCAGGCAATTCAGATGATGGAAGATAAGCGCCTTAATCGCCTTACGGTACTCACCCCGGCAGATGCCGTTGCCGGAACGTTGGATCGTGGTGAAGTGGTTAGAGCTTTGGCCAAGCAGCTTAAGTTTCCTATTTCTGAGGCGATTATTGAGAAGATTAAGGAAGAGGGTGCGTATCCAGCCGGGCTGCAATTGGGTGCGATCGCTCAATCCATCGAAAACGCTTAACAGCCTCTAAAACTTAAGCCTCTCAAACATTAAGCCTCTCAAACATGTAAGGGCGCACTCTCATTTAGTCAGAGTGCGCCCTTTTTTAAGGGTATTCAGCCTCTCTTGATCTGAGAGCAGTGCTCTACGGGTCTACGGGCCTGTGATTTGAGTGCCGATCTAAACGCGTGTGAGCTGAGCGCCTGTGATTTTCGGTTATGTATTTTAAACGCTGGCATGTGCCTGCACGGCTTCTCGCTCTGCGATTGTTAGCGCCTCTGAGCAAAAGCTCACGCCAAAGTCATGCTGGGCCGCCTCAACTAAGGCTTCTATCACATCATGCTTGCCACTCGGTGTCCGTAGGGGTTGTGGTAGCTTCGGCGGCAATAGCTTTTCTTGAAATACTTGCTCGTACAAAGCAGCGTCTGTGTTCAGCCGGATAGAGCCATGCTGTAAAACGCACCCCTCTCGATACACTTGGGCGCTGCCAATCAGCTTGTAGCCATCTTCCATTACTAAGTCAGCAGCAGTCGCCGTTCCAAAGCAGTTAGGGTTTTTGATATAGCCGCGTCCAGCCATTCCAAAATCAAGCGCAACGCCTAGGCTTTGCCACCCGCTAATTAGAAACTGGCAAAGGCGCTGATAGGTTTCACGGCGTGAGGCACCTTTACGCGCAGACGTAATAATGGCGTAGGTCAAATCCCCTTGATGCAGGACAGCCCTGCCTCCGGTGGGTCTGCGCACTTTATCGATTTGCTGCCCCTGCCAGCACAGCGTATTCCAGTGTGATGGAAACTGGCGCTGATGATACCCCAGCGAAAGCGTGGGCGAAGCCCAGGTGTAGAAGCGCAAAATAGAAGGCTGTGCCCCTTGCACATGCTGATCTAGCAGCCAGCTATCAATCGCCATTTGCTGCGCGCCCGTGCCTTCAATCCAAGGTACCAGCCGCCAAACAGAGGCGTCTTTGTTAACATTCGCCGCTGAGCCGGTGATCACTAAGCAGAAGGATAGGTTTCTAACAGCATTTCATCATTCTCATCCGCAATAGAGGCCACCAGCGTCATCAATCGAGAAATCTCACTGGCGTTAATATCTTTCATCGTGCGCGATGCAAACACCACCACGCTCTGATCAATCAGGCCAAAACAGGCTTCAAAGGTGCTGCCGCAGTTAAGCTCCAGCAGTTTACGCATCATGCCCGCTTCATCTTTTACGGGGAGCTTATGCACTGGCGACCACGTCGTCAATGAATCATCATCCGATTCGCCCGTTAGCTGCACAAACACATCCACCGTGCCGTACTTAAACTTCCACAGGTAGCCACTGTCTGAGTGGTTCACCATCGCCGTGCCGTCTTGTTCCAGGCTAGAGATGACGGTTTCAATCACATCTACATGGCTCGATCCCATTGCTATCTCCTCTTCTGCAGCCGTTGTCAAATTATCGAGGGTGGGTGATTGAGTGGTCATGGGCGATCGCCTAAATTTTGATAAGAGGTTATCAGCTCAACACAACTCTATCGCTGGACTCCATAAAAAGAAAGCTAGCTCAATGAACCCTAATAATTCAAAAGCATTCAGCGGGTTGCGAACATGATTTTCCGTGAGTTTGGACTAGGCAATCCTATTGGACAAAGTGGACAAAGCTTGCGTTTCTATTTCCGCTTACTCAAGAGAGAGAGCGAAACGCAGGCAGAGGGATTCTGGCAGTGTGTTGTACTTGCTGACGAACCCCTCCCTGACGGTTTCCCTTGAAAAGGGGAACCCAGATACCCTTTGGTGGTAACGGTTATCGCTATTTTGCGTGGTGCGTCTTATCCCGAATTCACGTTATGCCGAATTCACGTTATGCCCAATTCATATTAAGTTCGCTGATTAGACTTTTGCTCACTACTTTTGCCCACTAATAGCTGGCAAAGCCGGGTTGATGGCGAATCAAGCTCAAAAATTCCTCGCGCGTTTTCGCATCTTCTTTAAAAATGCCGACCACTGCGCTAGTCACCGTCCAAGACCCTGGTTTTTGTACCCCGCGCATGGACATGCACATATGGCTTGCTTCCATCACGACTGCGACCCCTTTGGGATCTAGAATTTCTTGCACCGCATCGGCGATTTGCTTATTCAGCCGCTCTTGAACCTGCAACCGACGGGCATACATTTCTACAATGCGGGCAAGCTTACTCAAACCCACCACTTTTTCATTGGGGATGTAGGCCACATGGGCGCGGCCCATAAACGGCAACATGTGATGCTCGCATAGGCTGAAGAAGTTGATATCGCGCACCAGCACCATTTCGTTATGGCCCTCGTCAAAAATGGCGTCGTTCACAATGGTGTCGAGCGACTGAGAATAGCCCTGCGTCAGGAATCGCATCGCTTCTGCTACGCGGTGAGGCGTTTTGAGCAAGCCTTCGCGCTCAGGATCTTCTCCAACGGCCAGTAGCATCGTACGCACAGCGTCCATCATCGGGCCATTGTCTTTGCTCGGATCAACGGTGGATGGATGCGCAGGGGAGCCATTGGCTTCATCCTCAGTTTTTTCAGCTTCAGATTGAATATGCTTTGTGTCGCGAGCGGGACGGCTTTTCGTTTTTTTTCCGCTTGCGCCTGCTGAACTGGCCCCCTGTAAGACCTGTTCACTCAAGTCTTGGTTGCCACTGATAGCTGAAATCCCATCGGAGATAGTCATAAATTGCGTTTCCAATAAAAAGGTGAGTCGAGAAAGATGAGGGGAAAAGAGGCTTGCTAAATGGGTGTTAGTAACAGCGAACGTAAGAATGCTGAACTAGCATTGTCTTTTCTATAGAGCGCCGCCTACGGGGGTCAGTGTCAAACTGGAAACCACCGCGTTGGGGGGCAGCAAAGCGGTCTGCAAGATTGCTTGAGCCACCGTCTGAGCCTCTAGCATGGCAGAACGGTCAAAGTCTGCTTGAACCGTATCAGTATCCCAAATCGCAGTATTCACAGCGCCTGGAAATAAGGTGACCACTCGAATACCGTAGGCGGCTTCTTCCACTCTAATCGCGTCAGAAAGTGCGGCTAAGGCGGCCTTACTCACGCCATAAGCGCCCCAATTTTCAAACGACTGCTGCGCTGCAATTGAAGCAATATTGATGATTAAGCCCGCTGCCTGCTCGCGCATACCAGGTAGCACGGCTTTCACCACCTCAAACACGCTCGTCACATTCAGGGCCATTACCGTCTGCCAGTCGGCAAGTGAGGTCTCCTCCAGGCTATTGGTGTAGCCCATTCCGGCACTGTTCACCAAAATGTTAATAGGGCCAAATGTCGTTTCAATAGCCATGATGTTTGGCTTAACCGTCGCTAGGTTCGCCAAATCGATTGGAAAGGCTTGTGCCTTCACGCCTAAAGCTGCTAGCTCAAGTGCTAACCCATGAAGCTTTTGCTCAGAACGGGCGACCAGCGCCACATCAAACCTCGCCTGCGCAAATGCCCGTGCCGTTGCTTCGCCAATGCCTGAACTTGCACCTGTAATTAAGACGCGACGACGAGGCAGAGAAGAAGCTTGGGGGGGCATAAGCCGTTTATAAGGCTGCGGTCTGTGAGGCTATGGTCTGTGAGGCTGCGGTCTATAAGGCTGCGGTCTGTAAGGCCGTGTGCAAGATGAAAAATGAGAGACCTTCATTCTATCGTAAACAAATGTAACGAAGAAGGGCTAACCAGAGAACTCGCCAATTTGACGGAACTTGTCATATCGCTGAGAGCGCCGCTGCTCTGGGCTGAGCTCCAACAACACATTCAAATTTTGTGCCAGTGCCTGCTGAAGCGTATCTGCTGCTTCAACTGGCGCTGCATGAGCGCCACCAATCGGTTCTGGCAGCATCTGATCCAAAATGCCCAGATTCTTTAAGTCCCAAGCCGTTACCTTCAAGGCTTCGGCGGCCTGTGGCGATCGCGCGGCATCTTTCCACAAAATAGACGCGCAGGCTTCAGGACTGGCCACGTAATAAACCGAATGCTCAAACATCAGCAGGCGATCGCCCACCCCAATGCCAAGTGCTCCGCCCGAGCCACCTTCACCGATGACGGTACAAATAATCGGTACATCGAGCCGAAACATTTCTCGCAGGTTGTAAGCGATCGCTTCGCCCTGCCCCATTTCTTCCGCTTCAAATCCGGGCCAAGCCCCCGGCGTATCAATAAAAGTCATAATCGGCATATTAAACCGATTGGCATGTTCCATGAGCCGCATGGCTTTGCGGTAGCCGCCTGGTACCGGCATCCCAAAATTGCGTGCCACATTATCTTTGGTGTCACGTCCTTTTTGGTGGCCCAGCATCATCACCGGACGCCCTTCAAAGCGGGCAATGCCGCCAACCAATGCCAAATCATCTTTGCCTGAGCGGCGATCGCCGTGCAGCTCTACCCACTCATCGCTAATTGCCTGAATATAATCGAGCGTACTGGGTCGACGTGGATGACGAGCCACCTGAATGCGCTGAGATGGCGACAGGCTCGTAAATATCTCCTGTCTAAGCTGCTGCGCCCGCGATTCTAGCTGATAAATCTGATCGGAAACATCAACATCATTGTCTTCAGCTAGCTCTCGAATTTGAGTAATACGAGATTCCAGTTCAGCCAAGGGCTTCTCAAAATCCAGCAGAATCGGCTTACGCTCAGTCGTTGCCATGGGGGAATCGGGGTTTAACAGGTGCTCAACAGCAGTAGATCTACTAGATTACCGTAATTGTTGATCCCCCCAACACCAAAGTTGCCAGACAACCCTTGCCTGGCAACGAACGCTGACAACTGTGCGAAGCCCCATGACGAAGGTTCGTTGCCAACCGGCTATGTAACTGCTGATATGAGCGCTAATGATATGAGCGCTAAGATTACGTCAGCAAAGGTCTGAAACCATGACGCCGTGAGGCTTCTCCAATCAAATCCATTTTTTCCAGAGTGATCTGATTGCGACCCCAAGAAAAATTGGTGTGCAGCTTTTCAAATTCCAGCAGCATTGACTCTGCAAAGCACGCAAACAGCTGACGCCCTGGCACATCCATATTCACGATATTCATAATATGCCAGTCAATATCGAGAGAATGCTCCACAATGCCGCCCTTCACCACATGGATGCCAGGATAGGCAAAGGCCGCATCAATATTTTTAGGATAGCCGCCATCTACCATCAGGCAAGGCTGCTTCAGCGTTTTAGGGTCTACTTCTAAGCCCTTGGGCAAACTTGCCACCCATACCACCACATCGGCTTCGGGTAAGGCATCATCCATAGACATCACCTTGCCAAAGTTCAGTTCTTCTTGCAGGTTGCTCAACCGCTCTTGATTCCGTGCCACTAGCAGCAGCTCTTTAATGCCCGTGCGGGCCTGTAACCACCGGCAAACGGCACTACCAATGTCGCCCGTTGCACCACACACCGCTACGGTCGCCTTGGCCAAATCAATCCCCACCCTAGGTGCCATCTCTTCCACCTGCTTACAAATAATGTAGGCCGTGTGGGTATTGCCCGTTGTGAACTTCCTAAAGTCCAAGTCCAAGTTACGAACGCGCTTAATCTGCTCTAGCTTAAAATTCTCAAAAATAATTGATGAAAAGCCACCTAGGGCCGTAATGTCCACGCCATTCTTTTGAGCATGGGCCATCGCATTCAAAATCTTGCGCGTCGCCGCCTTAATTTTCTTCGCGGCCAGCATCTCAGGCAAAAAGAAGGATTCAACGTAACGACCTTCAATGACTTGCCCGGTCGCACTGGTCACTTTGATATCGTCAATAATGCGAGGCGGCGCACTGCACCAAAAATCTAGCTCTTGGCCTGAGAATTCCTCAAAACCCATATCTGCGCAGGCTTTGCGGGCGTGTTGCAAGCTTGTCAAATGACCAATTAAACCAAACATTTGGGGATACGAACGTCTTACACGTTGGCGGAAACTGAATAGGCATGGATGTGTGAACCCTTACGATTTAAGGTAATGGTTCCTAAATACCCACTGCTCCAGCCTAGCCTAATACCAGGACACTCTCGTCAGTCCGGTAGAACTAATCAGAGACCTAATCAAAAAACTAATCAGATCATCCCTTGCCTGACAGGACGGATTATCAATGAAACCAGCCTAAAAATGCCAAGACAAAAGCCTTGCTGCGATGGTCTCTCTGTACAGACCTGTCCAGACGCAGCAAGGCTTTTGATGAGGGCTTAATGCAGTACCGACTTAACCGTACGCATTAATAATGTATGGTTAGACGGACGCTAGACCTTGAGCAGAAAGCTTCATGACTTCGCGGCTTGTGAAACCAATGTTCGCGAGCGCTTCACCGTAGGTAATCATGAAATCTTCCACGAGGGCGTCTTTTTCCATGCCCAAGACGGCGGCGTCTTCTTCGACCTGATTAAGCATTTTCCAGATCAAAGGCAAGTTAGCACGGTTAGCTTCTTCTAGCTCAGCTTTTGCTGTCTCGAAGTTAGCTTTCAGCCACTCTTCGCCAAAGTTCAGGTGCATGTACTCATCTTTCACCACGCCTTCTGTAATTTTGCGAGCAAAATCATCAGCAACGGGGATGTAGATGTTGTAAGCAGAGATGGCAAATGTCTCAATAATCAAAGACTGAATCAGCAAGCAAGTCACAATTTTGCCTTCAGCAAACGCAACCTGGAAATTATCGTGGAGCTGTGCAAAGAACTCTTTCGCAAACGGCATGTTTGGCGTCACGCTAAGGTTTTTACCACAAGCTTGGAACCCTTTCATGTGGCGGTTTTCCATACGAGCTAGCTTGATGAGCTCGTCTTTGTGGTCATTCAAACGCTCTGCCAACTTCTTGTAGTTGTCGTTAGCTTCGAGTTCACCTTCGATCACAATCGCGTTAATGCGGCTGTAAGCGTCCTTGTAGGTTTCACTCTGGAAGTCCATCACGGGGTTGGCTTCAAGGGTCTGCATAGCTATGTTATTCCTTGTTTACTGTCAATCGGTGGCTGGCTCAGAAGGCACAATGAAATGGCCATGTTTTCACAGATGGTCAACGATTCCAAACGCTTCTTAACAGTTCTTACCAATTTATATTTCCTTATAGAGTATCACCCTCACACAAAGAAAAATAAACCTGTCCTTAAAGAGAGGACTGAAACTGCTTTGAATTAGGTCTGTATAGACCTACAAATCAAACTCACAACCGAGTACTCATCCTTATCAATATAGTCATCTGACTTACGGCTGCGCATAGCGATCGCCTAGAGCAACCATAGACTACACACCTGTGAAGCCAAAACCCCACAGTGCATCGCGGCGATGTCACTACACGGCAGTACTGGGCACATCAATGCTGGGCACATCAATTGGCTGTGGCTCAGCATTCGTCTCAGTTCTGTCAGTCTCGGTTATTTCAGTCGTGGCTACTTCAGGCACGGCTACTTCAGGCACGGCTACTTCAGGTATGGCTGTGCTACCCACCTGATCTGAAAGCATTTGGAGGCGAATTTGCCGGGCGTTTGGGCTATCGGCTTCGCCTAAACGCACTTCTATCCGCTCGCTACACAAAGGCCCTAACGCATTCAACAGCGCTCGTAAATGGGGGGTGCTTTCGCCGCTATCCACATAGACGCGATCCGAAAGCTTATTCATGCGCTTCCATGCGGTGTATAGCTTCACGGCGGCTTGCTCTAGCTGAGTGGCCTGATTGACTAGGTCAGCGGCTGAATTTAAGCAGCCGACGCGCAAGGCTTCATCTAGGGCTAGCTCTAAGTTGATGTGATCGGGATCGAGTGTTTGGACGTTGGCGGCGGCCTCTATGTAGCGAGAGAGATATTTGGCTTCGGCGGTGACCTGCTTAAGCGTGTCTACGTCTGGGTTTTCATCAACTTCATTTTTGAGGGTCTGCTGGTGAGTAGACGGTAGCTTTTCCATCTCTTTCACGAGCGGCGTGAGGTAGCGGGTCGGGATGGTATTGTCAGCCGCCTTTTCTTTCACAGATTCTGGAATCAGCTCAGAGTTCATGGCTGTCCAGTCATCTGAGAGGTTTTTAACCTCTTTGCGGGTAATGCGATCGCCCCGTCTGGCCGCTTCGCTGACAATTTGCTTCACTTCTGGCGAAGCCTGCGCTGTTTCCATAAAGGCCCGCTTGCTAAAACGGTTCACATCTTTCGTTTCCAGCAGCCCTTCTTCCAGCATGTCATCAGCGCTGCTGGCTAAATCCATCAGCACGTAGGCTTGGCTTTTGCTCACATCTCTGTCTTTCAGCCAGTTCAAGAAACCTGCGCCAGCGCCACCGTTGGCATCGGCTTCACCGCCCCGTTTCTCACGATCTCGCACGATGCGTAAAATTCTGCCGCGCCAGATATCGGTCTGCAAATCAAAGCGATCGCACACCTGCCACGCAACATCCACCTGCTGATGAAACTCATAGTCAGACAGATCACTTTCTACATCCGGCAGTGACACTTCTAACTCAACCGACTGATCTGGCCCAGAAATATCTGCCGTAAATTGTTTAGGACTCATACTTAAAGAACGACTGCAGAAACTACCTAACCGCAGGCAACAAAGGGCCGACTTATTATGCCACGCTCCCATAATTCGGACAGGCTAATTTGCATCGCAGTCCCAGGTTAGTTTTAGCCTTACCTTGTAAAGCGTCAGCACCGATTACAGTTGCGCAAACAGCCCTAAAACTTGTCCAATCAGCCACGCCGACAGCGCCGCCATACTGATGACCAGTGCCAACAGCACTGCCATCACCACAACGGCAAATACTTTGTCTGCCGTTCGGCTCGGCACAGGATTGGCTACATGCTTCTCGAGAAGGACGACATTTTGGCTATTTGCCTTCCAGCCAACATCAAATAAATCACCCAGCACAGGGACTAGGCCCGTTAGCGTATCCAGCAAAATATTGAAGCCCATTCGGCCAATGGTGGCCCCAGGTAACCCCATTCGCATGGCCTCGTACACAATGTAAACAGACACTATGCCCGTGACAACATCGCCTCCCAATACCCCGATGACCGGATCTAAGCCAAAGCGAATGTCTGTCCCAGGGATGCCAACGGCGTTATCCAATAAGTAGCTCAACTGCTTTACGCGCTTGAGCGACGATAATCGCTGGTCAGACATAGCATTGGCGACCCCAGCGGGCACAGAAGCAGCTTGAGACAGAGACGTGGGGCGTTTTCGAGAAGCCATAAAACGGTAAGTAAATGGACTGATTCAGTGATGTATTTCTAGTCTGGTTATGTATCAGTAAATAAAAGAATGTACAGAAATGAAAGGAGGTACAAAGTTCTTAAATGATGTCTGCACAGCGGTTTGCTAGGCTAATGCATTATTAACCGGCTGTTTTCTTGATAGCTTCTTCATTACGAAAGATTTTTTAGCGATTGAGCTTTTTAGCCTCCGCTTTTTTAGGCCTCTTAGTTTTTTAGCCCCTTATCTATAACCATGGCAGAACAAACTTGTCCCATATGCGGTGTACAGATCATTGACGGCGGAGCTGCGGGCGATCGCGTCATTTTTTCATCTGGCCCCCAAGGCACTCGCGCTAAGCTGTGGGCCAGGGTCTGCCAATACAACAAAAAGCTAGGATGCATTAACGAACAAGGGCAAAACGAGCAAATTAGTGCAGACGACTATTACAAAGACGCTCCTTCTACGAACCTCTAAGCTAGCCCCATCACAGCCTATTAAAATCGGCCTATTAAAATCGGCCTATCACAGCCAACCTTCAACCCACCCTGGCGTTGCCCCGCCATAACTGGCTTCTTTCAATCGATCTTCCACTCAACCTAATTTCTATGAAACCGATCCGCTTTCTTTCCCTCCTTGTCCCTGCTGCCATCCTCTCCAGTGGCTTCAGCGCCATCAGCGCTCCCCGCGCCGAAGCGCAGCTCTACAATCCCATTGATTTAGGCACCACCGAGATTAACGACACCCTCACCATCAAAGACATTCCCACTGGCCAAGGCGGATTTGCGAGAGATTACGTTGTCAACCTAGAAGAAGGCGATCAAATCACTATCGATGCCATTTCTGAGGAATTTGATACCCTCGTGACGCTCATGGATGCCAACGGCATTATCGTTAGCGAAAATGACGACGGCCCCGATGGCACGACCAATTCCTTGCTGTTTGCTCGTATTAAAGAAGGGGGCCGCTACACCGTACGCATTCGCTCCTTTGCGGGTGAAGGTGCTGGCCCATTCTCTCTGAAGCTTGCGCGCTTGCGTCCCATTCAGTAGAGCGTGTGATGAGGGCGCTGTTTCTTTAAATTCAGCTCTGTTAGCACTTCATTGTGGCTGAGTCAACCATTTTTCAGTCAACTCAGCCCACACAACCTTTCCAAAAACTTTCTTGCTAGCGTCCCCCTATTTTGCTAATTTGGTTAAGCGCAAAACGCGCAAGCCGGGATAGCTCAGCTGGTAGAGCAGTGGATTGAAAATCCTCGTGTCGGCGGTTCAAGTCCGCCTCCTGGCATTCA
>JBGCGG010000024.1:0-4471 GCA_045110585.1 Phormidesmis sp. | reverse complement strand
ACATCCCAGCCAATGACATCTAAGGCTTGTAAATCAAGCTCTAAAATATTTCGTCGTTCGCCATCACGGATAGTGGGACCCATGATGCCTAAAGCGTTGGATTGATCTTGCCAATGACTGCCTTGGAAGCCATCTGAGCCTAATCCAAGATTTTTCTTACCTCTGGCAAAATTCGCAAGGTTAGTATTGCCACCATCTATAGAGAAGTATGACGATACACCAGAAGCCAAGTCCACTTTCCCTCGGTTTTGGCTGTAATCGGAAAAGCGGAACATATCTAGTGACGTAGTCTTCATCAGGCGGTCGATATTTTCACTGTAAGTAGCCTGACTGTCAGCCTTCTCGGCAGAATCTATACCACTGATGAACCCTAAGGTATGACCAATTTCATGTAAGGCGACGCTGAGGAAATCAAGAGATTTGTTAGGTGCGGACTGGTCACGATTGTAGTCGTAATTCCACTGGTAATCACTCCCTGACAAGTCACCCATTAAAATCGTACCGTCTAGGGCATTACTGTTGTCCAGCAGTCCCAAAGCTTTCGCATTCGCATTGGTAACCGTAATATTTTTATTATGCCAAGTGCTGCCGGCTTCGAACATGCCTTCATATCTTAGGTACCCGTCGCTATATCGATTGGCCTGGAGGTTACGAGCGGCTGTGTAGTCAGCAGCTGAGGTTCTGTCTTGATGAATCGCGTTGTAGAATCCTTCGTAGCTCTGATACGCCTGCATTCCAGGAAGTGCACCACCGACAGCCTTACCTGGCAAATCACTAGAGACGCCAACATGCAGATTTAGGCTAACGTCGTCGGTCAGATAGCTCGACCAAATATTGCCAGCCATTTCAAAGCCGACAATCTGTTCCAGCGTTGTGCCCTGGTCGTATGAGAAATTAAAACTAACAGCTTTGGCGGGAAGGCTCACACTGCCAATTGTTGTCACCACCAGTGTTCCAGCAGTCAACCATATTGTTTTTATTGGGGGCAGTTGAGTATCTCGCATGTGAGTTGTCTCAATTATTCTTTCCTTTTAAGACCCCAGTCTATAAGTCAAAAATGAGATTTGGTTAAAGAGGATTTAAGGTGTTTCTTAAAGAATCCATAGGTCTCCGTAAGAACTCTGGTATTCCCTTGCTGACATGTCCTCGGGTTTATACGTACGAGCTGGTCAGTAAAGCTGTTGAAAAATACTAACGTAGGGAATAATGTACTCATTCAGAGTAAAAAAGGACACGTCCCATCGTTCATAACAGCGGTGGGATTTTTTTTGCTCATGTCCATACAGAAGACTCCTAAACAAAATAGGAATAGGTTGCCCACCAACTGGTGTTTGCGTAAGTGAGAACTCACACAGGTCTTGAAAAGACAGAATGTGAGCGCATTGGTTGGTTGCAAACACCGCTAATCAATCAACATAAGCAAAACCGCTGAACAGACCTTAAGATCACTGTTCAGCGGTTTTCGTGGGGAATTAAAACGGAGGGTTGCCTCAGGGATTTAGACAACAGGCCCAGTCTTTTAAGGCTTGCTCTATCCAGACTGAATGCTTGTGTGTCAGTCAAGCATTCCTATTGAATCGATTGTTCTAGCACCCGAGTTAGCATTGAGAGAACTTAGCGTTCCTTTCTTTGGAGGCGTGACCCGACGCCCATGAGCCCGACTAGACCGATTATCATGCCCGGTTCGGGGACAGAAGTGGGTTCAGACTCAGAGGCACCTCCCTTGGCATAAACGGATAGGTGGGAGAGACCAGGGGTATTCCCTTTGCCGACGGTGGCGACGCCTGCGGTGGACCAATCAAAATTGGCTAAGTCAGCAATGGTGTAGAGGGAATAGGAATTCCCGGCCTTCACGGCGATCGCACCAAAGCCGCTCAGCGAAGTGGAGGCGCTGCCGGTCTGGGAGCCATCCCCACCGGAGAGAAAAGAGACTGTGTTATCTTCATTGTCGCCAGCGAAGGTCCATCCGGAACCAAACAAGCCATTGAGATTGTTTAATCCAGAGCCTTGAGCGCCCTTATCATTGCCACCAAAAGACCCGGCACAATCTAGATAGGAAAAGCTGACATTGACACAAGAGTTACTTCCCCCTAAGGCAGCAGCCTGCGCCTCTGGCGCGGCCGCCTGGGTGAGTAGTACAGCAGATGTGGCTAAAGAGGTTACTACCCAGTGTTTGATGTTCATCGCTATTCTTGTTCAAGTCGTTGTCTTTCCTGACTAAGCTAGTTCGAAAAGATACCCGGAAGGATGGATGAAGTTACGTACTTTTTGAGTTTTCCTGCCTTCGACTTATAGGTAATAGAGCCTAGAGAGGCATTGTTGAGATGGCGGAGAGATTGAAGCGGTCAGTATTGTTAAAGAGTTCGCCAGCGTAACCATCACCGTTTATTACTTTTGTTGTCTATCAATGTGATATTTTACACGGCTATCTTTGCTTGGGCATTCTAATAGCAATCCTATGGTTTGGTCTGGATATAAATCAATGACATTACTAGATGAATCGGTTCTGTTGCCGACTGAAACGAGTGCTTCCCTAGAGCAGTTACTGAGCCAATCCCAATCCAAGATACAAGCCCTTGAGAAAGCTCACGCCGAAGAAATGGTGCGGCGCGAGCAAGTTGAAAATAAATTAAACGAGGCCCGTCAGCTATTGCAATTGGTGATGGATACCTTGCCTGAAGCTATCTTCTGGAAAGACCGAAATTCGGTTTATCTCGGGTGTAATCGTAATTTTGCCGAGGATGCCGGGATTGGTGTTCCTGAACATATTATTGGGAAAACGGATTACGATTTAGCTTGGAAAGAAGCAGAATCAGACTTCTTTCGTGAGTGCGATCGCCGAGTGATGTTAGCCGATCGATCGGAACTCGGTATTGTTGAGCCCCAACTACAGGGAGATGGAAAGCAAGCCTGGCTAGAAACCAATAAAGCCCCGTTACATAATGAGCAAGGAAAAGTCATCGGAATTCTGGGCACCTACCAAGATGTGACTGCTCGTAAGCAGGCTGATATAGCCCTGCACGAACTGAATCAGAAACTAGAACGCCAGACGGTGGAACTGACTGCGGCCCTATCGCAGTTACAGCAATCCCAGATTCAACTGGTTCAGCAAGAAAAAATGTCGGCATTAGGCAATCTGATTGCTGGGGTAGCCCATGAAATGAATAATCCAGTGGGCTTTTTGTCCGGGAACCTGCGCCCTGCCCAAGCCTATGTGAGTGATCTGCTCGGTTTAATAGAGCTGTATCAAGAGACCTGGCCCAATCCAGGTGAGGCGATTGAAGCAGAGATTGAAGAGATTGATTTAGCCTATGTGCGTGAAGACCTGCCGAAACTCCTTCAGTCTATGGGGGAAGGTATCAAGCGTATTCGGAATATCAGTACCAGTCTCAGAACCTTCTCTAGAGCTGACAAAGAACATAAAGTCGCCTTTAACCTCAAAGATGGCCTGGACAGCACGGTCCTAATTTTGAAGCATCGTCTGAAGGCTGATGAGCGCCGCCCTACGATTGAAGTGGTTGAGCATTATGAAAATATGCCGCCAGTTCTATGCTTTCCTGGGCAGTTGAACCAGGTGTTCATGAATCTCTTGGCGAATGCGATCGATGCATTAGAAGAGTCCAGTCAAGGCAAAAGTTTTGCAGACCTTCAGGCTGCACCTAACCAAATCACGATTTCAACCCAGGTGTCGAGTTGTGAACAGCAGGCCGTGATCCGGATTGAAGATAATGGCATTGGGATGACGGAAGCCACAAAGCAACGAGTATTCGAGAACTTATTTACGACGAAAGCCGTCGGAAAAGGGACTGGACTAGGCTTAGCGATTGTGCGTCAAATCATTATTGAAAAGCACGGCGGAACAATTGCCGTTAACTCTGAGCTTGGCCAAGGCACTGAATTTGTGATTAAAATCCCTTTAGTGACTTCTCCATAACTGTGGTGTCATTCTCTAATCGTCCTATCTAAGATAGCTTTGTAGTGGTTCTCACTAAGTCATTACGGCCACTCGCATTTGTTCTGTTGTAAGACTTCCTAAAGGATTTAAAAGCGTTGATAAAGGTTGCCAGACCCATGGCAACTAATCTTTACCTCTATACAAGCTGAAAGTCTCTGAGTATAGGGACTATGAGACCAATGGACTGGTATTGTTTAGCGGAATGAGTCTCACGAGTTTCTGGGGATTGTAGCCATAGCACTGAGCCGACGGTAGGCCAGATGAGTACCAGCCCAAAACAGTGATAAGACTCATGCTGAGAAAGCCATGCGCGATCTCAAAATCGAATCGCCACCATGCCAAAAACGAAGGTTTTTGACATGGTTAATATGTACGGTCTAAGACCAAAAAGACATACCAAAGAAGCTCTCAGCTAATATGGCTATCAAAGGTGAGTAACTGTCCTGCTAATGTTCTTGAGCCTATCCAGGTATCTCCTCTAAACATCTGTAGATGAAAGAGTTCAGGCAGCATTCT
>JBGCGG010000023.1:0-170313 GCA_045110585.1 Phormidesmis sp. | reverse complement strand
CTAAATAGCCTACTTTGCTCAGTAGACCCGGTATGATAGCTGGCATAGCCATTTTGGTGGGTTTTGTTGTGTTAACTAAACCGTATGCCCGAATGGCTTTTTTGACTATCTTCTCTCCTTTTTCTGTCCGAACTATTGATTTATCAAAGCGCTTGAAGAAAAACGCTTTGCTTTGGTACGCCTTACATGAGTAAGAGCCGCTACATCATCTATTATTGGCGTGAGGCTTCCACAACTTCTTTCCTAGCGGTTTTTATTTGTGCAGGTGAGCCTTTTAGACTGGCTGTGTTAGAACGTCTTGCAATTGAGCCTGTTCTCACAGATTGATCCGTATTGGTTGTCAGACCCTTCATCCAGTTTCGCCCAGGTTCTTCGATAAGGCGGTAGGTCAGAATCGCAACGACTACCATGATGGCCAAATAGCCTGCTAATAATGCGACTCTAAAGAGCATATTTGCAGAGGCCACCTCACTTGCTGGCAAAGCTTTGCGCAGCAAGATTAGGCATAAAAAGTGAGTGAGGTATAGGGCATATGAAATGTGCCCGCCAGACTGCATGAGCCGAGTAGAGAATAGTTTGGCCACATAGCCTTTTTCCCAAGCTAGAGCATAGATAGATAGTGCAAATAGAGGTGTTAGCCAAAGTGCATTGAGCTGGCCTGACATTTGAGCTGCGCTTAGGGGGCTAGTTCCCTTTGCCCCATTAAGAAGAACACTACTAACAATGGCGCTGAGCCATGCTGCTAGAGTGATCCATTTCCATGGCAAATGGTATCCCCATCTCTCTGTATACAAGTTGTAAAGTAAGCATCCTGCGGTGAATTCACCCGCTACCCTTAGTAGTCCATAACTACCTGCGCCATAGGGAACAGACCACCCTGCATCTAACATTAGGCAAGTAGCCGTCATGGCCCACAGAAGAACGAGAATGCTGGCAATGGCCGTAGGCAGATGACGGATGCGAAGGGTCGCTGCTATGACTAATGGAAAGCATAAGTAAGCCAGCCATTCATTGGATACGGCCCAGGCTACTGCATTCCACGAAAAATTGGTGGGGAGTGTCCAAGCTTGAACCAAAAATATGTTTTGTATAAATCCTGAAGTTGTGTAGAACTCTGGATTGTTAGGCTGCATCCCAACCGATGACATCCCAACGATTAGCAAAAAGTACAGTAAAAATGAAAAGAGATGTACCGGATAAATTCGCGCTAGGCGCATCCACAAAAAGCGCCTGTAGGTTTGAGCGTTGAATCGTCTGAAACGACCTGCGTAATTATAGGCAATGATAAATCCACTAGTTAGAAAGAAGAAGTCTACGCCAATGAATCCGGCTGCAGAAAAATCTGATAACCACGTTTGTTGTGGAAACAGCTGATCAATTTCTTCTTTCAGATGATAGAGAACAATCCAAGCGATTAGAAAAGCTCTCATTCCTGTCAATGAGATAATTTGACGGTTTTTGAGAGTAGTATTTCGCATAGTGCTTTGAAGTTTAGGACAACAGAAGCGTTGTCCTAGATTAATTTCTTGCGCAAGTTTGAATCTTATGGGGTAAGAAGAATTAGAAGTGAGTGCTGAGTTGCGCTATCTCGACATTTAGACAGCATCCGAAAAGGTTTTATCACTTGCGATGACTTCACCAAGGTTACGGCTTTACCAAGTCGACTAACTTCTTAATAACTCTGAGAATTCATGACTCTGAGAAACAGCGGTAACAAAGCGTGACCAGCCTTACTTGGAAAAAGAGCCGTGATGCCTTCCCAAAGATCTTGAACAAGACTTCAGTAGTATTCACGCCTTTGACTGTTTGTGCGGTTTACCTGCTGTTGATAAAGCTCTTGATTGCATACAGGCGCAAAACATTTGGCTGTATGTATGTTGCATACCTGGCCTAAGAACCTGCACAGAATCGGATACAGAAGTTATGTAATTATTCTTACGTGAATACCTCAGACTATACGGAGGTGATACTTGAAAAATAAAGGAAATCACTGCTTGTTTCGTGACTCCTTTATAGTGATGCTCCCAATATAAAGATTATATTTTGAAGTATGTACTTTTTGTCTGTAATCGTACTTACAGTTTTTCTCTGAGGTTGGTAGTGGGTTCGTTGTCGAGGTGGATGAGGATGATCTTTATGCACGCATTACTGTTTTGAGTGCTGATCAGCGAGAGACTCTGGTTTTCCAATACTGAAGATCGTGGGCGTAGGCTTTGGCAGCAGCTTGCCATGTGGGCAATTCACCGCTGGGGGTTGCCTCAGAGGCTCTGAGGAGTTGATTGAGAATGATTTCTGCGGCAGCACTGGGCTGTTGCGCTTTGATTGGAATAATAGAACCTTTGCCGACTTCTAATGCCGCTTGGTTGGCGGCACTGACGATAACCCATTTTTTGAATGAGGCGGCTTCTGCAATGGGCAGACCAAATCCTTCGTTATCTGAGAGATATACGACAGCGGCGGCCTGACGATACCACTGAGCGAGAGCGCTATCGTCAATGTGGCCATGGTAATGAACCCAGTTGAGGCTAAGCGCCTTTTCTAAAAAGGCTTCTCCTTCGGCTTTGGTGGATGCGTTCATGCCGCCAACAAGTTGGAATTGCCAGGGTTGGCCTGTCCTGTCTCGCATGGCTTGGACCAGTTGCAGCGCCTCTGGTAATCGTTTGGCCGCTGGATCGATTCGGCCGACCGAGAGTATGAAGGGTTTGTCGGCGTTGGCTAGCTGAACTGGTGGGAGTGTGGCTAGGGAAGAGTCTGCGCCATTAGAGATGACTTTTAGCTTGCTTTTAAGCTGGGTGCTGGGGCGAAAGTGCACGAGGTCATCGGCAGTGGCTTGGCTGATAGCGATGATTTCTTTTGCCAACCAAATAGAGGCATCTAGGTAGATGAGGGAGCGCAAGGCTGTTTTGATGCGGCTGCCGTACTTTTCTTTGGCTTTCCACTCATTAACATCGTGAATGACTGCAACTGTGGGGGGGTGCCAAGGCAGGACAACAGGGTTTGACATCCATGTGACGACTTTGATGCCATGGCGATCGCAATACTGCCTGAATTGAGTGGCCAACCACAGATAGCGCTTCCCAGGAGTGTAGTCTAGCTCTGGAACGACGGTCACATAGTCTGACAATTTCTGTAAAGCAGGTGTATTGGCTAGGGCATTGGGTGAACTAAGAATGGTGGGTTTTATGCCCTCTTGCGTGAGTGCCTTCACTAACGGTGGGAGCAGCCTATCTAAATATTGGCCGATGCCCAAGCGTGGGCCTAAGTAGTAAGCGATTAAGGCAACGGTCATAGCATTTGGAGCAATAAAAAAACTCGGAAGGTTTGGATTGGCTTTACGGTAACTTTGCAGCTAGCCTAATTTCAGCGCTGTAGCTCAGTGAACCATAGCCAATGCCGTCTGTGTAGATATACTCTGTTTTATACGGATGCTGAGTACAAACACCGAATGGATATTAATACCAGCGTTACTACCTTAGAACAGAAATTTTCCGATAAAGCAGTCCAGATTAAGTAGTAATAGTCCAGGCAAATAAAAGAGTCAAGACGAATTGAGCCCGTCAAGACTTAATTGATTTAAGTAGATAAGCAAAAGTTGGCTATTCCTTCATTTAGCCCATACGTAAAATGACAAGTCTATATCCATCGGCTGAAAAAACGTTTGAGCGTGTCACTAATATTCCTTTTTGGATAATATTTGCGATCGCTCTGTATACGCCCTTTGAAGAATTTTTCTTAAGGTGGCTACCTGGCCTTATTCCCGTCGCACTGCGTTTTGTCCCTGAACTGATTCTTTACGGTTTATTGGTGTACGTATGCGGTATGCGTTTGCTGCGAGGCCATTCTCTGCGTAAAACACCTATCGATTTGCTCATTGCGCTGTTCTTTACGGCCACGGCGATTTCAATCGTATTGAATGGCTCACCTGTGGTCGGTAGCATTATCAACCTCCGTACGATTTGGCGGTACTTATCCGTTTTCTACATCGTCGTTAACCTGGATATCTCTTTCGGCGAGCTACGCCAGCTGCTAAAAGGTTTGAGAATCGCCATTCTGATTCAGGGCTTGATTGGTTCAATACAGTACTTTTTGCCCGCAAGCTTTAATCAGGCCTTTTTTGCACCCCGTGGTTTTGAAATTGGTGAATATGAGGCTAAGTCGTTGGCAGCAGATGGCAACCTGAAGGTGGGGGCTACGGCTGGAACGTTCTCTGATAGTGCGGTTCTCTCTGCATTTTTGCTGGTAGGTCTTTCTTTGTTCCTTTCAGGGGCGTTTGCTGTTGGGAATGGACTCTTGCCCTCATTGCCAGATATGGGCAGTTTAGGGGCCATTATGTTTGGCATTTTTGCCTCTAAAAAGCGAGCCGCACTGGCGATCGCACTTATCACGCCTTTACTGGTGTTGTTGGTGCTCAATCGTAGAAGAGACCTGGTGAATGTTACCTGGCTGTATGGCGGCTTGGGGGTTCTCGGTGTGTTGGCGATCGCTCTATTTGTAGGCTCTGCAGAATCATTCTCCGGTGCAGATGACCGGCAGAAGTCTATCGACTTGAGTACTTACTTCCTCCAAGTCTTCTCTCCTGACTACTGGAGGCAGTCTAATGAAGAGGCGAGAGGGTGGTTTATGCAGACTATTTTGAATGGCATCTTTAGTACCCATAGCTGGTTTGGCTTTGGGCCAGATTTTGACCATACTCAGAAAGCGCTGCGAGGAACGCTGAATACTGCAACAGATATGGCAAAGCTAGAGCGTGATGCCCCCGTGTTTGACGATAGCTTCTGGTTTGCTTTCGTAGCCTACTTTGGCATTGTGGGTACGGCCATTTATGGCTTCATTTTGAAGCGGCTATATGATTCAGCCAAATGGCTGGCTCGTGTATCATCTCGGCCGGAACTCAGAACGTTAGGGGCAACTTTTGGCACGCTCATTTTTGTCACAGTGCTCTACACGTTCGTAGAACGTATTTTCCGGTTACGGGCGTTTAGCTTTTACTTCTGGTTGCTAGCTGGTTTAGTGGTTAATATGTGCCACGTAAAGATGGCCGAGATTGAGCAAGGTCGACGTTCGCAGATTCCTACAGACAAAGGCTTGTCGTAAGGCGCCTGCAGGATACTTTTCACTGAGCTAGAAAAAAAGAGCTGAAGCGTTGAACTCAACGCTTCAGCTCTTTTTTTGGGATTATGACTTTTGATGCGGGTGACATAACGCAATCAACGGATGCATCCGTTGATTGCTAACTCGACAAGATGCCAACAAGAGCATAATAGCTAGTGCGCTCACGTATGGTGCTTACAATTGCCATAAAAGTCTTGTAAGAGAAGACTACTGCTACAGAAAATGCGAGTCAATGCCTGCCCTTTTCTACAGCGTTGCGCTAATTTTACCTATTTAAGAACCGTCGCCAAGGTCATTTTATTGTGCTGAGAATTAATTGTAGATAGATTGGCTCCGCTATAAGTCATGTATAGAGGGCGTTATCAGAAGGCTGATTCTAACTGTCACAGCTTACGCACATGGATGAAGTTTCGTATCTGATACTATGACGTCAGGTCAGTATTTATACGTAAAAAGATAATTTGTTGGATACAGCACTTTGTTGCCGAGTGTTTTTCAATTATCCTTGATTCGTTTGATAACAGACTATTTTTGCTGTTGTAGCGTGCGTTTGCTCACAGTGTAGTTGCAGAATTAGGAGCTTAGCTTCATGGTTTACCCAACAGCTGAAGTCGCACCCGAAGCGGCTTCTTCTAACTTGTCTGACGCTATCCCTTTGCCTAAAAGACGCCCTTCTTTTGCGTATACGATGGAAAAGGTAGTGTCTCATTTGCGACAGTATGACAAGCCAAAGGTTCTAGATATTGGCTGCGGTCGTAAGTCTGATATCGGCCGTTATTTGAAAGAGCATCGCTCTCATGCGGTCATTCATGGTGCTGATTTAGATGAATATTCGCTCAAAAACACAGATGTTGACGAGTTGTTTATTTGCGATGCCGCGAAGATGCCATTTGAGAAAGGTAGCTACGATACTGTTTTCTCTCAATTCTTGTTAGAGCATGTAGAAAACTCTCAAGAAACGGTTGATTCGATTGCAAGAGTTACTGCTCCAGGCGGACTGGCTACCTTAATTATTCCGAATCCCACCTCGCCAGCTTCTATGGTCGCTAAGATGACGCCGTATTCTTTTCATCTCTTTTTTAAGAGAGAGATTCAGAAGTATGACAATGTAAGCGAGGATACTTTTCCTACCTTTTTTGCGTTTAAAAGCGTGAAAAATTTGAAAGCGCAGATGGCGAAGGCTGGCTTTACTGATATCGAAGCTGCTTATGTGCCTGAAATGTATTTCCGATTTCGCTATCGACCTATCATGATTCGACTGGCGATGCTTTATACCAAGATTTTACTGGTGTTGAAGTTAGACTTCTTAAAATCATCTGTTGTTGTGAGTGGTATTAAATCGGAGGCTTAGATTTAAGCGCTTAGATTTAGATGCTCAATTGTAGAAGGTTGGCTATCTTTCGTTGTCTAAGGATAGGTGACTCGCTGACGTTGAACGGCTTTCTGTCGTTGAACCGTACAGGGTTTCTCCAGTTCCAATAGCTTTAATGCCAATGGGCTTAATAGCCCATAATTTAGGTGCACTGCTGGGCAAACCTTGATAGACATTTTCTTTGGCGTTGCTCGGATGCGTAGCGCCAGAGGAAGTGCTGCGCTAATGAAGAGAGGCATTAGCGCTTGAGGGTGCTGTTGTCACATTAATTTGGCATAAGGCTTACATCAGAGAGCTTTCTCTCTAGGCCGAGTGACAAGTGTCATAGGTGCCAAAGGTTTGATCTGCAATAACGCTTTGTTTAGCTCAGCCCACAATTTTTTGTTAGTTGGATTATTCTCTCCTACGCTGGATTACTTCCTTCTAAGGATTATTTTCGTAGGAGTGCAGATATCTATGTCTTTTATTTGTGCCCTGTAATAACTGCTTCATGGCGCATACTCAAACCGCCCCTTCTCAAATGCCTGAGAAGGGGCGGTTTATTCAGAGGTTATTCAGTGACTCATCACTGATGGATGTCTTGATGTTCTACTCAGAGAATGTTCTTGCTTTAGAGGTGCTACTGGGTGCTGGTTGTGCGAATCGGTTGCGAGAACTGACTGGCGTAGCCTCGTAGGAAGGCCGAGATACATCCGATTTTGGATTAGACAAGTTGCCGTTGAGCGCACGCTCTAGTAGGTCTTCATACGTGCGGCACTCTATTTCTGCAGAGAAGCCTTCCTTAAATCGCTTGAGGCTTGCTTGCTTCATTCGGCGAAGCTCATCCGCATTATCCAACAGTTCATCGAAAGCCTGGGCGCAGTCTACTGAGTTGTTGAAGTAATGCGCGCCGGGGCCTGCAACCCAACGGTTGAATTGGTTGTTGTGTGCCAAGACAGAAGCGCCTGCACCCATGGCCTCGACCAAAGAAGGATTGGTGCCGCCAACGGAGTGACCATGTAGGTAGAGTGTGGCATGGTAACGGAGTGCACCTACGGTAGGCAGGTCATAAATGCCACCTGGAAAGATGACTTCATCACTAGCTGCTTCCAAGACCTTCTTATGGTAGTCAATCTTGCCAGGGCGATAGTTGCCGAGGACAACTAGCTTGGCATTGCGACGCTTACTAGAGAAGGCAGAAACGATCTCTAAGATGTTGTTCTCAGGCTCGGGTCTGGCAATGATGATGGAATAGTTGCCTGGTGTCAGGTTGTAGGGCTTGATCAATGCCTCGTCTGCTCGGCCCACTCGTTCAGCGCCATAAGGAATCATTGTGATTTTGCGACGAGAGACTCGAGTCGCAAGGTGATTGGCGATTTCAGGGTGATCAGCGACGAGATGATTCCCGAACCAGCAGCCAAAGCGCTCGTTGAGATAGAGCCAAGCTTTTTCTGGCGTGCTCCACTTTTGTCTGCGCCACTCTAAGCCGTCCATGTTAATAACGTTGGTTAAGCCTTTCAGGCGATACCAACCACAGAAGAGCGCAGTGTTGTAGCCCAGTGTGAGAATAAGGTTGCCTTCACGTGCTGCGTGAAGGGTTGACTTCCAATCGAACAGAATCGTTGCTGATGCACTGGATTTGGGGACAGGAATATGAATGAGACGGATGCCATTCCAGTATTCCTCAGAAATTTTTTGCCCTGTGTAGTCTTCACAGTAAACCGTGACTTCCCAGTCCTTTTTCACAAGGTAGCGGGAAAGCCTTTCTGCAAAGGTTTCGAAGCCTCCGTGATTTCCGGGGATCCCGCGACAGCCTAAGATAGATAATTTTTTCACAGAATGCATATGCCTGATTTAAGCACGGTTAAAAGTGGACGAAACAGGAAAGAAGAAATTGAGATAGTAACCTTCTCAAAGACCACAACTCCAAAGTTGAAGTGAGCTGCCATTCTCAATGGCTAGAGTCTATGACTCAGGTAAGCTCGGAAAAAAGAACCTTCAGTTGGGAGTTAAGTTGGCCGAGCAAGGCTCAGGCAACGATGGATTCAGCTCTCATAAATGCCTTGGTGCTAAGGCCAAGGCGAGTGAAGCTAGTTAAACCCAATGAGTTAGTTTTGCTCAACGAATAAAGTATTGAGTGTTTATTCGGTTCTCAATACGTATATTCAACCAACGCTCTGTCCTTGTGCACAGATATTGGTGAGGATTTTTACCTGCCCTTTATCAGCTTTGAAAATATGTGGGTGTTCGTTGAAGAAAACCTGATGCGGATGCCTTTGCTCTGTAGTAGTAGTCTTTTTGGACAAAAGTATCTTGTTTCAAGTGTTCTTGGTTGAGATGTCCTCAAACAACTTTCCTGTATAGCTTGAACAGTCTTGGAAGATAGCTGGTTTAACTGTTTAACTGCGTGTGTTTGTCTGCGTTCTAACTGTGTTTGGTTGTGCTACCTGTTTGCATGGCTTAACTGACTATAGAGGCAAATCTCATGCCGTCAGTGTTTTGGCCGAGCACTTGTGCACTAGCGATGTATGCGAATGACTGTATCAAATGCCCGTGATTTGTCCAGTGATCCTACGCATGAAGTTAGAGCAAATTATGTTGTTTTGATGATTGTTTGATGAAATCTGTTGAAGGGTTTTACTCGCCACATCGCTTTTGGGCTGCTTTTATTTTGCGTTGTAGCTGATGGGTTTTGCCTAGCTTGGCCTCATGATTGAGCCGTTCAAATTCTCGGGAGAAGTGTGCTGCAACCGTTGGGTTTTCAATAATAAGGAGGGTTTCGTCATTTTGGTTGTTGGCTGCTTGGCTCCAGTTGTGAGACCCGATGATGAGAGTGCTGTGATCAATGATGGCGAACTTATGGTGCAGTTTATCTCCAGGGGAAAGTTGCGGGGTGCCTACCGTTGTGATGGGATTTTCCCAAGGCTGGTTGTTGGCTTCGATGTGGCAACGTTGGTCAGGTAGGGCTATGCCTAGCATGTCGATGGCTTCGCTGTAGCTGCGATAGATGAATGCTGGATCGATCAGAACGCGGAGTTGTGTGGTGGATGCGCTTTGGCTTTGCAGTTGATTAGCGATGTTTTGGTCGGAAAAAACGAAGAGAGCGAGGTCTATATTGTTTTGAGCTTGGCTTAGCGTGCGAGTAATGAGGCCGTTGGTGCTGTTTTCCCAAGGTTTTGTTTTGGAGAGGGGGGAGAACTGAACGGTTACTGGGCCGGTGGGAAGCTGGATGCGTTGAGCTGGGGGGATTCTCTTTTGTAATCCGAACTTGCTGTTGGGTTGCTGGTTAGGGCCATCTCCCCACATTTGGTTAAATTCTGCTGTGAATTTTTCTGCGATCGCAGGACTATCAATCTTGATGAGGGCATTGGCATTGCCTCGGCTTTGGGGTTCATGTAGATCGCCGTGAATACCAGAGTATGTAAAGTTTGCAGAGCCTGTCAGCACCCAGCGGTTATCAACAATGACAAATTTGTGATGCATGAGGCCGCTGCCTTTAGAACCATCCGCAGTGTCGTCAATGATCGGAATTGCGGAATGACGCAGTAAAGCTAGCGCTGTATTAGGGCCGGGTGGCGGACTGTTGTCGTGAGCTTTTGAGGGGAATGTTTCTCCTGCATATTGGTTCTCGAGAATAAAGCGAACGTTGATACCCCGTTGGGCGCTGCGGTTGAGGGCTTCTGCTATTAAGGGTAAGTCGAAGGCTTGAACCGCAACGTCGATAGACGTTTGCGCTTGGTCAATGGCAGTGATGATGGTTTGTTCTAGGTTGTCTCCGTGACGTTGGAGGTTGCGGTAAGGCTCGGTGTAGACGTTGGCTTGCGACTGATTGAAATAGGCTTGGATGTAAGCGTCTTGTGGAAGCCGGGGAACGGTGGGTTGTAGCTTGGTTTTGGCGTCGAGAAAGATGAGGCGGGTCAGTATCCAAAGTCCGCTACCAAGCGCAAGCAGGCAAATCGCTATCCATACTAGTTTTGGCGTAGGTTGAGTTTGATGTTGTGGGGAAGCTGAGATACGCAAAGTGAGCTGAAGCCGAAGGCTTAGAAGGGGTAGAGCATAGACTATTTAGTTATCCCTGGACTTCGGCGCTGGCCAACTAACCCTATAATTATTGGCAGCCCAGTGATTTTTTTAGGTCTTTATGCTCACTCCTGCACAGTTTCTTGAAGCTACCGGATGGTCTGCCCTGACAACCGTAGCGTTTGCTGGCATTACAGCGATCGCGTTTATTTTGAAATGGGGCCTGCGCTTTCGTTTCGTGGGGGCAACTGGTTTTATGGGCGTGCTAACGGCCGGGCTATTTGGCTTGAGTTTTCAGCCAATTATGCAAACGACGATACCAGGGGCCGTACCTTATAAAACGGTGTTTGATTCTGGGTCTGCTCAGGTGGTGATTACGGTGCCGAATGACATTACTGAAACGGCATTGGAAGCGACGTTACAAGAGGCTGCGGGCAACTTGCTGAAGCCGAGTCGAATTGGCGGTGCGAGCCAAAAGACCCCAACTATTCGGGCGAGAAGCATTGTGCATACCCCTGGTATCTCTGAGCTGGTGTACGTCGGGAAAGTAACGCCCGCTGAGCGTTCAAGCTCAGATGACCGTACACCTGTTGTAGAAATTTATACGAAGCAGTTAGCCAGGATAAATCAGGCTGCGTCATAATCTATAGAACTTATAGAGGCTTACCAGAAGAGGTATTTTGATGTCTTCATCGACCTTTCCCATCTTGAACGTTGCACCAGCCCAGGTAGTTCGCGGGCAAGGTGTGCTCAGTAAGAGTGGTTCAAAGGGTAATCGTCTGTTTGCTCAGCTTGGACAGCGCCCACTGGTAGTCGGTGGCAAGCAGGCGCTTGCTGTTGCTGAGTCTTTTTTATCGGTGCCCCTGGCTGAATTATCTGTGGAAACCGCGATCGTTTCAGACTGTAGTGAAGCGTCTTTGGCGGCTTTGCATACAGCCGCTGAGCGCCACCGTGCGGACTTTATTATTGGGGTTGGGGGCGGGAAGGCTTTGGACGTTGCGAAGCTACTTGCTTATCAGCGTCAAAGTGTTTCTGAGGCCGCATCAGGTCAGTGGTTTCCGATTGCGACTGTGCCGACATCGGCAGCCACCTGTGCCGGATGGACTGCGCTTTCGAACGTGTATTCTGACGAGGGCGCGTTTTTGTACGATGTGGGCTTGCCGCGTTGCCCTGAGATGATCGTTTTGGACTACGACCTGATCGCTACGGCACCTCAGCGGACATTAGTGTCGGGAATTGGCGATGCGATTGCGAAATGGTACGAGGCTTCGGTCAGCAGCAGTCACTCTGAGCACACAATGGTGATTGCTGCGGTGCAGCAGGCCCGCGTATTGCGCGACATTTTATTTCAGAAGTCAGTGAGCGCTGTTCAAAATCCGGGTAGTCGCGATTGGTGCGAAGTTGTCGATGCGGCTGTACTTATGGCGGGTGTGATTGGTGGGATGGGCGGCGCTCAGTGTCGTACCGTTGCTGCCCATGCCGTTCATAACGGGCTGACCCATGTAGCCCCCTATGGCACTCTGCATGGAGAAAAAGTCGCCTATGGTATTTTGGTGCAGCTTCGCCTAGAAGAGATGGGGCCAGGAAGTGCCTTGGCCGCTACGGCCAGACAACAGCTGTTGCAATTTTATGATGAGCTAGGTTTACCCACGTCTTTGGACGATATGGGGATGAACGGTTTGAGTGTTGCTCAACTTCAGCAGGCGGCAACGGTAGCTTGCCGTCCTGGCTCCGATATTCATCATTTACCGTTTTCTGTACAGCCTGAACAGGTAATGGCGGCTATGGTTTCGACGACTGTACCTGCTTTGCCCATGAAGAAAAGAAGGGCTGCTAGTTCGGCAGTGCCTGAAGATCTGGTGGTTGCCCAGGAGATAGGCTGTGCTGCGGTTAGTGGGCAGTCTACTGGGGAAAATAGCTAACTGTAAATGACTGAACTATAGAAATGACTGAACTATAAATGACTGAACTATGGCAAATGGCTGATGGTATTTATAGTCAGATACAGGGGGAGCTAGCTTTATGGCTCCTCAATTGCCTATGCTTTTCAAAAGCAACGCTTGTGCAGTGAGATCTCCAAAGCCTATTGAGGTAGCTTGATGACATTAGATTGGTTAAAGCCAGCTAAACGGCTGGCTTCGTTGCCCCCTTACGTATTCGCTCGCCTAGATGAGCTGAAGGCGAATGCCCGGGCTGAAGGCGTCGATTTAATTGATCTGGGGATGGGGAATCCGGGTGGGCCAACCCCTGCGCCCGTTATAGAAGCCGCGATCGCAGCTATTAAAGACGAACGAAACCACGGCTATCCGCCGTTTGAAGGGACTGCTGGCTTTCGTAAAACCATTACAACGTGGTATCACCGCCGTTATGGCGTCATGTTAGACCCTGACGGTGAAGTGCTGCCGCTAATGGGCTCTAAAGAGGGGTTAGGGCATTTGGCCATGGCCTACATTGACCCTGGTGATGTGGTGTTAGTGCCTACGCCTTCTTACCCAGCACATTTTCGGGGCCCCGTGATTGCGGGCGCTGATATTCATGCCATCCCACTGAAAGCTGAGAATGATTGGGTGCTGGATCTCGCTGATATTCCGGAAGAGCTGGCCAAGCGCGCTAAAGTGCTTTATTTCAACTATCCCAATAATCCAACGGGGGCAGTCGCACCGCGCTCCTTTTTTGAGGAGGTTGTCGCGTTTGCCCGTCGTTATGAGATTTTGCTCATCCACGATCTTTGCTATGCGGAGCTG
The DNA here is from genome assembly GCA_045110585.1 of Phormidesmis sp. Taxonomy (GTDB): domain Bacteria; phylum Cyanobacteriota; class Cyanobacteriia; order Phormidesmidales; family Phormidesmidaceae; genus Phormidesmis. The sequence goes on along the minus strand of JBGCGG010000023.1, from coordinate 157,086 downwards.
GCCTTTGATGGGTATCAGCCCACCAGTCTGCTCGAAATACCCGGTGCAAAAGAGGTCAGCGTCGAGTTTCATACGCTTTCGAAAACCTACAATATGGCCGGATGGCGTGTGGGGTTTGTGGTGGGTAACCGTCATGTTATTCAAGGGTTGCGTACGCTGAAGACGAACCTCGACTACGGCATCTTTTCCGCGTTACAGCAGGCGGCAGAAGCCGCGTTGCAGCTACCGGATACCTACTTAGATCAAGTACAGAATCAGTACCGCACTCGTCGGGACTTTTTGGTTGAGGAATTGGCAACGCTGGGTTGGCAGGTGAAGCGACCTACGGCAGCGATGTATCTGTGGGTGCCGTGCCCACCTGATATGGGAGCGGCAGATTTTGCATTTATGCTCTTGCAAAAAACGGGCGTTGTGGTGACGCCAGGTACCGCCTTTGGTGAGGGGGGCGAGGGCTATGTGCGCATTAGTTTGATTGAGGATTGCGATCGCTTGAAAGAAGCGGTTGCCCGACTCAGACAGGCCAACATTCGCTATAGCGAAACGGCTGCTAGTGTGAAAGCGTCTGCTAGCGTTTAGTCGTGGGCTAACCTAACTCAACAAAGTTGACCCAGTGTGATGGATCCGTTGCACTGGGTTCTTAGTGCCAGATTGACCCAATAAATTTAGCTCGCTCAATTTACTGGGTCAAATTGACGGGGCCAGATGGCCAAAATTGGACTAGTTGAATGGGACTGGTTGAATGGGACTGGTTGAGTTTGGCACTAAGTCTATTGAATGAACTTAACCTCATTGAACCTGGCCTATTGAACGGCAAGGCGACGGAGTGCAGGCTGATTAATTGATGGCTTACGCGTGGGTTGAAAAACCTCAACTGGACGGCTAGTTTTGCGGAAGGTATTCACTGATCCTGACCATTTTGGTTCACGAGCCAGTGGCGAGGCTTCTCGTTCTGATGGGAGAACCTCGGCGTCAGTCCCTCTGGGGGCAAGGCCCATCTGGATGCGCAGGGCATTAGAAAAGTAAGCCAAGTGTGCGTCTTCTGTGGCGGTGAGCTGAATTGCGGTCAGATCGAAGCTATCTGATAGATCTGCTTCAGCGAGAAATGCGTGCTTTAGCTGAGTGCCGGTGAGGATGGCTGACTGTAAATCAGCTTTGTGCAGCTTACTGCTGGTTAGGTTGGCATTGCTTAAGTCACTTTGCCCGAGATATGCCTGCTGCAAAGTGGCCTCTGTCATATTCGCCCGATGAAGATTTGCCCCAATGAGGCCCGCCCGTGTGAGGTTAGCCCTACGCAAATCAGCTTCTTGAAAATCAGCCTCGTATAAGTAAGCGCTGCTAAGATTAGCCCCTCGCAAATCAGTTCTACAGAGATTGACGTTTTCGAGGTGGAATCCGCTGAGGTCGGCGTTGCGTAAGTTAGGAGCCGTCAGCGGTTCGTTTGCTCGCCACTGATTCCAGATGGAAACGCCGAGCTGCAAAATTGCCAGGTGTGAAGGCGCAAAGTGTGAAAAAGCTGCTTTTGAAGGATCTTGACGCTTCCGAGTCGCTTTTTTTCGAGTTTGCGCAGACATAGGTGCTTGGTATACGAGTTTTGCGAGCAGAGTGTAGAAAATAAAAAATACTATGTGATTACACGGAAATAATCGACTTTGTAAGGCTGTTTATGTCGTTATTATGCGTGCGATCACTGCATCTTGTACTCAATATATGATACGTCGTGGCTGGAAATTGTTTCCAAATTGTCTATTCCTAGACAAGGTTTGATAAAGTCTGTCCGTATAATTGACTAGAGTGATAGAGCTAAATTGACTAGAAGCTAGGTACAGGGACGGCTTGCCAGGTTGTGACGATAAAAACGACAACGGCAGTTAGCGCCAGTAATCCTTCTAGGAGCGTTCCAAGCAGTGAACTGACTACGACTGCAATGCTGACTTTGCTCGAAAAAGCCAGTCTTTTGCCAACGGATAGTTCTCTTCGGTAGCTAAACTCTCCAATGAATGCACCCAGCATGGTGCCAAACAACACGCCTATGAGCGGCCCTCCAAACGGCAGGGCGGGTAGCAATCCTAAAAAGCCCACGACCAAGCCTACGATTGCCCCTATTTGTCCCCATTGGCTGGCACCCACCTGTTTTGCCCCTAGATAGGTGGCGAGATAGTTGATGCCTAAGCTCAGCACTAGGGCGACGATGGCGGTGCCCAATGCCCAGTTCAGCGCGCTCCCCCCGGTTGCTAACGTCCATATCAGTGCTGCAGCCACAATTAGCCCGATGCCCGGTAGCGCAGGGACAAATGCACCGAGCAGACCAACCAGCATCAGCACAATGAGCGCGCAATAGAGAATGAACAATGACATGGGCAAGTGTAGAAATGAGTGATTTTTGAGATGCGCGCTAGCGATTATTGCGTGAGCGCTTTAATGAACTGCTGGAGTTCTGCAAAAACGCCTTTTTTGCCTCCTTTGGTGCGCTTTGACGCTGTTTGTTTTGGCTCGCTCATGTCGGTATTGGGGGATGCTTCTTCTTCTTCCTCTCCATACAAAATTCGGTCGATGGCTTCTCCAGATGGTTTTTGAGGTAGGTCACACAGCAGTTCGTATTCGTTTGGGGCTGTTTCGCGCCAAATTTGCCACGGGCCAGGGTAGCAGCGATAGAGGGCTGCGCCTTCTAATGGGCGAATGTAATAGCAAGATTCGATTTGGCTCAGAAATCGTTCCCGTAGCTGGCGCGCAGCATACCCAATGCCCACAACTGCGACATCTTCAAGGGCGGGGTTGAGTAGGATGACAGGGCGATCAGTGGCCTGATTGCAAAGGGTTTCAACTGTTTCGACTTCAATCGAAGAAGGGTTGACCACCATGTAAATGTCGTCGTCAGCGTCTACGGGTTCGCTAAGTTCTCCCAGTCCGCGAATGATAAATTCGGGGTTTTGCCAGTCACGGCGGGCGAGGGCTGCAGCGCCTGCATCGGGGAAAAACACCTTAAACTGCTGCTCAGAAAAGATCTCTAAAAACTGCTGGGCAATCGGCTGGTGCTTGAGTTCGGGGATGACCATTTCCACTTGAAGCCGCGTGTAGCCATCGCTTAGAGCGGCTTGCGTAGCGGCTTTGGCCTGTTCGGTGGCTTCTGAAATAGACTGAGGAATTTGAGGCATGATTTGGAATGGCTGATTTGAGAGGACTGGCTGCAGATGACTAGATGATGACTAGATCTGGAGATTTATATTTAGACGGCGACGGGTGATGGTTCAGAGCGGTTCCGAGCCAGAATTTGTTTAAGTGCGATCGCGCTCCAATCCACATCGGCTTGGGTGGTATGACGACCTAGCGTCAGTCGAATGCCACTTTTGGCTTCGATATCGCTGTAGCCCATCGCCTTGAGAATAGGGCTCGGGCTGAGTTTTCCGCTGTGGCAAGCTGAGCCAGCGCTAATGCCAATGCCTGCTAAGTTCATCTGTCTTACGATGGCTTTTCCGGTGAGCGATGTTTGGGCTGTGAGCGGGCTAGCAGCACGCTGGGACGTGGGCAAGCAAAAGCTCACATGATGGGGCAGGCGATGACGCGCATTGCCTGTGGGTTTGAGTTCGGGGGCATCTGCCATGAGGGAAAAAAGGCGATCTCGTAATGCAATGAGTCTGGGCGTTTCTGTTGACATCTCAGCTGCAGCCAGTTCAGCGGCCAGTCCAAACCCCGCAATATTCGGAATTGCCTGAGTACCAGAGCGTAGCCCTAATTCTTGGCCTCCGCCGAAAATTAAAGGGTGCGGAAGGTCTACATTTTCCCTTATGTACAGTGCACCTGCGCCTTGTGGGCCATAGATTTTGTGACTAGACATCGATAGAAAATCTACGCCGAGCTGCTGCACGTTGATCGGGAGTCGTCCAGCGACTTGTACCGCATCCGTGTGAAAGCGGGCGGGATGAGATTTAAGCAGATCAGCGAGTTCAGCGATGGGCTGTAGGGTGCCGACCTCGCTTTGACCATAAATAATTGAGACTAAAGCGGTGTTTGGCTGGAGCGTTGCTTGCAGCTGACGAGGATCTACAGTGCCTAACGCATCAACAGATAGACGGGTGACTTGCCAACCTTGGGCTTCTAACTGTGCGGCAGGGGCCGCCACCGCAGAATGCTCTACTGCCGAAATGATTAGGTGTTGAGGCTGTTGGAACTGCCCGGCAATGCCTAACAGGGCAAGGTTGTTGGCTTCGCTGCCGCCTGCTGTAAAGACAATAGAGGCTGGATCCGGGGCGTTGATAAGATGCGCAATTTGTTGGCGCGATCGCTCTAATACTGTGGCGGCGCGATTGCCCCATTGGTGCAAGCTAGATGCATTGCCCCAATGCTGCTCCATTGCGGCTTGCATCGTCGCGATCACCTCAGCACGAGGGGGCGTTGTTGCACTGTAGTCCAGATATATCTGCATGAAATGGGTGCTGAAGAACCGGCGCGAGAAAATTGCGCACCTCTTAAAGAATATCGTTCAGTGGCTTGACTGTGGTGGTATCCAATGAAAGCAGAGGTTGCGTAGCATTACGAACGTAATTTCTCGGAACTCAGTAAATTCCACATACGCCAAATGTCGGAATACTATTACGAAATCTTTGCAATACAGATTACATAGAGCAATCTTATTCAATAATCCAAATAGATTTATTTATTTATAAATTCCACGGTATATAGAATGGCTTTTGCTCTGTTTGGAGGCTAGATATTTAGCTCAAGCAGTCTGCATGTTTTTGATATATAAGATGCATCAAAGATGATTCTATCTATGGCCCACAAGGTGCCTATAAATTGACTTTTTGCGCACGAATTATAAATCCGAATAGGCGATAATTCTCTTTCTTTATAAACTTCTAGTGTTTCATCCCAGAGCCTACCGGTAATGTTAAGTAGTACATATCAAAAAAGATTGATGTGAAATGAGTTTCAGAGCTTAATAATTCTGAAAGTCGGCTTGCGAACAGCTGCTTTATCGTCGAGTAGTTTTCAGTGAAAATGCTTCCTGTTATGGTCACAAGCTGATTCCAACAGTTAGTTTTTATAATTGATAATACCTATGGAATTGAATATTACGTGTCTACTTCATGAGGCGGGCGATTGTAGCATTGAGCTACCTGAAGGAGACAGTGACTATGAACAACATCTGCATACTTCAGATGTGATTCAATTCACGCCATCTGTCCAGTTTCAGATCACTGATGAGCAGCCTGAATCGATGGACGCATCTTATGCGTTGTTGCAGCTGCAGTCGGATCAATCAGTGGCGGAAACGGTGAGCCATCCCAGTGCTGTGATGGCTGGGCAAGGTATAGAAGGGCTGCCACTGGATGTCCTTTCGGTGGGTGGTTTTCCGCTTGGCATAGGGGTGATAGCAGGAACATTTGGTATGTTTCTGACTTACTTAGGCGCAAGATTGAGATCGTTCGATACACAGCTGTCTCGTCTGAGTGCTAATGCTCATCGTAAGGCGTGGGCTGAGGTTGCTGAAAGGACGCAGTCTGGGAAAAAATGCTTGGGAGAAGCCTGCTCTGGGGAAGACCCGTTGACAGGGCTTTTGAGTCGGTTTCAGTTGGTGGCGATGGGCGATCGCTTGCTGTCGGGTGCGCGAGCGATGGGATCACAGGAAACCGCAGGTTCAGGGGCTTCATTCTCTGATATCCCTGCTGACGCGGGGCTGGCATTGTTATGCATCAATATCAATCAATTCAGTGCGATTAATACTGAACTGGGATACGAAGCGGGAGATGAACTCTTGCGCAAGTTGGGTAGTCGGTTGCGCTCGGTTATTCGTGCGCGGTGTTCATCATCGGCGGTGTTGGCCAGAATGGGCAGCGATGAGTTTTCACTTTTGATGGTGGATGCCAGTCATGCTGTGGTGGCTCGGGTAAGCCAGGTGGTGCTACAGGCCCTGCGTGAACCCGTCATGCTGCAAGGCCAATCGGTGGAGGTGAGTGTGAGAGCGGGGGCTGCGATCGCTAAAGTGCATGAACTAGCTAGCTTTAGCGAACTGATTTCGCAGGCGAATCTGGCGATGGCGAATCTGGCGATGGCTAAAAACGCTGCCAATACTGCTGTGACAACAGCAGGGGCTGTGGCCCTTCGCAAGAGACGTAAGACTCAGTTAGTGTTTTTCGACCCTACGATGAAACAGCAAGAGCGATCGCGGGTTGCGTTTGAGCGATCGCTCTCGAAAGCCATTGCTCGTCAGCAGTTTCGGGTTCATTACCAGCCTATTGTGGATTTAAGCAGTGCTGGCGATGCTGGGAGCCAAACGTCTGCAAGGATGCGTGAACAAGGGGCGGCGGCAGTGATCTCGCCCCTTCCATTTAAAACAGTTGGATTTGAAGCATTGATTCGGTGGCAACATCCTGAGCAAGGGCTGCTTCAACCTATTCAGTTTTTGCCACTGGCTGAGAAGCTGGGCCTGATGATCCAGATAGATCGTTGGGTGCTAGAAACGGTTTGTCAGCAGCTAGCGGCTTGGCGACAACCTGACTTAGTGGTGAACGTAAACTTGTCTGCCGACCATCTAATGCAGCCTGATCTGGTGAATTATATTCAGCGATTATTGCGCTATTACGCGATTTCTCCGCACCAACTCAACCTAGAAATCACAGAGGGGCAGCTCATTGACGACTTTGATAGAGCGATTGCGATTCTCCATCAGATTCGTGCCTTGGGTATCAGCGTAAGTCTGGATGATTTTGGCACAGGCTACTGCTCTTTGAATTACTTAGATCGGCTACCTGCCGATGTGCTCAAGATTGATCAGTCTTTTATTCGTCGAATGAGCGTTATTGAACCAGACAAGACGATGACGAAGGCAGAAATATCCTCTGCGCAGTCTTTGACTCAACTCCCAAATAGTCAATCTCCTCAAATCATTGTGCAAGCTATTTTAGAACTCGCTGCAGAGTTGAATATTCGCGTTGTTGCTGAGGGAATTGAGCAGCTTGAACAGCTTGAGTTGCTAAAGGAAATGCGCTGTGGATATGGTCAAGGTTATTTATTTTCTCGTCCGACGAATGCACAAGTCGCAGGCACTCTGCTGTAGGTTACACAGCACAAGGTCGTATCTCTAAGCATGGAGACTTGAAAGAGTTTCTCGAAAGACGGTTTCTGACGAGATGGTTTCTCAAAAGATGTTTCTCAAAAGCTGAAGTGCTTAGAAGCTTAGATGCTCAAAGCGGCACTATCTAATTCTGATACTCCTTATTCTGCTATTCCTCATTCTGATATTTAATCTTGAATGTTTAATCTCTAAACACAGGTTGCAATCGATTCATTGCTTCGCGAATATCTGACTCAGAAAGATTCCCAAAGCCGAAGATAAATGCTCCACGCTTACGTTCAGTTAATTCCGGCTGCTGCCAGTACTGATCTTGCGCACTAAACATCCCAACCCCTTGAGATTTAGCCTTTGCAATGACTTGCTCATCACTTTGTTCTAAAGGCAGTTGTGCCATGATGTGCAGGCCAGATTCATCGCCTAGAATTTTGACTGTATTGGTATTGTCTGGCAGGTGTGCGAATGCCTCAGATAGCCCTTGGATAAGGGCCTGACGCCGGGTTGCATAGAGGTTGCGCATGCGACGGATATGTTGAGCCATGTCGCCTTTCTCGATAAAGTCTGTCAGGGCTTGCTGATCGAGTATGGTGCCTTGGCGGTTATTGAGCCACTTTGCGCGGCGGAAGATAGGGATAAGTGCCGGTGGCAGTACGATGTAGCCTAAGCGCAAGCCCGGAAACATCACCTTGGAAAAGGTGCCGACATAGAGCACTTGTCCATAGCTATCGAGCCCTTGTAGGGCAGGCGTAGGTCTGCCGCTGTATCGAAACTCGCTGTCGTAATCATCCTCAATGATGATGGCTTGATTTTCTTGTGCCCATTGCAATAGGGCTAGCCGCCGGGAGAGGGGCATCAGTACGCCGGTTGGGAACTGGTGCGAAGGCGTTACGTAGACCAGTTTGATGGCATGAGTGACAGAGCATGACCGGAGGCTCTTTGGCCCATCAATGACGAGCCCCCCTGAATCGACAGGAATGGGGATCAGCGGTGCGCCACTGCTGGCAAAAATTTGGGTGGCACTCAAGTATCCAGGATTTTCTATGGCGATGCAGTCGGGAGTAGGGGGTGTTGTGTTCTTGGCTGTGACACAGGTGGCTAGGGGATGGGCCGCGTTGATTAGCAACCGTACGATGAGGCTGAGTGCCTGCTGGGTGCCATTGGTGATGAGGATTTGCTCGCTTTGGCAGCGTACGGCCCTGACTTGCCCGATGTAGGTTGCAATTTGCTCGCGTAACAGCCCGTACCCCATCGGTTCTGGGCTGTACTGCATCCAGTCTGTGCTCAGCGTGGCGCGCCGGTTCAACAACTGCTTCCAGCGTTTAATTGGAAATTGATCTAGGGCTGGAACGCCGTAAGTGAAGCTGATTTCTGGACTGGATTTAAAGATTCGATCAGGGGTATGGGTGAGGCGATCTCCATACGCAGATAAGGGTAAATCCGATAAGGAGAGTGTTTTATTCGGATTGTCATGGTTGGGTCCGTCATCAGGAGGTGAAGCATGCTCAGCAGGGGTTACATAGGCTTCTAATAGTTCGTCAGGCAGTTGTGAGCATACAAACGTGCCTGCTCCAGGCCGAGTCTCTAAGTAACCCTCGCTAATGAGTTGGTCATAGCTTTGAGTCACGGTGGTGCGCGATACCCCAAGCGTTTGTGCGAGGTAGCGGGAGGCTGGGAGTCGTTGGCGCGATCGCACCCTTCCCGTCAAAATGGCATCGCGAAGCTGGTCATAAATTTGCTGATGCAAGGGCAAATCGGCATCGGCATCAATCTGTAACGTTAGCTCCATCTCGCTGTACAGTCAGCTCCATCACACTGTTAGAAATTGAAAATTGGCTGGAAGTTGAAAATTGGCTGGGAATTGAAGATTGGCTGGGAATTGAAGATTGGCGTTTTCTTAAAGGTGCTTTCTCAAAATAAGTGGACTGGTTGTTTTGTTAGAAATTGGCTATTGGATAAGTCCAATTTTTTCACTACCGTAGCAGCTATTGAAAGATTTGCATGAGGTTCGATATGACAGCCCAGCTCAAAACCGATAAAACCAAAGTCAAAAGAGCGCCCAAACGCGGTCACTACGATTTTGAAACCGTTGCCCGCATTTTAGATGAAGGCTTAGTTTGCCATGTGGGGTTCGTGGTTGATAACCAGCCGTTTGTTATTCCCACCGCTTATGGCCGTCTGGATAACAAGATCTACATCCACGGGGCCAGTGCGAGCCGTATGATGAAAGCCTTGGATGCCGGCATTGATGTGTGCTTGACTGTGACGCTGCTAGATGGATTGGTGTTGGCCCGCTCTGCTTACCACCATTCAATGAACTATCGCTCGGTGGTACTGCTAGGGAAGGCCGAACAGGTCAGTGACCCTGATGAAAAAAGGATGGCACTCAAGGCATTTACTGAGCATGTGATGAAGGGGCGGTGGAATGATGTGCGATCGCCTAATGAGGCAGAGTTGGCTTCTACAGTTGTGCTGAGTCTCCCAATTACAGAAGCCTCGGCTAAAATTCGTACCGGCCCCCCGATTGATGATTCAGCCGATTATGATTTGCCCGTATGGGCTGGTGTGTTGCCTTTACATCAGCAGCCAGGTTTACCCATAACAGATCCTCAATTGTCGGTAGAGGTGGAAATACCTGACAACGTTTCAGCGTATAGTCGCTGAGCTTTTCCACACCAGCTGCGGCAGCAAAGTAGCCTTTAAACAGCTCATGGCCTGAACGTATGCGTTCAGGCCATGAGCTGTTTGATTATGTTTGGCTTGATTATGTGGGCGGTAAATGGCGCTGCGGTTTAGATCAATGGCGCTAACGACTAGACGGTTCTACCTCGCTGAGCTTTTTCTATCTCGCTGAGCTGTTCCACCTCGCTGAGCGAGCTTACGCATTCTCTGCGGGTAAATCGATTTTAGGTGCTTCACTCAAGGGGCGTACGTTCAATGCACGCTCGCTCTTGGGTGGCCGATTTCCGTTTGTGCTACCCGCAGTGGGTGCGCTGGTTGGCGCATTAATGGCAGCGGCGGAGCGCTGACGAGAATCGCTTTCCCATCCACCTGCTTGATTGACTCCGCGTGGCCCATTTGCTTGCTCGGGCGGACGTTGGGGTGGACGCTGTGTGTAGTTATCAGGTGCTGCGCCTCGACCATTCTGCTCGGGCGGACGACTGACTGGCGGACGTGCAGGTGGACGCTCTCCGTAGCGATCATCAAACTGATTGCCCATTGGCGCCTCTGGTCGATTTTCTGGGCTTCTGAGGTCTGGGCTTCTGAGGTCTGGGCTTCTCATGTCTGGGCCACCTACATTCGCTGGGCTAGGCTGAAGTCGCCCAACAGGCCCTCTATATTCTTCGTAAGGTTGGCGGGGTGCATCGTTCCAATATTGTGCCTGCGCCGCAGGTGCCATCCGTGGGGCACGGGCGGGCTCTCCTCTAAATCCAGGCGTAGCGCGATCATCTAGCTCTGCGCGATATCCTCGGCGGACGGGGGGCGCTTCATTGTAGCGAGGGCGAGGCGGGCGATTGTTGTCGTAAGACTGCGGCGGGGCAGGCAGCTTGGGGTCGCGGGTACGAATGTTCTCAATCATCAGCGTTGTCAGCATGCCAGCCATAAGTAGCATCTGAAAGGATTCGCCGATGTTGATTTCCCAGTGCGTGAGCGCCAGAATACCTGCGATGAGAATAAACACCGCATAAACTTTGTCAGAATCTCTTGCGTACGTCGGCTTAATTTTATCTAGGAAGAACAGCCCAACTGAGCCGAGAATCAAGATTAAACCGATGAGCAGTGAGACGGGAGTACCTAACACAACCGAGTCCTCTTATGGCTTTCGCCACTTTAAATACATCATGATGAGCTTTGCTTCAGGCATAGGCGGATGATTAAAACCGCTATGTTGAAGGGCAAAGTAAGTCGAAAATAGCCGAACTAATTTGGCCATTAACTGTAGCTGCACAATAGCAGAGTTAACACAATAGTTACCTGCACCAGCCTATAAAAATCCTGGCACAGAACTTATCTGTTGACCGTAAAACTTTCGCTAGCAGTGCCGTTTCTTCTTCACTAAGTTCTATTTTAGCAATGGGCATTGATGCGCGGAACCTTAGTCTGGGACACCGAGTATGGAGAGCTGACTGCTCGTGAGACCTATCACGATGCTCTTAAATTGCGAAAAGCCTGGGAGACAGACCGTGTGCTGCACTCCCAGACTTTTCATAAAACCTACGCCAAATCAAAAAATGGCTTTCAAGTTGCGTATGACTAGTTTCGTGTGACCTGATCTCGCTGACTGATGAAGATGAGTGCAATAGTTGCAGGGACAACGAGGATTAAAAGACCTGCGAGCAGGCTCAGCATAAAGTTGGTTAGAGAAGGCGTCATGAATACATGCCTTGGCTGGGCGCAAGGGACGAAACGAATATTATTAGATCTTATGATATCGACAATCGCTACCCTTGGAAAGCTGAAACGGTGAATTAGGGGTTTTCGCATCAAAACGGTGATTGAGAAGCGATCACACATTCTGTGGACGTATTAAGCTGTATGAAGTAATTACTGCACTTATCAGAAACATGTCTAACGCTGCGATCGCTGCCTGGGTGTTTGGCCCACTGTTGAGCTTGTATACGCTGCTCTTCTTATTCCGGATTATCTTGACGTGGTACCCAGAAGCCGAGCTTAAAAAGTTTCCTTTTGTCATTATTGCGTTGCCCACCGAGCCGTTTTTGATTCCGATGCGTAAGCTGGTGCCGCCGATTGGGGGCGTAGACATTTCACCCGTGATTTGGGTGGGGATTGTCAGCTTTTTGCGAGAGATTTTGGTCGGGCAGCAGGGCCTACTGCGAATGATGGGATAAGCTTTTTGCCTTGTGTGAGCTTGCTCTCTGGGGATTTGCCGAAACAGAGCCACAGTGTGCAGGGCCTCATACTGGCCCTGCTTCAGCTGGGTTTGACAAGGCTAGCCGCACAAACGACAGGGCCAGAATAATGAGAAAGAGCACCAGCCCAATGGTGCAGGCATAGCCATATTCCAGATCGGAAAAAGCAGATTCCCACACGTAATACACCACCGTTTTAGAAGCGTTACGTGGCCCGCCACTGGTCATCACAAATACTTCTTCAAAGACTTTGGTAGCTGCGATCGCGCTAATCACAGACACTAAAAAAATATACGGGCGCATCAGCGGCAGCGTAATATCCCAATGTTTGCGCCATCCGTCCGAACCATCAATGGCTGCTGCTTCATACAAATCCGCAGGCAGTGCTTGCAACCCAGCCAAATAAATCACCATGTAGTAGCCCAAGCCTTTCCACACCGTGACGGCCATCACGCTAAAGAGCGCCCAGTCCGGATCGGTTAGCCAAGGAATAGAAACCAGGCTAGGCAAAAACGGTTCAAGCCAATGCCCCAGTAGGGGAATGCGCTCAATCGCATTTAACATGCCTGTGAGCAAGAAATTGAGCAGTCCTTTTTCGGCGTATAGCCAGTTCCAAGCAATCCCGGCAACCACCATGGAAACGACGACAGGCGTGTAGTAAGCCACTCGAAACCAGTGAATGCCTTTGAGTTTTTGGTTGACCAGAATGGCAAGAAGGAGTGGGGCGATCGCTAAAATAGGCACCACACACACCAAATACACCACCGTATTTTTCAACGTCTGCCAAAACGTATCGTCCTTCAGCAGCGTTTCAAAATTGGCTAGCCCCACCCACTCCGGTGGCTGCGTGACATCAAAGCCGTACTCCATAAAGCTGAGTTGGAAAGCTTGTAACGCAGGCAGAAAGACGACCGCCAGCAGCACGAGCAGCGCGGGCGCTAGAAACAAGTAAGGCGTCAGCCACGCCGGAATGTTCACATTAGAACCGTTAACACTCCCCATCGTCCGTTCCCCTTGCGATGGGGCCTGATTCCCACTTTGCCAGTCAGGCACTATTGAGCGCTCCTACGTTGCGTTGCCTAGATTAACGGTTTGGAAACCTTACAGAGGTGATCCTGATGGCACTGCGAGCCCTATAGAAACTCGTTAAAGTCTTCGCCCAGAAAGAGTGATCGCTCCGCATTTCGTCGTCTCGTTAATCCTGCCAAAACTCTACCACCCGCCCGATTCCAACGCGGAAACTGATCTGCCACCGTGCGAACATGCTCTTTCGCATTCAATAGCCTTAGCAGCGTAGAGCTACGCAATGCGCCAGAGCCTACGTTGTAAGTGAATGACACAAGTGCTGCAAACTGATTGTCATTTAACGGTGCGGTCACCGCGCTATTAATCGCCTGCTCAAATCGTGCCAAATCCTCTTGCAAAAAAGCCTCTGCCTGGGCTTCTGAAATCTCCATGCCGGGCTGCACGCCCCGCGTCGTACCGTAGCCAATCGTCCAAATACCCACTGCATCTCGGTATGCCTTCAGGCGCAGCCCTTCAAAAGATTTAATTAAAAGGAGTCCGTTTTGATTGGTGCGCTTCGGGCTATTGCCGGTTCGTGCGCCATCTGTTTTGGGCGGGCTGGGTACATTCGATACGCCTGGCTTTCTCACGGGTTCTGGCCCTACCAGAGAAACGGTCATCCCCCGAGGCGCATCGCTACGGTTAAACCAGGTTTTCATCCCTGCGATGTTAACCACCTGTTCTTTGTCGTTAGTCTTCGATGGATACTTGGAAATCTTTGAAATATAGTGGCCACCTTCCATTAGGTAGAAAGCCTTTTCTGTCTGCTTAATCCACGTCCCCATGTAGCCCGCTCCCTATTTCCCAAATCGATAAGTTAAGCACTATCTAACCCCGATTTCGGTGAATTGTTAACCGATGTGTCCTTTGATACCGATTTTTGGCAAAGGGACGGTAAGGCACAAAGCACTAACATGCCGCAAAGAGTGCCTACAATAGAGCAAACAAAAACGAACAACACTTAGCGAACATATAACTTTATGACAGCATCCACGGCCTCTCGTGAGGCTTTTAAATCTTCTCTTTCTGATGCTTCATCAGCGTCGTCACCGTCTCCTGTAATTCGTCAGCTACCTAACGGGCTCACCATCATTGCCGAGCAAATGCCGATAGATGCGGTCAATCTCAGCATTTGGCTCAACATGGGCTCAGGGGTAGAACCTGACAGCATTAATGGCATGGCTCATTTTTTAGAGCACATGATTTTTAAAGGTACGCCTGATATTGCCTGCGGCGAGTTTGAGCGCCTCATTGAAGAACGTGGTGCAGTCACTAATGCCGCGACCAGTCAGGACTATACAAACTACTACATCACCACGGCACCCAAAGATTTTGCTGCCCTAGCTCCTTTGCAAATTGAGCTGGTGATGAATCCGATTTTTGATGCTGAGCATTTTGAGCGGGAGCGGCCCGTCATTTTAGAAGAAATTCGTCGTGCGGAAGATAGCCCTCAGCGGCGCACGTTTTACCGGTCTATGGAAATGTGCTTTGACGAGTTGCCTTACCGCCGTCCGGTACTAGGTCCGACATCAGTGGTTGAAGGGTTAAGTGCGGCGCAAATGCGATCGTTCCACCGTACGTGGTATCAGCCTAAAAACATGACGGCAGTGGTGGTCGGAAACTTGCCGGTTGAAGAGCTAATTCGAGTTATTGAAGAAGGCTTTGATCAAGCGTTGGCCCGGGGCGTTGATGCAGCCCCTCTGGCAGAGCCTGTCAAAAGTACTCGCGCTGGCGCTAATCCCAGTTGGATTCAGCAGGCTCCTTCTACTCAGCCCGAGTCACCTTTCACCACGCTGTGCCGGAGTGAGTACATTGATGATGCCTTGCAACAGGCTCGCCTCGTGATGGGCTGGCGCGTTCCAGGTATGTGCGATCTCGACAATACCTACCCATTAGATGTGGTGGCTTCTATTTTGAGTCGGGGCCGCACGGCCCGTCTGATTGATGACTTAAGAGAGCGACGTCACTTAGTGAATGGCATTTCAGCCAGCAATATGTCCTTTGGAAATCAAGGGGTGTTTTATATTTCCGCACAGGTGGCCATAGAGAAGCTAGAAGCCGCAGAAGCCGCAATTTTGGAGCATATTCAGCGGCTGCACGAAGAGCCTGTTACGGAAGCGGAGCTAGCTAGAGTGCGCACGAAGGTGGCTAATCGGTATGTATTTGGTAGCGAAACGCCGAGCGATCGCGCTGGTCTATACGGCTACTACCAAGCGATGACCGGCAATATTCGCCACGCGTTGGACTATCCCGAACACATTCGTCAAGTCAGCGCTGCTGCTGTCCAAGCTGCTGTTAAGCAGTACTTACCCCTTAAGGCTTATGGCGTTGTTACGCTGAAGCCTTCTGCGCAGGCATCTGTTGCAGAACGCTAACGGATAGCCCCTTTTTTACGGTTGCTTTCTCTTCTGGCCTCTTTTGCTTACGGCTCTTTTTGCTTACGGCTCCTTTACTTATGGCCCCTCTTTCCTCTGAACTAGCAGCTCATCTTGCTCAGCACATCAGCGATGCCCTGGGCATGACGTTTACCGTGAAGTCTCAGCAGTCCATTGGTGGCGGCTGTATTAATCAGGCGGTAAAAGTGAGTGACGACCAGCACGTATTCTTTGTCAAAACGAACCAAGCCCACCAGCTGGCTATGTTTGAAGCAGAGTGCGATGGCCTTAGGGAAATGCATGAGAGTCAGACCATCCGGGTGCCGCAGCCTGTGTGTAGTGGTCAGGCTGCAGGGCGAGCTTACATTGTGATGGAGTACTTGCCTCTAGGGGGCAATGCTTCAACGGTGGCATGGCAGCAGATGGGCCAACAACTGGCTGCCATGCATGCTGTAATCAGCGAGCAGGGGTTTGGTTGGCATCGGAATAACACCATTGGAGCCACGCCACAGCAAAATAAGTGGACGGAGGATTGGGTTGGATTCTGGCGTGATCGCCGCTTAGGCCCACAGTTTGAACTCGCCCATGACAACGGAGGCCGATTTCCTCGGCGGGATGAACTCATGAATGCCATCCCTCGCCTTCTCAAAGGCCACTACCCGCAGCCCGCCTTACTCCATGGCGACTTGTGGTCAGGTAACGCGGCAGTCACCATTGATGCCAACCCAGTCATTCTCGATCCAGCCACTTATTACGGCGATCCTGAAACGGACTTGGCCATGACCGAACTTTTTGGCCGCTTTCCCAATGCCTTCTATGAGGCATACAACGCCTCAAATCCAATCGCTGAAGGCTATAGCCAGCGAAAAATTCTCTACAATCTCTATCACATCATCAATCATTTCAATCTGTTTGGTGGCAGCTACCAAAGTCAGGCGAACCGAATGATTAATCAAATTTTGGGCTGAAATGTCTCAAAAATTTGATATATTGAGGCTTCATCGGCGGCATGGCCAAGTGGTAAGGCAGAGGATTGCAAATCCTTTATCCCCAGTTCGAATCTGGGTGCCGCCTTTTCTGAGATTATTCATACGAGCGCTTACTGGTAGATACTAAGCGGTTTGCTCTCGTTGTTGTTTGAGGTACTCAAACACGCTTTTGTCGCCGATGTCGGGTGGGATGGGTTGAATGACCTTGCGCACTGCAAAAACAGCAAAGAGCAGTGCCCAGGCTGCTAGCATACTTTTTTCTGTGCCGAGTGAAAGCCACCCCAGCATGTGGCCTAACAGCAGGCTAGGGACTAAAACTACGAGGAATTTAGTTTCAAATCTGTTGAAGCAAAAAGCTTCTTTGAAGAAGATGCCAGTGAGGGCGGCAAAGGTGAAGCCAATGCCGAAGATGGTCAGCGGTTGCTCGTAGGCGGTGAGGGCCAGTGGTTCGGCATAGTACAGCGCGAAAACAAGGCTAGCGATGCCACCGATTACCCAGAACACCTTGAGGGCTTGATGTAAAGGCCGCAGGTAGATATGAATTTTTTGAAAGCTGAGACCGAGTGCTAGCCACATGATGCCGTAGCAAAGTGTGCTGATTTGTGTGGCTGTTTGAGTGTGGGTATTGCCTGAAAGAAGGACGATGCAGGCTGCGACAGCAAAGCTGAGGGCTGCGACAGCTAGCCCTGCTCGGTAAAGAATGACGTCTTGACGATCGCTTTTTTCAATTACAAATGTCCCAAACTGCCCTTCATATACTTCAGGGTTTAATACTTCAGGACTCAATACTTCAGGGCTTCTCTGCTCCTGGCTGTTAATCATTTCCAATCTCCTCGATACCTATCCGCAAATAACCCCAGCGGCGGCCCTAGCAGTAATCCGAATAAAAAGCCCCCAGCATGTGCCCAGTAGGCCACGCCGCCAGTACCCGCATCAACTGTTGCTCCCAGGCTGGTGTAGCTGTAAAACGACTGCTGAATAAACCACCACCCTAAGAACATATAGGCCGGAACTGGGATTAAAAAGAAGCCGATGAACGTCATGATTCTAGCGCGCGGAAAGCGGATGATGTACGCGCCCATTACGCCTGCGATCGCCCCACTGGCCCCTACAGTTGGAATCGTTGCCCCCGGTGAGAAGATCCATTGGCAAAGGCCCGCCAATGCCCCGCAGAGCAAATAAAAGAATAAAAACTTAATGGGGCCAAGCTTGTCTTCAATGTTGTTTCCAAATATCCACAGAAACAGCATATTGCCGCCCAAGTGAGCAAATCCGCCATGCAAAAATTGAGATGAAATCAGGGTTATCCACTCCATCTCTGGAGCCATGTCATCGATAGACACAAGGCATGGCAGCCTCTCGGAGACATTTATGGGGAGCGAACAGGTCAGTTCTGCGGGAACGAGCGCCCAGGTGTTGATAAATAGCTGCTGGACTGCTCCAGTAAGGGACAGCTCATAAAAGAAAATAGCAACGTTAAGTGCAATGAGTGCGTATACAACCACAGGGGTTGTGCGGGTCGGATTATCGTCTCTGATTGGAACCACGTTCTTTTCTGTGAAGTTAGGACGCTTCCGATCAGTAATTTTCCGGAAGCAAGCGCTGTGAATTAATACCAGCTATTCTATACACCCTTCGTAATTTCCCAGGCGTAGTCCTGCCAACACTTAATGCACTCACTGGGCATATTGGCTGGTCATACTGGTTTGCTGTCCTGCGCTAAACCGCATACAGCGGTTAAACATCCGGCCAAGATAGTTGTCCACTGCTGGCATCTAACTTCACCGGTAGGCCAACGGGCAGCGCTGCATTCTCGCCATCGTGGCCAAAGGGCAATCCAGAAACGATGGGAATGCCTAAATCTAGGAGGCGATCGCGCATCACCTCATCTACACTCAGCGTGGGCTTCCCTGCTTCGGGTTCCCATCCACTAAATCGACCCAGGGCAATGCCGCGCACATTCGCTAGTTTCCCTTTGGCTAATGGCCCCATAGATCGCCACTGTGTCAGCATTCGATCCAAACGGTAAGGCGCTTCTCCCACATCTTCAAATGCCAAAATGACATCCGTTAAATTCGGCTCAGCGGCTGTGCCTAACAAGCAAGTTGCTACGCACAGATTGCCTGGCAGCAGTACACCTTCCGCTTGGCCACCTGTCCAGCCTGTGCCTTGCAGCGGCTCAATGGCATGATTTTCTACCCAGTTAAATAAGCGGGCTTTTGATCTATCCGGCTCATCTGCCAGGGTCGTGAGTACTGGCCCGTGCAAGCCAGATACACCTTGCTTGCTTAAGCTCCACAGCAAACTCGTAATATCTGAAAAGCCAATGAGCCATTTGGGCGTTTCTAGTGGTGGCCAAGTCCAATTCTCTAATAGTCGGGTTCCGCCGTACCCGCCGCGCGAGCACAGAATGCCTTTACACTCCGGGTCTTTGAGGGCGCTGCGTAGTTGATGCCGTCGTTGCTCATCATGGCCTGCTAAATATCCCCAGCGCTCGTCATACCCATCACATAAGTGCAGCCGGTATCCGCGCTGACGCCATATATCTAATCCGGCGTTGAAGTTTTCAGATGGCTGTAGCCCGCCGCTGGGGGAAATGACATAAAGTAAATCGCCAGGGGTTAACTTTGGTGGGAGTTGGCAGTGATGTAAAGCGGAGGGCGCAGTATTGGGAGACATCAATCGATTAGGAGATTAACGATTAGGTGCTTAACGACTATGAGATTAAAGGCTGAAGCCTTTCAATGATGAAAAGCTGCATTAGACTAACCCGATATGTAAACCGTTGACTCAAACTAATCCAACGGTTCAATAGATGGTTTAATCCAACGGCCTAATCCCACTAACCGCTTGGTTCAACGACCCAAGAAAACGGCTTAACCCAATGGCTTAATAAAGCTGACCTTGATTGTTGACCTGGTAGGCTTCTCCAACGTAGCCTGTGCGATCAAACATAATTTGGTGGATGTGTTTGTCTAGTTCGTGCTCGTTGTCGAACTGATCGCGGTAGTAGGCTTTGATTGCTTCTTCTACACCTAGTGCGGATAGCTGATCGTGCAGGGCTTGGGTTTCACCGCTAAAGTAAGCATCGCGCGCGGTCTTATCGTTCCAAAAGGTTTCTACAATGCGGTATGGAACGCCGCCGAATGTGACTTGCTCTGTGACAAATAAGCCTGTCCATGTGGCCGTGCCTAAGCCCAGACCTATGGTAGCGGCGGCGAGTCCTCGCTTGTATTGGTTATGGCGATTTTTGTCCTGTAGGCGCTGACTGAGCTGGCTGGGCCGATGTTCGTTTTCGGCTAGGCGATCGCGCTTTCGCTCTCTCAATGTGTAAAAGAGGCGATCGCTCAAAGACACATCTTTGAGTCGACGATAGACCCGACTTTCCAACTCACTGTCTATGGGTGCATTTTTGGCCACTGCCCGTCTGTGCTGAATCCAATCAGCATAGGCATTTAGCCACAGTGGTAAATGCAGCTTTGAACGAGACCATCGAGTCATGTCAACAAATCAGTGATGATTAGAAATCACACGGTCAGGAATTAAATGCTTCCATCTGGTTCGCGCAGAAAGAAGATTGAGTTTGCATTAGGTATAGCCTGACACATGCCCTAGCGGCATCGTAAAAACGTCAACAAACCTCAATCCAAAAGGTATATTCTGTAACGTTTCTTTTTATGCCTGCTCACGTAGCGGCCAACACCCCTTGTTTAGGTATTTGGCTTGTTATTGATTTGCCGTGCTCATCTGGTTAAGGCTTTGCTGCATCGTTGTGCGTAATTGCTCAGACAAACGGTTTACTGTGCCAGTGCGATCGCCCTTATAATCTGCTAAGTAATCTTTCAGATTAATGGGATCTCCCACATAGAAGCAGGCTTTACGCGGTGCTTTATGCGGTGCATCTTTCAGATGAAACACTTCTCGCTCCAAGCGGATCAGCGTATCCAAAAAACGTTCTGCCGTGGGTGATTCAGCTACGTAGCCATCGTAAATGGCATCAAAATTAAGCAGTCGAACCGTGTCCCAAAAGACGGCTTCGCGGTCTATTTGTTCCTCGTGGGTGATGGGGGTATCAGCCTGTTCAGCATCCTCCAGCAGTGCCTGTACTTTATAGACGCGCTCTCTCAATGCTAGATTCTCCGCAGGCTCAATGTTCAACTTAGCTTCACATTTTCGAACAAACACCTGTCTTAGTCGCTCAATGCGTTCATTCCAGTTCATGCCTTCTTCGGGCGGCAGTTGAGCCTCGGCTTCAATATTTAAAATGACTTGATGTGCGACCTGCCGTAACCGCTGATAGTTATCTGCATCAGGCGCTGTTGATGTGATGCCTAGCTGGTCTTCTAGGCGTTCTAAGGTGTCTGAAATGACGCGCTGCATAGGTTGCTGATAGCGATACTTCAGGCTAATTGGCACGATGTAGAAATCGGGAATATCCGCAGGTGATGCTGCTTTTTTCGCGAGCTGAGCTAATACCGACATGGGCAGCTGGATAGCCCCTGAACGGAAGGGCATGATGGTGTCGTTTTGGTAGGAGCAGCCGCCTTCTGGAAAAATAACGAGCCGACACTGGGGCTGCTTGAGCAGCGTAAGGGTTTGGCTAATGCTGGTGCGATCGCCCAAGCCTCTGCGGATGGAATAACAGCCCAAGTGTTGAATCAACCATCCCATGAGGCCCTTAAAAGCTTCATACGCCACCACATAGTGAAAAAGCTGACCAAGCCGCGCAGACAGGACAAACAGCGTAATCCCATCTTCCATGGTCGGATGGTTGCAAACGTACACAATTCGCGAATCGTCTATTGCCTTTACCCGGCCAAGACCATCTTCGTTCACCGATATCTGGCACTTATACAGCCATTGGGCTAACGGATAAGAAATGCCTTGTACCAGCCGAATCAGCAGTGGCCACGACTTCGGTGGATAAAACGTTTGAATCTCCTCAGACGTTTTGTTGGAGACAGTGTCAGCAGCCTTTGAACGTGCGGTCATAAGTAAGCGATCACCAGAACCTATGCCTTCAAACTATATAGACAAGCGCGTCAAATGCCCGCTTTATCAGACAGCTTTTAGAAGCGGTTATTGAGAAACCACTAAAATAACGCCACCGGCAATTAAGGCCAGTCCCACTAACCGCAGGGAAGAGATAGGCTCTTTAAAAACAACGATGCCAATGAGGACAGAGAAAATATAGATGAGTGCCGTGCTCGGGGCGGCAACGCTAAGTTTTACGCGCGTGAGTAAGAGAATATAAGCCACCGCGCTCAGCCCATAGGCTGCCAACCCTGCGATTAATTCAGGAATCATGGCCGCTGAAATGACGCGCTCTAACAATGCCGTTGCTTCTATGGCTGCTAGCTTCAGCGCACCCATTTTGAGCAAAAGCTGTCCGCAGGCCGCCGTTAAAACAGAAAGCAAAAGCAAACCGAGTTCTTGTAAAGTCACATGAATGTGCCGTCAAATGCGCCCGCATCATACATCAGAGAGCACTTGTGCCGTCAATTCTTTGCCTGCTAAGTTGGCGGCCTGCAAGTTAGTGGGTATCACACGTCAGTGGCTATCAAATAAGTGGTCGCCAAGTGAGCGTTTATGAAGTCAGTACAGCTTTGATGAACCCACCTTACTCATATTCACGCGCACAAGATGAGTGCGCGTGAATATGAGTAGAGCTAAAAACCTAATCGGACTTAAAAAATCGAACTCAAAAAATCGGGCTCAAAAAATCGGGCTCAAAAAACTTAACCTGCTAGATACTCGCGCATGTCGCCTCGGCGCTTGCGGAGCTTAGTCAGTGCCTCACGCTCAATTTGTCTCACGCGCTCTCGGCTAATTTCAAGAATGGCGCCAATTTTGGCAAGCGTCATATTTTTGCCGTCTTCTAGGCCGAAGCGTAGGGAGAGCACGCGTTGCTGTTGAGGTGTGAGATCGGATAACAGTGAGCGCAAGTCTCGCTTGAGAGAAGATTGTGTTGCGAAGTCGTCGGGGGTGGGGCCATCGTCTTCTAACAAATCGCTGAGCTGGGTGTCTTGGTTATCACCTACGCGCAAATCGAGAGACAGCGGCTGGCGAGATTTGTCCAGATAGTCGCGCACTTGCTGGGTTGTTAGGCCCGTTTCCTCTGCGATTTCTTCCATTGTTGGCGTCCGGCCTGTCTTTTGGGTGAACTGGCGCTGCGCTTTCTTAATTTTGTTTAGCTTTTCAGTGATGTGAATTGGCAGACGAATCGTGCGGCTTTTCTCAGCGATCGCGCGTGTAATCGCTTGCCTAATCCACCAGTAAGCGTAGGTACTAAATCGATAGCCTTTAGCCGGATCAAACTTTTCGACCCCTCGCTGCATGCCAATGGTGCCTTCCTGGATCAGATCTAGCAAATCAACGTTGCGCTTGATATATTTCTTTGCCACAGAGACTACTAACCTTAGGTTCGCCTCCACCATTTTGCGCTTCGCTCTTTCGCCTGCTTCCACGATTGCCGATAGCTCAGCTTCCGTTATCTCAGCGGCTTTGGCCCATTCTGCTTGGCTGGGTTCACGATCCAAACTCTCAGCCAGTTCAGATTGAAGTGTAAGCAGCTGCATCAGCTGCTTTACTTGCTTACCCAAGATGATTTCTTCTTCGTGAGTTAGCAGTGGTACACGGCCAATTTCTTTCAGATAGGTACGTACAAGATCAGTGGAGGCGGCAGCTTTCATATAATCGCGTAGCGGTAAAAGTGGAAACAGTCAGGGCGTCTTCGGTATGTCCGAGTAGCGACTCTAAAAGCAAATTAGGCTCCCTTTAGCAAGGGAATTAAAACCTAATGTAAAGCATTGTAACATTTGTGAGAGCTAAAGGCCTTCGTTGAGAGCGACTAAAATGGCGCAAAAACGAGCGAATTTGGTATTCGCATATACACAAAAGCCCTGCTAAACCTGCAATGTAGCCACTAGGTTATAAGAAATATTACAGGGATCCCTTCCATCTCAAGACTGAGAAGTCTTAAAACAATATGCAAATGTTTGTGAATTAACGTTTACCTCACGTCAAAAAGCTGAGTCACATTGATGTCACTATAGTTTGTTTGTACTATCTTGGAAAACAAGTATACAAATAATATTCCTGTCGAGATTCTGGTTGGCGTTCGGGGCTGTTTTAGAGATGTTTTAGAGATGGTTGCTCCCTGGATCAGGCGCCACTCAGCATTCTGAAAATAAAAAGCCGCTAAAGAAGAGCGATCGCAAGGTATTGCGTTGCGGCTTTGTAAGGATCTTGGTGGCCAGTGTTTGAAGGGCGATCGCTATTTGAAGAGCTGAGGCCGAACAGTGTTGGCTGAGCCGAATAGGACTGATTTCACAGCTTGGCCTAGGTTCCTGAGCGCTGAACCTGGAAGCTGGGTCTAATCGTAGCGGTTAGACTCAAAGAAGAGCGTTAGCCTCAAAAATGGACTAGAGCACTAGCCCAAAAGCAGGGCGTCGTCGGCAATGTCTTGAGTGCCCTGGGCGCCTTGTTTTGCAAACGCCGTCAGCAAGTCACTGACGCTTAGTGCGGTTTTTTCCTGTCCGCCAATATCTAGAGCGAGTTTCCCTTCATGCAGCATTAGCAGGCGATCGCCCAAGCTAATGGCCTGTTGCATGCTGTGGGTCACCATCAGCGCTGTCAGTGCCTGCTCTGCCACTAAGGATGCGGTTAGCTGCAGAATATAGTTTGCCGTTTTGGGATCAAGTGCAGCGGTGTGCTCATCTAGTAGCAAAACTTGTGTGGGCGCAAGGGTGGCCATGACTAAGCTGACGGCCTGCCGTTGACCGCCGGATAGCAGTCCCATGCGATCGCTTAACCGATTCTCTAATCCCAGGTCTAATCGTGCGAGGCGATCTTGAAAGAGCCGTCGTCCTTTGGCATTCGTTGCACTGCGTAAACCCAGGCGGCGGGCGCGATTCTGTGCCAGCACCAAGTTCTCTTCTACGGTTAATTCGGCGCAGGAGCCTGCCAGTGGATTTTGAAACACGCGCGAAACCAGTTTGGCGCGCTGGGGTACGGTTTGCTGCGTGACATGCTGGCCTGCGATCATAACTTGACCGTTCAGCAGGCCATTGGTTGGATTCACATCCCCGCTCAATACGTTCAAAAGCGTAGATTTCCCGGCTCCGTTGCTGCCAATGACGGTGACAAACTGGCCGGCTGGAATGGTCAATGAAAAGTCTTTGAACACCGATTTTTCTAAGGGTGTTCCTGGCGCAAAGGTGACCTCTAAGTGCTGAATATGAATCATGGCTTCAGAATCATGGTCGCGCAGCAGAATATCACGTTCTGATCCAGACTACTTGGGGTAGGCAATGCGCTTATGGTTGTGCTGCTGCCACACCTGAATAAAGACGCTGGCAATTAAATCCATATCGTCCCGGCTCAGACCACTGTCAACGAGCTGACGGTTGCGCCATCTCGCCCGGAGAATTTTATCTACCATTTTGTAGGCATCATCCATAGAGGCTTCCGGGGTCAGCGATCGCAAGGCGGCCTCACAAGAGTCGGCCAGCATTGTAATGCCTGTTTCTGGGCTTTGGGGAATGGGGCCGTCGTAGGTAAAGTCGCTGTCATTAACCACCAGGCTAGGCTCTTTCATCTGTCGTTCTTTGGCCTGATGGTAGAAGTAGCTGATCTTCATATCGCCCTGATGCTCAGGGATAAAGGCTTGTACAGCCTTTGGTAAGCGATGCTTGCGGGCCATCACCAGTCCCTGGGTCACATGCTTTTTGATGATGCTGGCACTTAGCCACGGATCGTCTAACACATCATGTTTGTTTGGCCCCCCCATCTGATTTTCGATGAAGCCCTGGGGGTCATGCATTTTGCCAATATCGTGATACAGCGTCCCGGCCCTCACTAGCTCCACATTTCGGCCCAATGCGCGTGCAGCGGCTTCCGCTAAGTTGGCCACAAACATCGTGTGCTGAAAGGTGCCTGGTGCTTCTGCTGACAAGCGTTTCAGTAACGGGCGATTCGGATTTGCCAGTTCCGCCAAGCGAATGGGCGTCACTACATCAAAGAAATGCTCTAAATAAGGGCTGACGCCCATCGCCAGAATGCTCCAGGCAATGCCATATAGCCCATGTAGCGCAGACTCTAAGAACACAACATTCCATATGGGGGTCGCGACTGTAGAGCGCATTAGCGTGAGTACCAAATGCACACTGCCCTGGGTCAGTCCTACAAAGCCACCGAGTAAAGCAAACTCTTCTCTGGCCCTGAGCTGAGGCGCAATCCACGTGCCAATGAAAGCTGCTGCTGCGCCTGCCATCAACGGTATCGGATCGCTGAGTGTGCCGAATAACAAGAGGACAACAAGCAGCAACACAACGGTGAGCCCCATCCCTGCACCGTAGAAACTGCCAACGAGGAGACCCACCAGTGGCAGCCCTGCGGCGGGTACGCCCAGCATGGTTAGCAGGGCTACGACCAAACACAGCAACAGAATAAGACTGTGATCGCCTAGGCTGAGATGATTAGACTGAGCGTGGTCTAGCCAAAGATAGAGGGCGATCGCCCCACTGGCTAAGACACAAAAGCCGCTGAGCCCAATCCAGTTGAAATAGCGGCTAGTGAGGCCAAAGTAATCTAGCAGCGCAAAATCATCCGCATCAATGGTGTCGCCTGCCGCCACAATCAACTCACCCTTCTGTACAGATACCAGCACGGGCGCAATTTTCTCCATGGCTTGCTCGGCCAGCTTTTTCGTCCCGTCTTCATCGATAACCAGGTTAGGCGCGGTCGCAAAAGCTAACACATCCACCGTGAGCTGTCTTAAGTTAAGTTCTCCTGAGTGGTTGTCCACGCGCGCCTCAATGGCTCGGCGTAGCTGTGCGGCAGGCATACCTTGAGGAATCCCCTGAAGCATCATTTCTTCAAAAATCTGCCTAGCATCTTCTTCTAATTGGAGCCATTGACCTTCACTCAGCTCAAACAGCCGATAGTTATATAGCGGCTGTCCTTCTGTACTTGCGGCACGAGCCAGTTCAGCTGCCGCTTTACGATACTGCAGCCTTGGGACACCGAGGCGGATTTTGAGACTAGCTAGGCCTTCGCTGCCTGCTAGCTCACGGTAGGCCACAAGCTCTCTTAGCGCTGCGATTTGATTGGGCGCGAAGGCTTTAATCTGACTGCTGACTCGGGGCAGTAATGGCGTCGGCTTAGGGCTTAGATTCTCTTCTGCTGAGCGGTTGCCTGACGCTGTGGAAGCCTCTTCTAACGGCGTCTTCTCTGGATCTGTGTTCTCTGTATTGGCATTCTCTGGCGCAACATTCTCTGTCTCAGACGTATTTAAGTCAGTGTTTTGAGAAGTCGCGTTTTGAGAAGTCGCGCCTTGAGAAGCCGCGTTCTCTGGTGTTGAGGCTACACCGTCTGAATTATTAACGGGCGCGGGGAATGCACCGATATGGCCAAAGGCGAACTGCTCTAGTTGGGCGGAAGAGAGGGATGGCATCGCTGCTAACCGCCAAATAGTCTTCCACTGGGCATCTGAGGCTTGAAATAGGAAGTCCTGTGTAGGCTTAGACAGAACTTTAGGGTTTAGAAATGGTGGGCTACCAGCGCGTTCTCTGAGCTCTCTGCCCTGTTGAAGCATAGTTTCCAAGGAGCGGGCTGCAGACTGAGTCAGACTGTCATCTACTTTTAGCAGGGGGACTGCGCCTTCTCTGACGTCACTGCGTCTGCGCTCGGTTTCTGCTTTATTTTCAAAAGTAGCTGTTTCAAGTGCGTAGAAGGTTTGAGGTGCCGTTGCTTTAATATCTAAGCCCGGTTGGGAATAGAATCGTTGGCCAAAACAGGTGCCCAGTAGCAACACAGCCAGCACCAAACACAGCCATAGCCGTTTAGAAGATTGCTTTAGATGCCACTGCTGAAGTAGGGTTTGCCCAAAAGAGTGCTTAGTTGTCGATTTTCGTGATTGTCTAGTGCCTGGCGTGCCTCTGTTTTGAGAGACTGCTCGAAAGATGCCATCCAGTAAGAAAAATCGGCGTGCTTGTGTGATCCAAGGCGAACAGCGCTCGTTGATTCGCCAGCCTAGCGTGCACAGTACGGAATCTCGGAGATTTTTTAGCCACAGAAATGTCTGTGACCATAGATGAATAGCTCGACTAGCAATGTGGCGAAAAACACCCATAAGCCCTACCGGGTAAGTGCGCCCAACTAACCCACTGCCGTAGCCTGGCTACGGGCGGCAGTATGTTGTGAACAGGTGTACAGCAAGATATTCACTGAATGGTGGTTGAGTAGCTGGATCAAGGCTATGAGGAGAGGGTGTCGAGAGAGTCGTCTTTTCCCATTATAGTCATCGGCTTTATCTATCAAGTCAGTGCATCTCTATCAAGCCAGTTCACCTGCCCACTGTCCATATATTCGTTCAGCTAAGGTGAGGATGCTATGACTTTTATGCCTGTTTGCCCTTGATATACCCATTTGCCAATGGAGCGGTAACGATGCAATGCCGACGTTAGCACCTGCCCACAGCCCCATCATGGCTAGCAGGAAGGGGGACAGTGCATGCTTTTCTCTGTTATTGATATGACTGTGTTTTAGAGCTGTTGCGGGTTGGCGACTGCTTTGGCTGATGTGATGGTTCATTGTTTGCACAGAGAGCGCGTAGCTTTCAAAGACAGCGGCTTTTTGTAAGGCCAGGTGAGATTGTCTATATTGATGCGCTTGTTCTGTGGAAAATTGGTATCGACTGAGATAAGTGTCTATCGATGGCGTCTGGTTTGGTGGTATCTGGTTTGGTGGTATCTGGTTCGTCATGCTCATTTCCAACCAGTCACCTATTAGGAGAAGCTGAGGGTAAAGATTGGCCGCGAGGGATTGCCAGTCACTTTGAGCTGCCTCTGGACTGGCAACGGTAACCGTCTGAGAAGGGTGAACGTCAGAATCTGTCTGTAAGGAGGCGGTCTCGATGAAGGCTATGGAGGCCGCTGGGGCCATGGTCTGCTTTGCAAATCTGAGCTGGTTTAGCCATTGCGTGCGGTGTTGCCAATGGTGGTGATAGCGCAGTAGCCCTGGTGCGATCGCCTGCATGAGCTGAGCAAAAGGCGTTTGATGATAGGGTTCCGTCTCGATTTGCAGTGCCATGGGTACTAAGGCTAACCCCATTAATGCGCCTCGAAATTGATCCCGTAGCGAACTCTCATAGCCTCTGTGGGAGATGGATGTATGGGCGCTGAGTGCTTGGGCGCTGAGTGTTTGGGCGCTGAGTGCTTGGGCGCTGAGTGTTTGGGCGCTGAGCGCACTGCTGCGTGTATTCTCGTTTGCGCCGTTTTTGACAGTTAGCACCGGACTCATTTGGCAGATTAGGATTATATCTGTTTAGATTGATATGGCTTAGAGCTTACTATGCACAAGACTCAGGATCGCTGCAACGGGGTGATTGCGCATCCCCCCCATGCTAATCGTATAAACCATGGATAAGGACTCTTACAAAACCCCCTTCATGATTAATTCTGTCAAGCAGACTCGAATGGTTTTTCCCCCTTTCGTTAAGATTAATGCCCCCATCGCTGACCAGCCCTCCCGTCGGCGATCGCTGATGGTTTCTCTCAGTCTTTCCTCGTTCACCGCACTGATTGGCGCATTTAGCGCCCTTGCCGTTGTGAGCTTTGGTCCTAGTACTTGGGTTCCAGCCGCTTTGGCACAGTCCTATCCCACGCTTTCTGCCGGAAGCTCCGGTGAAACTGTCAGCCAGTTGCAAGCCACACTCAAACTGCTCGGCTTCTATACAGGTGAAGTCAATGGCGCTTACGATCAGCCCACTGCCACTGCCGTGACTCAATTTCAAGCTGCGGCTGGCATTCTTGCTGACGGTGTTGCTGGCCCCACTACTTGGCAAAAGTTATTGCCTTCTCCTAGTGATGTCACAGCTACCTCACAGTCAGCGCCTGTCACGGCTGCAGTCGGTGCGCCCACCCTACCCGCTCCCGTAGGTGCAGCTACCCCACCAGCAGAACCCCAGGCCCCACTGGGGCCACCCGTTTTACGCGCAGAGGCGGAAGGCCCTGCCGTTGCTCAGCTGCAAAGAGAGCTACAGACACTTGGCTATTACTCCGGTGATATTGACGGTGGCTTCGGTGAGCAAACGAAAGTGGCTGTTGAGGAATTTCAGGCCGATCAGCAGCTTTTTGTGGATGGCGTTGTCGGCGGTGCCACTTGGGATGCGCTATCCAGAGCACTGGATAGGCTTTAGAACGTTGTCTTTTGTAGTAGTCGCTTTTGTAGGGTTCCGTCTGCGACTGACGCAACGCGATCGCTAACGCAGTGCACGCCTAAGTAGCCTGTAACCAGATTAAAAAGAAAGGCCATAGTCATTTGACTATGGCCTTTCTTTTTAGAAAAAATGTAAAAAACTGGAGGGCGCTTCAAGGAGCGCTATTCTAGCCAGACAGGAAATTCACTTTCAAGGATGGCAGAGTCATACCCATCGAAAGGCGTTCCAACTTGAGTCATCAGCGTAAAGTAGTCGCTCATGAGAAAGTAAACGCCTACCATAGCTGCTGCTGAGGAGGCCACTAAAAAGCCTGCCAGCATCAATGAAAATTCTTGATTTTCAACAGCTCTGTCCATGAGGCGCAGTGCCCAAAAAACTAGCCCAATTACAATTGTCAGCGTCAAAAAAATCATTCGGGCGGCGGTACCTGCACAGGAGTGTCAAATAAAACGTTTCAAATACGACATTTGTCAGATTTGACTGACTCGCTTTACATAGCGTAACATAATTTTTAGATTCCGTTAATGAGCAGTTATGCCCATTTTGTCTTTGGCCTGTCTGGCCTGTGGTCATAGTTGGTCAGTAGAGTGGGGTTTTACTGCTATACCGAGTGGCTGACAGGAAGACGCTATCTCTTGCTTATAAAGCTATAACAAGAGATGCGAAAAACTAAGTTTTATAATCTTTTGCAAAGAATTAGTGGCGTATCGCTACATTTTGGGCGCTCAGATACGTTTTTATTTCGCTGACGCTGAGTTGCCCATAGTGGAGCAGAGAGGCTAACAGTGCAGCTTCGGCTTTGCCTTGGGTTAAGGCTTGGTGAATGTGTTCGCAGGTGCCAGCACCACCTGATGCAATAACGGGCACGTTCACTCGACTCGCGATCGCTTCTGTCAGCGTCAAGTCGTACCCTGCCTGTGTCCCATCGGCATCCATGCTAGTGATCAACAGCTCGCCTGCCCCTCGTTTCACGACCTCGCAAGCCCACTCAACGGCATCTAGCCCTGTATTTTCCCGTCCGCCTCTTACAAACACATCCCATCCGGGGTTGTCGGTGTCGGGGTTGCCCTTTTCGTCTTGGCGGCGGCGAGCATCTATGGCAACTACGATGCATTGATTCCCAAAGCGATCGCTGCCTCTATTAATTAAGTCTGGATCACGCACCGCTGCCGAATTGATGCTTACTTTGTCGGCACCCGCTCGGAGCAGCTTTTTGATGGTGTCTGTGTTGCTGATGCCGCCGCCTACGGTGAGCGGAATAAAAACTTGTTCGGCGGTGCGATACACCACGTCATAAATGACGTCTCGATCTTCGTGGGTTGCCGTGATATCTAAAAACACCAGTTCATCTGCGCCTGCCTCGTTATATATCTTGGCCAGCTCCACAGGATCGCCTGCGTCTTTGAGGTTTACAAAATTCACCCCTTTGACCACACGGCCAGCTTTTACATCAAGGCAAGGAAGGATTCTTTTAGCGAGCATGTTAGAGGCCGTACGCTGATAAACTTAAGAATGGTTACAGTTCATAACTTTCAGTAAGGATACAGTCTTTAAACATGGATTTGGAAATTGGTCAGCGGGTTCAAGTGCGGCGGATGCGTGATCGGGTCGCAAAAACGATAGCAGCTCGCTTGGGCAAAGTCGGTACAGTTGAGTCACTTAAAGTTTTAGACGGCCAGAATATCGGTGCTTTGGTTAAGTTCGAGACTGATGATTTTACGACTTGGTTTTTTGAAGATGAGCTGCGGCCCGTTGAATAGATCTTATTGAAATAGAACCTGTTTCACCGCCTGCTGCTCTCACAAACTTGTTGATTAGGACAATCATTAAATATGACGTTGATTTTGACGTTCCTGGGGAAAGGGGGCAGTGGCTGCTCTACGGTGGCGATCGCGGCTGCACAAAAGCTATCTGCTGAAGGCAAACGGGTACTGTTTTTTTCTCAAGAGGCAGGCCCTGCTGTCTCTATGCTGCTGGGAGCTGATTTATCGGCGTCTGTGGGTCCTGTGACTTCAAATGGTCAGACCTTTCAAGCGGTTCAGCTGGAAACGACTGCACTGCTGGATGACAATTGGGAGCGGCTTAAGGCTTTTGAGGCTCAGTATCTGCGCGATCCGTTCTTTAAAGCGGTGTACGGCCAGGAGCTGAGCGTGGTGCCCGGTATGGATGATCTTTTGACACTCAATGCCCTGCGTGAATACGCAATCAGTGGGCAATACGATGTGATTGTCCACGATGGCGCTCATGACCAAGCTAGCTTGCGATTGTGGGGCGCGATTGGCGGCGTAGATTGGTACTTCCGGCGCTTTAAAAAGGTCTTTCAAGACTCCCAGTTTTATCGCTCCATTTCTCCGTTTATTGCACCGATTACGGGCGCTATTTTAAGTAGCGGAATGACCGGAGATATTTGGAATCAGCCAGAAACCCAGGGCGTGGAGCAAATGGTTGCAAAGGGGAAGGCAATGGTGCGCGATCCGATGCAGCTACGGGCTTATGTGGTGACACCTGCTGATGATATTGCGATCGCCCAAGGTAAATATCTTTGGAGTGCGGCCCAGCAAATTAATCTCACCGTTGCTGGTGCCTTTGTCAATTCGCTATCCGCTGCGGAGACCTCAACTGCCGCTGCGACTGCTGCGTTTGCGCCCCTGCCAACCGTTGCTCTACCTTATGCCACCTCTGATAATCGCTGGCAGCCCATTGCGGCTGCATTTCCTGCGCTTACAGAGCCAGTTAGTGGGCCTCAGCCGATGTCGGTGGATACGGCTAGCAGCACCGTGAAATTATTTTTGCCAGGGTTTGACAAATCCCAGGTCAAGCTCACCCAATATGGCCCGGAGGTCACCGTGCAAGCGGGCGATCAGCGGCACAATCTATCTTTGCCCCCTGCACTGAACGGACGTTCGGTGACAGGCGCAAAGTTTCAAAGCGGCTATCTCATTATTTCGTTTGGCTAAAGGCTTTCGTCTCCTTTACTTTCTTTCTCTCCCTCCAATATGTCCGATTCCACTAAACCCGCTGCTAGTAAAAAAGACACCCGCCAGCTGCTGGGTATGAAAGGCGCCCAATCTGGCGAAACTTCCATTTGGAAGATTCGGCTTCAGCTGATGAAGGCGATTACCTGGATTCCTTTAATTTGGGGTGTCGTCTGTGGCGCAGCGTCTTCCGGTAAGTTCACTTGGTCGATAGAAAACGTTCTCATTTCAGCGGCTTGCATGCTGATGTCTGGCCCGCTGCTCACGGGATATACCCAGACCATTAATGACTATTACGACCGCGAAATTGATGCCATTAACGAGCCTAATCGGCCCATCCCTTCGGGGGCGATATCGCTGAAGCAGGTGCAGGTTCAAATTTGGGTGTTGCTGTTGGGTGGTTTGGCGGTGGCCTATGGCTTAGACCAGTGGGCAGGCCATGAATTCCCGACGCTATTTGCCCTCGCAGTAGGCGGCTCCTTCGTTAGCTACATTTATTCCGCACCACCGCTAAAACTAAAGCAGAACGGCTGGGCTGGTAATTATGCGCTGGGTGCGAGCTACATTGCGCTGCCCTGGTGGGCCGGGCATGCTCTCTTTGGAGAGCTGAATTGGACGGTCATAATTTTGACACTAATTTACAGCATGGCCGGATTAGGGATCGCTGTGGTGAATGACTTTAAAGCGGTGGAGGGCGATCGCCAGCTAGGTCTTAAATCTTTGCCAGTGATGTTTGGTATTCAAACTGCTGCCTGGATTTGTGTCCTCATGATTGATATTTTCCAAGGTGGCATGGCCGCTTACTTGCTGTTCATCCACAAAAACCTTTACGCGGTGCTGCTGATTTTGCTGATTATTCCGCAAATCACCTTTCAGGATATGTACTTCCTCAGAGACCCGCTTAAAAACGACGTGAAGTATCAAGCTAGTGCTCAACCCTTCTTAGTTTTAGGCATGTTGGTAACCGCATTGGCGCTAGGGCACAGTGCCCTCGTTACCTAAAACTTGCTTATGTGTGGGGCACTTTCGATAAGGTGTCTACTCGCACAAGCAACTATGAACCTTCTGTGAGTATGATTATTCACGGAACATCTTGCCTCCCCGCAACTTCCATAACGTAGAGCTGAGCTTGCTCACAACCCCTCTGTGATCTGCCATGGGTTTGCATTTCTCAGCCGTCTGGAGAATCAACTGAAGTGGCTAATCTCTTTTCACAGCTTAAACAGTGGTCTAACCGCCGCCTTGGTTTGTCGTCGTCTGCAAAGTCGTCTCGCCAGCGGATGGCGGGTACTCATACAGGCGGAAAAGTTGTGCCTAGCAATCATAACGGAGCCCAGAATGGAACCCAGAATGGAGCCCAGGACGGGGCTGTAAATCATAGCTCTACAACAGATGCGGTGCCTACGTTTAGCCCTGTTCCGCCATCTGCTCAGCCCGTGCCTCTATCTTCTCAAAAAGAGACTTCTCAAAAGGAGACTGCAGTCATTCGTAGCAAACGTCCGGTTCGGAAAACGCGACCTCCTTATAAGCGGCCTTTGTTTTGGCTAATGCTTTTGCTCGGCGCAGGGATTGCAGGCCCCAGCGCTCGTGCTTATCAGGTGTGGAGCGATCTGCAAGAGACCGTGCCGGATGTGACCAAAGCAATCACCTACGAGCGCAGCGGTACCATTACGCTGAAAGCGAGCGACGGTAAAATTTTGCAGAAGGTTGGGCCAACGGCTCAAGAAAGTCTGACCTTTGATGAGATTCCAGATGTCGTCTCTCAGGCATTCATTGCTGCCGAGGATAGACGTTATTACGAACATAACGGTGTTGACCTTCGCTCCATCGGTCGTGCAACCGTCGCCAACTTAACCAGTGGCGGCGTGGTGGAAGGCGCAAGTACGATTACCCAGCAGCTTGCAAGAATCACGTTTCTTAATCAAGATCGGAGCTTTCAGCGCAAGCTTAAAGAGGCTTTTCTGGCTCAACGCCTAGAGCAGGAGCTTGGTAAGGAAAAGGTGCTAGAGCGCTATTTGAACCTTGTGTATCTGGGGGCCGGTGCCTACGGTGTGGCTGATGCGGCATGGATTTACTTTGGTAAAACTGTCGATCAGCTCAGCGTTGCAGATATTGCTCTGATCGCTGGTATGGCCCCTGCGCCGAGCGTATACTCGCCGCTAGTAGATCCAGATGCCGCTCGCATACAGCGTGACAAAGTCATTAGTCGCATGGAGGTGAATGGTGTCATCACGGCTGCAGAGGCAAATGAAGCCTATAGCCAGGATGTGACCTTAGAAGCAAAAGAGCCGAAGTATCTTTACAGCGAGTTTCCCTACTTCACCATATACATCAAAAAACAGCTGGCTGAGCTGCTGTCGCCTGAAGAAATTGAAGCCGGTGGTCTCGTTGTTGAAACCTCACTGGATACCGAGTGGCAAAAGGCTGCAGAAAAGACAGTTGAAGAGATTATTGAAGACTACGGCCAATGGCAGAGATTTGAGCAGGCGTCACTGGTTGCCATTGATCCGAAAACGGGCGAAATCAAGGCCATGGTAGGGGGCACTGATTTTGATGACAGTCAATTTAATCGCGTTACACAGGCTCAACGTCAGCCAGGGTCAACTTTTAAAGCGTTTGTATATGCAACTGCGATCGCGACAGGAATGTCTCCTTATAAAGGCTACGCAGATGCCCGTTACGTCGTAGATGGCTATGAACCTAAGAACTACGGCGGTGGCTACAGAGGTAACGTTGATCTGCGCAGCGCCCTAGCTAGCTCTATTAATATTGTTGCGGTGAAGCTCCTGGTCGATGTGGGGTTTGACCCAGTCATTGCTATGGCGCATCGCATGGGCATCAATTCAAAGCTTTTGCCTGCATACTCGCTGGCCCTAGGCTCTTCAGAAGTTAACCTGCTAGAGCTAACCAGTGCCTACGGTGCCTTTGCTGCCGAAGGAAAACATATCAAACCCCACGGGATTACTCGTATCACCAATGGTCAAGGGGATGTCGTCTACGAATTTGATGACAAGCCGAAGCAGGCGATGGATCCAGACACTGCTTCAATCATGACCTGGATGATGGAATCGGTTGTGAACGGTGGCTCCGGCGCAAATGCCGCTATTCCCGGCAGACAGGTTGCCGGTAAAACGGGCACCTCGGAGAAAAACCGAGACCTCTGGTTTGTTGGATTTACGCCTCAGTTGGTGACTGGGGTTTGGATGGGAAACGACGACAGTAGTCCTACAGGCGGTGCCAGTAGTACAGCCGCTTTGGCTTGGTATAAGTTTGTCAGCCAGTTTATTGATGACATGCCCAAAGAGGAGTTCCCTGAACTTCCTAGGCTTGGCGGGCGTGAAGGCACATTAACGGCAAAGCCTGTCCGCCCCGGCCGAGTCATTGCTGAAAAACCAGGCCAGCGGAAGGCGGAAGGTGAGAGCACTCGTCGTCGCTCATCAACGTCGTCGTCGCGTCGTTCGGAACCGAGTTATACGCCTAGCACAGCCGCTGAACCGGAACCAGCAGCATCTGCACCCGAACCAACCTATACGGAACCGGCTCGAAGTAGCGGTGGTGACGATTACTTTGAGCCTGCCCCGGCCCCTGCGCCGGCCCCTGCGCCTGCGCCCGCCCCTGCGCCCGCGCCCGCCCCTCCACCGGTTGCCGCACCGCCACCGCCGCCACCGCCGCCACCGCCGGTTGCCGCACCGCCACCGCCGCCGCCGCCGCCACCGCCGGTTGCCGCACCGCCACCGCCGCCGCCGCCGCCACCGCCGCCAGAATCTCCGCCTCGACCTAGCGTTCTAGATAACTAGTGGAACTAGCGCTAGCTAGCGGGATGAAACGTTTCCTTTATAAGGACTGTAAAGCCATGAACAAAAGGCCAGTAATCCATACAGATTACTGGCCTTTTGTTCATACAGAGTCTGTGTCAAGACGCTAGACTATTACAGATTTGACAACCGCTTCAAAGCTTTACAGCAAGACTGCTATGTCCTTTTCAGCTCGTTCATCTAGTCTCGGTGAAAAGAAAGGCGGCCGCACCGTTGGTCGCCAATATCAGTCAGTCATTATTATGCTGCTGCTGAGCCTGGTTATGATTGGCGGCATTGGCAGCCGGCTGGCATATTTGCAGCTGATTCAGGGTGAGCGTAACCGTGAACTCGCCGAAGATAACCGCATTTTGCTGTTGCCCCGTCGCCCTGCTCGAGGCACTATTTTTGATCGGAATGGTGAGATTTTGGTTGGCTCTCGGCTCTCTCATTCGGTGTCTATTTGGCCGATTGCGCTGCCCAAAGAAGATGAGGAAAAAGCAAAGGTCATTGCACGCCTCGCTCAAATTTTGGATGTTCCGGTAGAAGAAATTAATGAACGTCTGGAACAAAGCAGTTATAACCTCAACAAATCAGTGCCTATTTCGCGTGGTGTTAGCTCTGCGCAAACGACAGCACTTGCTGAATATGACCATGAGCTACCTGGTGTAAGGGTAGAGGCCGAGGCGGTTCGGAACTATCCTCGAGGTGATTTGGCCTCTCATGTTTTGGGCTATACCGGAGAGCTAAATAATGAAGAATTAGAGGCTCTTAAAGAAGAGGATTATCGACTAGGTGATGTGATTGGCAAAATGGGCCTAGAGATGGCCCTAGAGCCTACATTACGCGGTGTTTGGGGCGGGCAGCAGGTGGAGGTTGATAGTAGTGGTAACGTACTGAGTGTAATTGGCGAAAAGCCTTCTACCTCTGGGCAAGATGTCCAAATTACGCTGGATTTAGAGCTTCAAAAAGCGGCTGAGAAAGCGCTAGGTGACACTATTGGTTCGATTGTGGCGATTGATCCGCGCGATGGTGCGGTGCGTGCCATGGTGAGCCGACCAACCTTTGATCCGAATATTTTCTCTACGCGCATCACGCAGGCGCAATGGGAGCAAATTACTAAAAATGGCTACCCACTGGTGAATCGGGCGATGAGGGCTTATCCACCAGCCAGTACGTTTAAGGTGATTACAACGACGGCTGGCATTGAATCGGGTAAGTTTGCGCCTAATACAGTGCTGCCTACCTACGCTTTTCTCAACATTGGTGGTATCCAGTTTTGGGACTGGAATAATGCGGGATTTGGCCCTTTGAACTTTCAGGGCGCGATGGCTTGGAGTAGTGATACTTTTTTCTATCAGATAGGCCGGAGCGTAGGTGAAAAGAGCTTGCAAAAGTGGATGCGCAAGTATGGTTTGGGAGAGCTCACAGGTATTGAACTGGGTTTTGAAGAAGATCGGGGGTTAGTGCCCGATGAAGACTGGAAACGCGAAGTGCTTGATGAACCCTGGTACTTGGGGGATACGATTAACGCCTCGATTGGACAAGGCAACGTTTTGGCAACGCCTTTACAAGTTGCGGTAATGTTTGCGGCTGTGGCTAATGGTGGCGATAGGGTCACGCCTCATTTTGTGATGGAGGGTGAGCCGGAAAAATGGAGAACGCCGATAGGGATGCAGGACGTTACGGTGAAAGTCTTGCAGGAAGGGCTACGTCAGGTGGTGAGTAATGGCACTGGCGGGGCGGTGAATGATCCTAAGCTGCCGCCGATTGCTGGCAAGAGTGGTACTGCCGAAGCGCCCCCTGGCGAGAACCATACTTGGTTTGGCGCGTATGGCCCTTATGAAAACCCTGAGATTGTGGTGGTTGCTTTTGGCGAGCACTCTGGGGGTGGGGGTGGTTCGTTTGCGGCACCGATGGTGAAGCAGGTGCTTGATCAGTACTTTGGTGTGGAAGCAGACAAAGAAGAGGACGCTGAACCAACAGCGGAGCCAGCGCCGAGCGAGCAGTAAACCCGAGCAATCAACCAGTATTGCCGACAGCAGTATGGGTGCTCGACAGTATTTGGACGACAGTATTTAGACGTTGAGTCGTACTTGGTTGAACGCTAGGTGCTACCTGGGTATTAGCTGAACTGCGCGGGATTATCCGAATGTTTTTCCGTTCCATCCCCACATTGCGCCGGGAGAATCGGCGAATTCGATGTAGGTGCGGTTGGGAGGAACGCCAAGGGCGGCTTGAACTTTGGCGCAGAAGTCTTGGCTCATGGTTTGAGTCTTTGCGCCCATAGTGCCGACGCTTTTGATTTCAATGTAGCAGCTGGGGGCGGTGGTGCCGCCAAATGTCATGGGGGTGCTGGCCTCGAAGGCGGTCATGACATAGGATTCGGGTTTGCCTAAGTGTTGGGCAAGGCTGGCGGAGAGTTGTTTGAGTAAGTCTTCGACGGTGGATTTGGCAGGGGCGGAGGCGGAAGTCTGAATTTTAATCAGGGGCATGGCTTTTGGTTGACAAGTTTTTGGTTGACAAGATATCAGCTGGGCCGGAATGGTTGCTATCATCGCAAATTTTATGATGAGAGAAAAGTGTGACGGCTGTGTGGGGCGAGTTCAGCCGATAGGCGTACTTTTCGGAGCATTGATAGGAACCCGGCTATCATAAAAGGGAAATTAAAGTTTCTTAATATGACCTCGGCATCCCAGTCAGCCATTTCACGCGGGAAGATAAAAAGCTTTATTGAAAAGCGAGTACTCATGGGTCAGCCGCTGACGCTGGAGCTGAGTGCGATTTTGCTGGTGTACTTTGTACAGGGCATTTTGGGGCTGGCTCGCTTGGCGGTGAGCTTTTTTTTGAAGGATGATATTGCCCTTTCTCCGGCAGAAGTCTCGGCGTTGATGGGGATTGCGGCCCTGCCTTGGACGATTAAGCCAGTGTTTGGCTTTTTGTCGGATGGGCTGCCCATTTTTCGGTACCGGCGACGGCCTTATTTGATTTTGAGTGGGATTTTGGGCGCGATCGCCTGGCTTTCCATGGCAACCCTCGTCGATACCCCACTTAAAGCCACCGCCGCTATTTTGCTGTCTTCGCTGTCGGTCGCGATCGCTGACGTCATCGTTGATTCCCTTGTCGTTGAACGCGCCCGTTCGGAAGATCAAAGCGATGCCGGTACACTTCAATCTTTGGCTTGGGGAGCGTCTTCTCTCGGGGGATTGATCACGGCCTACTTGGGCGGGTTGCTGCTAGAGCGCACCGGTACCCAAACAATTTTTGCGATTACGGCCACTTTCCCGCTGATTGTTTGCGGCGTAGCCTGGCTAATTTCAGAAGATCCGGTCACTGAAAGCTCCAACTTAAAAGTCGTTGTTAATCAGGTAAAGCTGCTTAAACAGGCTGTTTCTCAAAAAACGATTTGGATTCCAGCGCTGTTTTTGTTTTTGTGGCAGGCAACGCCAACGGCTGATTCAGCCTTTTTCTTCTTTTCGACGAATGAGCTAGGCTTTCAGCCGGAGTTTTTAGGGCGCGTACGCCTGGTAACCAGTTTGGCCTCGCTGGTGGGCATTTGGATTTTTCAGCGCTTTTTAAAGGAAGTGTCTTTCCGAAAAATATTTGGCTGGTCTATTGTCATTTCTTCTGTGCTGGGGATGACCACATTGCTGCTAGTGACCCATGTCAACCGTAGCCTGGGCATAAGCGATGAATGGTTTAGCCTTGGCGATAGCTTGATCTTGACCGTTGCGGGACAAATTGCGTTTATGCCGGTGCTGGTGCTGTCTGCGCGACTGTGCCCGCCGGGGGTAGAAGCGACGCTGTTTGCGCTGCTGATGTCAGTGGTTAATTTGTCAGGGTTGCTTTCCCATGAGTTGGGGGCTGCGCTCACGCATGTGCTGAAGGTGACTGAGACAGATTTTACTAATCTCTGGCTGCTTGTTCTGATTACTAATTTATCGACATTGCTGCCGCTGCCGTTACTGGGAATGCTGCCAGCAGCTTCTGCCACTGGGACAAATGAAGATGAGCCAGAAGAACCAGAGGAGCCAGAAGCGCCTGAAAAGGCAATGTATGCGATCGCAACCCCTGAAATCACCGAAGAGGCTGCCGTCCGCCTAGACGTGACGCTTTAATCCCACAGGTTCCTTTACGTTTGAACTTTCCTTTACGTTTCAACTTTCATCTACGTTTCAACTTTCATCTACGTTTTCACTTTTTCAATCTTTTTCACTTTTTCAATCTTTTTCAAATATCATGCAAACGCTCCCATCACCGACTGCTACGCCCTCTCCTGCTTACACCCGAGAAGATTGGAAACAAGGCTACGAATCTCAACCAGAAGAATTTGCCTACTGGATTGACGATATTGAGGGTGAGATTCCGGCTGAGCTAACCGGCACGCTCTTTCGCAATGGTCCCGGACTCACAGATATTGGCGGCTATCGCTTCAAGCACCCCTTTGATGGGGACGGCATGATTAATTCGGTTGCGATTAAAGATGGCAAGGCGTTTTATCGCAATAAATTTGTGCGTACAGAAGGCTATGTAAAAGAGCAAAAGAGCGGTAAGCCTGAGTATCGAGGCGTATTTGGCACCCAAAAGCCTGGTGGGTGGCTGAAGAATGCGTTTGATTTTAATTTTAAGAATATTGCGAATACGCACGTGGTGTATTGGGGCGATCGCCTCTTGGCCTTATGGGAAGCAGCAGAACCTCACCGCCTGGATCCAAACACGCTTGAAACCATTGGCTTAGATAACTTAGACGGCATTCTCAAACAGGGTGAAGCATTCTCCGCCCATCCCTCGTTTGATCCAGACTGCAACGGCGAACCGCGTATGGTGACCTTCGGCGTCACGTCAGGGCTGTCAAGTACCATCCGCATTTTTGAATTTAGCCCAGACGGCACCCTTGCCAAAGACCACAAGCACTCCGTACCAGGCTTTGCCTTCTTGCACGATTTTGCCATCACCCCTAACTACTGCGTGTTTGTGCAAAATCCTGTCAGCTTTAATCCGCTCCCCTTCGCAATGGGCTTTCAAGGCGCGGCTGAGTGCATTCAGTTCAACCCTAAGCAACCCACTAAAATCGTTGTGATTCCCCGCAACGGCACCGGTGACGTGCAGTTCTTTGACACCGATCCTTGCTTTGTTTTCCATCATGCGAATGCCTACGAAACCGATGGCAAGCTGGTGCTCGATTCTATTTGCTACGACGAGTTTCCGAGTTTAGGCGATGCCAAAGACTACAGCGAAGTCGATTTTGACCAAGTACCGGAAAGTCAGCTATGGCGCTTTACCGTAGATATAGCAGGGAAAAGCGGAAACGCTGGACAGGTGACCAAAGAGGTCCTGATTGAGCGCTACTGCGAATTCCCAACGATTCATCCCAATAAGGTCGGTCGTGACTACCGCTATCTCTATATCGGTGTGGCCCATGAGTCAGTGGGCAATGCGCCGCTGCAGGGCTTGCTAAAGCGCGATATGCAAACGGGCGAAGAGCAGTTTTGGAGTGCGTCGCCCCGAGGCTTTGGCGGAGAACCTTTGTTTGTGGCTCGGCCCAATGGTATCGCTGAAGATGACGGCTGGGTGCTGCTGTGGATTTACAATGCGGCTCACAATCGCACTGAACTCGCTATCTTTGATGCGCAGGATATTTCTACTGGGCCTATTGCCAAGCTGAACTTGAAGCATCACGTGCCGTATGGATTGCACGGAAGTTTTACGCCCACTTACTTTGATCCAGCAGCATAGATGATCCAGCAGCATAGGATCGGAGCAAGATAGAGAAAGGAAATCAGCTTAGAAATATGACCCGCATGGGTACTTAGAATGCCTATGGGGTCTTGGTTAGAGTGAGTTCAATTGAACCGACTCGTGAGGGCGATCGCGCCTTTTCAAAACCATGAAAAATATCTTTGCTAGCTCTACCCGCGCGGCCTTTCTGTTCGCTTCTGCACTTTCTTTAAGCGTCCCGCTTTCACTATTGGGCTTTCAAGCGCCTTCTCAAGCGCTATGCGCGGTTGACAACATGGGTGGCCGCTGGGAAAACGTAGATGCCAATACCCGAGGCATTACGAAAGTAAACTACACCCCTCGATGTGGCGACCAGCGCATTTGCGATTTAGACGGTAACTGCAGTGAACCCGCACGAACCAGTATCGAAGTCTTTGGGGCCTGCTCCCCCACTGACTGTGAATGGGGTGAGGCCGATGTCAACTTCCGCCGTGATGAGTGGCGCTACAGCGTCTACGACCAAGGCTTTGCCAAGAAAGTGGTGTGGATGAAGCTCGAGAGTAACGGTCAGCTAACGGTTGCGGTCCAAGTGGATTATCGCGATAGCCGCACCGACAGAACCTCTTGGTATCGATTTAACCAGGTATCGAGGTAGCCAATATGAAATGGTTCCCACTGGCTTCTACGCTTTTTATGCTCAGCCTTCCAATCGTCTGTGCGGGAAGTCAGCTTCCGGCTAACGCGCTTCCTTGTAATCCAGAAGATTTGGGTGGGCACTGGGAAAACGTAGATGCCAGATAAGAACCTATGCGATCGCAATCGGTGTCATTTCGGCTATTAGGGCCGTTTGGATAATTTAGTCCATAGGCCCACATACTCTAGGCCGTTTCGGTTATTAAGTTCGCTGAGAGAGGCTCACTAAGGGTTTGATGCTTAGTGGCTAGGAGCGCTTCTAAGTGCTGACGTAGGCGTTCTCCTTGCTGTTCGTCGGCGATGTAGATTTGACCGCCTTGTTTTCTGAATAGAGGAAGCTCGGATAAAGCTCGGTAGGTTTCAATATTGGGAGACTGGGCGCTAATCAAGGGGCGATCGCCTTCTGTCGGCACCAAACCTGGCGGCAAATGTCCTTCAATGAGGGCCAAAATATGAGATTGACAAGCTTGAATATTGACCCCTCGCTGCTCTAGCAGATGCAATATGCCGCCGGCAGGCAAGGGCTGATCGGGCAAGACGCGCAGTAGCTCTAGTAGCAAGAAGTAATCGTTGTACTGATGGCGATGCGTATCTAGCACATGGGGGTAGTTACATAGGTTAGCGAGGCCATAGGCTACTCGGCTACAGCTATTGGAATATTCACCGCTGTAGGTGTCTTGAATAATGGTGGCGTTAGGGAATTTCTGGCGCAGCCAGCGGGCGATCGCCCCCAGTGCTGCCGAACCGCCTGTGCAGATAACCTGTTTCACCGCCTGCGCGGCCAGTCCCTTTTGATTCAATAAGCTATTGATTTGCCGGTTGACCCGCTGAATGTAGGGGATAAAGACTTTCGTTTCTAAGTCCTTCCGCTTAACGACCCAGCTTTGGCCTGCCAAGGTCAGCTCACACTGGGTTTCTTCT
This sequence comes from Phormidesmis sp., assembly GCA_045110585.1. Taxonomy (GTDB): domain Bacteria; phylum Cyanobacteriota; class Cyanobacteriia; order Phormidesmidales; family Phormidesmidaceae; genus Phormidesmis. Next base: position 113,397 of record JBGCGG010000023.1, on the reverse strand, counting down.
TGTAGAACCATCTTGAGCTCACGCGCTGCGGCAATAACCTCGCGGCCAAGCTGTGAATCGTTCAACCGTTGGCGTAAACGATGACGCTTAATTCTGTCCGCTTCGCCAGCTTGTGGTAATTGCAGGCGATCTAACCCTAAGCTGTCCCAGCCACTGACATCTGTGTCGGTGTCGGTAGCCGCTTGTTTGACGGGAGCATGCAGCAGCTGACAGATAATGTCTTGATCGAGACTGTCGCCTGCGTAAGTAAAGCTGCGCAGGGCAAAGTCTCGGTAAATCAGCTGATCGAGCTCTGTGGGTAAATCGACAACGCCTGCTTCGGTGAGGGTTGCACCCGCGCTAATCACGACCGTGCCGCCTTGCCAATTGCAGTTGTAAAGGCTGGGTTGGCGGTTCTCTTCAGGGTCGCTCTCTGATTGTGGATCGGGTAATGCGGAAAGCAGGGCTGCGATCGCTTCTTCGACAAAGAAGATTTGCGCTGGTTGTGAAACAATCCCTGCGGCCAATACCGCTTCACGGATGTTGAAGCTATAGGTATCTGGCCAGTTGTTGGGGTAGCCGACGGCGACACCTTCTAGCTCTCCTAAAATACGCCGTAAAGCTGAACGTTTGAGGTTGATGGCTTTACAGTTGAGGTTCTGAGGGCTGAGGGTACTGAGCAGCTGTGTGAGTGCGGCTTGGATAGCATGCAGTAGCAGCGCCTGGTGATCTGACCATTGAATCAGTGGCCCCTCTGTTGCCTCTGGGGTGCCAGGGGTGTGCACGCCTTGTGGAATCCCTACCTTGAGCAAGGGCTTAATAATACGTAACTGTTTCTCGCTTTGTAGCGCCGTTAGACCGATTCCACCGACTGGGCTGGTTCCCGCGTCCGTAGTCCGTTCGTTTTCATCTACCTGAATGACAACCGGCAAGCGGAAAAGTCCATACTGAGATTCTTCTGGCGCATCATTTGTGGTGCGACTGCTCTGTTCTCCATCGCTGTTTTCACCCTGCCAATACAGAGGATAAACCTGCTCGCCTAACCGGTTGATGAGCACCGCAGAAAGCCCCGTGGTGCCTAAGTCAATGCCTAAAAACCAGCTGGCAGGTTGACCATCAGTCGGATCGTCTTCACCATCGTCCGACTCGTCGTCGTAGCGCGCATACTCTTCTGGGATAACCTCGTCTGCTACTGAGTCATCATCATTTGTGGCTGCTCCAGAAGCTGCTGGTAAAGGCGTGTCAGAGTCCGGAGGTACTATGACAGGCAGTTCAGGAAACCCTGTCAATGCTTCTTCATTGCTTGGTAGGTCAGCGTCTTGCAGCTCGGTGCTTTGCAGCTCGGCCAGAGGATCGACTAGTGCCGTTTCCCCCTCTAAGAGATCCTCCTCCTCAAAAGACTCCGTAGACAGTTTTTCAATTAAATCGTCTGCGGCTTTATCTGCAACGCTGCTGGGTTCCAGGAAATCTAAATCATCATTAAAAGCGTCGGGCGCTGCAGCAATCTCAGGGTTAGAACTGTCCGTCTCGATATTGGCTTCTCCGATATTGACTTCGAGAATACCTGTTTCAGGCAGATTGGTTTCAGTTACGGTCTCGTCAGTGAGAGGCGCTTCAATTTCAAAAGGATCGTCATCTAAAAACTGTGGGGGATTTTCTGACGGTAACGGTGCTGCAATCACTGGCATCGCCGGAAGACTTAACGTTGATTCTGCATCGATTTCTTCCTCGTCTTCTGTGATGTCCTCGCTTGCGGCTGTTTCTTCCTGGATGAGCGTTGTCGCTGCAGGCTCTTCCCCTCCAACATTTTCTTCGTCTTCGGGCCAGTCTGGAATCTTCGATGACTCCATCGGCTCTGTGTCCTCACTCAAGCGCGCTGGTTCTGGCATGTCTGCCTCTGACACAATTGGCTCTTCTAAATCAGGAGTGAGTGTGGACACGGCCTCTAAGCCGCTCCTGACCGCAGATGCTGCAATTTGGTCAGCTCTTAAGCTGTCGGCTTCCAGCTCACTAGCGAGTTCAGGAGAGACCGTGTCGTCTATATCTAGCGATTCGCTGTCAGCGTCAGCATCTACAGGCTTTTCGTCCTTCGCGTCAGGGATATCGGGTACCTGCGCTGATTCGGGCGTTTCATCAACGACGGCGGAATCCCAAAAATCTAAATCACTCGATGACTCAGATGGCTCAGAGCGTGTGGCACCTACCGCAGCGGCAGCACCTAATGCGGCAGCGGCCATAGCAGCGGCATTAGACGGCTTGGGATCAGCAGACGGCTCGGCATCGGCTGCTGCATCCGTCTCGGTCATGAGTTCTTCTGAGGCGAAGGGGACTTCAAAGAGCGTGGCATCTTGGGCTACGTCATTGTGACTTTCTGAGAGTTGGTCACTGTCTGAGTCATTGATTCCTGAAGTCTCGGGATCTGAAGTATCGGTGCTCTCATCTCCATAGGTTGGGAAAAGCGATTCCGATCGACTGACGTCAGGTAGCGGATCGCCTAAATCTGGGAGAATATCGGCTAGATCAGAGTCTGCTGTGAGCGATTCTGCTGATGTGGCATCATCTGCAGCGTCAACAGCGGCGGTAATGGAGGTGTCATCTCCAAAGTCGTCAACAGCTACGGAAGTCAGATCGTCTAAGGTAAGCTCTGCAAGGTATGCAGCATCAGGCGTGGGGGTTACTTTCGCTTCAATGTCTGGATCTTCTACTTCAGCGGCGGCAACTTGAGCATCAGCGATCGCTGCATCGACCATCACATCTTCTGCGGTCAACTCTTCTGCATCGTCGGCGCGATCAATATCTAGCTTCAATAAATCCAAGTCGATGGTGCCATCTTCTCGAATGCAGTTTTCTGGGTTAAGTTCACTCGCGTCGTCTGAGCTCTCCTCAGCGATCGCCCTAGCCGTATGGTCGGCTTCCGTGCCATTGATAATCGATTGGGCATCTTCCTTGATGGCATTCTCGCCTGCGCTAATGTCCATTTCATTAGCTTCATCGACAAGCGACATGGTCTCGTGATTGTCAAAGCCTTCGGCGGCAATGGTGCCTTCTGGCAGGATGTCGTTTAAAGAAGAAACCGTATCATTGGCATTGTCGTCATTCGCCTCGTCATTATTCTCAGGGTCGGCTCCATCTGTGGCCGTTTCTTCCTCTGCGGTTGCGATGGCTGCCGTGATGGACTCTGCTGTGGGTAATGCTGCCGTATTGGGACTATCGACTAGGGCATAAGTAATGTTGCTATCAGCACTACGGGTGGGAAAAAAGGCCGGTTCTGGCGGGGCTGTTTGTCCCAGCTGCTGGGTGAGATGATCGACGAGCGATCGCACAATTACTTCACCTTGACGGCCCAAGCTGTGCATGTTCTCAATGCCTTCATTGAGTGAGATTTGATAGCTGTCAATGTTCTTTTGCAGCGTTTCGTACATGCCTTGCAGCGTCGATTCGATGTTGACCAATAGTTGGTCAGAGCGAGTCTGTAGCTCACGCATCTCTTCGATGGATTGACCAGCGGGGCGAAGCTGAAGGACTTCCGCATCGGTTGCTTCTGTCAGTTTTGCGATCACGTCAGAATGATCGGCCTCTAGCTGCCCCAGTGTTTGTGTGACCTGTACAGAGAGGCGCTCTTGTAGGCGCTCCATCAGGACGGCTAAAAATTCGTTGAGCTGCTCCTCGCTAATAGAAGAGTGTCCTCCCGCTACCGCAGACCCGGTGGTCGCTAGAATGGCGCTGCGCTGCGCTTCTAATCCTTTAACTTCTTGCTGAAGGCCATCCCGCTCTTGCCGCAGGCTGTCCATTTCTAGGCGTAGTGGCTCCAGGGCGCTAGAACGCAGAAACTTCATTTCTGTCAGCAAAGATTGCAAGACATCTTCGGGTGTCGTGCCTGGTTTGGCACGAGAGGCCATCGGCTGATCCGCAAAGATCCCGCTGGGTTGTCCTTCTGTTGCGGTTTCGGCTGCATCCGGTGCAATGAGCTGTCCGGTTTCCGGATCCACCGGCCCCCAACCCGCAGGCGCTTTAAAGGACTCCTGCAGCGATCTTAAATATTCCTGTGCCCTTGCGAGCGTCTGCCGCTGCGGCTCCATGTCACTGGCTCGAACCCATGGCTTCTTTGGGCGTTGGGTGCCCAAGACCTGCTCGATATCAGCAATAAGAGATTGAATTTGATCCTTCTGGGAAGTCACTATGGATGCCTGTAGTAGTCAGCGATTGATTAGGAATTATTGATTAGGAGTGGATGAAGATAATCCGTGGGGCAAGGAAACGTGGGGCAAGGAAACGTGGGTCAAGAAAAGTGGATGAAGGGGGCTGAGCAAGTAGCCGTTGCAAGTGCAAAAAGTTTAAGTCAGCGATGACAAAAATCACAGCGTAGGTGTGTCAGTACAACTGTGAAAATGTGCGCTCTTAACGGATAGCGTAAGGTAATGCTCGTGCTCACTTTCTTTTCTAAAGATATACGCCTTAAAACGCACAACATACTGGATTATATATAAGACAGTTAAGTAGTCTAGGCGACAGCTTCGATGCTAAAGTTAGCGTGCTTCGTAACAGCAGACAAAGCTCTATTTAACAGGTCGCCACTCGAGACGCAAGTCTTAGGGCCTGTCGCTCCCTTGAGTCGAGTCTGTGGATGAGACGGGGTGCCGCTTCATGGGTGCCGCTTTATAAGTGCCGTTGGCGCTTACAGGGGCTGCTGTTCAAATAGCTGATGGCTTGAGTTGCCAGAGCCTTGGCGTAATATCTGTTTTTTGACTTCATATCCTGACTGTACAGAGGTTGGAGGCTAACATACGGTTGATTTATGGTAAAGCGATTATTTTAATTTCCCGGTGTGAACCTTTTTCTATGGTTCAGTGCTTTAGCGGCCTTTTCCGGGCTGAATTTGCCTTAAATTTAGGTGCGCCTATGTCTTTAGTTGAGACGCTCTAAAGCAGACTGCTTACCTTAGGGCATGCCGCTAGTTGAGACGCTTTTTATTCAATCGCCTCTCAGCGGAAATGTGTGTGCTCGTGTCTTTTGCTCTATGCCTCCTTATTGCCCCCTTGCCCTGCCGTCTTTTGTAACTCATGGATGATTCTTCTTTCGATAAAAGCGATTTGATTCGTTCGACTCCATTTTTTGCAGAGCTGACCCCTGAAGCGGCGGCAGAAGCGGCAGCTCAAGTGGTGACAAGACGCCATCCGGCGAATCAGGTGATTTTGCTGGAAAACGATTGGGGGAACTCGGTTTACTTCATTCTGGAAGGTTGGGTCAAAATTCGTACTTATAACTTGGATGGCAAGGAAGTTACGCTCAATATTTTAGGTAAGGGCGAAATCTTTGGTGAGATGGCTCCTTTGGAAGAGGTACCACGCTCTACGGATGTCATTACGCTCGTGCCAACCATGATTGGCAATATGCCTGCCCAGAATTTTGTGAATCTACTGAATACGGAGCCGTCGGCAGGTTTGTATTTGGCTAGGTTAATGGCGAAACGGCTGCGTCAGGTGAACCGGCGGCTGCGTCTTAGAGAGTCGGATAGTCAGTCAAGGGTGGCTGATATTTTGCTGTTTTTAGCCGATGGACAAGGGAAGGCGGCTGGGCAGGGTATGGAGATTCCTAACTTGCCCCACCGTGAGTTGAGTGGACTGAGTGGGCTGGCTCGTGAAACAGTTACGCGGGTTTTGAGTAAATTAGAGAAGAAGGGGTTGATTGCACGCGATCGCGATGTGCTGAGAATTATTGACCTAGAAGCTTTAGAAAATCTTCTGGTATAGTCTGCTTTTTGGGTGGAGTCTGCCTTTTCTACAATCTGCCTTTTCTATTATCTGCGCCCATGACCCAGCCTCCTGCTAATTCTGAACAGAGCCAGTCGCCTGCAGATGACGATGCGCCCTGGATTCCAGATGAGTGGCTGCCAGACGACAAGAATCCGCCTAAGCAGCATTCAGCGCAGCTTTTCCCCTTACCTTCTGCCCCTGTTGCGGTAACGCCTGCGGCTGACCAAGCGAGCCAACCCTCATCAGTCGGGCCTTTACCTCTCGTGGAAACGGCTTTTCTGGCGAGTGCTGCGAGCCTGATGTGGCTGGTGAATGTTTATTTCCCGCCGGGCCCGTTTCTGCGCATATTATTTCCGCTGCCGATTACGCTAGTTTACTTGCGGTGGAATGCTCGTGCGGCGTGGATGACAGCCATCGTTTCAGGGTTGTTGCTGACCATTCTACTGGGGCCTACCCGCAGCATTTTCTTTGTGATGCCCTATGGATTTCTGGGGGTGCAGCTAGGCTTTTTATGGCGGCGGCAAGCCCGTTGGGAGGCGTCTATTTTTACCGGTGGCGTTTTGGTGGCGCTGGGCACCTTTTTTCGCATTTGGTTACTGTCATTACTGGCTGGGGAAGATCTGTGGGGCTATTTAGTCGCTCAAATTACCCAATTTATTGACTGGGCCATACGGCTGTTGACCAACTGGGGGTGGATTGGCTTAGGGGCGCTGGGTCAGCCCAGTATGGAATTTATTGCTTATGCCGCTGTGATGATGGTGCTGTTTACGAGCATGGTGTACCTGCTGACAGTGCATTTGGCTGCATGGCTCGTCCTGGAGCGGTTGGGCGTGGCCATGCCAGAGCCACCCAATTGGGTGAAGGTTTTAATTGAAGAATAGACCGGTAGCCAATAGGCCGGTAGCTAATAGGCCGATGATTCGTACCTGCGCGGGGGATCCGTCGGCTTGGCTAACGCGCTATCAGGGCAAAGTGCCGTTGTTTGCTTGCGTATTGAGCTTTACACATACAGGCACTATCCCAGGGATTTCAGCGGCGGGTAAGACACCCCAATCGCGTCGATACACCGCATTGGCCGATGGTGAGTTTTTGCTGGGTCACATGCCCAGCGTACGGCAACCATCTGCCAGGCAACCCGATAACAGGCAACCTGACAGGCAATCCGATACTTACGTGCTGCCGCCATTGGTGGCAGGCGTTTCTCCAGCGCTAATTAGCCGAGCGATTATTACCCGCCAGTCGATACCGTGTTGCTTATTGAGTACGGGCTTACCCGAACAGTTAGCGGCGCCCCATATTGCCTTGCCAACGGTAATGGCGCGATCGCTAGAGACTGGGCAAGCCATGACGATCCAGCAAGTAAACCAGCTCTGGGAAAGTGGTTTGTATTGGGGGCGACAGCTTGCGCAGGCGTATGCAGATAGCTATTTGATCTTGGGTGAATGTGTCGTGGGTGGTACAACGACTGCTCAAGCCGTTTTTTCGGCGTTGGGGTATGACGTTGCAGGACAAATGGGTAGCTCGCACCCCAGCGGTAATCACAGGCAGAAACAGGCGCTGGTTAGGAAAGGTCTGGCTATTTGGCGACAACGAGCGGATTTATCTGCACGTGCAGCGGTCGCAGCTGTGGGCGATCCGATGCAGGTAGTCGTGGCGGGTATGGCGATCGCTGCGAGTAAAACCACTGGTGTGATGCTGGCAGGTGGTTCTCAAATGCTGGCAGTTTACGCGCTGATTAAGGCAATTTCTAAAGCTGTTTCTTTACCCGTCAGCCCACAGATTGTAGTGGGTACAACCCGATGGGTAATTGAGGATAAAAGTGCGAATACAGTTGCGATCGCTCGTATGATAGGTGCGCCTTATTTGGCAAGCGAACTCAACTTTAGGGCGTCGTCTTACGATCAGCTACGGGCCTACGAACAAGGCTTTGTGAAAGAGGGGATGGGCGCAGGGGGATGTGCGATCGCAGCGACGTTATATAAAGGGTGGGGACAATCACAGATTAAGCAGGCCATAGAAACTGAGCTGAGACAGGGGCTTGAGAAAGACCTGAGCTGAGACAGGGGCTTGAGATAAAGACATATCCCTTTCTTGCTGAGTCAGGTTAGTTATCTTAAGTCAGGCTAAATGGCTGCAATCTGCTTATGACTGGAACCTACTTATTACTGGAATCTGCAGGCCAAGATCTGCTCTTCCAACGCTGCCATTCGGTTATAAGCCGCTGTTAGTTGGGCAGTCAGTCTTTGAATTTGAACCTCGGGCGACAAGTTTGTCGATGTGCTGGCCTTGTCCCCATCCATATGAGGCTCATCACTCAGCACGTCTTTGTGCATCATGGTCGGATCCGTGGCTCGTTTCATTGCCATCGGTGACACATTAACTAAGCCTGAATCAGGCCCTACATCACCATTCAGTGACGCGCTTTTCAACGACTCACTCTGAACTGAGGCAATTCCACTCACTTGGTCAGTCAGCTGCTCTAACAAGGTATGGAGCGTGTCAACCTTCTCACTGAGTTCAATTACTTGCTTTTGTACAACATCCATAGCCATAGGCACAGTTAGGTCATTAAGTTTTTCAATCCTAAAGATGAATTTCAGGCTTAACCCCAGACTCACCCGATCATTTAATGTTTGGCCACAAATGTTTGCAAAGTTTCTAATCCTTCTATTTTCTAGGGCGTATGAAGATGAGAGGCCGTCAAAAAATCAGAAAACGACAGGCTGTCAAAATAGCAGCGCCCCATCCGCCAAAAGCTCCTCACAGCCGTCTATAATCATGGATGAAGTGCAAATAACTACACCCGTAGTCGTTTCCGTAGCTACTTTGTTAAGGCTTTTGTTACAGTCGGCGGTATTACCGGTAGCGCTATGCAGAAGGCTTCATCAAACCAGCTACTTAAACAGAAGCCGCTAAGAGACTAAAGAGTAAGAGGACATATGAAACTTATTGCCAAAGCTTTCCGCAAACTGGGCACTGCCGTTATGGTAGCGGCCCTCGTCATCAGCAGTTTTGCCGTATTGGCATCTCCTGCATTAGCTGCTGACCAAGTCGTAAAAATGGGTTCTGACGGCGGTCAGCTCGCATTCGAACCGGCAACCATTACTGTTGCCAAGGGCGATACAGTGACTTGGGAAAATAATAAAATGGCCCCCCACAACGTTGTATTTGACGCTGCTGGTGTACCTGGTGGCAAAGACGTGGCTGATCAACTCACCCACTCTCAGCTAACTTTCTCCCCTGGCGAATCTTACAGCACCACTTTTGATGTGGAGCCTGGTGAATACTCCTACTACTGCGCACCTCACCGTGGTGCTGGCATGGTCGGCAAAGTCATCGTTCAGTAATAGATGATGAGGCGTCCTCCGTTATCAGCGCGTTAACATTTGACTGCCTGAACGGTTGCCTTAACCAAATTACGCTTAATGAAAGCGCAGTTCGCGGTAACGCTGCTGCGCTTTTTGCATAACCTGCAACGATAAATTGCCAAAGTTTCCGTCAACCTCTGTAATGGCCGCTATCTCAGGTGTTATACTTTGCCCGAATCTGGTTTCTCAAATACTGAAGAAGATAACGAATGCTTGTGATAGTGTTTAGCATGAGAATCGCTAGGTAAGCGGAGCTAAGTGAGCGGACAATGAGCGATACAACCGCATATTTAGCTGGTTGCGCAACTACCGGAGTAGCGGCGCTTGTCCTTTTGGTGGCTAGGGTTGGCATGGTATCTGCCAACTCAGACGGTTCTCGTACCAATCGATTGGACGATAGGCTGGCTCGTGTAGAGGCTCAGATTCCGAGTCCGTCAACTAATCAAGAGAGCGGACAACTCAGTGAAGCTCGATTAGAGTATGAAATTCGGAGAGAGCTGGAGAAGCAGCAGGCGCTGACTAAGCAGCTAGAAGACCAGCTGCAGCAGCAGGAAACGCTGTCTGGAAACTTAGAAGAGCAGTTGCAAGCGCAAGAGGAAAAAACCAGAGACTTGCTGACTCGTATTCAGGACTATCAGCGCTCTGTAGAGGATATGGAGATAGACGATAAGATTGCTGCGGCCAGTCGTCCGGCGATTGAAAATGCTCGGCCAACCACGCCTGTCTCTGTTATTTGGCTAGGGGCTGGCGCAGTCGTTGTGCTGGTGCTTGGGGGGGCAGGCTTAATTGCGTGTGCCGTTGTTCTCATTTTGCAGTCACAGCGGCGTTCTGCTAGAACTGCGCCCATGCCACCCCCGATGCCCATGCCGCCTGCTGCGGGCTATCGCTATTACGATCAAACCTTTTTGCCGCCGCCTCAGCTACGCCCTCGTCGGCCTAGCTACTACGACTATCCAACACCGCCCTACGATTACAACCAATAGAATGCACCCATAGAATGCACCCATAAATTGCAGTCTATGGGTGCATTGAGCGATCGCGCTTGAGCACTTGTTTTTGCGGTGATGTTCCTCGCTGTATTTTGGTCTGTCCGTACTTTTGTGAGTGGTTTCGTCGCTCCTTAATTCAACTATGTTTGTTATGTAAGGAAAGTGTTCGTTCATCGAACGTATTGGGCACGCTTGATAAGCTAAAAACGTCTATAAAACCGACTGACCAAGCCCGGTGCTGTTCTGCGTTTACGCACGATCACACTGCCGGGTTAACTATTAGGTCAGGCACTTATAAAGCTTATAAAAGCAAAAGCCCGTAGCACCTGAAAATGGAAGCGACGGGCTTTTGTATTGTCTATTGGCAGCTTTTTAGGGCTTCAATATCGGCTGCTGTGATTTTGTCTAGGTTGCGGGTGATTTTTTCGATATCCCAGTTCCACCAGGCGATGTCTAGGAGCGATCGCACCACCTCATCTTCAAACCGCTGCCGAATTTCTGTCGCTGGATTGCCCCCTACAATTGTGTAAGGTTCCACATCTTTCACCACGACAGCCTTGGCTGCCACCATTGCCCCATTACCAATGGTGACCCCTGGCATGATGGTGGCCTCGTACCCAATCCATACGTCATTGCCAATAACGGTATCTCCTTTGTACGGTAGTTCTCCTGCTTTTGGCGTAGCACTCTCCCAGCCATTGCCAAAAATATAAAAGGGATAGCTGGAAAATCCGTCAAGCTTATGGTTCGCACCATTCATGATGAACGTGATGCCTCTGGCGATCGCGCAGAACTTGCCGATGATCAGTTTGTCTCCAATGAAGGGAAAGTGATACAGGACGTTGCGTTCAAAGTTTTCTGAATCTTCGGGGTCATCGTAGTAGGTGTAGTCGCCAATGATGATGTTGGGATTAGAAACGGTATTTTTGATAAAGCAGATTTGCGGAAAGCCTGCCATTGGATGTTTTTCGTTTGGATTAGCGCCTCCTATCATTTTTCTTTTACCTGCTTGAGTTGGCTATGGATTTGATGATGACGAAGTGTCTTCTAATGAAAAGCGCACCCACTCACGTAGTCTGTATGGGTGATGTCTACTTCTACAACTAAGTCGGGCGGCTAAGTCGGGCGGCGGGTCTATTGCTAAATCAATGGTGCGCCCAGTGACTAGGGGCTGATTTTGGATGTAGTAGGCTGCATCTGGCTCTGCTGAGCGATCCAGCACGGCGCGATCTAGTGTGGTGGATCCTATGGTTTTGATATCCATGCCCAGCTCGGCCACAAGGATATAGATGAATCGGCCAATTAACCAAGTCGAAAATTCATGAATTTCGAGTGGCTTGGTGATTTCTAAAAGTCCTTTCGAGTAGGCCAGACGAGTGTTGCGAGTGAGATTAAGCGATTGTCTAATCGCGAGATAGCTTTTCCAGTCTAGTGAGCGCAAGACAACCCGGCGCTCGCCAACAGGCTGCGGAATGGGCTGTTTGATTAAGGGAGCTGCACTAACCATAGAGTGGAGTTGTCCTTACAGGAATAATCTCTTTAATTATGGCCACCAGCCGTATTTTTCTCGTTCAATAGCTCTCCTGCGTTCAGTACAGTAGGTGCTAACAGAGACATCAAAAGTAGAGGCTGATGATCAAGCTCCAAGTCGTTACGAATAGCGAAACAGCAGCTTTGAGCGTCACTCCCATAGTAGATGGATCCTTTTTATTGCGTAGATTCGTATAGGAGTTCAAATGTGCAGACGCAATTATCCCCATCAAGAATACAGTCGTAAAAATCAATGCAGGCCAAAGAGAGACTGTCGGGAAAAATCTTTTTAGCAAGATGGCTAGTACGCCTAAAAACGGGCCAAACCAAAAAATGACTTGAGAGTCTGTGTAAGTAAGTCGCTTTCCGTATTGAGTGCTGATTTTTGTGAGTGGTTGTTGCCATTGATAACCTAACAACGCAATCACATATGACAATGCACCCAATGCAACTGATGCTGCAATTAAATAAAGCACGTTAGTTAATACACCCCATACGCCAACACTACCTGCACTAAACAAAGTGGCTATAAAATAAGCAGGTGCAATAGAGAGCAGTGCAGAAAGCGGGTAAAGAGAGCAAACTCGTTGCCAAGCAAAGTCACTGTCACCAGGAATGACAGCGAAGAGTGCGGAAAATGCCGCGCTGATAAACCAAGTAGTGCTGCCTATCAGCCAAAAGGTCTGGCTGCGCCCAACCAGAAGAGCTTTCCATAGTGTTGGATTAAACAGATACCAAATAAAAATTGCTGGGAAGGTGGATGCTAACACAACAAACAGCACAAAAGCCCATCCGCCTGCATCTATAACCTGATTGCGTAGTGAGCGATTAACATCACGCCATTGCCATAATCTCCAGGCCGAGCGTAGTAGCACCCAAAGGAGCCAGAATCCAATGCCCACTTGCAATGCGCCTGCTATTCCAGAAGATATCGATGTTAGCTCTATCGTAGGCGTGTCGTACAGCCAATCGGGCACAAGTGCTAGCAGCTGATTTCCAATTATCAGTGAAGACTCGCCCCATGCTAGAAAATCAGGATAGAGGTACCACAGCGAAACAATATAGCTTAGTAGCAGCAGCCAAAATACACTCTGCCGAAAGTCATATCGCCACCGTCTGCGACAAGAAATGTCGCTAGATACACTGTTTTGTGACCGTAACTCTAGGCCCAGCTCAGTTGCTAGCTTATTGCCTACATACCCCACAAACTCATCGATATTTTGCCAATAGGTGACATGGTCACTAATAAATGAGCGTTCGTTTGTGATGGGTCTGCTTTCAATTTTATCGATATCTAGCAGTGCCCCAGCCGGAACGATATCTTTATCGGCGTAGCAGTCTACCCATTTGATCTGTTCGCATGGAAACTGCTCTACAAGGATGACCCTTTCATCTGTGCGATATTGAAAGTAGATGAGCAGTATCAGCCAAGGTACGAACGCCGCCCAAAGAATGGAGTATGCAACGATGTCTAGGCTCCGTTGATTTAAGGGCAAAGAAATTTGATACAGATAGGCTGGTAGCTTCAATAAACAGACGACTGACGAGAGCAAAAAGAATAGTCCAAACAGGCGGATGATATTTTTTTTATCTAGTTCTTTCTTCAAGTCATATAATTTGCCGAGACCCGAACCAAAGGTAAGCAGTAGGGAGATTTTATTTTTGTGCTTATTGGCAATTGGAGAAATTAATAGTTGGTGCGCGATTGCTGCGCCCTGAGAATGTGCCAAAACAATAATGCGATCGCACTTTGGTGCCATCCAATCCAGCGACTCAGCAACTCGCGTTATGATCGAGCTGCGCTGAATAGGGTCACTAACAAAGATAAAAGAGTCACCAATAAATGAGGCTAAAAGATTCTGGACAGCCAAAATTGACTTACCCAGTCCGGGCACTAGGGCTAAAGGCAATAGCAAGATAATCAGCACCTGAATGATCACAGCCAGTAATAACAAGCCAAAATGGCCAATCAGGAGTAATGTCAGCCGAGGATAACTTTGAATACGTCCACCTTGACGACCAATCTGCATCAGCCCGCGAGCAAACTGGCTAGCGACAACGCTGGGTAACGCTATGAAAGACCAAAAGGCTAAACGAGTAAACTTTGGCTTGTAGAATGCGTTTGCCCAAAGCCCTTCAACCAGCAGCAATCGTCGATCAATTGAGGTCTTTTGCTCGTCTTCTGTTGTGATTTCGAAGCAAGTATGGGCTGGGGTATCTGAGTCTTCTCTTAGATGAGACTCAATAATAGAGACCCTTTGTGAATCGTTACTGTGCCTTGCTTGGAACCAGCGGAACAAAGGGCTTGCCGCACCAATCAACGTTTCGCCTGTTTTTTGGTCGCCGATACCGTGAATAATCAATACTCCCAGCGTAGACTGGTTTCCGTTAGCCTTTGAGGCTTCTGAAGACTCATCCTGTTGAGGAGCAGTGCCGTAAGATTCCATGCCGTAACATCTCCTCCATGACTTTCATCACAGACTACAAACATTCAAACATCTGAGTATCACTGAAAGGCCAAACATCTGAGTATCACTGAAAGGCTCAAGACGTTGGCGAGTGTAGGTCTTTAAATAGTGCGCAAAATGGACAAGTTACATTTCTTTGAATCACTTCAGTTTTCGATGTTTTCCTCTTCAGGAGATACGTTCAAATGGGCGACATATATAGAGGTATTCGATGCACTAGCCGTTTATGGTTGGTGTCGTTTGGAATAGCAGGGCTGCGATCGCATTCACCACATGCTGCGCACTCCCCCGAAAAAATGAAACATCTAATGTGTCTGCGGTATCTTGCGGTGTGTGATAGTTCGGATTACGAAAATTAGCTGTATCGTTTACAAACACAGCCGGAATATCTTTGTCCCAAAAAGGCGCATGGTCACTGCGCAGCAAATCAGGAAATAGCCTCAGCATGGGCGCTGGAATTGGCAACGTAATGACCATGGGCCAGGTGGTTTGGGCTGATAAGGTAAACGCGCCCATTAGGTCAGTATGGTTCTGCAAGCCTAAAACGGCCAAAAACTCACCCGTATCCGGCACATTGGAGAGCGGAAGCTGCGCAGGATAGCTTTGGCAGCCCGGTGTTCGGCAAGCGTAGCCAACCATATCGAGAATGACGGCCCCTTTGACGCCGGTCAGATTTGTGGGTTCTGCCGCGAAGGCTGTGCTGCCGAGTAGCCCGCCGCCACTCGCCTGCCGTTCTTCTTGGTCAAAGAAGACGAGCGTGAGTCCTCGGGGAGAAGCCTGGTAAGTCTCAGTTTCTGATAGGGATATTTGCTCAGAAAAAATGCGAGCTGCTTCGAGGAGGGTGGCGACACTACTGCCATTATCATCCGCGCCGGGGGACTCAGGGACGGTGTCGTAGTGAGCGCCCAAGAGAATGGTGCCTGCGGTGGGGTCACTGCCTGCAATGCTGGCCACAATATTTACACCGCTTTCGCTGCCTTGACTATAGGGTTGTTGAACAGGGGTGAGGCCGTATTGCGTGAGTTGTTCCGTAATGTACTGTCGCGCAGCTGCTTTTTGCTCAAGAGACGCGGCTGGTTCAGAAAGGGCATTCACATGGGCCATCAGGCGCTTATCTTCAACGTTTAAGTTGAGCGCTGCCGATTGCGTTAGCGTGCTAGCCGGTAATGGGGCGGGCGGTGCTGGGAGTAAAGCCCTTGTGATTCTGGGAATGGGATTGCCCCAGATAATCAGCGCCATAATGAGAGCTGCGATCACAAAAAAGAATCCGCCACGTTTAACCATTCCGCTCTGTTTTGAATATTTTCTAGCTGACGCCCTCAATCCTAGTTGAGGGGACTGCAACTTGGATACATGCCATTGAGATGAAAGCTCGTGACCACTTTGAAAATTAGCTGGCCCCAAAATGAGGACTAAAAAAGCAGGTACCTGACATAAGGTACCTGCTGAAGTGCATATCAACTTTTGCTTAGGCGACTTTAGCGACGCTCATCCACATCGAGGCCACTGTCTTTTTGGAGAAGCTTAGACAGCTGACCGCGAATATCTGCGAGCTGAGGGTTGTTGATTTTAGGAACAACGACCAAACGAACTTCGATTTCTGAGACGTTATCAATCCGAGTGGTTTTTTCCCAAACCTTGCGCTCTGTATCTGATTCAGATTCGTAACGGAAAGTGAGGACGTTATCGCCTACCTCCAGAATCTCAACGTTCTTGAACCAACCCTGACTGCTTTGGATATAGAGCCACACACCGGGCTTTCCGACCAATTCCTTTAGCTTGCCTTCCATATGATTCAAGTCCCAACCAGAAACTGCGAAGATTAAAAATGGTAAAAACAGATATCTCTACCTTTCGATAGGTTTTCTGAGTTACTTTCTTAAGTTATTTGAAAATTTTAGCACTATAAGAAGTTTTGTATCGAGAGTTATGAGCTACTTATTAAATAAATGTTAAATATCAACTATGGAAAATATGTCTAAGCTGTTGTGCCCGTTAGGGTTGATATTTTTAGCCTCAAAAAGATAATAAGGCTCCTAGATATGTTGCAAAAGGTATCTTTAGGTGTAGGAAAATATTTTGTGACGGCAGTTAAAAATATTGAGCGTGCACCTGCCTCTGAAATGATTCGATGCCGTTGGTTGCTAGCTCATAGCTGTTTGCTGAAACCTTTTGCTGTTATGGTTGCTTTCTCCGTAGTCTTTGCTTCGAGCTTTGCTTCTTTGGGTAATGGGGCTTATTAAATGTCGGTATCTGTGACAGCTTCTGGCCGTTCTGTAGACTCTGGCAGCGCCGGGCCGATGACTCGGGTATTTACGCTGGCCGTATTAGGTGCTGGCGCCTGGGGCTCGGCCCTGGCTCACTTGGCTGAAATAAGGGGGCATCAGGTTCGGGTGTGGTCTCGGCGGAATGGGCTGAAAATGGAAGATGCGATCGCAGATGCCGATGTCATTTTGTCTGCAATCTCCATGAAGGGTGTGGCCGAGATCGCGCAGCAGCTCCAATCCTTCTCTATTCCTGAAAGCACCATCTTAGTCACGGCTACCAAGGGGCTAGATCCCAAAACTACCAAGACCCCGTCTCAGATTTTTCAGGTGGCGTTTCCGCGTAATCCGGTGGCTGTGCTGTCTGGGCCAAACCTATCCAAAGAGATATCCCAAGGACTTCCAGCGGCAACGGTGCTGGCTAGTCAAAATCAGCAGGCGGCTGAGACCGTTCAAACCCTATTTTCGTCGGAGCAGTTTCGGGTATACACCAGCTTGGATCCGATGGGGGCCGAGTTAGGTGGCACCTTGAAGAATGTTATGGCGATCGCAGCTGGGGTTTGTGATGGTTTAAGCCTGGGTACCAATGCTAAGTGCGCGTTGATGACCCGCGCGCTGCCTGAGATTATTCAAATTGGTATGCGTTTGGGGGCTGCCGAGGTAGAAACGTTTTACGGCCTCAGTGGATTGGGAGATATGTTAGCGACCTGTAGCAGCCCTTTAAGTCGTAACTACCGGGTCGGTTACGGTCTCGCGCAGGGTAAGCCGTTGGCGCAGGTGGTAGATGACATTGGGGGGACCGCTGAAGGGGTCAATACGGCTCACGTGCTGATTGAAATTGCCGATAGAGAAGCTATCCGAGCGCCGATTTCTCGTCAGGTGGAACGGTTACTCCAAGGGGCGATTACTCCGCAGGAAGCCGTGGAGGCGTTAATGGAGCGTCAGCTAAAGCCTGAAGCCTTTGAGCCCTAATGATTTGAGATCTCATTATTTGAGGCCTAATTGGGCCTTATTCGAAGGGCAGCGTGATGGTAAATGTCGTGCCCTGACCGATATCAGAGGTGCATTCAATCTGTCCGAGGTGATTCTTCGTGACAATCTCATGGGCAATAGAGAGGCCTAACCCGGTGCCTTTGCCAGCCGTTTTGGTCGTGAACTGACTTTCAAAGATGTGTGTAATTACATCGTCAGGCATGCCGCCTGCCGTGTCAGCAATGGTTATAACAACGCTCTGTTCATCCATTGATGTTGTGATTGAAATGTCTCTTTGATGATTGGTTGCAGTGCCTTCATCCATTGCATCAATGGCATTGGCCAAGATGTTCATGAAGACCTGATTAATTTGGCCGGGATAGCAGCTAATGGTGGGAATTTGGCCGTAGTTTTTTGACACGGTGATCGCTGCTTTGTGCCCAACTGCTTTGAGCCGATGCCTGAGAATCAGCAGGGTTCCATCAATGCCCTTATGCAGATCGTAAGGTTGTTTTTCTGCGGTGTCAGCGCGGGCAAATGTCCGCAGTGATTGGCTAATGGCTTTGATGCGCTCTCCGCTGGTAGCAATAGATGCAATCAGGTTTGGAAAGTCTTCTACGACGTACGCTAGGTCTATCTCTTCTGCATGGTCAGAGACTTCTTCCAGTTTGTTTGGAGAAACAGTTGCTTTATGCGCATTCAACACAGATTGCAGCAGCTCAATATGTTCGATGAGTTGCTGGCCGTATTCTTTAACAAAGCTGATGTTACTGGTAATGCACCCAATCGGATTGTTGATTTCATGTGCAACTCCGGCAACAAGCTCTCCTAGCGTAGAAAACTTCTCGCTTTTGACCACTTGGACTTTCGCCTGCTCTAGGCTATCGGTGGCTTTATCAAGGGCTGCTGTTTCTACCTCTATGCGATTTTCCAGTGCTTGGTTAAGGCTAATCAGTTGTACTTGAGCTGCAGCTAATTCTGCGCGATCGCCTTCTGCTCCTTTTAAGGCGACTTTTAGAAGCTTCTCTTGATAATGTCTAGCTTCTTCAAGTTCAGCCCTTGTCCGCTCTGATTTGGCTAACCGCTTTGTCAGGATGCGGTTAGTTCGCTCGAGTGATTTAATCTGATCGATCGCAGCCTGATCAGCGTCACCACTTTGAGAGGCCCCACCTGCATCGGCACCATCCTTCTCGATATTGGTTGATGTGAGCGCAGTCACTTAATTGCTTCCTAGTATGAGGGCAGTAAAGGTTTCATTGTGAAAGTGAGCCGTAGTTTGCGCTGCAAAAGGGCTAATTTCTCCAAATGAGTGGAAACCCATGATGGGTGTTTCTCTGACTAAGCATTCTTCTGCAAGGGCATACTCCGCCTCTGTTCGGGTTCCCAAGGTTTTGAGGCGTGAAGCGCAAGAGACAATTAGCGCTGCGGTAGGAGACTTGCCCGGATAGGTCGCAAGGGCCGTTTGAAACGCTTCTTTAGCAGAGGCCAGTAAGCTGTTGTTGTCAGATTCAACTAGCTGAACCGTAGACTGTTCTGCAATCTGACCGAAATAGCTCACGCTCCCATCTGGGTGACCGTTCCCATTAGGGGCGCGCACATAAAAGTCCGTGCTGTTGGGTTCATAGACCGCTAGGGCACCTATCCATCCGCCGCCTTTGGTTTGCAGGGTGCCCTCACCACAAATTTGAGCATAAAAGGCTTGGGCTGGCTGATGATCAATCTCATAAACGGTATTCCCTTCCGCTTTCGTCACAACCGCTTTAGGGCCGATGGGGCGTTTTCCTGCCGCCACCCCATAAGACACTTTGAGGTTGCCAGCAAACGTGAGAACAACAATCGCGCTTTGTAGAATTTCTGTGGTTTCAGGGGTGCTAATGAATTGGTAACAGTCTTTAAATTGCCAATCATCAGCGGTGAGTCCGCCAATAATAGGAACCTGCTCATCTGTGGCCATTTTTAGGCCGTTAACCATCTCAACCCCGTCAATTAGTAGTCCGTCTCCCAGCGCGTAGCAGAGTTTGACGGGTTCAGGGGGCTGTTGTTCAGATGTTTGGGGACGAGTGGCTTGGGCGATCGCTGTTTTTGCCGCTGCGATGACCCCTTCACGCTCTGCTTTTCCAGCGCCGACTTGAAACGTGATGTCGTCTGAGCAAAACAACATTAGGGTCAAAGAGTCTTCTTGAAAGCCCATGGCTGATGACATTTCACCCACACTGGTGCCACCGATGATCAGGATATCGGGATAGGCTTTGCGGATGTGATGGATGACGGCTTCATGATCAAAATCAATGGCTGCAATCAGAATTCCTGCTTGAGGAACGTCACCGTCTAATGCCTGTTTGCATTGTTCTATGGCCTCTTGAATGGCCCCTGCTGAGTCTGGATCAATGCCATGGCCTACGACTGCTTTGAACATCTACCTAAAAGCGTTTGATTGACTGCATTGCTGATCCCTCAGCAGTCATATTTTGCCCAGTTAATCCGTCAAATTCTTGAATGGTAGTGTTGGCTCCTCTATAGAAATATCGTTTGCCTTACTCGGTGCTGTTAGCGTTTGAGGAATGGGTTGAGAGGTCACTGATCCGCCGGTTTCTGGCTCGTCTGAGCTTAGGCTTGCGGCCTCGCTGCCGTTTTTCACGTTAGTGGGTTCATCTTCAAGAGTGGGTTCAGTCGGTGTATCTGCTGAGGTGTTGGCATCTTCCAACGTTGAAGAGGCTTGGCTGACCCCACTAGATGGATTGATGGCGTTAGGCCCATCGAGGCTACTTGGGCTACTGGTGGCGTCTACGCGTGGCGCGCTGTTTTTTTGAAAGATGTTTTGAATGGAATTAAAGAATCTAGGTGCTGAGGGCGGCGTTTGCTCAGTGTCTAGGATGTTTGGCTCTGGGGTGCTGGACTCTGGGGTGCTGGACTCTGGGGTGTCTGACTCCGGTTCGTTTGGTGTCACGGCCTCTGTGTTTGTGTCAGATGGCTCACTTGTTGCCCCGTCCACGGCAGCATTATCTGGATCAGAGATATTTGCCTCACTCTCATCTTCTATTCCCTCAGCGCTGGGCTGGCGGATATCCCGTTCAGCGTCCATGCTTTCGTTTTTGATCGTTGTGTCAGTGGACGTCTCTTCAGAAGAATCAGTTAATACCGAAGGTTGTTGCTTTGAAGGGTCTTGCGTGAGGTTATTCGCTGGTTGGCCATCATTAGGCTGATCTGTCTGGGAAGAAGGTTCTTGGGGGGTGCTGTTCTGTTGAAAGACGCTTTGAATGCGGTTAAAGAAGCTAGATGTAGAGCTTGCTGGTTGTTCAGGGGTGAGTTCTTCTGGAATCAGCGTATTCGCATCGGTGTCAGTTTCCTCAAGGGTTGAATCAACACCCTCTAAAGATTCATCTGTTTCAGAGTTGTCTGCTGATATTTCATCTTTGAGATCTTCATTACTCGCGCTGCTGGCGTCTGGATCAGCTTCGAATTTTTCTTCTTCGATGTTTGTTTCAACAGTTGTCTCTGAAAATATATCGATGTCTTTTAATGTTGGATTTTCTAAGGCTGAATCCTCTGACTTTGAAGACTCTTCGCTGGTCACATTAGCTGACTCGTCAAACGATTCGTCAGATGGCTCAGTAAGAACAGATGGCTCAGTAAGAATAGACTTAGGGGCTTCGACGGTGGTCTTTGGTTCACTAATCTGCTTGAAAACACCTTGAATGCGATTGAAGAAACCTGTTTTTGAGGGTGTGCTGATCGCAGGACTAGATTCTTCTGCGTTCAGGCTGCCTGATTGAGAACCCTCTATTGTGGAATTCTCTATTTCTAAATCCTTAATGGCTGAATCGTCTGTGACGGTGTCTTCAGAGGCTGAATCATCTAAAGAAGTGGCTGCGTCGTCATCTATATGTGCATCTGTGTTTGAGTTGTCGGTGTCGAGTGGTGTAGCGCCTGATTCCTCAATATCTAGTTCAGTAATATCTAGTTCAGTTTCAGGCGTCGATTCTATCGTTCCTGCTTCTAGTGACTTGGGTAATTCCTCGTCAGCTTCTTCCGTTGGCTGTTCAGGTGTGTTTTGAGAGGGGAGTTGCTGTGTAAAGTCTCTCCCGAGAAAAGATTCTTCAGTCTCTTTAGGGGGATTTTGAGGCGAAATTTCTTCCGGTAGATCTTCTTCTGACTGATTGATGTCTACTGCATTGATGCTTTCCTGGCCTTGATCCTTTAATGTTTCTGTGACTTCAGATGTTTCTGTGTCCTGAGATGTCTCCGCGTCGTCAGATGTCTCTGTGTCCTCTTGCGTCACAGTCGGCGTAACTTCTAGGACAGGTTCTTTTTGTACCGGTTCAGGGAGCGCTGGCGGTATGTAGTTAGGATCGGCAATTTTTCCGACATCGCGTAGTGGCAGTTCACCTCGCATCAGTTGATCCAAGGTATTGGGTTGCGACGGATCGTAGTTAATCAGACGCACGGTGCTATTGAAGGTGTTGGGGATGGAGTTGCCTTCTGGATCTAGGAGGGTGAGCTTAATCCAGTTCTGACCGGGTTTGAACCCTCTTAGGTAGATGGGTTGCCATTGGTCAAAGGTGAAGCTTTGTCCATTGATGTCGCAGCGAATCTGCCAGTCTTGAAGGGTTTCGTCTTCGGCTGCGAGTACGTGTAGGGGCGCGTTGTTGAGGTAAAAGTCCAATAGAACAGGTTCAGCGCCGTAGGTGCCTTGGGGCTGGTTGTAGATCAGCTCGGGCTGTTCGGCGTTCGGTCTGTTTTCTTGGGTGGGTGCAAACACATGGAAAGTGGTTTCGCTGAAAGCCCCATCGTTTTTGAAGCTTTCGCCCCAGGGTTTGACGGCGATCACTCTTAGCGTATGCGTCCCAGGTTCAAGATCAGTAAACTCGATAGGCTCGTTGAGGTCATAGACTGCCTGTGCCGGTTGGTTATCTAGGCTGAGCTGAAGATGAGGGCCGAGTCCAAGAACGTCCTCCTTATATATAGAGAGGTCACGCAGCTGAATGTTGGCTGTAAAGGTAGTGTCCTCTATCACCTGGTCTGGTTTTGGAAAGGTGATGCTGACTTGCGGCTGCTTATTTTCAATCAGCTCGTTGAGATCTAATAAAACGGCTGGAGGGGCAACTTCGGTGAGGGTGCCATTTCTGCCACTGGTGAGCTGACGCGGCTCTGTAATGGTGGGCACTTCTGGAAGGTCAAGGACTTGCACTGATTGAGGGCGGTTAGTACAACCCAGCAGGGTGAGCGCTATGAGAAGGACAATTGCGATGCGCCAAAAGCTGGGCTGTAGTTGTTTGGGATCATGTGTTTTGTGGGGAGCGATCGCCATGCGCTTTACCTATGTATTCACCAACGTCTTTCCCCATGTCTTGATGGGGCCGCATTGGTGATCCTATAGGACGGTTGACTGTGAAAAGCAGAGAACTTCATCAGCCTTGATGTAATCTCTCCTGAATTTAAATTTAGTTTTTGGAAGAAACGACGGTTTGGAATGGATGTGTTGTATCTCGCTAACATCGCGATCCCTATGCTGCATTTCACATCCAAACAAGATCATCTAAGTTAATTTTCTTAATCAAAATAATTATAAATAAATATAAATGTATAACTTCTCTCATTAACGCAGTCGTAAGTGCGGAAAAAGAGTTTCAGAAGTCTGTTTTGGCCGTGTATTTAGCGCGAAAAGCGGCAAAATCTCATTAACTATTGTTGATGAGAACAGGATGTATTGTTTTGTTAAATAGCCTTCATAGAAGGCTGTTAATTGTGCATCGCCAATCGCGAAAGCCTTTTGGGATCAGGATTTTCGCTGGTTGAAGGTTTGTTAACTTCAGGGCGGGGATGGGTGATGGCGTGACTATAATACGTGAGAACATTCCTTGGCTTTGCTTGGGTTTGGGCCGATTAAGACAACGTGTTTACAAGAGATAAAACTTTTGAAAGACGTGTTTTCTGTATGAGCCGGTTTCAGACTTATTTGCAGGGTGCAAGGGCAACGTTCTTTCTCTGTCTTAGAGAGGAGAGTCTCCATGACAACTACCCCGCGCGAGCGGGAGGCGACTAAAGCCAAAGTAGTGGTTGATAATAACCCGACCCCCACTTCGTTCGAAAAGTGGGCAAAGCCAGGTCATTTTGACCGGACTTTGGCTCGGGGACCCAAAACTACTACCTGGATTTGGAACCTTCACGCTGACGCTCACGACTTCGATAGTCACACCAGTGATCTCGAAGATATTTCTCGCAAAATCTTTAGTGCTCACTTCGGTCACTTGGCCGTTGTGTTCATTTGGTTGAGCGGCATGTATTTCCATGGCGCTCGTTTTTCAAACTACGAAGCTTGGATGGCGAACCCAATGGGCATTAAGCCCAGTGCTCAAGCTGTTTGGCCTATCGTCGGTCAGGAAATCCTGAACGCAGACGTAGGTGGCGGCTTCCACGGCATCCAAATCACGTCTGGTTTATTCCAGATGTGGCGGGCTTCCGGTATTACAAACTCATATCAGCTGTACTGCACTGCTATCGGCGGTTTGGTGATGGCAGGTCTGATGTTGTTTGCTGGTTGGTTCCATTACCACAAAGCTGCTCCCAAACTGGAATGGTTCCAGAATGTGGAGTCCATGCTAAACCACCACTTGGCAGGTCTGTTTGGTCTAGGATCCCTTTCTTGGGCTGGCCACCAGATTCACGTGTCCATGCCTATTAATAAGCTGCTGGACTCGGGTGTTGCACCTCAGGATATTCCACTCCCTCATGAGTTCATCCTGGATAAGGCGCTCATGGTGGACTTGTACCCGAGCTTTGCTCAAGGTCTAAAGCCATTCTTTACCTTGAACTGGGCGGCTTACTCGGATTTCCTTACCTTCAAAGGTGGATTGAATCCGGTAACGGGCGGTTTGTGGCTGTCTGACCAAGCTCACCATCACCTCGCGATCGCTGTAATGTTCTTGGTTGCCGGTCATATGTACCGTACCAACTGGGGCATTGGTCACAGCTTGAAGGAAACTTTGGAAGGTCAGAAAGGTGATCCGCTCCTCTTTGGTGGAGAAGGTCACGTTGGCATGTTCGAATTCCTGACGGAGTCCTGGCACGCTCAACTCGCGATTAACCTCGCGTTGGGTGGCTCAGTCACAATTATTGTGGCTCAGCACATGTACGCGATGCCTCCTTACCCCTACATTGCAACTGACTACGCAACTCAGCTCTCACTCTTTACACATCACATGTGGATTGGTGGATTCTTGGTTGTGGGTGCAGGGGCACACGGGGCGATCGCAATGGTTCGTGACTACGATCCGGCCAAGCACGTGAACAACGTGT
The DNA here is from genome assembly GCA_045110585.1 of Phormidesmis sp. GTDB lineage: Bacteria > Cyanobacteriota > Cyanobacteriia > Phormidesmidales > Phormidesmidaceae > Phormidesmis. Next base: position 88,778 of record JBGCGG010000023.1, on the reverse strand, counting down.
TAGACCGTGTACTTCGTGTACGCGACGCAATTATTTCCCACCTTAACTGGGTTTGTATTTTCCTCGGCTTCCATAGCTTTGGTCTCTACATTCATAACGACACCATGCAGGCGTTGGGTCGTCCCCAAGACATGTTCTCGGACACGGCGATTCAGCTTCAGCCTATCTTTGCGCAATGGATTCAAGGCTTGCATTCTGCGGCAACCGCAGTCGCAGGTACAGCTCCTAACGCGTTGGCACCCGCTAGTTACGCATTCGGCGGCGACGTTGTTGCCGTTGGCGGCAAAGTAGCGATGATGCCGATTGAGCTGGGCACCGCTGACTTCATGGTTCACCACATTCACGCGTTTACGATTCACGTAACCGTACTCATCCTGCTTAAGGGTGTGCTGTATTCCCGTAGCTCTCGCCTTGTTCCTGACAAGAGTGAGTTGGGTTTCCGCTTCCCTTGCGACGGCCCTGGTCGTGGCGGCACTTGCCAAGTATCGGGTTGGGATCACGTATTCCTCGGCCTGTTCTGGATGTACAACTCTATCTCGATTGTGATTTTCCACTTCAGTTGGAAGATGCAGTCAGATGTTTGGGGCACCGTTTCTGATAACGGCACTGTTTCCCATATCGCAGGCGGTAACTTTGCCGCAAGTGCGCTCACCATTAACGGTTGGCTGCGCGACTTCCTGTGGGCGCAAGCTTCTCAGGTCATCAACTCCTACGGCTCGGCTCTGTCGGCTTACGGTTTGATGTTCTTGGGTGCTCACTTCGTTTGGGCCTTTAGCCTCATGTTCTTGTTCAGCGGCCGCGGCTACTGGCAGGAGCTGATTGAGTCTATTGTTTGGGCTCACAACAAGCTGAAAGTGGCTCCGGCGATTCAACCTCGCGCTTTGAGTATTACTCAAGGTCGTGCGGTCGGCGTAGCTCACTACCTCCTAGGCGGAATTGCCACGACGTGGGCGTTCTTCCTGGCTCGAATGATTTCAGTAGGTTAAGGAGCGCGGAGGAACTAACTAAAACGTATGGCAACTAAATTTCCAAAATTTAGCCAAGCGCTCGCACAAGATCCGACTACTCGTCGAATCTGGTACGGGATTGCAACCGCCCACGATTTTGAAACCCATGACGGAATGACAGAGGAGAATCTTTATCAAAAGATTTTCGCTTCTCACTTCGGTCACTTGGCAATCATCTTTCTGTGGACGTCCGGCAACCTCTTCCACGTAGCTTGGCAAGGCAACTTCCCACAGTGGGTCTCTGATCCACTAAACGTGAAACCTATCGCTCACGCGATTTGGGATCCACACTTCGGTCAGCCCGCAGTAGATGCGTTCTCTCAGGCTGGCTCCTCTAGTCCAGTAAACATCGCTTACTCTGGTGTCTACCACTGGTGGTACACCATCGGAATGCGTACAAACGGCGATTTGTATGCAGGCTCTGTCGGTCTCCTAATCTTCGCGGCAATTCTTTTGTTCGCAGGTTGGTTGCACCTTCAGCCTAAGTTCCGTCCCAGCTTGTCCTGGTTTAAGAATGCTGAATCCCGTTTGAACCACCACTTGGCTGGTTTGTTCGGTGTTAGCTCCTTGGCTTGGACAGGTCACCTTGTACACGTCGCGATCCCAGAATCTCGCGGTGTACATGTGGGTTGGAGTAACTTCATGTCTGTGGCACCTCACCCTGCTGGTCTTAAGCCGTTCTTTACGGGTAACTGGGGCGTTTACGCTCAGAACCCTGACTCGGCTAATCATGTCTTTGGTACCTCCCAAGGTGCTGGTGATGCGATCTTGACCTTCCTGGGCGGTTTCCATCCTCAGACTGAGTCTCTTTGGCTGACTGACATGGCGCATCACCACTTGGCGATCGCTGTCATCTTCATCATTGCTGGCCACATGTACCGGACTAACTTCGGTATTGGTCACAGCATCAAAGAGATCTTGAACCGTCATACACCTCCCGATGGCACCCCTGGTGACTTGGGCGCTGGCCACAAAGGCTTGTATGACACGCTCAACAACTCCCTGCACTTCCAGCTTGCGTTGGCACTAGCTTCCTTGGGCGTGGTTACGTCTCTGGTGGCTCAGCACATGTATGCGTTGCCTCCTTATGCGTTCATCGCTAAGGACTTCACAACTACGGCTGCGCTATATACCCATCACCAGTACATCGCTGGCTTCATCATGATGGGCGCGTTTGCTCACGGTGCGATCTTCTTGATCCGTGACTACGATCCAGCTGCGAATGAGAACAATGTTCTCGCTCGTGTGCTTGACCACAAAGAAGCGATTATTTCCCACCTCAGCTGGGTATCTCTGTTCCTCGGTTTCCATACCTTGGGCCTCTACGTACACAACGATGTTGTAGTTGCCTTCGGTACACCTGAGAAGCAAATCCTGGTTGAACCTGTGTTCGCACAGTGGGTTCAAGCTGCTTCTGGTAAAGCACTCTATGGCTTTGATACACTCCTCTCTAACCCTGACAGCATCGCAGCGACAGCATGGCCTAACAATGCTGCTGTTTGGCTGCCCGGTTGGTTTGATGCCATCAACAGCGGTAGTAACTCCTTGTTCTTGGCAATTGGGCCTGGTGACTTCTTGGTTCACCATGCGATCGCGCTTGGTCTCCACACCACAACTTTGATCTTGGTCAAAGGTGCGTTGGATGCTCGTGGCTCTAAGCTCATGCCCGACAAGAAAGACTTTGGCTATAGCTTCCCTTGCGACGGCCCTGGCCGTGGCGGTACTTGCGACATCTCCGCGTGGGATTCCTTCTACCTCGCTATGTTCTGGATGCTCAACACCATTGGTTGGGTGACCTTCTACTGGCACTGGAAGCACTTGTCCATCTGGGGCGGCAACGTCGCTCAGTTCAATGAGAACTCGAACTATCTCATGGGCTGGCTACGTGACTATCTCTGGTTGAACTCTTCTCAGCTAATTAATGGTTACAACCCCTACGGGATGAATAACCTGGCTGTTTGGTCTTGGATGTTCCTCTTTGGACACCTGGTCTGGGCAACTGGATTCATGTTCCTCATCTCCTGGCGTGGTTACTGGCAAGAACTTATCGAGACCATTGTTTGGGCTCATGAGCGTACGCCTTTGGCTAACCTGGTTCGCTGGAAGGACAAGCCTGTTGCACTATCCATCGTTCAGGCTCGTTTGGTAGGTTTGGCTCACTTTACTGTGGGTTACGTCCTCACCTATGCAGCCTTCCTGATCGCGTCTACGTCTAGTCGATTCGGCTAGCGTTACGTTAAATAGGTAAACGAAAATGGAGCCTCTCAGTACTGCTGGGGGGCTTTGTTTTTGTTTACTTGGATGGGTTGTTTACTATGGCAGCACGTAAGACATTATCTAAAGATGACAAAGCCTTAGACTCTAAAAATGGCAAAGCCTCAGAGGTTTTGATGCCTCTGAGGCTTTTGCAAACGTTGCGAATCACTTTGCCGCTAATGTCTTCTCTTTTACCCGTCCCTAGGTTATTTCAAGCCCTAGGTTGTCTCAAGTACACGCTGACGGATGGCAAGCATGTTAGCCGTTAGTCCTTGGCGGATATGGTGCTCAATGAGCGTCGCAGGCATTGCCCTGGGCGGTTTCACAGAGAGGTCGTAGCAAAGCTGAGTGCCTTCATTGTCCTGGGTGGGCTTTAGCTTCCAGGCCCCTTCAAATTGTCTGAAATCGCCCTCTTGCATCGAGAAACCAACTTCATAAGGGAAACGCTCTGTCATATCTAGCACCACACGGGCGCAGAACTTAAAGCGTAGGAAGCACTCTGTGCCAATTTGCTCTAAGCGGATGCGACCTTCTGCGTTGGAAAGAATTTTGCTAGTGGTGAGGTTAGGCACAAACTCTGCCAAGTGCTCATAATCTGTAATGACTTGCCAAACCTGTTCTATGGGTTGAGGAATGGTGACGGTCGCCATAATCCGTCGCTCTTTGGCAGGGCGCTTTTCTGTAGAAATTTCGACGTAAGCGTTGTCGTTCTTCAGCTCGCTAGCCTCGGAAGAAGAGGAAGGGGGTTTGGGTAGGGTGGTTTGAGTCACGGCGTTTTTAAGGCGGCTGCCAAGTGCTGGATTACAAGTGGTGGATTACACCGGCTGGATTGAGACTAGTATTCTCAGCGAAGTGACATTTGTTACTCAGTAATTTAGCTGGTTTATGTTTGCGAGGTGGACCTGTGAGACAGGCGATTGAGCTAATCCTACTGAGCCTATCCTTGGGTAACCGGAAACCGCTGTATCCGGTACAACGCTTTAAGGCTTCTTCGTCCATCAGTAGGTAAAAGAACTCACCAATAACCATAGCAACATTTCTAGATAAAACAAACGCCTTTAGAGATGGCTTGAAATAGTAAATTTGTATGGGTTATTGCTGCAAAGCCTTGCTATACCTGCTATAAACATCTGTGAAACATCTTGTGTGATGGCTGCAATGGTTAACGCTTCAGCAAATGCCGGGCACCGTTCTGGGTCTAGTGCGATCGGTACGGTTAAAGGGCCGGGAGAAGATGGCAACCAGTACCTTTTTATTACGGCAGATAATCGTCATGTAAAAATTGGCGAATTTGTTTTTTATGAAGTGCCAAAGCCCGATGGCGGGAACGGTTCGCTGCGGATTTTGGGTAAGATTTCCGACCGTCGGCTCAGTGACCATCTGCCAGATCGGATTTTTGCGGATACGGAGATTAGTCCGGAGGCGATCGCAGCCCTCGTCGGTTTTTCTCACCCGAATCCCGAAATTTACGAAGTTACAGTCGATGTGATTGGCTACTTTCACCCGGCCCTTGGATTCATTAACCCTCGCATCACGCCTGATCCAGGTACTAAAGTAGCCATTGTCGATGATGAAACACTCTTGCGAGTCGTGAATAAAAAGCAGCCTGGAGAAGTGGGCTCTGCCCAAGTCGGTTCGCTATTGCTGCGACCCAACGGTGCGGTGCCAGTGGCCCTTGATGTGAAAGAGCTGGTGAGTACTCATATGGCGATTCTAGCGGGGACAGGGTCAGGCAAGAGCTACACTGCGGGCGTTTTGATTGAGGAATTTTTGCGGCCTTACAACCGAGCAGCGGTGCTGATTTTTGATCCGCATGGTGAGTACGGCACGCTTGCGGAAATGCGGGGCGATACTCAGTTTTTGGGGGATGATGGCTACACTCCTGATGTCAAAATTTTGACGCCAGATGACATTAGTATTCGGATGTCGTCGTTGGATTATTACGATGTGCTGATGCTGTTGCCAGAAATGAGTGATCGCCAGCAAGCCATCCTCAGTAAAGCCTTCATTCGACTCAAAAAACACAAGCGCAGCGGTGGTGAATATCGCTGGAATGTGGACGATCTGATTGCGTCTGTTTATGAATCCGATACCTCTGAAGATGAGGAAGGTAATCTCAAAATAGGTTCTTCGGCGCCTGCTATTGAATGGAAGTTGGAGAAGCTCGCTAACTCTCAGTACTTTCACCAGACCGACCACCTGGCTCCGAAAGATTTGTTTGAACCGGGCCGGGTGACCGTGCTGCAAATGAATGAAATTTCTCAGGAAGAGCAGCAGGTGATTTGCGCGGCGGTACTGCGGCAGAGCTACCAGGCCCGCATCAATACTGAGCGAGGAAAAATTGAAGCAGGGGATGAAAACTACCTGCCCTATCCTGTCTTTACGCTGGTGGAAGAGGCGCATCGGTTTGCACCCGCCAAAGAACCTTCTCGCTGTAAGGCCATTTTACGAACGATTTTGAGTGAGGGACGTAAGTTTGGCTTAGGGGTGGGGCTGATTACGCAGCGGCCTGGAAAGCTGGATTCGGATGTGCTGAGTCAGTGTATGAGTCAGTTTTTGATGCGGATTGTGAATCCGGTGGATCAAGAAAGCTTGAAGTATGGCGTGGAGGCGGCGGGTCGCGATTTGTTAAAAGAGCTGCCTGCGCTGACCAAAGGGCAGGTGATTATTTCGGGCGCTTGTGTGAATACGCCTGTGCTGTGTCAGGTGCGAACCAGATTGACTAAGCACGGTGGTGAAACCCTCAATGCACCTACAGAGTGGCAAAAGCATTTTCAGACTCATCGGGTGCGATCGCAAGAAATAGACCGTGCCCCGGTTGCCACTAAAGCCAAAGCCAAAACATTTCGTGGCGTCAGTATCGAATAAGGACAGCGCCTATGGATTTTCGGCTGTGAATTTTGCCCTTGCTGTGAATTTTGCTCTTATAGATGATTGGGCCTTATAGATGTTGGTCGGATGTTGGCCTACGGATTTTGCAGCGCTGTTGCTTGCTGAAGCGCGGCCTGACTATTCTGCTGATAAGTCGTGATGCGATCTTGGGCTATGGCATATTGCTCATTGCTTTCAGGGATATTGCCCATCAGGTCAGATGCCTTCTGCCATCGAGCGGCTAGGTCTAGCCATTCGGCTTTGGTGCTGGCCGTTTGGCCATCAACAGCCGCCTGATTCGCTACTCGTACCGCTTCTGCAAAGGCATCGGATGCATTGCCCGTGCTGCTGGCGGAACTGGGTGGGGAAGGCGACGTGGCTGTGGCTGCAGGTGATGTGCTTTCTGTTGCTGGCTGCGCTGCAGTGGTTGGGTTTGGGGCCGGTTTCGTCGCGGTTGCGGTTGGGGCCGGTGCTGCGGGAAGGGTGGTGTCCGCTGTGCGATCGCCTGCGGATTGCCCGGTTGCCTGTGGGGCCGTCTGTGCGGAGGACTGCTCTGACGCTGGCGCTTCAGTGGTTGCCTCATTGGATGCCTTCAAGTTATTGGCGATCTGGTTAGGCTGCGCTAATTCCCCGCTGTTGGCTTGTCTGAGGGCACTCAAATCTTCTCTGAATAGCCAAAGCGCACCAAATAGCAGCGCTACTAAGCCAAGTCCACCGATGATTTGGTTCGAGAGACTGCTTTGAGAGGGTTCTGGCTCTGTGATGTCTTTAAAGATGGGGCCAGCCGGTTTGAGATGACGGTCTCGAATCCACCGCTTCAAGAAAAAAGGTCGCTTGAGCGTAATCGTTTCTGCCCAAAGCAGCGCATTTTCAGGGTCTTTGTTAATCTCTTCAAGCCATAGCAGCTGCTCTTCTCGCACGATACGGCTATTGATTCTGACCCGCTTGATGCGTTGCGGACTAATCCGTTCTAGCTCGCTGCGAACGCGCTCTACAGTAGGGGCTTGCTCTAATTTCTCCGATGTTTCAGCCTCGCACAGTAGCTGCAGTACACCATCGGCAACTACCGCACGGGTGCGAATGCCAGAGTCAGCAAGGCGTTCATTGAGGACTTGAATAATGGCTGCGACGCTGCCTTGCCGAGCCTGGCCAAATGTTTCGGTGGCTGGATTGACTTTGGTGCTGCTTCCTTTCATTTAAGGGGTCGTTTATAAATAAACGAGTGTTGCCGTCGTGAATAGCTACCCGCGATCATGCCTTAGCCCTTGATACGAGTTTCCTCATGCAAGGTAATCGCTATACGAGAATACCTGAAAAGGGGGCTTAGCCGTTTGGCAGAGATGCACGGGCCTTTTAAAGCTCATGCATTTGACGGACTTGGCTTCATGCCTGCTTCATTTTCAATTCATCCCTGTACGCGATTGATGCGTTTGCTCGCAGCGTTAGCGTAGGTGCTTGCAGTCATTGAAACGACGCACGATCCAAAACTCAGTATTAAAACGATCTTCTCCTAATGATGCCTGCTGATTGGGTTTTATCTGGGTGGGATGAGAGATCCAAAACTCGAAGAGAGCGGTGTGAGCGATGCGCATCTGCCAGGTGCGATCGCATCCCATCACAACCGAAATCAAATGTTGTAAAAAGCCCTCGTGAGAGACCGCCCAGACCACATCGCCTGCGACATGACTATTGAGTATGTGTTTAAACCAAGACTTTGCTCGATTTCTTGCGGCTGAGGGTGTTTCTGCTTCTGGGATGGGTTGCCAGGTCAGTTTTGTCATGAGCTGCTCGCAAAGCTCTGGATATGTTTCCTCTGCTTGCGGCCACGTGAGTCCCTGGAAAATTCCTGGATGTAGTTCTTTGAGGGCCTCTGTTTCTTTGTAAATAAAAGGATGGTGGATGGGCCTGAGGGCGGCGGCGATCGCCTCAGAGGTTTGTTTTGCTCTAAGTAAGGGGCTGCTGTAAAGGTGCGTTGGCAAATCTGGTGATGAGGTGAGTGTAAGCCCCAACTGCTGTGCCTGCTGTTGCCCTTTCTCAGAGAGTGCGGTGGAGCTTTGACCCTCCATTATTTTTTCAGCATTGCCACAAGACTGGGCATGGCGAATGAGCAAGAGCTTTAAGTACGACACAAAGAATAAAACCTATAAAACATATAGTTATTGAGAAACACATCTCAGGCAGGAGCTAAGCGTTTACAATAAGTCGGTATTCGCTAGCATTGATTGTGAGTTTCGGCTCGGAGCCTTAATATATGTTGCTAAAATCTACAACCCGTCACGTGCTCATCTACGCGGCAACGATTGAAAACAACGAGCTGATTCCGAGTGAGCAAGATCTGACCTTAGATGTCGATCCTGAAAATGAGTTTGTTTGGAGCGATGAGGCGCTAAAAAAGGTCTACGCGGAATTTGATCGCCTCGTAGAGGATTATGATTCCGAAGCGCTGACAGACTACAATCTACGCCGCATTGGTTCAGATTTGGAGCATTTTGTACGTGCCCTGCTACAGTCAGGGGACATTAGCTACAACTTGGATAGCCGTGTCCTTAATTACAGCATGGGGTTACCACGTGTAGTAGAGGAAGCATCTTCTTAGTAACGTATGGTCATGCTTGACTGTTGTCTTTGCCGAGGCATACTTTCTTCGGCGTATCTTTAAGTGATTAACTGCCCTAATCCTAGCTGCAACACTTTGAACCCTGAGGGCAATGAAGTCTGTCAGGTCTGTCAGTCAGCGCTGCCCCATCGTTATTTGTGGGGGGTCGGTAAGCTGCTTGCTACCCTGCGGCCAGGGGAGATGTACCAAAACCGCTATTTGCTCAAGCGTGATCGCATTTTTTTAGATACGCAGCCAGGGGTCGTGCCTGAGTCCCTACCGGAGCTGCCGAGCTTTTTAATTCCTTATTTGCACCTGTCGGCTTACCCTATCCATACGCCGAGACCCTATGCGGTGATGCGGGCTTCAGAAGATGACTATGTGCTCATGCTGGAACTCAGTGCGCTTTCAGCGCCTGTCTCTGCTGAGGATGGTAAAACGATTGTCCCCACGCAGTTGCCCAAGCTGTCTGCCCGGTGGGCAGAGTCCCCGCCACTAAGGCAGTTGAGCTGGCTTTGGCAAATTGCTCAGCTGTGGGAGGCTTTTCAAACTGAACAAGTGGCTCCAACCCTATTGGATGATGGGCTGGTTCGAGTAGATGGTTCAGTTGTTCGCCTGTTAGAGCTGTCTTCTTTGCCGGTGGCCCCCACGAATGTTCGGGCTCAGCTTCAGCCCAAGACGCCACCCACTTTGATGGATCTTGGTCGTTATTGGCAGCCTCTTGCAGAGAGTGCTCATCAGTCCATTAGAGCTTTTTTGGATAAGCTGTGCGAGAGCCTAGAGCGACAGCAGTTAAATGTGGAGCAGCTTACGGATCAGCTGAGCCGCGCCATCTCTGAATGTGCAATTGGGCAGGTGGTGAGTTTCGATATGGCGGTCTATACCGACCAAGGGCCAACTCGAAAGCGGAATGAAGATGCCTGCTATCCAGTTAGTGGAACGAGTTTATCCCTTTCTAGCGAGCAGACTCAGGAATCTCCCCAGCTGCTGATTGTCTGTGATGGTATCGGTGGCCATCAAGGCGGAGATGTTGCTTCTAAGCTGGCGATTTCGACCATAGAGTCTTACTTGTCTCCGCTGCTTGGCGCAGAACAGCCGGATCTGACACCTACGCAACTGACCCTGGCAATAGAAGAGGCGATTTGTGCTGCGAATGATGAAATCTCAGCGCAGAATGACCAGGCTCAGCGGCAAGCACGCGATCGCATGGGTACCACGCTGGTACTTGCGTTAGTGAAAGGCGCAGACCTCTATATTGCGCATTTAGGGGATAGCCGCGCTTATCGAATTGGGCATCGTAACTGCCAGCAAGTCACTCTAGATGATGATGTTGCTTCGCGGCAGGTGCGATTAGGCGGTAGTTTGTACCGTGAAGTCTTGGTTCAGCCCGGTACGGGGTCATTGATTCAGGCTTTAGGGATGAGTTCGTCACAAATGCTGCGGCCGACGGTGCAGCGATTTGTGCTCGATGAAAACTGTGTGTTTTTACTGTGTTCGGATGGATTGAGCGATAGCGATCGCGTTGAGCAGTTTTGGCAGCAGGTGTTGCGACCCTTAGTGACCTCTGATAGCTCCACGGCAGAAGCCGGCCAGCAGCTAGTGAGCTTAGCGAATAAGTACAACGGCCATGACAATGTGACCGTAGGCTTATTGCGCGTACAGGTCGTGAGGCCTTCGGAGCGAATGCTGCCCAGAGAATTAGTCGCAAAGCCCGCTAAAACGGTGCCTGGTAACGCCGCTAAGGCCAAGGCGACTATCGGGAAAGTAAGGGGCGCAAATAGAGGCAATACGCGCATTACATCAGTTCCTTCTACGCAGATAGGTGAACCGGTAAAGACCAGCCCGCCTAGGGATGTGACACATCAGCCGGAGGGAGCAGCTCCGCTTGTGAGTGGATCTGGCGCTTCAACGGCTGGCAATGGGAAGCCGGCTGGGGTGTCGCGCGGGAATCTCCAACGGCTGGGTCTATTTCTAGGGTTGCTTGCCGTTGCCGGCGGTGCGTTATATTTTCTGTTCCCAGGGCTGAGCTGGCGCTTTAAATCGACAGCTGATACAGAAGATGCAATTGTCCCCTCAGAAGTGCTGCCTGCTGACGGCATTGATGCTGCTACGCCTCCGTCGTTGGCGGATGTGAGCGTGGGCAAATATCTTCGTATCCGACAAACAGATATTCCTGGTATTAGTACAACGACTGCAGGCGATACGACGCAAAACGCTGACGATACGACGCAAAGCGCTATCAATTCTCAGCAGCTAACGTTGTACCCCAATCCAACGGTTGGTCCCAATGATATTCCAGGCGCGATTCCGACTGGAGGGATTGTGAAAGTAGTGGAACAAAGAACCGCAGACCAAACAGAGTGGGCGCGTGTGCAGCTGTGCTCTATCCCCTCAGGTGAGTCTATTGAGGATGTCCCAAGTGAATCAGATGTGCCGCAACCTGAGGTCTCTGGCGCTGGAGATCCTTTAGTCACGCCCCCCACCAATCAGCCACTAATTTTACCGCCAGACGCTAAGGGCTGGGCTGTGGTGTCTCAGTTGGCGGCTGTCGCAGAGAATATTCAAGATTTAGATCTGACTCAGCAGGGGCGCTGCGAAAGCTGATGTTGGAAAAAGCAGATCTCTGTTTATGGGTGGCTGTCGATAGGTTGCAGGCTCAGCGTGATCGCTTCGCTATTTGGGTGTTGAGAGCGCCGCATCCGAGTGGGCATGTGCATCACGATTGTTTGTGGAGTGCGCCGCTGGCTCAAGCTTGGCAGGACTGGCAGTCTATCTTTTCGCTCCGAGGCTTGCCGCAGGTGCCCCATATTCCATCAGCGTATGTGCCGCAGTTTGTATTAGATGATGTGGCTGAGGCTGCCGATGATTCCAATGGTCAGCCAGCTAGCTTTAGCAGCCGGTATATGCAGAATTTGGGTGTTCAGCTATGGCGATGGCTGTTTGAAGGCCCTATTGAGAGTAGTTTTGAGCGATCTCGTGGGATTGCGATTGGTCAAGATACGCCGTTGCGTTTACGGCTCGAAATTCGCGATCCGGAGCTGATTGCGTTGCCGTGGGAAATTATGCAGCCGCAGCCGGGTACTCGCGCTCTGTCTTTAAACCGAAAAATTTTGGTCAGTCGGACTAGTAGCGATGTGGATAGATTAGAGCCTAGTGTGCTAGACAAGTCGCTGAAGATTTTGTTGGTGATTGGAAAAGATAGCCCTGGGGAGGAACCTGCTGCGTCTAAGCCTGACCCCGTTGTTGATGACATGCTGCAGCTAGGGCAGGAAGCAAGCTTACTCAAAAAAATCCTGGAGGAGAGCAGCGACTTGAGCATGCGGCCGACGGCGAGGCGAAAGGTCGATGTGCTGCTGCAACCCAGCGCGGCTGACTTGAGCAGAGTCCTCGAAAAAGGCGATTACAACGTCTTCTTTTACTCTGGGCATGGCGTTCCAGGGCCAGATGGCGGGCTTTTGTTTTTGTCGGATGCGACGCTGAGTGGTACAGAGTTGGCGCAGGTGCTCACGAGGGCCAATGTGAAACTGGCAGTGTTTAATACCTGCTGGGGCGCTCAGCCGGAAGAAAGTCAGCAGCGGGTGTTGCCGCGCAGTAGCTTAGCAGAAGTCTTGTTGCACTATGGCGTTCCGGCGGTTGTAGCCATGCGCGATTCGATCGCCGATGAAGAGGCGATTAGCTTTATTCAGGTTTTTGCTCAGGCCCTCGCTGAGCGAAAACCTGTCGATGAGTCTGTGGCGATCGCCCGTCAGCATCTCCTGACGCTGTACCACTTCAACCAGCCAGCCTGGACGCTACCCGTTCTGTACATGCATCCCGACTACGACGGTGCGTTGCTATTGAGCGAAGAGACCACCCAAATCAACGAGCGTAGCGACTTTCTACCTCGCCGCCAGCAGGCCATGCTCCGTGACACCCATAACCCCAAACAAACCTGGCCTATTTACAGCGATGTTATGCGCATTGGCCGTAAGCCTGACGACAATGATCTGGTGATCCCTGATCCTTGGGTGTCCAGTAGTCATGCCGAAATTTTCCTCCGTAGAGTAACGTCCCAGCGTCCAGGAGACGGATTAGAAACGGCCTATTTCCTACGCGATAACTCACGCTACGGCACCTTTTATTTAGAACCCTCTGGCGCACAAGGAGGGCAGTGGCGACAGGTGCACCGGCAGGAAACGAGCTTACAGTCTGGGACACAGATTCGTTTTGGCAGCCAGTCAGAAGGGCAGCTTTTAGAATTTGTTGTGGAAAGGTAATTTTTTCTGTCCCGCTATTTTTTGCGGAACCTTACCGTACTTGCCTGTATCCTCTTTCTGTCACACTTTATAATTCTGCTACGTCAGTTAATCGCAACTATGGCTAACCCATCTTCCCCACAACACAACAAAGGCAGTGGTTCAGATGCTGCTACACCGAATAATGCTGAAGCTGAGCTTTTGCATTCAGTGTTGGTTTCTGATGCCTATCCGTGGACGATAGATGTGGCGGATGAGTATGCAGCCGCGGCAGAAGCCGCCGGACAAGCTCTAGAGATTTCTGATGAAGATGCCTCGCAGGGGTGGCAGCGCCTATCGATGCAGCTGAATCAGATGTGGAGCGGTGAGGCTGAAGTGCAATCCTCTGATTTGTTTCAGACGTTTGCAGGGCGGCTATCGGTAGAGATGCTGACTCGCATTGCTGAAAAAGCGAAGCAGGTGTCTGTGAGTGGTGAGTCGATGGTGACTCAGATGGTGGCTTGTGCGCAAGAGGTGTTGAGTGGTATCGCAGATACTGATTTACAGGTGATGGCGCGGCCAATGGCTATGGCGATGCGCGGTCGTAGTAGTGATGAAATTGTGGATGTGACCATTAAGTCCGTGAGAGCAGCAGAGTGGGATGCGCTGTCACCGATTGAGCAGGCTAAGTTAAGCTTGGCCGCAGCGCGATATGCATTAGCTGAAGTGGGTGAAGCGTAACGGTCGGTGTAGCCGTTAGAGGTGCTGAATACCCTCCCAATAATTCAATAATGACTTCAAGAATGACCCATAATTAGTGACACTGAAAAAGCGGAAGGCCATCAAGACCTTCCGCTTTTTCAGTGTCTTCATTCAACACGTCTCGTGTGAATGAAAGAATTCAACACGTCTCGTGAATGAACGTGACTAGCTCAGTAGTGCAGTTGCACGAGATACGACATTGTCCACGGTGTAGCCAAACTTCTCCATCACTACGCCGCCAGGCGCCGAAGCTCCAAACGTATCAACCGCAATCATGTCACCTTCGTCGCCGTAGTACTTAGCCCAGCCAAAGCTCGTCATCGCTTCAACCACTAAGCGCTTCTTCACAGCCTTAGGTAGAACAGATTCCTTATACTCATCACTTTGCTCTTCGTATAGCTTCCAGCAAGGCATGGAAACAACGCGAACATTCTTGCCATCAGCACGAAGCTTGGCTGCAGCATCTTCACAGAGAGACACTTCACTACCCGTCCCGATCAAAATCAAGTCAGGTGTGCCGTCAGAGTCGGACATGATGTACGCGCCCTTAGCGACGGCATCAATGGAGGAGCCTGCCAGGTTCGGTAGGTTCTGACGAGAGAAGCACAAGAGAGTAGGCGCTTTACGCTTTTGAACGCCAATTTTGTATGCGCCGGAAGTCTCGTTGCCATCAGCTGGGCGGATGACGTAGAGGTTAGGAATGGCTCGCAGAGACGCAACGGTTTCCACGGGCTGGTGGGTGGGGCCGTCTTCGCCTAGGCCGATTGAGTCGTGGGTCATGACATAGATGACGCCAGCTTCAGACAGCGCGGAAATACGAATGGCACCGCGCATGTAGTCGGTAAAGACGAGGAACGTTGCACAGTAAGGGATAAGTCCGCTGTTATGCAGAACAATGCCATTACAAATAGCACCCATTCCGTGCTCGCGTACACCAAAGTGGAGGTTACGGTTTTCGTAAGCGCCTTTTTGGAAATCGCCCGATACGTCGATATCTGTGAGGTTGGAATGGGTCAAGTCAGCAGAACCGCCGAGGAGTTCAGGCATGACTGGCGCGAGGGCATTGAGTGTCGCACGGGAATTCTTGCGGGTTGCGATCGCGCTATCTTCAGGTGTGTAAGTTGGCAATGCATCGGCCCATCCTTCGGGGAGTTCGCCGGAGAGCATCCGCTCAAATACAGCCGCATCTTCTGCATACTTGGTGCGATAGGTGGCGAGGGTTTCTTCCCACTCAGCCTGGGCACTGGCCCCTTTCTCAATCGCTTGGCGATAACGGCTCAAGGCATCTTCTGGAATTTCAAAAGGCTCGTACTTCCAGTCAAGTGCGGCTCTTGTCGCTGCTGTTTCTTCGTCACCCAACATGGCGCCGTGGATGCCACCTGTGCCCTGACGGTTAGGGGAACCATAGCCAATGGTGGTGGTGATTTTAATCATCGTTGGCTTATCGGTGACCTTTTTCGCTTCCGCGATCGCCTTCTCGATACTATCTAAATCCGTGTTGCCATCTTCCACATGCAGCACATGCCAGCCATAGGCTTCAAAGCGCTTGCTCACATCTTCTGTAAAGGAAACATCTGTGGAACCATCAATAGAGATGTGGTTGTCGTCATACAGTGCAATGAGCTTACCCAGACCCCAGTGACCTGCCAAAGAGCATGCCTCGCCTGAAATGCCCTCCATATTGCAGCCGTCGCCCAAGATAGTGTAGGTGTAGTGATCAACCACTGTGCAGTCAGGCTTATTAAAGCGAGCCGCGAGGTGCGCTTCTGCTAATGCTAGGCCCACAGCATTACAAATGCCCTGTCCCAAGGGGCCAGTTGTAACCTCAATGCCAGGGGTCTCAAAGTTCTCAGGGTGTCCTGGTGTGGTGGAACCCCACTGACGGAACTGCTTAATATCATCCATGCTCACACTTTCGTACCCTGTGAGATAAAGCATGGCGTACTGCAACATGCAGCCATGACCCGCAGAGAGTACAAAGCGATCGCGATTGAACCATTGAGGGTTCTTCGGATTGTGACGCAGAAACTTATCCCACAGTACAAAAGACATGGGCGCGCAGCCCATGGGCAAACCAGGGTGACCCGACTTGGACTTGTTGATAGCATCAACAGCCAAAAAGCGGATTGAATTTATGCAAAGGGTTTCAAGCGATTGAGTTGCAACAGCCATAGTCTTTTACGTGTTAGGGACAGCTTATGTGTTGTGAGCGAAACTTGAGAAGCCAAAGAAATGCCTGGAGAAAGCAGCAGAGCCCGTCAAAGCACTGCCACTGCCAGAAGAAACTTCCTGATGGCGTAGATATCAAGCGCTGAGAATACTAAATAAAGAAGTCCTACTACTATACGAGACTTCTCTACGAGACCTAAGCATTCTTTAATTACTCTGGGCCTCAAAACGTTCCCAGAGAATAGAGCGCACTTAGAAAAGATTACTCAGATACCGATACCCAAACTTGGATTGAGGTGAGACTCTGCGAGAAGAAAGCTAAGAAACCTCAAATCAATCCAACCTTTAGTCTAAAGGTCTAAACTTTTCATTTAGGTTATTATACCTACGAATTTGTAACACCTGTGACAGTTTGCTACGAATCCTTGATAAGAAAACAATTCTAGGTATGACAAAGCACTTTACGCGTACTTTTTAAAGGCAAGGGTAACGTTATGCCCCCCAAACCCAAACGAATTGGATAAGGCTACATTGACTGTTTGGGAGCGGCTTTCATTCGCCACATAATCTAAGTCGCAGGCCGGATCCGGATTAACTAAGTTAATTGTGGGTGGAACTTTGTCATGCGCCACGGCCATCACTGCAGCGACGCCTTCGATGCCACCTGAGCCACCCAACAGGTGACCCGTCATGCTCTTTGTCGAGCTGACCGTAATCTTATGGGCATGGTCACCTAAAACAGTCTTAATCGCAGCTGTTTCATTGGGGTCATTGACTGGCGTGCTTGTGCCATGAGCATTGATGTAGCTCACATCGGTTGGCTTAAGGCTGCCATCTTTGAGCGCCATGCGAATCGCACGGGTTGCGCCTTCTCCACCCGGTGCAATACCGGTCATGTGGTAAGCATCGCAGCTCATGCCATAGCCCACCATCTCCGCATAAATGCGTGCGCCTCGGCTCAGGGCGTGTTCTAATTCTTCCAAAATTAGAATGCCGCACCCCTCACCCAGCACAAACCCATCGCGATCCACATCGAATGGGCGACTGGCGTGAGTCGGATCGTCGTTACGGGTAGACATAGCCCGCATGGACGAAAAACCTGCAAAGGTTAAAGGGGTCACAGCAGATTCAGTGCCGCCGCAGATCATGGCTTGGGCGTAGCCATTTTGGACTTGGCGAAAGGCATCGCCAATGGCATTGGAACCCGCTGCGCAAGCCGTGACAGCACAGGAGTTAGGCCCTTTTGCACCGGTATGGATCGCGGTCAGCCCAGCTGCCATATTGGCGATCATCATCGGAATCATGAAAGGGCTACAGCGGCTAGGGCCTCGGTTAAGGTAGACCTCCTGCTGATCTTCCATAACTTGGATACCACCGATGCCAGTGCCAATCATCACGCCGATTTGCTCAGCATTGAGATCATTAATTTCAAGCTTGGCGTCGGCCAGTGCCATTTTGCTCCCAGAAATCGCAAAATGTGCAAAGCGCGCAGAGCGCTTGACATCCTTGCGATCCATAAATTCCATCGGGTCGAAGCCTTTGACTTCACCCGCAATTTGGCTGCCGTGCTTGGAGGCATCAAAAGCGGTGACAGAGCCGATGCCATTTTTGCCGCTCATTAGCCCCTGCCAGTAGTCATCTAGGGTGTTGCCGATGGGTGTGATGGCCCCTAGCCCAGTGATTACGACACGCTTTTTTTCTAAATTCGTCATGATGTACGGAGGGGCAAGGGCACTTAGGTCACCTGCCATATAAATACTTAAAGAATGCATTGCCCCTGACTTATAGAGTCAAGGGCTAAATAAGGTCGCCTTACCTAGAAGAAGCCAGACACGGCAACGCTATGCAGCTTTCTCTTTAATAAAGTCAACTGCCGATTGTACTGTGCTGATGCTCTCAGCTGACTCGTCGGGAATTTCGATATCAAACTCTTCTTCAAGTGCCATGACGAGCTCAACGGTGTCAAGCGAATCTGCGCCCAGATCATTTGCAAAGTTAGCTTCTGGCTTGACCTCAGCTTCGTCTACACCTAGCTGCTCAGAGACAATTTTCTGAACTTTACTTAAAATGTCATCACTCATTACTGTACTTACCTTCTCCAGAGCGGCAAAACGCGCAAAAACTAACTTAAACAGGTCTCATCAAGCAAGAGGCCTGACCTACTGATCACAACGGTCTGTCACTTCGATGCCTACCTATTTAAGTTTCATCATCTTATAGGAAAGCGTGACCTCTATTGTTGGTGGCATTTTCTCTTGCGGTCAATTAATACAACGAAAAAATCTGAAAGCAGCGCCCTGCAAATATTACGTTCCATAAATTTTTGTCTGTCTATCCTCTGGATCTCTCATGTGCTCGGGATAAACTGCTGTTGGGTTGGAGAACCCTATGCTCGCGGCTAATCCACTGTGTATCGGTTTCAGCTGTGCATTTTTGTTACGGCATTCGGCATAAGTGGCTTTTAGATTCTGCTGTTTGATATATTCGGTCACTCTAAGGCCGGAGATGTCGACTGGTAAACATTGCAATAATAATTCTGGAGTCTGTACTTCATGTCTCATTCAGTAAAGATTTACGATACTTGCATCGGCTGTACCCAGTGCGTTCGAGCCTGTCCTACAGACGTTTTGGAAATGGTGCCTTGGGATGGTTGCCGCGCTGGCCAAATCGCGTCTTCTCCTCGTACTGAGGATTGTGTTGGCTGTAAGCGCTGCGAAACTGCTTGCCCAACAGATTTCTTGAGCATCCGTGTGTATTTGGGTGCAGAGACAACTCGCAGTATGGGTCTTGCCTACTAGGTTTTGCATACTAGTTTTTCTGAATCCTAGGTGCTGCTTAGCTGCTGTTTGGAGTGCCTTGCTGAAGCTATAGGTTTAGACGCTAGATTTAGGCGCTGAATCATTTTTATGTTTTCAGTGTCTTAGCTTCTTTAAACTCCAAGCGTTTGCTCAATTCAATACCCCCTGGTGATACCTAAGCACATCACCAGGGGGTATTAAATTTGAGGCCATAAAATCTATGCTGAACCGCGCTGCTGAAGGCGTTTACCGGGCTGCGACCTTTTTGACAGCTAGAATGCTGCCTACTAGTCCAATCCCAGTCCCTAATCCCGTTAGGGCTACTGGTAGGAACAACCACTGTTGTGGGGTAAGGCGTAATCCATTGACTAGGAATTCAATGAAGGCAGGCTGCTGGCCGCTGCTTGAAAACCTTTGCAGTGCCCCTTGTACGCCCATTAGCAGGCTCCAAGATCCGCCTGCGCCGATTAGCCCAAACGCAATGCCTTGCATCAGGAAGGGCAGATAAATCCAGTTTCTAGTTGCTCCGACTAGCTGCATGACTTCTATCTCTTGACGGCGAGCGATCGCAATTAATCGAATAGTTGTTGTCACAACGGCCACCGCCGTCATGCTCAGTAAGCCTACTACCGCCAGGCTGACCCATCTCAATCCTTGGTTTAAATCACGTAGTTGCTGAATGACTTCGCTCACGTACAGCACATCATTGACGCCATTCAAATTTTTCAAGCTTTGTGCCAGGGCGGGTACCTGTTCAGCCTCGCGTGCTTTAACCTTGAGTTCATCTACCAGCGGATTGCCTCTGAGCTGTGCTGAAGCGTTCGAAACGTCTGAGAGGCCCAGATCAGCCGTCAGTTGTGCCCAAGCCTGCTCTTTGCTGATGGCTTCAACTTCTACAACGCCGGGCAGTCTGCGCACTTGGCTTGCCAAGCTTCCTGCATCGACCCCACTGTCTAAATAGGTCGAGATCACCAACTGCGAGCCAAATTGATTGAGTAGTCCTTCTACTTGCCAACTGGCCTGTAAGCTAACGCCAAATAGAAATAGCAGCACTGTCATTGTGCTGGCGGCGGCCCAGTTCATCCATCCTCCTCTGCGAATGCCGCGCAAGGTTTCGCGGAGGAGGTAATCTGTTTGAGTCAGTGACTTGAACACAGGTAATGATTGCCGAAAGCTATAGAACAACTGCCTAATAGGCTTCCCTAAATCATTTTGTTATCAACCTAATTTGATGCAAGTGATTCGGCGCTTGTTAGTGCAGCCATAGGCGAGCCCTCAAAAGCGCATTAACTCGAATTGAGTGTGAGTTGTTACAATATGAACCACTGACTCTGTTAAAAAAGCATCATTTGAGTTCTTTCTATGGCCGCTGTTATTGAAGTTGAAAAGAAAAAGCTGAAAAATCCCCCGTTGAAGGTTAATCAGATGGGCGATCGCGTTTTGCGTCAGCCCGCAAAGCGCGTCAACAAAGTGGACGATAATCTTCGCTCCCTGATCCGCGATATGCTTCAAACCATGTACAGCGAAGATGGGGTAGGGTTAGCGGCTCCTCAAGTCGGTGTGAATAAGCAGCTGTTGGTCATTGATGAAGACCCAGAAAATGAGGAGTCGTCACCTTTAATTCTCATCAACCCCAAAATACTGAGCTACAGCGATGAGATGGCGAAAGGGCAAGAGGGGTGTTTGAGTATTCCTGGTGTCTATTTAGATGTGATTCGGCCAGCTGCTATTGAAGTTAGATTTAAAGACGAATCAGGTAAGCCTCGCAAGCTGAAGGCAGATGATTTGCTGGCGCGCATTATCCAACATGAGATGGATCATTTGCAGGGCGTTCTCTTTGTTGATCGCGTTGAAAATTCGCTCGCGCTGAATCAAGAGCTGGCCAAAAACGGCTTTAAAGTCAAGGATGTGCGGAAGGTTAAGTAGGCACGAACGAACTAGAAAGCTGTGAGAGAAGCAGGGATCTATTTAGATAGGCATCCACGAAACAGGGAATGGTGCCTGTCCCCTCCGACTGCTGTCTGTTAAATTAATAAGCATATAAATAGTTGCTGGAGAAAAATCTGTGACCCCTAAAAGTGGCGCATTACTAGGTATCGCTTGTTTGACTGCGATCGCTGCTGTTGGCTGTATGTTCGAGCTATCTTCTGGAGAGCCTGACTGGGGCACTTATCCCACTGCTCTTATTCTGGCTCTCAGCATTCCTTCCGGGATTTTATCCTTCATGGCAGCTGTGAAAGACGCTAGAGCCAATATGCAGTAGGTCATTGCTGTTCATTCATGTCCATTAAAAAGCCCCGAAGCTACTGAAGCTTCGGGGCTTTTTAATGGACTGTCTTAATAAGCTCGGTTTCGTGGACTTGGTTAATGGGCCTGGCTAATAAACCTCATTGCTGTCTTATCAGCGATGAGACAGCAATGCGAAGAACCCAAAAGCCCACTCCAGGCACCGCTCGATGCTTTACTCATATAGCCAGGGCTTTAAGGTCGGCTCCCAATCACAAAGCTCACCTTCTCCAAACCACAGCTCAATCTCGCTCTTGGCTGTTTCAGGAGCATCTGAGCCATGAATGATATTTCGGCCAATGGTAATGCCGTAGTCACCGCGAATGGTGCCAGGCTCTGCATCCAAAGGATTGGTTGCGCCGATGAGCTTACGCGCCGAAGCAATCACACCATCACCTTCCCAAACCATTGCCACGACAGGCGCAGAGATAATGTAGTCCACAAGGCCCTTAAAGAAAGGACGCTCTTTATGCACTGCGTAATGGGATTCTGCTAGCTCACGAGAAACCGACATTTGCTTAAGGCCAACGAGCTTAAAGCCTTTAGTCTCAAATTTATTGATAATGCTGCCGACCAAGCCGCGCTGAACGCCGTCAGGCTTGATCATGATAAAACTCTTTTCCAAAGGATAGTTCTCCTACAAAATGCGATGTGCGGATGCATTCGTACATCGCAAGTCACGTTAGCAGCTGCTCAATAGCAGGCTTAGCCAGTGATGATGCCGTAGCCAATGTGACAGAAACGATAGTTCCAAATGAATCCTTACCTATGCTCAGTAACTGAGGTCCGTTTGTAAAGCCTTTTTGCGAATTTGTTCGTCGCCTTTGTGATCAGCCTGGGTAATTAACTCCGTACCGCTGTCACATCTATTGTCTGACTATCGGCGTAGCTTTGCGCGCTAGTGGGTTCTACCTCTGTTTGCTCAATGTCTATATCGATGTATCGCTCTTTTGCGCTAAATTCTTTTGTGCTGGATTGGGCTGTGTGATTCTTAGGGTGTGCGCTACTGGGCTCGATGAGCTTGCGAGGCGTCGTTACTTGCTCAATATGCTCTCGAATGACTTGCTCTTTGCCTTGTTTTGAAAGCTGGCGCAGGGTTCTGATTTGCTTGGCGTTTGTCCATGCTGTTTGAGCCTGTTCAGCATAGGCGCGTTCTGCCTTGGCCTGCTCTTTATAGACCCTTTTTTGATATGCCTGTTCTTGGTAAATTCTGTCTGAGTGGGACGAGCTAAAAACGTAGATTAAATCGCCACTGATGGTTGTCTCAAAAAAAGCCGAGAAAGCTTGTGCCTGAGTATTCAGATACGCCTGTGCATCTGCGCCGCTCAGTCGAGTCCGCATGGCAAAGTCCAATACGCTAATGCGACCTTGCTGCTGCCGCAAAAGCTGATAGAACTGTGCATGGATGCGTGTTTGCTGCCGCTGGTAGCGTTGCTGTTGGTTCCGGTACTGTTGCCATAGCCAGTAGCCACCTGCAATAAAGCCTGCTATTGCCAACACTGGCAACAGCAACCGTAACAGTAAGACCATGACCAAGCTAAGCAAAATCAAGCCCAGCACGAGGCGCATCTTTATTTCAAGATCAGAACGAGAGTGCATCTTAGCTTTCAACTATTGCCTTTACGAAGAGATCGTCACTCACAGCTAAAAAGCTGCCACTGTACTCTAGTCGCAAGGGTGAAAAATGGCTACTTATTTTTACGCTTACTTATTTATCTGTCGCATGTCTCATCTTGCCGCTTTCGCTATTTGGGAAATGGATGAAGATAGCTGGATGGTGAGGGAGATGGATGAATGCTACCCGTAGCTTTTTGCTGGCCCTAGTTGTGACCTCAAGCTGCTGCTGCAGGAACAATGAGCGGTACAAAAAAATGGCAGTACAAACGGGTTGGATGCATCCCGATGTATCCCGTTGATTTATTCGTTTGGTTTATTCGGCTGCGGATGTATCGGCAAAGACTCGGTAAGTGGCGAATGCAATCCGTTCTAAGTCCTCATCTAATAAAGGTGGCCAAAGCACACCCTCTGCTCGCCCCGCTTCAAATAAATTGCGGCTCTCATAAGCGGCTAAAAACAGTGCTTGTGCCAGCTTTCGCTCTAGGTGCGGTGTTCTGTAAAGCCCACTTTGAATAACTTTGAGTGCCAGCAATAGCGCCGTGACCTGTCCTGGTACGGGGGGCTGTCCCAGCTTTAATCGCCCGAGAAACGTATCGTCAGTTTCATGCTCAGGCAAGGTTTGATTCACTAGTAGCTCGCAGGCTGCCGTAAAGTCCATTGATAGTCAAACCGCAAAAACTATAGTTTATGTAACCATATCGCCGAGGTAAGGGCACTCTGTAGCTATCTAATCAAAACCTGTTGAAGTAATTTAGGCAAGTTTCACAGAGAATTCATGCACGCTCTGGCTCACTTACAAGTAATGCAGCCAGACTGGTATAAACAAAGACCTTTTATATGTCCTCATCTTCCCCGGCAACCATCCCGTTTGTTGATCTTTCTTTGCTACATCAGCCACTCCAAGCTGATATTTTGGCCGTTGTAGAGCAGGTGCTCACGCAAGGCGACTATGTGCTGGGTGAGGCTGTGAATCAGTTTGAAGCAGCGTTCGCAGAAGCGTGTGGTGTCCCGTTTGGTGTAGGTGTAGGGAGCGGTACTGATGCGATCGCATTGGGACTTCGCGCTTGTGGTATCAGTGCCGGTGACGAGGTTATTTTGCCTGCCAACACATTTATTGCCACCCTCATCGGCATTGTGACAGTGGGGGCTGTACCCGTCTTTGTCGATTGCGATCCACACACCGCACTGATCGACTTAGAGGCTGCCGAAAAAGCAATTACCCCAAAGACCCGTGGAATTTTGCCGGTTCATTTATATGGGCAAATGGTCTCTCCGGTGGCGCTACTTGCATTTGCCAAACGGCACAATCTTGTGATTTTCGAAGATGCTGCTCAAGCGCACCTTGCACAGAGGGAAGGATACACGGCTGGTTCAGTTGGCATGGCGGCGGCCTTTAGTTTCTATCCGAGTAAGAACTTAGGTGCCATCGGGGATGGTGGCATGTTAGTTACCAGCCAGGAAATGGTGGCTCAAACGGTGCGATCTCTTCGTAACTATGGTGCAACGCGTAAATACTTTCACAGCGACCCAGGCGGTACTAATAGCCGGTTAGATACCCTACAGGCAGGTGTTTTAGCGCTAAAACTACCCCATCTAATGGATTGGAATCGCGATCGCAATCAACTTGCGGCTTACTACGATCAGGCGCTGGCCCCCCTTGCGGCAGAAGGGTTAGTCCCGATGAAAAACGTGAGCGATGAAGGCCATGTTTACCATCTATACGTTGTGCGAGTTGCCAATAGCTGCCCTCTCGATAGAACCCGCCTTCAGCTAGAGCTGAGTAGTCAAGATATTCAAACAGGCATTCACTACCCGACGCCCTGTCACTTGCAGCCTGCATTCAAATCCTTAGGGCACCGGATCGGTGACTTTCCCCATGCTGAAGCCCTGAGTCAGGAAATTTTATCTCTGCCGATGTATCCCGGATTGACAACAGTTCAAATTGATCGGGTGGTTGGCGCGATCAAAACGGCCATAGAGGCCGCGAAGTTAGAGACTTCAAAACTACAATCTGGCTCTTTGGCAGAGACGGTTTAGTGGTTTTGGATTACATGTTTTGAGTTTGACTTGTTGCATTGGGCGAATTTAAAGCTAGCCCCTTATTCTTCATCACTATGCTTGCTGCTAAACGACACGCTTCATTGCCTCTTGAGGGCGTCATTATCGGCCTTTTGGCTGTTCTTTATGGGCCTTTGCTTTGGCACTGGGTCGATGGTTGGCTCAATAAGTCCATTAGCATTCAGCACGAATATTTTAGCCACGGTTTGTTGGGCATTCCCTTTGCTGCTTACTTAGTGTGGGAAAAACGCTCTCATTGGCATGACCTACCGGCTCGTACTCACTGGCTTTCTTTACCTTTATTACTGATCGCTGCGGCTTTCTACAGCATGGGTCTGGTGGATGTGATGAATCTCTCTCTACCGGTTGTGCTGGCGGGGCTTTTGCTAGTGCTCAAAGGTTTGCCAGGATTCAACTTATTCGCGTTTCCCTGGGTGCTAGTCATGTTTTCTACCCCAACCCAACTACCTTATTTAATTGAGCCATACGTACTGCCATTACA
The DNA here is from genome assembly GCA_045110585.1 of Phormidesmis sp. Lineage (GTDB taxonomy): Bacteria > Cyanobacteriota > Cyanobacteriia > Phormidesmidales > Phormidesmidaceae > Phormidesmis. The sequence goes on along the minus strand of JBGCGG010000023.1, from coordinate 63,642 downwards.
GGCTTTTATCGCTGCGGTGGCGGGCTTTATCTTGCTTCAGTTCGGTGTCGATGTTCAAGTCGATGGCATCTATCTATCTGTTGGCGAGCAGTTAGTCGAGGTTGCGCCTCATTGTGCGGGGCTCAAAATGCTTTTCACGAGTCTGTATATGGGTCTGATTTTGACCTACTGGACGGGGTTAAATCGTTCTCGTCTGAGAACGGGCCTCTTTTTTGTCGGCACCATTGGCATTAGCGTCATGGGTAATATTATCCGTAACGCCACGCTGACATTTTTTCACGGTGCCCAAATGACCCAAGCCTTTGAATGGCTACACGATAGCTGGGGCGGTGATGTTTACTCCGCAGCTATGTTAGGGCTGTTGGTTGTATTGGTGCGGCTCTTGGAAACTTATGTGCCAGATACCCTGCATGTTGAAGCATTCGCTTCTGATGCTGCCTTTTCCGGTTTACCCAAAAGCGATGCGAATAATAAAGATACGCCGTCAGCCAGTGAACCCCCTCGCCCTGATTTCTTTTAGGACGTTAGCTTTTAGGATTTTTGCTAGGACGTTAGTGCCTAGACGCCAGCATTTAGGATTCCAATACTGTGTCTTCCTCTCCCCTTCCTGACAGTACGGCCAATCAGCCAATGAGTGCTAAGACTCGGCGATCGCCTCAAAGAACCTTCGCCCAGCTTGCCGTGATTGCTGTGCTGTCGCTGTTTGTCGTGACGATTGCAGTTCCTCAATATCTTGGTGGGTGGCCTTGGGCTACCCCGCTCAAGTTACCAGCGGCTAGCCGCACGTCATTACAGGCCATTCCTGAGCAAGGCTTGCCTGTGGAGGGTTGGAACACAACTGATCAGAGTGCAATTGAGCTAGGTAACGCCACTTGGTCGATTCAGCAGCTCACACCCGCTACTGAGACAGACGTAGACGCCTCAGTATTTCTTTTGTTGCGACCGCAAGTATATGGCGCTGATCAGCCTGAAGTGGAATGGCTAGACGTGAAAGGCTCCCAGCGATGGGAAACCGATTCTTATCAAAAGCTGACTTTTTCGTTGCCCGCGCAATCGGCTAATTCCGCCTTGGCGAGTGCACAATCTATTCGCGTAACGGCTGATTTATTTCGAGCCTGGAATCAAGATCAAACCTACGCAGTTGCTCAGTGGTACGCATGGCCGACCGGCGGCCATCCTTCCCCTAGTCGATGGTTTTGGGCTGATCAACAAGCCCAGTGGCAGCGTGGTCAACGTTTGCCTTGGACTGCTATCAGCGTATGGATTCCAGTGCCCGCCCTCAGTGATATTGAGCCTCAGCAAGCACTAGCCGAATCCGTGGGTGCGTCGGTACAGCGATCGCTCATGAAAACCGTATTTGTGAGTGGAGGTGATAGCAGTTAGAAGCTTGTATGGAGTTGTGATGAGGCTACAAAAAGATTCGTTGATGTTCGTTTTGTCACGCTAGGTTTTACGTAGTCTCTTGAGATAAGGTAGCGGTAGATTGCAGCATTTATACGATTGCTCTCGGTGAGAATGCTGTTGCGAAAGGAACGCCTTAAGGCATTTTCGGTTCTTTTTTTAAGAACAGTTTTAATCTCCAAAAGTTTTTAACCTCCAGCAGTTTTTCTTCCGTTCTCTTGGATCTCGACTTTGACAGTGGCATCGCCACGCCCATTAAACAAACTGACGCGATTAAACGCTCTTGTTATTGAACGCTTTTAAGAAGGTAGGAAAGTAAGGTTATGAAAAATCGTTGTTTGCAGATCGCTGGTTATCTAGCCGGTTCCTTCTTAATAGCGGTTAATCCAGCTGTGGCCGCAGATGCATTGCTTGCACAAGCCTCCTCCCTGCCTCAGGGCAACCCTCAATCCGATGGCCTACCTTCTTTAGACAATAGCGACGCCGTTGAGATGCCATCTCCCGATGCGTCGTTATCACCTGCAGACACTGCTCAAGCAGATAGAAAAGACGCGATCGCAGATGATGGTTTTTTAGAACCCACGGTAGATGTCAACGTTGCGCCCCGTTTCCCTCGAGATCTGATTCCAACCAATACGCCCGTTTCTCCGAGCCAACTATCTAACGACTTTAACGGCTACTATCTTGGCCCCGGCGACTCTATTTTCATCAGCGTACAGCGATATCCCGAACTCAGTTTCCAAGCTACGCTGGACATCCAGGGTAACGTGGTGCTTCCTATCGAAGGTGCGACTTCCCTGAAAGGCTTAACCCTAGCCCAAGCCAGAAGCAAAATCTTATCTATTTATAGTCGCTATGTGACCTTCGAATCTGATAGCAATCGAGAGGTCTCGCTCACATTAGTGGCCCAGCGCAGTGTGGAAGTAACGATTCTCGGTGCGGTTCAGCGTCCGGGCTTTTATCCGTTGGCGGATCCTTCTGTTGCAACGGCTCTGCTCACTGCCGGTGGGGCAACGCGCACATCCGACCTCCGTGCCATTCAAATTCAAAGACGCATCCCGACGGACAACGGGATTGTTGAGCAGCGAGTAAATGTCGATTTGTTTACGCCGCTCAAAGAAGGGAGTGCATTACCCGATGTTCGCCTAGAAGATGGCGATGTGATGGTAATTGCAGAGTTAGAACCCGACGACTTTAACGGATATGACCGTAACCTGGTTGCTCGCTCTACCTTGGCCCAACCCATTATTAACATCCGGTTTTTGAACTATGCGGGCGGACGGGGCGGACTGGGTACGCTCAATTTAAACAATGGAAGCACTTTTCTTGATGCAGTGTCGTTGCTAGGTGTCAATCCAGATGCCGCTAACCTTCGAGACGTTGCCCTAATTCGCTACGATCCTGAAACCGGCAGAGCTGTCACCGTCAGTGTTGATGCCAAAATGGCCATTCGCGGCGATATTACTCAAAACCCCACCCTCGAAGATAGCGATGTCATTGTTGTAGGCCGGAACGTGATTGGTCGTCTGTCCTTTGCCCTTCAAACCGTTACTCGTCCGTTCCGGGACGTAGGAGGATTCCTAGATTTCTTTGATGATTTAGTCGATGACGATCTCTTTAGAAACTAACGTACGCGCTTTGTCGTCCTCTAAGTCTTGATCGATTCTGGCTTATTTAATTCTGGCTCATGAATTCTGGAAGCTTCAATTTAGAAAAAGCAATTTAGATAAAATAGTTAATCCCCCGTCCCTTCAACTCCCTTTCAAGTAGAAAAACAGAGTAGAACCATGGCATCCCCATTTATCAAACGATATTTACTTGCGCTGAACCGCTACAAGTGGCCAGGTCTCTTTACGTTTCTTTCTATTTTGGGGGCTTCGAGCGTGGTTGCCTTCAGACCTGAGCCACCTCAGCAGTTCTTTTCAGAGAGTGTGTTAGTCGATAACTCTCCACTTGTTGCTTTCTCCACCACCAGCGATCAGGTACAGGCCCAAGGCCGAGGGCTCATTGAGGAAGACTTCCTGCTATCAGATGCGGTTCTTAAAGATGTATCTACGCGTCTGCGTACTCGCGGCATCGCCTTAACCGCAGAAGCGCTGAGGGCTAATACACAAATTCGAGTAGAAGCCGGTGGCCCGCCAGACACGCCAGAATTTTTGAATCGTCAGGTCACGGTACGCTACGTAGGGCCTGATCGAGAAGAGGCCAGTCAGGTCATGGATCTGATGGTGGAGACAATGATTGATCTCAGCCGTCTGCGTAATACTCGTCAGCTGAGTCGAATCAAAGAAGAACTCGATCAGCGCCTGCCAGAAATTAAGAGTGATTTGGAAGAGGCCGAACAGCGGCTAGAGCGCTATGACCGTCTGGAAGGCCCTGCTATTCAAGCTTCTGTAGATGGCAGCTTGCTGGGTGCAATTACGGGCTCTCAGCAGCAGTTTAGAGCGAATCAAATTGCGTTGGCGGGCATTCAATCTCAAATGAATAGCATTCAAGCCCAGCTAGGACTCTCGCCACAGCAGGCTTATGCCTCATCTGCGTTGAGTGCCGATCCTTTGATCGCTCAGCTGCGGGCGCAGATTTCAGATGCTGAAACCCAGCAGGCACTACTGGCTGAACGAGGGCTTAAGCCAGACCATCCAAGTCAACAAGAGCTATCGAGAAACTTGGTCGCTTTCAGCAATTTGCTTGAAGAACGTGCTCGGGAAGTGTTGAGTGGTGGTGGTGTGGCTGCCCCAATTCAAGGGAGTGCTCAAGTCCGTCGAGATAGTAGCTTAGATCCTGCTAGAGCAGCGTTGGCTAATCAGCTGGCAGCACTCGATACCCAAAGAGAGGCTTTGCAATCTCAGCAGGCAGTCATCCGCCGGTCAGAAGTCGATTTGACCCGTCAGTATTCTCAGCTGCCCAATAAGCAGCTAGAGCGCAATCGACTTGCGCAGCAAGTGGCTTTGCGCCGGGCGCTGTTTGATCGTTTACAGGCTAGTCGAGTAGATGCGGAAGCTGCTGAGGCTGAGACGGTGAGTAGTTTGGTCATTGCGACGCCGCCGTTTACGGTGGAAAACGAGCAAGAGCGCCCAGCGCCTGCCTTAATTTTATTGGCCGGTGCGTTTACTGGGTTAATTGTTGGTGGGGGTGTGGTGTATTTGCTGGATATGCTGGATGGCACGGTGCGCACCTCTGAAGAATTGGAGGATTTATTGCAGGGGCAGGAAGTGCCCTTGCTAGGTCTAATTCCCGCTATGAAAACGCGCTCAGCGCGAGCAGTTCCCGTTCTTGTTCAGTCAGAATCTGTGTATGGAGCTAGCTATGAGCGGTTCTTGAGTCGGTTGCGATTAGTGGGAACGGAGGAGAGTTCAATTGGGCCACGTATGGTTGTGTTAACAAGTACGCGGTCGCAAGAGGGGAAAAGTATTAGTGCGTATAATTTGGCGATCGCTTCAGCGAGAGCCGGACGCCGCACGCTCCTTGTCGAAGCTGATTTACGATCTGGCTCCAAAGCTGAGATTCTTGGCCTCATGGCTGATCCACAATCCGTTACGGAGCCTTTGCGTTACTACGGCGGTCAAATCGGTCAAAACGTACAGATGGTTTCCCAGGTAGAGAACCTGTATGTATCGCCTTCTCCAGGGCCACAGCGCCAGCCAGCCGCCATCATTGAGTCGAGCGAGATGCAGCGGTTCTTGAAAGATGCCCGCTCCCGCTTTGATATGGTCATTCTCGATACGCCGTCGCTAACTCGCTGTGATGATGCGCTACTGCTTGAAGAGCGTACGGATGGCATTGTTTTGGTTACTCGTCCAGGTGTGACTGAAAAAGCCGTTCTCGATACTGCAATTGAAGAGCTAGAACTCAGCGAAGACGTCAGACTTTTAGGTGCTGTGATTAATGCGGCGGCGATCAGTGCTCAGGATTTAGCGTTGGATACAGACGTTGATGAAGACGCCCCGGTGATAGTGGCCCGTGAGCCTGAGTTTAGTGCAGCGCAGTCTGGCGGCCGCATCGATTTCTAAGAGATTACGTCGTGATTATTACGGTGCCATCGTAGAATAGTCGTCACATAGTGAGCCGGTAGGCGTGCATTGGTATACCTTTAGAGATACCGTAAGCCGCTTCGGCGACATTGAATTGGCGATTTCGAATCATGACAACTTATTACTATATTGCGGCTAGCCAACGGTTCTTATTGGAAGAAGAGCCATTAGACGAAGTTCTGAAAGAGCGCTATCGCCACTACAAATCTCAGGAAAAAGAGGTTGATTTTTGGCTTGTTAAGCAGCCTGCTTTTATGGAGGCACCTGATCAAGCTGCTATCAAATCCAAGTGCCCGCAGCCCTCGGTTGCTATTATTTCCACAGATAAAACGTTTATTACTTGGCTTAAATTGCGCTTTGAATACGTTGCTATTGGTGAGTTTGAGGCTCCCTCAGCAACAATCCCCGATCCGTTAGCGTCTCTCGAAGCGGTGAGTTGACTTATTGAAAGTACAGTAGCTGTCAAACAGCGTCTGAAGCTAGCTAGCGACCAAACAAAAGCTGCTAGAACGCAAGCTTTAGATGCAGATCTCTGAACGGGCTACTCTCTCAGATGTTATTTCCCAGGAGTCCCATTTTGATTCGTCCTCGTTTTGCTGCCCCTAACTTGCGTTCAAATTCATGGCTCGTCAGGTTGGCAATGTCAGGCGTCGCATCAGGCGTTGCCCTTTGCACTACTGCGCTGTTGCCATTGCGTGTTTCGGCTCAGGCTTTGCCTGTTTGTCCTCCCCCTGCTGCTGAGGAATATCTGCTGCTAGTGCGCGGCCAAAATGCAGCGGAGCGCAACGAAATTGCTGCCATTTTGCCAGAGGAAAGTTCGGTGCTGGTGTGTCAGTACCTAAATGAGCCTATTGTGCGTGCTGGGCGATTCAACAGTCTGGAGAGTGCAAACGCATGGGCTACTTACATGACGACGGTGGCCGGATACGAGAGCTTTGTGCTGAGACCCGCTAATAGTCAGGTAGCGGATCGTACAGGTGCGATAGAGAACAACAGCCTCTATCAGCCTCGCCGCTTAGCACCTGGCTACGCGATACTTGTTGAGTATGGCTCTAATCCTGATGTTGCGATCGCTGTAGGACAAGTGACTCGCCCAGTGGGTTTAGCCGTTTATCAGCAGCGCCACTACTTGCTGGCAGCCTATACCAGCGATGCAGCGAGTGCCACTGCTGTTCTCCAAAGGCTCAGCAATGCTCAGCAGCCAGCCCTCTTAGTCGATGCGCAGGAGGTTGTTCAGCTTTCTGCTAGCGTCGCACAGTTCTAGTTGAACGATCTTAGGCGCACAGTTGCCTTAGGCGTATTTTTTCTTCTACTTACCGTTCTTCCCCACGGCTCTAGTCATGCTCTAGGGCCGTTACTTTTTAAAGGCTGTTAATCCTTTGATGGTTTGATAAACTGCCCCCCTGTTGTCAAGGTTGAGCGTGTGATTGGAGCAGATGATTTGAACGGATAGTTGACCGATTGAATCTAGGAAGAGGGCACAGATGAGACTTGCTAGGACACAACGGGCTAAATAGTTGGCCCCGCCAACCAAGCAACGACGACACCTAGAACAGATCCTGCGATTACCTGCACGGGGGTATGACCTAAGAGCTCTTTGAGTCGGTCTTGATTGAACTCTGCGTGTTCTTGAAATAGTTCATCCAAAATTTGGTTGAGCACTTTAGCTTGTTTCCCAGCTGCTTGCCGAACCCCAGCTGCGTCGTACATGACAATCACAGCAAAGACAGAAGTTGCCGCAAAGGCAGGGGTATTCCACCCGATGGTTTGACCTACGCCGCAGGCTAAAGCTGTGACTAACGCGGAATGGGCGCTAGGCATTCCGCCTGTTTCAACCAAAACCCGAGGATTGATAGAGCGATGCTGCGCGAATTCAAACACGAGCTTTAGCGTTTGTGCGGAGACGCAGGCGATAAGGGCGACCCAAAGTACGTGATTATCGAGAATTTGGCTGAAGTCCTGCATGGGTTGATGGGTAGAAGATGAGGAAAGAGCAAAGAAAAGCTAGTGGGTACGGGCGGTAATGTACTGGGCGATCGCAATCAAAGGTTGAGCTTTTTCGCCAAAAGTGTCTAGTTCAGCGATCGCCTCTCTAATGAGCTGATCGGCCCTACGCTGTGACTCTTCAAGGCCCCAAAGTCTGGGATAGGTGGCCTTAGCCGCTGCCACATCTTTGCCGGCAGATTTACCCAACGTTTCTGAAGTTGCCGTAATATCTAAAATGTCATCCACAATCTGAAACGCTAAGCCAATCCGTTGAGCGTATCGCTGGAGCCGTTTCACAATAATTTCATCCGCGCCTGCCAAAATGGCCCCGGATGTGACAGACACCTCTAAAAGTGCTGCTGTCTTATGCATATGAATGTAGGTCAAGGTATCTTCTGAAATATCCTTGCCCTCCGAATCTAAATCGACTACTTGTCCGCCGACAAGGCCATCTGCGCCAACGGCTCTTCCTAAATCCGCCACTACCCTCAAAATCAGCGGAGCGCTCGTGCCTGTTGGATTAAGCTCTGTTTTCTGAGGGGTCTGGGTGGCCACGTGCTCAAAGGCATAGGTGAGGAGGCCATCACCCGCTAAGACCGCCACATCTTCTCCATAGACCTTATGATTTGTGAGCTTGCCCCGGCGATAGTCGTCATTGTCCATGGCCGGCAGGTCGTCGTGAATCAGTGACATGGTATGCACCATCTCAAGTGCGCAAGCTGTTGGCATGGCTAGCTCAATCGGTGCACCGATCAGCTCACACGTCGCCAGACACAAAATAGGTCGTAGGCGCTTGCCACCTGCCATCAGTGAATAGCGCATCGACTCATAGATCTTTTCTGGATACACCACAGGCAACGCCTTATCCAGTGCAGCTTCAACCAGCGCGGAACGTTCCGCAAGGTAACCTTTGAGGTCAAAGGTCGATACAGTCGGCGTGTTCAGTTCAGAGGTCACCATCGTTTTGTTTCGTAGGGGCAGGTTTCAAGCCTGCCTAATGCAGGAATCCAGACACAAAGCAGCCAGAAAAAGTAGGCAGATCAGACAATATTCATTCGCTTGCAATAGCTCTCAACGGTATTTTCTAATAGCATAGTCACCGTCATGGGGCCGATGCCGCCAGGGACAGGGGTGATTGCCCCAGCAACTGATTCGACGGCATCAAAATCAACGTCGCCAACCAGTTTGTATGCTTTCTGATTGGTTTCAGCATCAGGACTATAGTCAGGATTAGCGATTCGGTTAATGCCAACGTCAATCACTGTGGCACCTGGCTTGACCATGTCTTTACCGATGAGCTTGGGTACGCCAACCGCTGCTATTAGAATATCGGCTGAGCGGGTTAATTCAGGTAAATTTTGTGACTTTGAGTGGGCCAATGTCGGTGTCGCATTGGCCGCAAGTAGCATGAGGCCAATGGGCTTGCCGACTAAGATGCTGCGCCCAAGCACCAGCGCAGAGCGACCTATTAGCGGAATATCGTAGTGGGCGAGTAGCCTCATAATGCCTGCTGGCGTACAGCTTCGTAACCCAGGTTCACCGCGTACCAGTTTGCCTAAGTTAATAGGATGCAGCCCATCCGCGTCTTTTTCTGGGTCAATCAGTCCTAGTAGCGCCGTAGAATCCAGATGATTCGGTAGGGGCAGCTGCACCAGAATGCCATCGACATTAGGGTTTTGGTTCAACGCCAAAATTTCTTGGGCAACGGCCGTTTGCGTCACATCTGCGGGAAGATGTTTGCCCAAAGACGCAATGCCAACCCGCTCACAAGCACGCTCTTTGTTGCGCACATATGCAGCACTGGCTGGATTATCACCCACCATCAGCACGGCCAGCCCTGGTGGGCGTCCATACGTCTCACACCACGTTGTAACGCTAGTGAGTCTTTTATTTTGGATCTGTTGTGCAAGGGCTTTCCCGTCTAGGAGCTGAGCCATAATGTTAAAGTGGGCAACTGCGCCATAAAGCAACTGATGTCTCTACGATGGTGACATCTGTGCAGCGCTTAACCACTACGATTCCGATAAAACACTGAGACCAGATTACCAAAGCACCGTAGCGTTTTATCGACAGCCTTTCATCAGGAGCTATCGTTCATGAAAAGTCGTTTCTTTCTATCACGCTTGTCTTCGCACCAGATTTCGCGCCCAATTTCGCGCCCAAGGTTGGTATTCAGGTCTGCTTCCGGTCTTCTGTGCTTGGTGCTGCCTTTTGTAATGCTGAGCGCATGTACCGTATCTGAAGTGACGCCAGAGGTGGGTACGACAGCGGGGGGCGGGGAAGCTAAACCCGAGATGGCGGTACGCTTGCCTTCTATTCGGCTGGCTAACAGGGCCGTGACTGCTATCGATACTCTTGCTGAAGAAAAGGTCGATAAAACAGTGACGATTTCAGGCCAAGTGATGCAACGCTCGGCTCTTTTAGATGGATGGCTCTATCAAATTCGAGACGAGAGTGGCACCGTATGGGTGTTGTCAGAAAAATCTACGCCCCAAGTGGATCAGGCGGTTATGGTAGAAGGCGTTGTACGCTATGCACCGATTGTGGTGGGCGAAATTGATGCGAGTGGCGTTTACATAGAAGAGCGGGCTTTCCGCGAAGCGAATGAATAGTGTCTATCGCGAACACGACATTACAGTAGCGAGCTTTGCTCAGATAGATAAAGAAATTGGTTCTCACGATTTTAGTGAGGCTGAATATGCAGTGATTCGTCGGGTGATTCATACGACGGCTGACTTTGAGTTTCGGCAGCTGATACACTTTTCGCATCAGCCGTTTGCCGCCTCAATGGCCGCTTTTGTGCAACAGCGTCCGATTGTGACTGATGTTGCCATGGTGGCGGCGGGCAGTCGAACTGTTGCTGCTAAGACTTGGCGTTCACCTATATCCATCGCCGTTCAACAAGTTCTGTCAGCGCCTCCCCAACAGACCCGTAGCGCTCTTGGCATTCAGCAGTGTGCCGATGCGCACCCACAAGCTGTTTTTGTGATTGGGAATGCGCCCACTGCACTCTTAGCGCTTTGCGAAGGCGTCCAGGCTGGTCGTTACCAACCCGCTTTTGTCATTGGTGCACCGGTTGGATTCATCAATGTTGTTGAATCAAAGCAAGCGCTTGCTGATTTAGCGATTCCCCATATTCTCGTGACGGGACGCAAAGGTGGTTCAGCTGTTGCTGCTGCTATTTTGAATGCGCTGATGATCTGGGCCTGGGATAAGTCTCAAGCGAATCATTTGCTGGGTGAAAGACCTCTGAGTGAAGAGGCCCTGGGGGAAGGGAGCTTGGGTAAAGGGGGCCTGGGTGAAGCGCCAAAAAAACGTCTGTTGACAGAACCGCTTTCCGATTCGCAGCTCGATATCTTGTCATGAGTACGCCTATTATTCATGTTGTTGGCATCGGGATGGCCGGAGAGCACACTCTAGCGCCTCAGAGTCTCAAAATTATTCAGTCAGCAACCTTGCTGATCGGTGGGCGACGGCATTTGTCCTCGTGTCAAAACTTGATACGCGAAGGTGGGATAGAGGCATTGCCGCTCGGTGCTTTTTCTCAGGTGTTTGAGGATGTGCGATCGCATTGTGAGGCTCACGCTGACCCTAACGTTGTGATTCTTGCTTCTGGCGATCCCTTATTTTTTGGGGTAGGTCGTTTACTGCTGGCTCATTTTCCGGCTAAGCAACTGAATTTTCACCCTCATGTTAGTTCTATTCAGCTGGCCTTTAGTCGGCTCAAGCTCCCTTGGCAAAATGCGACGTTATTGAGCGTGCATGGTCGTAGTTCAGCCTTACTGATTAAGGCCTTGAAACGGGGCGATGAGGTGATTGCGTTGTTAACGGATGGGGTGATGACACCTAGTGCGATCGCATCTCTTTTGGTCTCTCTGGATATTCCTGTTCAGTACCGTTTGTGGGTTTGCGAGAACTTGGGAGATGTCCAAGAACGCGTTAGTGACTACTGTCCCGAACAACTGAAGACTCAGCCCATAGACTTTGAACCTTTGAATGTAGTTGTGCTTCAGCGCCGGATGGAGTCACTAGCAAGGCCCACTGACTTACCACTCATTGGTTTACCAGATTCAGTATTTAAAGGGTTTTTAGATCGTCCTACTCTGATGACTAAGCGAGAAATTCGGTTATTAGTATTAGGTGAACTCGCGCCCCTAGGCCGTGAAGTGATATGGGATATCGGTGCTGGAACCGGGGCTGTAAGCGTTGAATTAAGCCGGTTGTGCCCGAATGCAACACTGTATGCCATTGAAAAAACAGCCATGGGGGCAGCGCTGATTAAAGAAAATTCAGAAAGATTGGCTGCTGCCCCCATCCATGTGATTCAAGGCAAAGCACCCGATGCCCTTCACGCTTTACCAGCGCCCCATCGGGTCTTTATCGGGGGCAGTAGCGGACAGCTCACACCAATACTGAACTATCTATCAGAAAAACCTGCTTTAATGCGGATTGTTTTGGCCCTTGCAACTTTAGATAGCCTGACGGAAGTCACTAATTGGCTGAAAGATCGCACACATTCTGAGACTTGGGATTATCGGTTAACGCAAGTGAACATTTCGAGATCTTTACCCGTTGGCCCATTCACAAGATTCTCTCCCTTGACGCCGATTACCCTTGTCAATATCTTTTCAAAAAGATGTCACGCTATTGACTACTCACATTAAGCATCTACTCATCATGGCTCAAGAGCATTATTCAGGAACATGATCTAAGCACATTGCTCAACTACTCTTTTTGGCGCATTTCCCTTCGTAAGCACAGCACCGATTAAGTTTCTTCTGTGCCTTCCGAACTCAGATGATTAAGGCGAATATGCTTGTAGCCTAGCTTGATAGAAAACTCATCACCTGGTTTTAATCCCATTTCCTGTGTGTAAGTCGAGCCAATCACAATTTGACCATTTTTATGCACGCTGACACGATAAGTCGGCTCTCTTCCCCGCCCATCTTTTGCGCCTTCCGGATGTATAGAAACGCCCTTTGCCTCTAACAGCGCTTCCATAAAGTCCGCCAGATTAGCCCGAACCTGACCATCCTTAGTCAGCGTGTAATATCCACAGCCCTGAGCTTTTTCTCTTTTGGAAAGATGAGACAGCTCTTCTAACTTCTGAAGAAGTGCTTTCCCCTGTAGTGGCGCAGTTTTATCAGCCATAGCCCTCAAGCAGTTATCTTCTGCCTAGTTCTTCAATTAACGTTGATTAGATTCCATCCCTTTCAACTCATGCTGTTAGTCATGTACACAGGGAAAACAATCACATATAAACACAAAAACCGGTTGAAACGGAAGTTTTAATAACCGACTATTGTAAGAAATTACTAGCTATAACCTATCAGTAATGAATATCTACAAGTTATTGCCTTTCTCAAAAGAAATGGGTTGCCCTTTACTTGTTAGTTTGGAATTTCGTTATTGAACGTATGCTAAACCCTAATGGTCGAAATTCCTATAAAAGTTTCCTTGCTGTATATCAATCATATAGATTGGGGATCTGAGGCTGTTTTTAATCAGTTAGTCTTCTGGTGGCACAGGCTTAAAAACAAGGATTGGCTACTGCAAAGGGCAGAAATCAGCTTATCAACCTCTTTTAGTCCAAGAAACGTATCGAGGGTGTGAACGGAGCACTGATGTGAGCATCGATTGGACTGAGCCTCTTCTAATGCAAAAGGGGATGGCCTATCTGATGTTTGAATGTTTCTTGAGTCTTACATGCGTGTTTTGAACGATGTATATCCGAACGCATTTATTCCTTCTTCGATATAGTGTCCTAGAAGGAATCTTTCTCGGGCTATTGTTAGCTACTCGCTCAAAGTTACAATATGGGCGAGTATGAAAGTGTTAGTAGTCTAAAATCCGTAACTTCTGCTACTTTTTGAAGCCTGAGTAATTGGCGAAGTGTACTAATAACAGCAAAGTGATTGCTCTGATTAGTCTCTCGTGTGATGGTTAGATCTCGCTTTCTATCTTTTATATCCTGTTGTTTTCCTGTCTCTTATGACCACACCATCCTCCTCAGAATCTGTATCCCCGTCAGAATCTGTATCTACAGAGTCCGATGTAGAGAATAAAATACCGTCAAATACTGTTGAGGTAGAACCAAGCTTTGGTTGGAATCAGTATGCGGAAAAAGTGAATGGCAGATTTGCCATGATCGGATTTATAGCTTTGCTCGTTACAGAGTTCTTTACTCAACAAGATTTTTTCTCTTGGATTGGCCTGCGGTAATCAATAGCGAGCAATACGACGTTTTTCAGATAATTGGATAACTGCGAGTCACTTGATTGGTTGTCATGTGGGACTTTCCTCCTATCATCTGTTTCTCAGCTCAATAACTAACACTATGACGTGATCTCAAACAATATAGAAATAAAAAGAGGAGTTGGCTAACGAGCCAACTCCTCTTTTTATTTCTATATCTAGCTCGTTACGCTAAGCCAGTGTTAGCACCCTGCTTTCCCGTTGCAAGTTCGACCTTGACAATAGTGCCGCCCATTTTCTGAATACGCTGCTGCTCTTTGAACCAGTTATCGTAGGGGACTAACTTCGTAAAGTAGGTATTCTGTAGCTCACGCTGAGTCCGAATCCTGGTTTGACTAGGAACACAGGCAGTGATTCGAAACATTCGCATAGCAAGGGCCTCTCTAAATATGTAAAACGGGTGGTGTATCTAAACGGACAACGAGCTAGAACAGACAACGTAAATAAGGGACGAAAACCAAGTCTTCGTCAGCTGTAGGCAACGTATACAAACCACGCTTGCTCTATACAGCATTCACCTAACTGACCTCGAAGCGCCTATCAGCTAAGGGGGATGGAGCAAAACACCAAATGCTTAGTTGCAAAGAATTAGGTGTTCAAAATTAGTGAAACACTAACTAGATGTCTGAAAAACCAATGCTAACCAACCGAAGCCTCTCAGAATAAACGAGCAAGAATACGCTGTTAAGCCTTCAGTTTTCTAACACTCACCCCAGACATCTAGTCAGGGAACGGACAATTGCTAAATCGCAATGCCTAGCTTGTTAACTGGTGACGGTTAAGCTCAAGCTTAAGTACTTAACCCTAAACACATCTGAGCAGAATTTAGCTAAGGGTTATTAGCTAAGGCCAGAGCAGATGTAGTCGAAGTAAGTACCCATTTCTTTGCCAGCATCAGCGCCAACAAGGCTGGAAGTGACTTCTTTCATAGCCTGAATAGCTTGAACAGTTGCACCTACAGGTACGCCCAAGGAGTTATAAGTCTCTTTCAAACCGTTGAGCACGCGCTCATCGAGAATGGAAGGATCGCCAGCGAGCATTGCGTAAGTGGAGTAGCGCAAGTAGTAGTCCAAGTCACGAATGCAAGCAGCATAGCGACGAGTGGTGTACATGTTGCCGCCGGGACGGGTGATGTCAGAGTAAAGCAGAGACTTAGCTACAGCTTCCTTAACGATCTCAGCCGCGTTAGCACTGATGGAAGTGGCCGCACGAACGCGCAACTCACCTGTTTGGAAATAAGCTTTGAGCTTATCCATAGAAGACGCATCAAGGTACTGACCCTGGACGTCTGACGCATTAATTACAGCAGTAATTGCATCTTGCATCTTGTTTGCTTCCTTAAAATGGACTTTGAATGATTGAAATGAAGTGATGAGCACTGAAGGGCTAATCCTTAGGGCACATCATTAAGCGAGTGCCATCAAGCGATCGCTCTTAAGCCGCTGCTGTTAGGCATTAGGCTTACAGCAAACCACCAATGACGTAATCGAAGTAAGAAGCAGCTTCAGCAGCTTCGTCACCAGACATCATGGAAGTTGCAACGCTCTTCATGCAGCGGATAGAATCAGCCATTGCAGGAATGGACGTACCGAGAGAGTTGTACATCTCACGAGCACCAACCAAACCAATCTCTTCGATAGGTGCAACATCACCTGCAACCACACCGTAGGTGATAAGACGCAGGTAGTAGTCCATGTCGCGGAGACAAGTCGCAGTCATCTCTTCGCCGTAAGCATTGCCACCGGGAGAAACAACGTCAGGGCGCTTTTGGAATAGTTGGTCGCCAGCCGTCTTGACAATGCGCTCACGGCTCTCAGTAAGAACTTGCGCGATGCGAACACGACGCTCACCAGAGGTAACAAACCCCTTAATGCGATCCAATTCGCCGGGGCTGAGGTAGCGGGCCTCAGCGTCAGCATTCACGATTGACTTCGTGACTATACTCATTAATGGATTCCTCCGAAAGAATAAACCAGATGAGTTTCACTGGCTCTGTTAAAACAGAAAATTTCAAACAGCCGAGCTTCAGAACTAAAGACTCACTGCTGCATGCAGAGTTAAGAAGCTAACTGCTCTTTTCCCTACTTACAGTATGAGGGCTAACGGACAGCCTTACTACTCTTCTCTCATAAATTCTCTTGTCGAAAACTTATGGAAAACACTAGCCTTAACAAGGTCTCCATTTTTGCTGTGCTCAGCCACCTTCCGTAAACATTTTCCGGTATTTCGATGACCTTCTTAGACGTTGAGCAATATTTCGTAATAATATTCCTCAGATTTGTTGAAGGCCCCTAATTGCCGATTGGAAAGGATTTAGTGGGGTGCTTTTGTGATAAGCACCCGAAAATTGAGAACGCCTACTCAGGAAACTGAGTGGATTTCTTAAAGACAGACTTGGCTACTACGTATGGACAATCAAAAAGCGCACTAAGAAGCAGTGCGCTTTTTGATTGCTAACGGTTAGGTTTAGTCAATGACATTGGCCATTAACGGAAGCTGTAAGTTTTCACTCACAGAGCTACTCACAGGCTCGAAGCTAGGAACCACGACATCACTACTTTGCTTGGTTAAGCGGTTGTAGAGGATCTCTGTATTCGGGAAGTTCGCTGCTGGCAGCGTTGGGAAGCGACGGTAAGGAACGGTGTCCTCTCCGAAGTACTGCGCATATTCTGGGGTGTCAACCATGGCGCGAATAAATCCGCGAATGCCTTCTTCCGACAGAATTTTGTTGTACTTGCGAATTTCTGCTTGGTCTTGGGGCGCGCGGCCTAGGAAGTGCTTTGTCCCTAGCTCAATTACTTTCGTATTTGGGTAAGGGGCGTAGAACTCCTTGATATAGAGGCTTGAACAGCCTAGCGCTTCAATAAACTCTTTGAGATTGATTTCTCTATTAGTCAGCTTGCTTTCCAGCTCTGAGAACTCGCTGCTATCTATGACGTAAGGCTCAATGTTACGTTCAAAGATCTGTCGATATGCCGCTTGTGCCACTGTTTCAACGGTTGAGCGACTAAAGGTTGTGAGCTTGAACCGCTTGGTTTGCTCACGTTGAACGCTAACGCCTTGCCCCACTCGCTGCTTAACTTCAGGCGTGGGTCTCTGTGTCGAGACTGTACCAAGTTCGATAAAGCGTGGTGTAACCTTCTTCTCTGGCTGTGCGCCTCTTTCCTGAATAGACCCTACGCGCAGCGATCGCAATGCCTGCCCGCCTGGTGTCAAATAACGCTCGTAAGGAACAGTATCTTCTCCAAAGCATTCGGTATATTCTTGCGAGTCAATGATGCTATCAATGAGCGCATAGAAACCCTGCTTAGCACAGACATCAAAGTACTTGTTGGTTTCTTTTCGTCCATAGGTTGGACGACCCAACAAACGGCGGTGAATGTATTCCACAGCCTTCATGACGTACAGAGACGTCCAGTAAGTTTTCCGGAACGACTCAGACTTGGCAACTGCTTTAACAAATTCACGAACGTTGATTTCGCCATTGTTAAAGCGGCTTTCTGCTTGGCTAATTTCTTGCCCTGCATAGACCGGACGACCAAACACCTGACGGTAGACCGCGCCAATAATGGTTGATTTGCTCGCTTCCGATGACTTAAAGACCTTTGCACCCAAAGAGCCTGGTGCTTGTGGCCGCGCGGCTGGATTGCTGAGTTGGTTATTAATGCCAGCCCCTTGATGAATCAGGATGCGGCGAGTGTCTTTGCTGAAGGGCGCAGGGCGATTCTTCGGATTGCGCGTTTCTTTCGGGAAAATAGCCCCGAACTGAATTTCGAGTGGATCGTTGCCAGTCCCATATACATGCTGGTCGGGCAAGGGTTGCTCGTAAGATGCAAACAAGGTGACAAACTCAGGCACCTTACGGAAGGGGGCAGCGTAGTTAAACAAGTTTTGCTGAGCGCCCCAATTGCGGCATTCTTGGGCTTCTTGACCCAAGCCGCGAATGTAGGGAACGGTTTCTTCTCCAAAGTAGTCACCGTATTCCTTTGAATCAACCAGGGCATCAACCAGGGCAGATAAACCGCCTTCAGAGACGATGGAGAAATAGGTTTGGACTTCTTCTCGCGAACTAGGCCCCCGACCGAGAATGTGACGGAAGGCTAGCTCTAGGGCGCGACTGTTGATGAATGGCTCGTAAAATTGCTTGCGATAGAGCGGAGACTTCGCCAAGCGACGAATGAATTCCTTCATCGAAATCTCGTTGTTGCGAACCTTCGACTCCAAATCCGAAATGGATAGCGAATAAGCGCGGGTAATGTCACGCTCAAATACTTGGCGGTAGGCTGCTTTTACAACGTCATTTTTTTCTACCCGAGACAGCCCAGGCTTCATTGCGTATACGGGGCGACGCTCAGACGCATTGTAATAAATCTGAGGAAGCTTAAGTCCCTGCAAGTCTTTGCTGGGGCGTTGGCGAAGCTTATCTGAAGGGGTAGAGCCTTTAAATTCGGTGAGCATCACATCAAAGTACTGACGGACGATCTCTTGCGCTTCTGCATCACCTCTAAAATAGCCAACGGATGCGCCACGCATGGTTTGCAGTGCCACAATGGTAGCTGGCGTAGAACAGGCGTTCTCAATGATTTCGCGTAGACCGCGAACATTGACCTTAATGATATTTGGGTCGCCTGCCACGATGGCATACGTCAGGTAGCGCAGGAACCAGCTCATGTCTCTCAGAGACTTCTGCATGTTGCTGGGGCCATAGCGCGCCACGTTGATGGGGCGAAAACCTGGTGGTGTTGCTCCCACGTCAGGGTTGTTTTGTAGGAGACCGCGAATGCCACCAAATATGCCGCCACTGCTGCTTTCGCTGCTGTCGTTGGCGGCGTAAGTTGCGGTACCTAGTTGGGAAGCTTTAGCCTGATCTAGTGGCTCACCTCCTCGGGTCATCTCTCCCGGCTCATCCGTGATGGGCTTCTCTAGATAAGAGAGCGCAGAACCGCCTGTAAAGATGCGGTTGGCTGCTTGAGAGACAACGAGCTCAGAATACCTGGTGAGCAGCTGTGCGATTGCCAGCCGCTTCATCCCTGAATCAAAGAAAGTCTTGAGTTCACCTAGCTCGGTGTTCTCCATGTAACGGTCTTTCTGTTCCGCTTGCGAAATGGTCGCTACGGGCAAAGTTTTATAAAGTTGGGGCCGTGCTACAGAGCTTCCGCCACTAGCTGTCACTGTCATGAGTTCTCAAAGACTCCCTATCTATATTTAGGTCGCATTATTGCTGGCATTCAGACCCGATACATACAAGCTGTACCGTAGCCGCTGATACTTAAGATTAAAACGATTCGCAAGAGGACTTACTGGATTGTTAAGAACCGTATTGATCGTCTCTATTCGCATTCACTGATCATACGAGATGCCCGAACTCTCTGAGAGAAGCACTAAGTTTTGTAAACTTTAGTTTCTTTGGTCGTTCATAGAAGTCCCCAACTGAGGGATGGTTGAAAGAGGTTTTCTCAATTACGCATAGACGCAGATAAAGATGAGTGACGAAACGGCCAATTCAACCATAAGCTCAGCAGTGGCGAAGCTCTACGATACCTATCCTTTCCCGCCTGAGCCCTTGTTGGACGAAGCGCCTCCTGGCTACAACTGGCGTTGGCATTGGCCAAGTGCGTATAACTTTTGTGCAGGGCGTAAGCCGGAGGGCACGCAGGTTCGGATCTTAGATGCAGGCTGTGGCACTGGGGTTGGAACTGAATATTTGGTTCATTTGAACCCGGAAGCAGAAGTGGTGGGGATGGATTTGAGTGCGGGTGCGATTGCTGTGGCGACAGAGCGCTGCCAACGCTCCGGCGCAGATCGTGTGACCTTTCATAACGTCAGTATTTACGACGTTGAGAAAATTCCGGGTGAGTTCGACATGATTAACTGTGTGGGCGTTTTGCACCATATGCCTGACCCCATTCGAGGCATTAAGGCGCTGGCTGGCAAGCTTAAACCGGGCGGCATTCTCCATATATTTGTATACGCGGAGCTAGGACGCTTTGAAATTGCGCTGACGCAAGAGGCGATTGGGCTTTTGCAAGGCAATCTCCGTGGTGACTATGTCGATGGTGTCAAGGTGGGGCGCACCCTCTTTTCTTCGCTGCCCGAGCAGAACCGGTTGCGTACGCGGGAAGAAACCCGCTGGGCATTAGAAAATCAGCGCGATGAGTGTTTCGCAGATATGTACGTTCATCCGCAGGAAATTGATTACAACGTGAGGACGTTGTTTAGCCTAATTGATTCATCGGGGCTAGACTTTGTGGGTTTCTCGAATCCACAGTACTGGGATTTGCAGCGACTGATTGGAGAGGCCCCGGATTTGATGGCGCGGGCGGAAGGTCTGAATGAGCGCGATCGCTATCGTCTGACAGAACTTCTCGATCCAGAAGTGACGCACTACGAATTTTTCCTCAGCCGTCCGCCTCTGGAAAAGACAGATTGGACAGATGATGAAACGCTTGAGAAATCTGTGCCTGAGCGCCACGCTTGTATGGAAGGCTGGCCAAGTAAAAGCTTTTTTAATCACGATTATCAGGTGATTTCGATTACGGATGCGGAGTTCGCATTCCTTGAAAAGTGCGATCCGGGTCAGTCGAAAAGTGTCGGAGAGATTGTCGCTGAACTAGATGAGACCTGGGATAGAGGCTTGGATGGAGTGCGATCGCTGCAAGCTCGTCAGCTTGTTATGCTCACGCCTTAGTCATTTCCTCTGTTCTTCCCGAGGCACTTCTTCAGTAGTTCCTCGGGAATTGAATTGGCTCCAATCCGCCATTCGACTTACCCGTTGGTCGCACGCAATCCTAAAACTTAGAACGCCATCGAAAAATAATGTAGCTTCTGCGACTAAAACTTTTTTCTTAAGGATTGTTACCGTGATATGATCTGCCTTGGTCTAGCGCGGTATTCAACGCATTCAAGAATATTTCTAAATGCTGAAAGCCGCATAGAAACTGACTATTTTGACGAGCATATTTCGTCGATTTGGACAAGGCTGACTTGACAACAAAACTGCCACTGTGACTTCTGCACAAAACTCACCTGACACTTTAGAAGATGCTTCAGCGCCGCTGGAGAGCGTCAAAGAAAGCGACGGTGATACTGATTTGGAAAAGACGCAGGCGCAAGACGCGAACGAGCAGGAGTCGTCTGAAGAAGGCCCTCCCGCCTTTCTGCCGCCGCCTTCTGAAACGTCCATGCAGGACTACTACAAGCTTCAGCAAGACTTACTCAGGCTCACCGTTGCCTTTGGCGTCGTAATCTTCCCCTTTGTTTGGTGGGCTTACTCGCTAAATACAGCGCTCAACTACCTAATTGGGGCCTCAACAGGCGTGATTTATTTGAGGATGCTTGCGAAAAGCGTTGGCAAAATCGGAAGAGAATCGCCCAAGTCCAATAGCGGACGCTTAGCCATACTCATTGGTGTGTTAGTGACCGCGACCCAATGGCAGGAACTCTCTGTACTGCCTATCTTTTTAGGATTTTTGACCTATAAAGCAGCTCTCATAGCATTCGTGTTGTGGACATCTGTCATGCCTCAGAAAAAGGCTGCATAGATCAAGTGTCTCACTCACGGCGCTGAAGCAACGCCTTAACTCAAGGCGACCCAGAAAATATTTTTGAAGAAGAGATTTTAGACGGCGATGCTTAATACCCTTCAACTTTCTGCGCCTTCGCTTCTAGCCAAGCTAGAAGTTGGCCAGCACTACTACTGGCATATCGGCGGCCTTAAGCTGCACGGTCAGGTCTTTTTGGTTTCATGGTTCGTATCTGCTTTGCTGATAGGCGTTGCCTTCCTCGCAACCCGCAAGGTAGAGCGCGTACCTTCTGGCCTTCAGAATTTCATGGAGTACGCCCTAGACTTCATTCGTGACCTCGCACAAGATCAGATTGGCGAGAAAGAGTATCGTCCCTGGGTGCCCTTCGTTGGCACACTCTTTCTGTTCATTTTTGTCTCTAACTGGTCTGGTGCGCTCGTTCCTTGGAAGCTTATCCACATCCCTGGTGGTGAACTCGCAGCCCCCACTAACGACATCAATACAACGGTTGCGTTGGCGCTGCTCACCTCTCTTGCTTATTTCTACGCAGGCTTCAAAAAGCGTGGCCTTGGTTACTTCGCAAAGTATGTTGAACCAACCCCTATCCTGTTGCCTATCAACATTCTTGAAGACTTCACTAAGCCGCTCTCCCTCAGTTTTCGACTGTTTGGAAACATCTTGGCAGACGAGCTGGTAGTTGCTGTTCTTGTCCTGCTTGTGCCTTTGTTCGTTCCTTTGCCTGTGATGGTCTTGGGCCTCTTTACAAGTGCGATTCAGGCATTGATTTTTGCAACACTTGCAGCGGCTTACATCGGTGAAGCAATGGAAGGGCATTAGGCATTCGTAACCGTTAGCCGTTAAATCTTTTCTCACTCGAAGTTTGCTTTGCATGCAAAGCATGATTGATTGACAAGCTTGAGAGATAGAGACTCTCATTAATCTCACTCTGAAAACCTGCCTCATATCTGCCCAGTAGAATATACCGGCGCAAAGAGAGGCTTTTGAACGACACTCTAAAAACAAACAAGGAAGAACATCATGAATCCTACTATTGCTAGCGCATCTGTTATCGCGGCTGCTTTGGCTGTTGGTCTAGCGGCTATCGGCCCTGGTATTGGTCAGGGTAACGCAGCAGGTCAGGCTGTAGAAGGTATTGCTCGTCAGCCCGAAGCTGAAGGCAAAATCCGTGGCACATTGCTGCTCAGCTTGGCATTTATGGAAGCGTTGACTATCTACGGTCTCGTAGTTGCACTCGTTCTCTTGTTCGCTAACCCCTTCGCTTAAGTCTCTGGCTTTTTAGAGCATCGTTAAGGTGAGGAACTCACGAATCTACGCCATCGTGATTCCTTGAGTTCCTTCGCTTTAACCGCAAAGAAATGACATAGACCCTGACATAAGAACTCGGGCATAAGAACAACCATGTGGACAGCACTGACACTATTTGCAGTAGAAGCTGTTGAAGCAACTGAAGAAGCAGGCGGGTTATTTGACCTTGATGCCACGCTTCCTTTGATGGCGATTCAGTTTCTCATTTTGATGGCGATCCTTAACGCCATTTTTTACAAGCCTCTGGGCGCAGCTATCGACGAGCGCGATGCCTACGTCCGAGAGACAAAAGGAAACGCAAAAGAGCGTTTGGCCAAAGCTGAGAAGCTAGCGGCTGAGTATGAGCAATCTTTAGCAGATACGCGCCGCGAGGCTCGCAGCGTGATTGAATCGGCTCAAGCAGAAGCTCAAAAAATCGCGGCTGAAAATCAGGCGGCAGCACAACAAGAAGCAGCTGCTAAGCGTGAAGCTGTGCAAAAAGAATTGGATGAACAGAAGCAAGCGGCTATGAGCCAGCTTGAGTCTCAAGTCGATTCTTTGAGCGACCAGATTTTGGGTAAGTTGCTGGGTTCAGCAGCGTAGAGACGTACGGATCTGACAGAAGCAGGTCTACGCGTTCTACTTCTTGAAATCAGAAACACAGGAACTAGAGACGAAGCAGTATAGGTATCGAAAGTGTTAACGGAAGCGTTGGGGCTGCTGGCCTCTGAAACGAAAGGATTTGGGTTGAATTTCGACATCCTTGAAACCAACCTGATCAACTTGGTCATTATTATTGGCGTCCTTTTCTACTTTGGCCGTGGCTTCTTGGGCGGAAAGCTTAAGGAACGCCAGGAAGCTATTGAAAAGGCAATCACAGATGCGGAGTCGCGGCAAAAGCAGGCGGCTTCTTCATTGGCTGAGCAGCAGCAAAAGCTGCAAATGGCGAAAAAAGAAGCTGAGCGCATTCGCAGCGAGGCGAGTACCAACGCTGAGAACGCGCGTGAGGCCGTTCTTGCTCAGTCTGCGAAGGACATTGAGCGACTGAAGGCGTCGGCAGCGCAGGACTTGACCTCTCAGCAGGAGAAGGTTGTTCAGGAATTGCGCAAGCGCGTGGCAACGATGGCGTTGGAAAAGGTGCGATCGCGCCTACCTGAATCCCTGAATGAGGGTACTCAGGCCAAGCTAGTTGACCAAAGCATTGCACAGCTAGGAAATTAGGAGACAAACAAATGAGTATGGCTACTTCAGAGGTTGCTGCTCCTTATGCCCAAGCGCTCCTCTCCATTGCCCAGTCTAAAGACGCCATAGACGATATAAATAGCAATGCCACTGATTTTTTGAGCTTGCTCAAGGAATCTAGTGAGCTGGCAGACTTTTTGGCGAATCCGGTGACGAGCAAGGACGTCAAAAAGGGCGTGCTGCAAAAGGTGCTTGCCGACGGCGTTAACCCTCAAATGAAGAACTTCATTCTGTTGCTGGTTGATAAGGGTCGCATTTATTTAGCCGAGCCAATCTTGAAAGAATTCCAGTCGAGAGTTCGAGACATCAAGCAGACGGTTTTAGCTGAAGTTATTTCGGCTGTAGAGCTGAGCGACGAGCAGAAAGAAACCGTTCGTCAGAAAGTTCAAGGCATGACTGAGGCTCAATCAGTTGAGCTAGAAACTCGCATTGACCCTGATTTGATTGGTGGGGTCATCATTCAGATTGGCTCGCAGGTGTTGGATGCCAGCATTCGCGGCCAGCTTCGACGCATTGGATTGCAGCTAGGTGTGTCGTAATCGCGAGGTATTGCGTCAGATATCCTGGCAAACTCGCATCCACAAATTCGCATCCAATAGTCCGACAAATTTTTATTGCACAAGGTAGTTAGAAGGTAGAGCGACCCCAATGGTAAGCATCAAACCAGACGAAATTAGCAGCATTATTCAGCAGCAGATTGAACAGTACGACCAAGACGTGAAAGCGGATAGCGTTGGTACGGTTCTTCAAGTCGGTGACGGCATTGCCCGCATTTACGGCTTGGATAACACTATGGCTGGTGAGCTGCTGGACTTTGAAGATGGCACAGCAGGCATTGCCCTCAACCTTGAGGAAGACAACGTTGGTGCAGTACTTATGGGTACTGGCCGTCAGATTCAAGAAGGCAGCACCGTTAAATCTACAGGCAAAATTGCGGCTGTTCCTGTAGGCGACGCCATGTTAGGCCGCGTAGTTAACACGCTGGGTGAGCCTATTGATGGTAAGGGCGATATCAGCACATCTGAGACTCGTCTGATTGAGTCTCCTGCACCTGGCATTATTGGGCGTAAGTCTGTATACGAGCCAATGCAGACTGGGATTACAGCCATCGACGCGATGATTCCGGTTGGCCGTGGTCAGCGTGAACTTATCATTGGTGACCGTCAGACCGGTAAGACGGCGATCGCTATCGACACTATCTTGAACCAATCAGATCA
The DNA here is from genome assembly GCA_045110585.1 of Phormidesmis sp. Classification (GTDB taxonomy): domain Bacteria; phylum Cyanobacteriota; class Cyanobacteriia; order Phormidesmidales; family Phormidesmidaceae; genus Phormidesmis. The sequence goes on along the minus strand of JBGCGG010000023.1, from coordinate 38,682 downwards.
AGACGTGGTTTGTGTCTATGTAGCCGTTGGTCAAAAGGCCTCTGCGGTTGCTCAGGTGGTTGGCGTGCTCGAAGAGCGCGGCGCGATGGACTACACCGTAGTCGTTGCTGCAAACGCGAACGATCCTGCAGCGCTTCAGTATCTAGCGCCTTACACCGGTGCAACGATTGCTGAGTACTTTATGTACAAGGGCAAAGCGACTTTGGTTATCTACGATGATTTGACTAAGCAAGCACAGGCTTACCGTCAAATGTCCTTGCTGCTCAAGCGTCCACCCGGTCGTGAAGCGTATCCTGGCGATGTCTTCTATCTCCACTCTCGTTTGTTGGAGCGTGCGGCTAAGCTAAGCCCAGAGTTGGGTGAAGGCAGCATGACTGCTTTGCCAATTATTGAGACGCAGGCAGGTGACGTATCCGCCTATATCCCAACCAACGTAATTTCGATTACAGACGGTCAAATCTTCCTTTCTTCTGATTTGTTCAATGCTGGTTTGCGCCCTGCAATTAACGCAGGTATCTCGGTATCCCGTGTGGGTTCCGCTGCGCAGACAAAGGCAATCAAGAAAGTGGCTGGTAAGGTGAAACTGGAGCTAGCGCAGTTCGACGAACTGCAGGCGTTTGCACAGTTTGCTTCTGACTTAGATCCTGCTACTCAAGCGCAGCTTGCCCGTGGTCAGCGTCTTCGTGAGATTTTGAAGCAGAAGCAGTACTCTCCTCGTACCTTGCCTGAGCAGGTTGCGGTTATCTATGCGGGTATTAACGGCAAGCTGGATAACGTTCCGGTTGAGCGCGTTGCTGATTACGTAGAAGAGTTGATTAGCTACGTGAACACCAGCAAGAAAGCGTTTGTTGATGAAATCAACAACACCAAGAAGCTCACTGACGACGCGATTAAGCTGTTGGAAGAAGCGATCGATGAGAGCAAGCAAGCTTTCTTAGCAGCGTAGGAGACGTGACTGGCCGCTGATGTTCCTGCTAAAGAGGCATTGGCGGCTTAACGGAAGATAATTATGGCTAATTTAAAATTGATTCGCGATCGCATTAAGTCGGTCAAAAACACGCGCAAGATTACTGAAGCAATGCGCCTTGTGGCCGCTGCTAAAGTGCGCCGCGCTCAAGCTCAGGTCAATGCTACTCGCCCGTTTGCGGATCGTTTGGCACAGGTGCTCTACGGTTTGCAGAGTCGCCTCAAGTTTGAAGACACGTCTGATTTGCCTTTGCTGCAACAGCGTGATGCCGAGAAAGTCGCTTTGTTGGTGATTTCCGGTGATCGCGGCTTGTGCGGTGGCTACAACACTAACGTGATTCGTCGCGCTGAGAACCGCGCTAAGGAGATTCAGGCTGAAGGGCTTGATTATACCTATGTATTGGTGGGTCGTAAGGCTGTTCAGTACTTTGAGCGGCGGAATGCGCCAATCGCGGCAAAGTATTCTGGCCTAGAGCAGATTCCAACGGCATCGGAAGCCTCTCAGATTTCAGAGGAGCTGCTTTCCTTGTTCCTTTCTGAGTCTGTGGATCGCGTGGAGCTGGTTTACACCAAGTTTCTGTCGCTAGTTAGCAATAAGCCTGTAACGCAGACGCTGTTGCCCCTAGACCCCCAGGGCCTAGAAGCGCAAGACGATGAAATTTTCCGTCTCACAAGCCGCGATGGTCGTTTGGCTGTAGAGCGTGAAGATGCTCCTGATGCTGAAATGACTGAGTTTCCGAAGGACATGCTCTTTGAGCAAAATCCTTCTCAGATTCTCGATGCGCTACTACCTCTGTATCTCAATAACCAAATCTTGAGAGCAATGCAGGAGTCTGCGGCTAGTGAGTTGGCGTCTCGAATGACGGCAATGAACAGCGCGAGTGATAACGCAAAAGAGCTCATGAAGTCTTTGACGTTGTCTTACAACAAAGCGCGTCAGGCTGCGATTACTCAAGAAATTCTGGAAGTTGTCGGTGGTGCGGCTGCACTGGGTTAATTTTTAGCCCTTGTTTGGCTTACAATCAAGTTAGGTTGCTTAGTTGCAACGAGCAAGTTTTGTCAGCATCTACCGTTTTTGATAGCTTCGACAACTGAGCAGGGCTTCGGCCCTGCTTTTTTTATGGGATGGTTTTAGTGGGGTTATGTATCAATCCTTTGCTCATCCCAGTATTGCGAGTTTGGTTCTTCTATCCACCATAATTCCAGCCGGTGCTTTCTAGCAGCAAAGGCTTGCCTTCACGATGCTCGCCTGCGCCGACTACCTCACCGACAAAAACAGTGTGGTCACCGTGTTCTACTGATCCAATGACCTTGCATTCCACATAGCCGAGAGAGTCTTGGATGATGGGACAGCCTGTTTCTTCGCCTGTGTAAAACTCAATCTCTTCGAATTTGTTGCCGACTCGGCGTAAGGGCTTGAAAAAGTTTTGGGCCATTTCCTTTTGCCCTTCTTCTAATACGCTGAGGGCAAATACGCCGCTGGCTTTGACCATCGCATGAGACGTAGAATCTGCCTTAATGCAGTTAATGACGAGTGGTGGTGCAAATGATGCTTGCATAACCCAACTGGCGGTAAAGCCGTTGACTTCATCGCCATTTTTCGTACCGCAGACGTACAGTCCGTGAGGAATTTTGCGGAGCATTGTTTTCTTGGCGGCTTCATTTAGCATGGGAAAAATCCTTGGGGGGTGTCATCAATAGCGTATAGCTTTGACGACAGTTTATGGCAAAGGGCGACCTCAAGAAATCACTCCCCAGTGGCATCGTCTTTTATGCTCTGGTTATTTTTTTGCGATACCTGCGGATCTGGCGACTTCTTTGACCGCAGCGGCTACGGCTGGGGCTACTCGCTCATCAAATACTGACGGCATAATGTGGTTTGAGGCGAGGTCTGATTCTGGAATGAGGGCAGCGATCGCTTTCCCTGCTGCCAAAAACATATCTGTCGTAATTGCCTGGGCCCGGCAATCCACCGCGCCTCGAATGACCCCTGGAAATGCCAACACGTTATTGATTTGATTGGGATAGTCGCTGCGTCCTGTTGCCATCACTGCCGCAATATCTGTAAGCAATTCGGGCTGGATTTCTGGAACGGGGTTGGCCATGGCAAATACAATTGGCTTGGCTGCCATTGACTTGACCATTTCGACATTGACAACGCCTGGGGCACTGACGCCCATGAAGACATCTGCGCCTTTCATTGCATCTGCTAATAGACCAGATTGCTCGACCGCGAACTCTTTTTTGGCGGCGGTTAAATTCTCTCTTTGAGTGCTGATAATACCTTTAGAGTCGCAAATGACGAGTTGTTGTACACCTGCTTTTTTGAACAACTTACCCATGGACAGCCCAGCAGCACCTGCGCCATTAATAACAACTTTTATTTCCCCCATCGCTTTCCCAACAACTTTTAGCGCATTCATGAGCGCTGCTAAACTCACAATCGCAGTCCCGTGCTGATCGTCATGAAAAATTGGAATATCTAAGTCTGCCTGTAAACGCTTTTCAATTTCAAAGCAGCGCGGAGCACTAATATCTTCTAGGTTGACTGCGCCGAACACAGGGGCAATGCGCTTGACAGTTTCAATAATTTCTTCGGTGTCTTGCGTATTTAAGCAAATGGGGAATGCATCTAGCCCGGCAAATTCTTTGAATAGCATGGCCTTGCCTTCCATCACGGGCATGGAGCCTTCTGCCCCTAAGTTGCCAAGCCCTAACACGGCGCTACCATCACTGACAATGGCAACGGTGTTGCCTTTAATGGTGAGGTCATAAACCCGTTCAGGATGGTTGGCAATTTCTACACAAACCCTGCCTACGCCTGGGGTGTAGGCCATTGCTAAGTCGTCCTGCTCGTTGAGCGGAATTTTGGCTTCTACACGCAGCTTTCCGCCTCTGTGTAAGGCAAACGTGCGGTCATAGACTTCCATCACTTCAATGCCTTTTACCGCTCGCACGGCCTGCTCTATACTGTTTGCGGCTTCAGTGCTAGAGGCATCTACCGATATTTCTCGAATGATATATTCGCGGCTTTTTTCTACAACGTCGATATTTCCCAGATTCCCATCTGCTTGAGCGATGGCTTCTAGCACCTTAGAAAGCTGTGAAACTTGGTTAGGTAGCTTGATACGGAGCGTTAGACTGTAGCTAGGGTTTGGTGTCAAACTGACCATGATAGAAAACGATGAAGTAGGAATATGATGAACGATGAGTAAAAGCTTATCCCGCTTTATGGCATTTCTGGCAGTTCCTTTAGGGGGTAGCTGTTTTGAGTGATTGGCTGTTGCGAAAGGCGATCGCCTTTCATCGGCCCATTTCTCTTCTTCGCGTATGTGCTAGCGTACTGGCGCGTAAGTCTGGTTATTTAGCAAGCTGATTAATTAGCGAGCTGGTTAGCACCTCGATTCAAGTTTTTTGGTTGCTGCATTTATCTTTTTTTTTATTGCTTATTTTTTCAGCCCGCTATGCCTACCCTCTACGCCGAAATTGACATCAACGCGCCCCAAAGTGTTGTTTGGAATACACTTATTCGCAAAGACCAATGGCGCTTTTGGAATACGTTCTTATATGACTGCGATCCTGGGTTACCGATTGCCAGGGGAAATGAGATTTACCTTTCCATGCAGCGGCTTGAAGGTGATGAAGAAACGGAGTTTCAACCGCTGATTACCATGCTGCGCCCCCCGATGATGATGCGTTGGACTTCGACCATTCCTGGTTTGCGCAGTGAACATATTTTTGAGCTAAGAGAAACCGTGCCAGGGCGTACACGCTATCTTCATCGCGAAACGTTTTCTGGCGTGCTCTCCAAAGTGTTTTTGCCCTTTATCCGACAAGATGAACGCCAAGGGCTACGACGCATGGCTCAGCAGCTCAAAATGCATGTGGAAAATAACGTGCTGGGCAATAACCCGCCCCCGCAGGATCGTTACTACCCACCACAGCGCGGTGGGTACTACGACCCAGGCTATGATGACCGGCGCTACGGCGGTGGCGGTTACAACAGACCACCGCAGCGCGGTTATGACCGCCCAGACGATGGTCGCCCAGATTATGGCCGACCTGACTATGATCGCCCAGATTATGGTAGAGATTATCCGCCGAATGATTATCCGCCTAACAACTATCCACCCAATAACTATCCGCCGAATGACTATCCCCCTGGATATGGCGATCGCCCCCGTCGTCGTCGCTAACTTTTCTTAGGTTTGCTTTTCTAGGGTCTCCGGCCTCACCGGACTAAACGAAAGATGATAACGGTACAGTGCAACAGGCTTGTCTTTCGCCTTGAAATAGTTTGGATCTTGTGGAGATAGGTAGATGGCTGTAATTTGATCGCCCTCTAATGGAAAATTAGGGTCGGAGCGCTTGCGATAAATCGTTGTATTTTCAACTTCGTTGAGATACACGGTGGCTTCGCGGCGGGTGCCCTGTTGCCGTGCAGAATTATTGTCAACAGAGCGGTTGTTCAAAGATTCGCTGTTAACAGATTTGGGATTGCGAAAGAACTGTTGAAAGACTTCTGTCGTGGCGAACATCCCATTGTTGGGCGTTTCTACCGTACGACCTGTCACGGTAGAAACGAGCTGCTGATTGTCTTTTAGAAACGTGACCTGTCGATTCGGATCATTGGGGTCTACTTTGACAGCTTTTACCCATTCGTCACCGAGATAGGCTTTGGCTAAGTTAAGCCCATTGAACGCCCTGTCAGAGACCACCTTAATTTCATCTGCATCAGCATCCTCTAGCTTTTTGGGAATGGGCTGATTGAGAAAGCTGCCTTTGGGAAAGACCTTGGGGACAAAGCGGATAAAAGCGGGAATGGGCTTGTCCAAAAATTGTCGATTGCCCTCGAACCCTGGCGTAACCAGATCGGGTGCGAAGGGGGCCACCATATCTACCAGCGTAGAGTTCATGCGCCAGGTGCCTTCCATCCACTTGGGATAGAATAGATCGCCATCTGAGAGCTGCACAGGAGGCTTGCTTTGCCAATTTGGAAAAGCTTGCTGCCGTTCTCGCAGGGTTTCGGCAGATGCCCCCGCGCTGCATATGAACCAGACGATGGCGAGGAGACTCAGCCATAGCAAGTTACGACGGATGCGTTTCGAGAGGGCTGTGTTTGCATCGTTATTTTGCTCAGACTTGTCAAAAAGACGCATAGCTAATGGGGGCTGATAAAGCTGCCAAGTATTGCTGAGCGCTACAAATGCCCAGCTGCCTTATCCTATCTTGCTGGTGTCTCTCGTCTGGCTGATGCTGGCTGATATCAGTGTGATTGCCTGGGTTTTTATTCTTCGGGGTCACTCATTTCTTCGGGGTCACTCATTTCTATTTCTGGGTCATTTATTTCTGGGTCATTGGGCTTTGGCGTCTCTGTTCTCGTCTCGGCTGGGGCCAAATTTAGCAGGGAGTCTAGCTGCCAATATTCGGCGGTGCTGGATGTGGTGGAGCCTGCGCCGCGAATGGTGCCAAGGTAGCTTCTAATGGTTTGGAAGAAAGGATCGTCAGAGGGGACTTCTAGCCATTGGGTGACTAGGCTGTAGATGAGAGAAAAGGAGGAGCCTGCATTGAAGTATCCATAGCCGTTGTTGGGTTTGGCGAGGGTATCGGTTGCGTTGATAAATGTGGGGTGCTCGCTAATAGGTGAGAATCCTACGGGATTGAGGAGTTGACTCATTGCGCCTGTTCCGGATGTCAGTATGAGCGTGTCATCTGAGATCCAGCTACGGCTGATGTAGCTGGTGAATGGTGGTGCGTCTGGATTGGTGCCCACTGTAGGCCCCTGCCAGCTAACGGCATCTTTGCCATGCACAGTGGTGGGCTGGGCAAAGATGCTGAAGAGGGTGTCTAGGGTGTTTAGGGTGTTTTGAGCGGTGGGGCGATCGCTGGTTTGAATGGCAATGCCGATTTCTACCCCTAGCCCTGGCGAAAAGCTATTGAGTGCCCCTTCGTTGCTTGGAAAAAAGAACATTACAAATTCTCTATCCATCCAACCGATTAGCTCGGTGTCGAGATCTAATCCAGTGGACGTTTTTACAAGGTCGCGGCCTTGCTGTAAATACTCGCGAGTGGCCGCGTTAAGGGAGAGGTTTCGGGCCACTTGTTGCCAAATGCCTGCGATATCACGACCGCTGTTGAAAGAGTAGGTGGCCGCAGGCACGAACTCTAGCGCGGAGTCGGCGTAATCTAGCTCAGGTGTGGGGTTGCTGCGCAAGAGCTTGTTGCCATAGATGCGGCCCTGGAGGCGAAGGCCTTCAGCTTGAGGGTAGATGATGCCCTCCATTGTGATGCCTTTGAGTGCACTGGCGATTTGTGCCTGGGTTTCTTGGCGCATGATGAGTGAGGGCGCGGTTGGAAACGTGGGGAAGCCGCCGGGTAACCCTGGAATGTTTGGCCCACCTGGGAAGGGTGGCGCTGAGCTATTTAAGGCGCTGCCATCGATGTTGTATTTAGAAATTTCAGAAAGGTCGGTATAGAGCCGGGCGATCGCCCCTGCTTCTTGGCCGTATTGAGACCTTACAAAGAGAGGGTTATCGCTGAGTCTGGCATAGTCAAACTGGCGATAGTTCAGTAGTCTTTTAATGGTTTCTGGCTCAGTTGATTGAATAACGAAGCCATCTAAAAAGGCGATCGCTTGCCCTTCGACTGTGTAGGTCTCGTAATTTGGCTCGGGGTCAAAATCGCCAGGAGACGGCAACGAGGCTGGTCGATCTGTCTCTAGCGCTTTGTTTGGGGCTATGGTCTGTGTTTGGCCTTTTGCAGGCTGGTTATTGGCTGACTGGTTATTGGCTGACTGGGATTTGACGAAATTCTCGGCTGGACGCGCCTCCGCAGGCCAGTCTTCGTGAGGTACCTCGGGCAGATTTTGTTCGTTGTCATCCCACCCGCCGTAGTCCCCAAAGCTTCTTTCTTCGGTTGGCCATACCCATAGCTCTGCGTCCAAATAGGTGCTTTTCTCGGGGGCGTTGCCGCGAGACGTTTCTAACGTTTCTTTATAAGGTGCCAGTGCGGCTTCGTTGGCAACGGGCGTGATCAGAACAATTTCCTTATCAATATCTGTGACCGCAATACTGCGAGGAGAGGTATCGGGTAAGGCCGCAACGACAAACTGATCGCCCTGCCAGCGATCGCCTCCTTCCGCTGTAAACATTGGCCCCTGAAAGTTCGATTCACCTTCTGCTAGCCCTGCCCAGAACACATCTGTAAATTCAGTGAGCTTAGCAAATAGTTCGAACTGCTGAAGCGCTTCCCAATCAGCGATATCTGCTGAAAAGAAAAACGCCATCGGTGTCTCAGCTGGCAGCAGATCCGTGAGCTGACGAGTCGCGAGCGCCTTGCCCGACGTTTCTATCGTGACCGGCCTAACCGCGTCTAAATCGGTGGGTGCTGCTGCTGGCGTTTCTATGGTGGGTTGTGCGGGGATGGGTTGTGCGGGCGTGGTCTCTTGGGCAATAGCCCGAGTCGGTAGCCAAGCGCCCATCGCAATTTGGGTCACGGAAAGACAAGTCGCTAGCGATCGCACTGCTTTTTTATTCCGTGTGAGGTGATGGATGCGATGACTGATTTGACCTGTGCAAGTATCCCAAAAAGAGAGAGACGTATCTCGAAAAACCATGCTTAAGAACCAGTAGTTTGAGCGCCAGCGCGTTAATTATAAATAGTGAGTGAAAGCGTACCTACGACAAACATCAACGTAACTGTTCGTTAATCCGTAAGTAATTTTCATATTCGTAATTTTCGTATTCCCGGTTCGAGTCTGTGACCACACAACCCAGACCCTATCAAGCCACCTTAATCAAAACATTCCCCTCCTTCCCCAAAACACCAATTTAAAGTCTCACAGGCCCACCTCACCGTGTCTGCTGCTAACCCGCACGGTTGTTCTTAGGGGGTTCTCAGCGCGCTTGTTAATAGATCCAGAAGCTATGCCAAGAATCTAATTGCCCAGCCCTAGAATGACAGTACCGAAATCCTCCGTCCAACTGACCAAAAACTTTGGGAGGTCTGGGCTCGGCTCGGCCCCAGGCAGGATTTAGAGGCTCTTCGCAGTTAATCCGGGGGCGGGGAAGGAAACTCCTACGCTTGTCGCCTTGCCTCTTCCCGCACCCACAACATCTTTCCCATGGCCCAAGTCCTCGGCGCATTCTTAATCTTTACCCTAATTCCCGCCCTTGGCGCTCTCCCCCTTACCGGCTACATCGTCCGCCTCACCACCGGTAAAAACCTTAAAAAACTTGGTACCGGCAACACCAGTGTCTCTGCCGCCTTTTACCACGGCGGTACCCCCGTCGGGTTAGCCGCCGTCGCTGCAGAAGCTTTCAAAGGTATTAGCGCTGTCCTCCTTGCCCGTCACTTCTTTGGCCTAGACCCTATCTGGCCTGTTCTTTCTCTCATGTTCCTGGTCATGGGCCGTTACTGGGGCTCCCAAGGTGCAGGCACCACCAACATCGCTTGGGGCTTTTTTGTCTACGACCCCATCGTTGCCGGTCTCACTTTCCTGATTAGCTTCATTGGTTTCACCATTCTTCGCATGCGTCAGCAAGGCAAGCTATTTGTGCTGGTGCTCATGCCCGTTCTTACGGCCCTCCGCTATCCCACAGATGGCATGCGCGTTATCGTCGTCGCCTGCCTCTCCGGCGTCGTTGCCTGGATTTACCAAAAAATCCCTGACGATCTGGATTTACCCGCCAATGATGGAGAATCTCGCCAGATGTTTCGCTTCTTCCAAGGCGATCGCGCCCTTCCTTCCCTCCACCAAATCCTAGCGCCCGAAAAAGTCGGCGCAAAAGCTGCCACCCTTTCCCAACTCCACGCCTGGGGCTACCCCGTACCCCCCGGTTACATCCTCCCCGCCGGAGATGACCCCACTGCGCTGATTGATATCGTTTTTCCTGGCATTGCTAATCCTGTCGATAACGTCACCCACGATCAAAAAGTCGTTGCGCGCTCCTCGGCTGTGGGTGAAGATGGCCTCACCTCGTCCGCCGCTGGCCAATACGTTTCGATTACAAACATCACTAGCCCCGCTGCTTTAGAAAGGGCGATTGCCGCCTGCCTCAACGCTTATAACGCCCCTAGCGCTATCCGTTACCGGCAAGATCGCGACCTGTCCGAAGGCAAAATGAACGTCCTTGTGCAGCCCCACATCTCCGGGCAGTTCTCTGGCGTTGCCTTCAGCCGAGACCCTGTGGCGCATGCCGGCGATGCCGTTATCGTAGAGGCCCTCCCCGGTGAAGCCAGCCAAGTGGTTTCAGGCAAAATAACGCCGGAACGCTACCAAGTACTGGTTCCAGAAGCCTCGACGGAAGACTGGCACTTACCTGAAGATCTGATTTTGTCGCTGACTGGCAACGGTAAAACGCCGACTGAGTTGATTCAACAAGTGGCCTACCTCGCCCGTCACATTGAGAACCGCTTCCACGGTATTCCTCAAGACATTGAATGGACCTTTGATAGGGAGCAGCTTTGGGTGCTGCAAAGCCGTCCCATCACGACGCTACTGCCGATTTGGACTCGCAAAATTGCTGCTGAAGTGATTCCCGGTGTCATTCGTCCGCTCACGTGGTCAATTAACCGTCCACTTACCTGTGGCGTCTGGGGCGATTTGTTTACGACCGTATTAAACGCACGCGCCGCCGATCTAGACTTTGCTCAGACTGCAACGCTACACAATGACCACGCGTATTTCAATGCCACCCTGCTGGGCGAGATTTTTACTCGTATGGGACTGCCCCCAGAGAGTTTGGAATTTTTGACCCGAGGCGCAAGTTTTAGCAAGCCACCGCTAGGCGTCACGCTCCGAAACGCGCCTGGCTTACTGCGCTTACTGCGTCAGGAAATGAGCCTGCCCAAGCAGTTTGCGAAGTCTCAGCGAACGGTGTTTGCACCTGCTATGAGTACATGGGACGCTGCGCCAGTGGGTCAGCTTTCCGATGATGCGATCGCCCACCGCATTGAAGAAATTCTGAGCTGCTTAGAAAAAGCCACTTATTACAATATCCTGGCTCCTCTTAGCCTAGCCATTCGCCAAGCGATCTTTAAGCTTGATCTGGCCACACTCGACAGCCGTCGTAATCCTGAAGTGATGGCCTTAGAAGATCTGAAAGCGATCGCCCATACTTTCCACCAAAGCTATGAACAGTCTGTTCCCAGCGACCTTAACGATGTCCGCATTACCCATCAGCTCCAGTCATTTCTGGCAAAATACGGTTACCTTAGCGAAGTGGCCACTGACATTGCTGTGCCCACATGGACAGAATCTCCCCAACCTGTCCATGACTTGCTCACTCGGTATTTAGAAAATCCAGAACTCACTCACCCCAAACCCGCACCGCCAGCCGCCACCCACTGGAAGCAGAAACAACTACAAGCGCGCTTAGATCTCAAAGGACAAGTGGCTGAAACGTATAATCGGCTGCTGGCCAGCCTGCGTAGTTGTTTCATCGAAATTGAAAGCCGGTGGCTTGATAGAGGCTATCTCGACGGAGCCGGTGACATTTTCTTTTTGCCGTGGGATCAGATTAAGGCAGAACTACAGCCTGAATCCCATGAGACTGAATCCCATGAGCCTAAAGACGCTGCGCTTCAACAACAAGTCATAGACAATCGAAAGCGCCAAATTGTCGGCGAGACATCTCGCTGGCGAAACGCACACAATGTCAAAGTCCCCCAGTTAGTGTACGGAAGCCTGCCTACAAACAGTCCGCCCCTCGGACTGTCCACCACGAACGCCGTCCCCGCGCGCTCGTCGGGTACGCTACAAGGGATAGGTGCCAGCGCGGGTGAAATTGAAGGCACTATTTTAGTGATGACACAGCTGGCGGCAACGCTGAGTGTCAGTGCCGATACAATTCTGGTTGTCCCGTATACCGACGCTGGTTGGTCGCCAGTGCTCTCGCAAATCGGTGGCCTTATTGCTGAAGTCGGCGGACAGCTATCTCACGGTGCAATTGTTGCCCGTGAATACGGTATTCCAGCCGTGATGGATGTTACTGATGCCACGGAACGCCTGACGAATGGACAACGTGTTCGTATTGATGGACAACGTGGGACAATCAAGATCCTGTAGCGTTTATATCGGTCTACCTATGTAGTTCCGTATATCCATTTGTTCCGTTTATTGGTTTTGGTCGTCTTAGACAACAGCTCTCTTTAGCATTACGGCTCTTTTTAGCATTGATGAATTCGCCAACCAAACATCATCCGTCGGTCTACGAAGGCACGTTCTCAGGCGCTAACGATCTAAAGCTGTTTTATCAGAGCTGGTATCCTGCGGCGGATGCATGCCATCCGTTTTCATCTGGTGATAGCAACGTTAAAAAAACAGCTGTTAAAGGCGTTTTAGCGCTTGCCCATGGTTTGGGCGAACATTCTGGGCGCTACTGCGCAGTGGTCGAATCCCTCACCGCAGCAGGCTATGCGGTCTTTGCTTTCGATAATCAGGGCCACGGCAAATCAGAAGGGCAGCGAGGGCACATAACCCGCTGGCAAAACTATCGAGATAACACCAAAGCTTTTTTACGACTGGTGAGAGAGCAAGAACCCCTCGCGCCGCTGTTTTTGATGGGCCACAGCTTGGGCGGCCTCATTGTTTTGGATTATATTTTGCGAAATGAGCAGACTAATCCTACAGACATTATGGGTGTGGTTGTGAGTGCGCCGCCTGTACAGCCCACGAACGGAACGGTCAGCAAAGCACGGATTTTATTGGCTCAAACGCTTTCTGGGCTGTTGCCACGCTTCTCGTTAAAAATGGGGCTGAACGGCAGCGGCTTGTCTCGGGATCAGCAGGTGAATAAGGCTGTCGCGCACGATCCGCTCAATCATCCCTATGTAACTTTGCGTTGGGGGAGTGAGACCCTCAGTACGATGAAATGGGTGCGAGCTCACATCAGTAATCTTCGGCTCCCCATTCTGTTAATTCATGGTGATGCAGATCCCATTATGGATTACGAAGGCAGTTGCGAAATTTTTAGACAAATCAACAGCCCTAGTAAGACACTTAAAATCTATGAAGGGAGCTACCACGAGCCCCACAATGATTTAGATGCGGATGTGGTCATGAATGACTTAGTGAACTGGCTGAACCAAACCCTACTGTCTTAACGCGCGTAGTTGTCACGCTTTTAGTTGTCTTAGCAATCTTGCTGTCTTAGCAATCCTGCTGTCTTAGCGTCTGTAACCTACCCGTCTGTTACTATGGCTTGACTGCGTTTGGATGCTGCGCGTGTAAAGACACGGAAGGGCGTCCCGTCAGCTCATGATGGCTTATGAGTCCTTTTTTCCGCTTATGTCCTCTGAAAATACGTCTTTTGAAGCACTCGGTTTACGCCCTGAGCTTCTGCGTGCCGTTACTGAACAAGGTTATACAAATCCCACGCCTATTCAGCAGCAGTCCATCCCCGTTGTGATAAGAGGCCGTGACGTTATGGCCAGCGCCCAGACCGGCACTGGTAAGACGGCTGGTTTCACGCTTCCCTTACTGCACCGGCTTTGTGAAGGGCTTCCTGTTCAAGAAATAGCCGCCCCTGCGGAACAAACTGGGGCAGCTCAAAAAAACTCTGGGAAGCCTAAGCCCGTTTTGAGAAAGCGGGGAGCTGCCGGTAGCCATGCCAGTGGCAGTAAGGATAGACGTCGCCCCATTCGCGCCCTGATTGTTACCCCTACTCGGGAGCTAGCTGCTCAGGTCGGTGAAAGCGTCAGTGCCTACAGTCAGTACTTACCGATTCGCTCAGCGGTGATTTTTGGGGGCGTTAAAATTAATCCGCAAATTTCTAAGCTGCGTCAGGGCGTAGACATTCTGGTTGCAACGCCTGGTCGCCTATTGGATCATGTGAATCAACAGACGGTCGATCTGTCTCAGGTTGAGGTGTTGGTGTTAGACGAAGCCGATCGAATGCTGGATATGGGCTTTATCCATGACATTCGTAAAATTTTGGCTTTGGTCAGAGAAGAACGACAGACCTTGCTCTATTCAGCGACATTTTCTCGGCCTATTCGTAAGTTGGCCGATAGCTTTTTGCGATCTCCTGAACTCGTCGAAGTTGCCCGTTCTAACTCCGCCGCTGAAACCGTTGATCAAGTGGTGTACCCCGTTGATCGCGTGCGTAAAAGTGAGCTACTTTCCTTTATCATCGGTTCTCGCAACTGGCGACAAGTGCTGGTATTTACGCGTACCAAACACGGTGCCAACCGTCTGACAAAACACTTGCAGAAAGACGGTCTGACGGCCGCTGCTATTCATGGCAATAAAAGCCAAGGCGCTCGTACCCGGGCGTTGGCTTCGTTCAAGTCTGGCGATGTTCGCGTGCTGGTCGCTACCGATATTGCGGCCCGTGGCTTAGATATTGATTTACTCCCCCACGTCGTGAACTTTGAGCTGCCTAACGTGGCTGAAGACTACGTGCACCGGATTGGCCGTACGGGCCGTGCGGGCAACGAAGGGCAGGCGGTTTCACTGGTGTGCGTAGATGAAAAGCAATTGCTCAGAGGCATTGAAAGGTTGCTGAAGCGGGATATTCCCAAAGAGATTATTCCGGGCTATGAGCCAGATCCCTCTATTCCACCCGAGCCTATCCCGAATGGCCGCAACAACCCTCGCGGCGGTAATCGGGGACGCAGCGGCGGGCATGGTCGTTCAGATGGGCGATCTCGCGGATCTAGGCCGAAGACGCCTCGTAATTCGGCCTCTAAACCTGTCTTAAAGAGTCGTCGTTCTTCTAGCTAAGGCTAATATTGAGTTGTGAGTTGTTGTGTCATTAACCCTAATGGCACAACAACTCATATCGTTAATTCATACATGGGCGCATCTCCATGAGTCATTGTCAGGCCGTAGTGCCTCCGACCCGTCGCTTTGTGAAGACGCTATCTCTTCGGGCTGCTACCTGGAGCATTGGGATGGCTTGTAGCCTGATGATGCCTACGATGATGGCACCTGCTGCGATCGCGAGTCTGCATACAAACCTGTCTATGGAAGAAGCTCGCTCAAAACTCTCGAATTTGGACGAGCTGCCTCTTTTTCTGCCTTCTAGCATTGGCGATCTGGTGGCCTCTAGTGAAGGTCTTTCACCTACTGATATCAGCAAGCCGAGTTTGTCGTGGATTCGAGATCAGGTGGGTAAACGCTATGGCAGCGATCGCCTTGTGACTCAGTGGCAAGCATACGAAGTCGATGCGAATGCGAGAAACGCACTCTTTTACGTTGATGTAGTGGTAGACGAACAAATTTGGAGCCTGCTGAGCTACTTCGAGCGCTATGCCTTTATTTCCCAATTCGGTACAGTAGCCCAGCAATACGGCTATCACCTGCGCGTGTTCCACAGTGGGGATGTCGTCAATCACAACGATGCCCAGTCTTCTGGGAGCAATCGGTTAGTGGGGATGCGCGGCGCACACGTGTGTAACTTTCAGCAAGTGCCCGATTCAGCCACTACCCCCTTAGATCCTGCTTTAGCGTCAGAAATCTACTGTGAAGTTGTTTTCGATGATGTCAGCCATCGCAGCACCCAATAAGTCACACATTTGATTGCTCCCGCTTGTGAGTCACTTTCGGATTAACCCCTTTGGTCGGCTTAGTCTCTTTGAGTTGTTTCCTGCGGGATCAGCCCCTTTTGATGAGTCCTTCTTGATGAGTCCTTCTTGATGAGGCCCTCTTGATGAGCCTCTCTTCTCGTCCCTTTTCGCTGGATTTATCCTGTCCTTAGCGTTTGCCAAAGCTCCCAGTAAGCGGCCTGTAGTTTCTCTGGAATGGGCAGCAGAGGCTCACTATTGCGAATGGCTGCCAGGGGTAATAGCGAATCGTTGAGTAATTCTGGTACGTCAGCGTCTGTTTTCAGAAAAACTGGGGAAATGCCCCTACCTGATATCGACATCTGTGTGGCAGGGCCACTTTGCCAGCAGAAATCAACCCACTGCTTGGCCGCTTCTGTCATCTCCGCGCCTTGAGGTCGCACCCACAGATCTGCCGAAAGCAAACTGCCTTCTGCGGGCACTGTTACCCTCAAATCTTGGTAGCGTCTCAAGGCTGACACCACCTCCCCTGACCATGCCACAACGGCTTTGACATCTTTATTCACTAGTGCTTTGAGTGAATGAGTGGCATCGTAGGTTTTGACTTGTTTGTTCAGTTCATTGAAGGGCGCTGCGAGCTGTTGTTCTAGCTTTTTGGTGGTGGTGACTGTGTCAATCGGTAGATTAAAGCTGCCATCCTGCATTTTTTGCAGTAGGCCAATGACGAGGCGCGGGTGATCAGGCAGGGCTAGCTGCTGACGGAGCTGAGGCTGTAGCAAGTCACGCCAGCTAGTGAAGGGCGGATTTTCCGGTGATGCGTCGGGGAAAAAGCTTTGCCGATAAACAATAACGAGGGTTTGCACTTGGTAAGGGGCGGCCCACAGTAATGATTGGGCTGGTTGGCCAGTTGCCAGTTGGCCAGTTGTCAATTGGCCCTCTGCGTCTCGGGTAACAAACTGTTGCCAAGGTAAGGGCAGCTTTTCTAAGCTTTCTTCAGGAAGCTCGAGTGGGGCGATGAGGTTTTTGGCGATCGCACCTGCTAACCAATAATCGCCTAAGCTCACCAAATTATTAGGTGTTGGCGTTTTCTCTGTTTGCTGCCACGGCAGTAAACGCCCCCATGAAAAGCCTTCTGATTCAGGTGGCTGTTGCCAACGCTGCAGCTGCTGAAATATGGTCTTGATTTGTTCAGCAAGCTGAAAGCTAACCGGGGTTTCTGATTGTTTTTGGTACCGTTGCAGCACCTCCGCCGGAATGGAACCCTGAAGGACTGTGACCTTGAGGGCACCTTTGATTGCTTGTGAGCAACTTGCCAACAGACTGGTTAGGGCAATGCCTGCCGTGCCAAAAATAAATGTTCTACGATTAACCATCAATTAATAAAGCGCAGTAGGGAAATGCCTACTGCGCTTAAAAACAGAGCTTCAGTTTACTCTAAAGCCTATTCATTGTGTTTGGAGCCTATTCATTGTGTTTGGCATTCTTCACAGCGAAAATCATGCCTGCAAAAATTTAGCCCTCACGGAATCGAGCCCTACAAAGACTTCGTCTTACCTGCGCCCCACTTATCGCCCAAGATCTTAGGCATTACCAAAATGTGAGCAGAGATCGCCTCGATGTCATCTTCTGTAAGATTGCGCATCTTAGGATATAAATCTGTACTCTTGGTGCTGGGGTGCAGCTCAGAAATCTCAATCAAACCATCGTAAGTGGTTGGATTGTGTAAATAATCTACGAGTGCCGCCAGGTTATCGCGGGCAGGGAACGCACCCTCTAAGGATTCCGTATCCAAGCCAACGTTGGGGTTGGTTTTCGTGATGCCGCCCAAGTGACAAATGGCACAAGCTGCATTGAATTTTTGACGACCCCGTAAAAACTCTTCTACAGGTGGCGTAACCGTGTCACCCGCCTCATTGGCTTTAATCGTTCGGGTCGCTGCGTCTAGCTCAGCAGCGATCGCCTCACTTGCAAATAAACCAGCGCCTAACGCACCCGATACAAAAATAACGGCGGCCAATAACAGCCCAGTGCATCTTTTTAACAAATCTCTCATTTTTTATGCTCGCTTCTTCAGACACGCAACACAGCAGTGATTCAGTCTTGCATTACACAAATGCATTGAACCAAAATATGCACTTATCATGCCATGAATAGCGCGATAGAGGGGAAATAACACGCACGAAGATCGGCTCAAAAGCTATATATGCCGATAAATCCAAGCGTATTCGGCATCACTAACTCAGAATCGTTACATTCCTTCGCAAAAATACGTGCTACTCACTCCCCTGCAAAACCGTTTCAACCTGCTTTGCATTCACCAGCACCTTGTCTACCGGCTGATGTAGTCGAATTAGCTGCGCTAGCGTTTTCTTGAGCTCTGTACGTGGCACAATTTTATCGACGAAGCCGTGGTGGAGCAGATATTCTGACGTTTGGAATCCATCGGGCAGTTTTTCTCGCACGGTTTGCTCCACTACCCGCCGTCCGGCAAAGCCAATAGTCGCTTCTGGCTCAGCCAAAATAATATCGCCTAGCATGGCAAAGCTAGCGGTCACGCCGCCTGTTGTTGGGTGTGTGAGCACAGGAATATATAGCAGTCTGGCCTCACGGTGGCGTTCTAATGCTGCCGATATTTTAGCCATCTGCATGAGGCTCAGCATGCCTTCTTGCATTCTGGCCCCACCGGACGCACAAATAATAAAAACAGGTAGCTGATCGGCCGTTGCCCGTTCAATCAGTCTGGCCAGTTTTTCCCCGACTACAGATCCCATACTGCCGCCCATAAAGCGAAAATCCATCACGCCGAGGGCCGCCGGTTCGCCGTTCACTTTGCCGATGCCGGTTTGCACACCATCGATGAGCTTAGTTTTGGCTTGGGTGTCTCTAATTCGATCCGCATACGCTTTGCGATCGCGAAACCTGAGCGGATCTTCTGGTGAAATCTGCGTATTAATGGGGTTCCAACTGCCTTCATCAATCAGCTGTTCTATCCGAGCGCCACTAAATACGCGGTGATGGAACCCACACTCCGGGCACACCATCTGATTTGCTTTCAAATCTTTTGTGTAGGTCAGCACGTCGCACCGCTCGCACTTTGTCCACAGGCCATCGGCAATTTCTCTTTCGCGCCGATCTTGACCCACAAATTCTGTTTTCTTACGATTGGCAAACCAGTCAAACAGTGACATTTTTCCGCTCATCGAACCTTAGGTTAAGTCACGCCCCCAGCCATCTACCCATGGCAAGCCCAGACAATAGATAAAGTGAGGCACATCACCTAATCATCCTACATGGCGGTTCACCTGTCTTTTTTTTCTACTTTTCTTTTCTCTGAAAAACCACCCCTTCCGCCGCTTCCGCGCAAAGAAAATGCCGCTCAAAAGCAAACACCGTTCAAAAGAAAATGCCGCTTAAAAGAAAATTATCGAGACTTCGCATTATCGAGACTTCGCATTATTTGAGACTTCGCACTGGCCGTTGCGCCGAGCCTCTTCACATGCCTGCCGGAAAAAACACCGCCAAATAAGCAGTCACCATCTGCTGTCCATAAAACAGGGTCATCACTGCGCCGAGTGCCAAATATGGCCCAAACGGAATATGTTGCTTAGCGCCTAACGCTCCCATGGCTAACGCGCCACCACCAATAAAAGCGCCCATCACGGCGGCTAAAAACGTGGCCAATAGCATGCCAGGAAACCCTAGCCATGCTGCCATCATGGCTGCTAACTTGCTATCTCCGCCGCCCATTGCCGCCTTCCCAAAGGCCCGACTCCCTGCTATCCCAATGAGGTCGAACATCCATAGCGCTGCCACACTGGCGACGATCACCCAGATGACGCTATCGGCTACGCTCCTGATCGTAGTAGGTGCTTGCACGTAGCTCATCCATCCTTGATATCCCCAACCCAATAACAGTCCTGATGCGGTCAGACTATTGGGCAGCGTCATCGTATCTAAATCAATTAGCGCTAGCGCTAACAGCCAACACACAAAAATCCAATGCCCTGGCGTTTGCCAGGTCGCCCCAAAAAACATAAACACTGCGACAAACAATCCACCCGTCGCAAATTCCACTATGGGATAGCGAGCCGCGATGGGCAGCTTACAGTTTCTGCATTTGCCCTTCAGCCACAGCCACCCAAACACAGGCACATTGTCATAAGGTTTGAGCCGGGTTTCGCACCGAGGACATCGAGACGGTGGATACAGGAGCGAAAGTCCTTCCGGCAGGCGGTACACGACCACATTCAAAAAGCTGCCAATTGCCGCGCCTAGAATAAAAACAATCAAAATAGGGACAAAACTATCCAAACCGCTCAGCCACACAGAATTTAAGAACTGTAGCTAAGATGCCCATCCACCTACTTAATTTGATGCCTATTTTCGTGGGTTCTCTGATTTGGCGATGGTGCGCCCCACATAGCGCTAACACTTAGATGCGTGACGTAAGCAAATGAGTGACGTAAGCAAAATAGACCAAAGTCCCCATGCAACTGCGCCAAGGCAATGACATGGGGACTTTGGTCGTAGAGATGGGGTTTAGAGGCTTAGGCCAAATCAGGTTCAATTTGGCTGAAGGGGACAAAGCACTCTTGGGGAAGTAAAACGGGTTTATCTCCAAACACGAGCTTCCCGCGATGATTCAATCGTCCCATAGCTACACCAATGGGACGCTGCATGACTTCTGGATGGACTTCGTAGAAGGTGCGATAGATGTGCCGCGCCGCCTTGAGAAGTTCGGGGTTTAGCAAGACAGAGTCATCGCCAAACGCTAAGCGCTCTGCGGCTCCAGTTGGCATAGGACGGTCGAGGGTCGTGGTGCTCATAGATGGATTACTCGTTTGTATGGTCTTGTGGTGGGGTGGGGGGAATGAAGACGGTGTCGGCGGCAGCGTGGGTATCGACATAAATTTATGGATAGACAGTAGCAGAACGAACGACGAAAATCTAAACAATCTTTGATGATGGGACTTTCGAAGTGAGCGATCTCCTCATAAATCTGCTGATGCCCATAGGATAGTACAAATTGGCTAGCAAATAAGTACAATTGAACTATATTGAAGAAATCTATGCTAAAGCATTCCCTAAAGCTTCGCCCATTCCCTTACAGCCCACTGCTTTCATTCCGTCAGACATAATATCTCCCGTTCGATAGCCTTGGTCGAGCACCTTTAAAACGGCTTGCTCTATTTGGTCGGCAGGGGCGGGTTGGTTGAGTCCGTAGCGCAGCATCATAGCGGCGCTTAATACCTGCGCTAGTGGATTCGCCTTGTCTTGCCCTGCAATATCTGGCGCTGATCCATGTACCGGTTCAAACACGCCAGGGCCATCGGCTCCCAAGCTAGCGGAGGGTAGCATCCCAATACTGCCAGTGAGCATCGCGGCTGCGTCAGAGAGGATGTCCCCGAATAGATTGCCCGTTACGATGGTATCGAACTGTTTCGGGGCGCGTACGAGCTGCATGGCAGCGTTATCTACATATAAATGAGAAAGCTCCACGTCTGGATAGTCTGCGCTGAGGGCGGTAATGCGATCGCGCCATAGCTGTGAGACTTCCAATACATTGGCTTTATCTACTGAGCAGAGTCGTCCGCCTCGTTTTTTGGCCGTTTCGTATGCAACTTTGCCAATGCGATCTACCTCACTGCTGTGGTACACCATCGTGCTCACGCCGCGCTGACCGTCTTCTGCCTCAAAAATACCTTTGGGCGTTCCGAAATAGATTCCGCCGGTTAGCTCACGCACCACCATAATATCTACGCCTTCTACAATCTCTGGCTTGAGAGAAGAGGCCTCTAAGAGCTGGGGCAAGATGGTCGCTGGACGGAGGTTTGCAAAAAGCCCTAAGCCAGCGCGTAAGCCTAGTAAGCCTGTTTCGGGGCGCTGTGCCCGGGGTAAATTGTCCCACTTGTAGCCTCCAATAGACGCTAACAGTACAGCGTCGCTTTCTCGGCAGGCTGCTAGGGTTTCATCGGGCAGTGGTGAACCGGTCGCATCAATGGCCGCACCGCCTAATAGCGCTTCCGTAAAATCAAACTCAATATCGTGCTGTTGACCGACCTGTTGGAGCACCGAAACGGCGACGGTCATAATTTCGGGGCCGATACCGTCACCGGGTAGGAGCGTGATACGAAACGATTCTGTCATGGCGTTAGGGGAGGGTTGGCCCAGGTAAAGGTGAGCGCGTAAGGGACGGGAGCCATAATAACCGCTAAAATGCGCTGTGAGCAGAAGGTGTCTGCTTCTTTTTGTGTTTTAGCGTGTGGATGTGTGTGATGGCTATGACTTTTCTCCGAGACGATCTCGCCCAGCTCGCAGCGTATCAGTCTCCTCACGTTGGAGAGGCTGACGCCGTTGTGCCTATTCTCGATCCGCTGGATACGAATGAAAGTCCGATTGATTTGCCTGAGGCGCTAAAGGTAGCGTTAGCGCAGCAATATAAAGTGGAGATATCGGCCAACCGCTATCCCGACGGTGATCAGCTAGCGCTGAAGCACGCGGTTATGAAGTATGCGATCGCCTCTAGTGCTACTGATTCTTCTACAGCCATTTCTCCCGCCAGCATTGCATCTCAAAATATCAGCCTGGGCAATGGGTCGGATGAGCTGATTCGCTCTGTAATTATGGCCACCTGCTTAGGCAACCATGGCTCCATATTGGTCGCTGCGCCCACGTTTTCGATGTATGGCATTTTGGCTAAAACACTGGGCATAAACGTTCATGATGCGGGCCGTACAGATAACTTTGAGGTCGATATTGAGGCTGCTCAAACGGCTATCGAATCGGCCAAGGCAGCAGGGCCGCCGGTGAGAGTCGTGTTTATGGTGCACCCGAACTCTCCCACCGGCAATGCCCTCACGCTGCGAGAGCAAGCTTGGCTCAAGCAGCTCCCCGAAGATATTTTGATCGTTGTCGATGAGGCGTACTTTGAGTTCAGCGGCCATACGACGCTACCCGACGCGCTGAGCCGTCCTAATTGGCTCGTGACGCGCACGTTCTCTAAGGCATTTCGGCTAGCGGCGCATCGGGTGGGCTATGGCATTGGCCATCCTGACGTGATTGCGGCTTTAGAGAAATTAAGATTGCCGTATAACTTGCCCAGCTTTTCGCAGGCGGCAGCGCAGGCCGCATTAGCCCATAGCGATCAGCTATTAACCCAGATTCCCACCCTTGTGGCGGAGCGCGATCGCTTGCTTGCAGCCTTTTTAGACCACCCCTATTTGCAGGTGTGGCCTAGCGATAGCAATTTTGTCTATGTGCGATTGCGTGATCGCGGTCTGGCGACCTTAGAATCCAGCCATCAAGAAGATGGCCTACGTAAGCTGTTTCAGCTTCTTAAGTCCCAAGGCACTCTCATCCGCCATACAGGCGGTGGATTGCGCATTAGCATCGGTACAGCCGCTGAAAACCAGCGTACGCTTGCTAACGTGCAGCAGGCATTGGGCCTTAAATCATAAGTTGCGTATGTAGGGCTTTATTTTGAGCTAAGCCTGCGTATTGTTTAGCTTCTGTTGCATAGCCCCTGTTGTTTGACCCCTGTTGTTTAGGCCCTGTTGTTTAGTACCCTCTGGTGCAGGCGTTTTGTAAAAAGACCTTTCAGCAAGACTTGGTGCCCAGAGGCTATGCAATACCTAAGGGGCTTAATAGCAAGGGGCTATGCAATGAGTGTCTGTACGAAGGGGCTATCCCAGAAGAAGCTATGCCAGAACGACCTGCTGATGAGAAAAATTACCAAACGAAGCCAGACCGAACCCGATGGATGGTTTGGGGTAGAACACCTACCAACAGTGCGAAGGCTTCATCCGGCACTGTATTGACGGTGTCTTGGTCAAAATAAGTTTTGAACTGCTCTAAAATCATCCGTGCCCGATCATCGGGACTCGGCTGATCCGTAAAATTTTGTGTAAGCCTAATCCACTGTAAGCGGATCTTAATCGCGCTTTGGTGCTCTTCGTGAGAGTCAGGTTCTAGTAAAGACAGATTGCCAATCGGAATAATATCGATAACGCCATCATCTAAGTCCCCGCCGACGGCTGCACCAGGGCCTGCAAACTCAGCATGAAACTCGCGCAGCACAATCAGTCCATTGCGACGCCGACTATTGACGACCATCAGCCGTCCGCTTTTCATCTTTGAAACCACTTCGTCAACTTTCAAATTTTGATTCACAGAGGTGCCGAAGAATTTCCAGTCGCCCGCCTTATGACGAGTGTCTTGCAAAACTGCTGACTTTGAAGGGTTTCTAGCGATTTTCCCGCCCATAGCGCTAGCCCTACGTGAAGCGGTGACGTTAACACCCTCAGACGCAAAAGGCTGCGCCCCGATACTATCAGAGCTACCTGATGACTCACAAGTATAAAGTTGTATCGCTGATGGCTCAGTCAATACAGCGGCTCGCTTGGCAATGGGCATGAAATCCATGACTTGGTGCATTCTCCCAACCTAAATCAGGTAAATGCTGTGATATCGATGTGTGACTAACCCTAATTTGATACGAATCCTTCAAAGATCGCCAAAGAACAAATAGTGTTTATTCATTCTTTATCCCATTGCACTCCGTACTTTATACACGGTACACAAAAATGTCTGTTTTTGAGTAGATTGCATCCGTGTATATACGTAAATTTGATTTGTAAAAATGTGATATTTGATAGCCTGGCCTGGCTTTTAGTCTCTCTTTTCGCTCCCCTGCGTTGCAATTCGTTTCGAGAGCAGTAGTCTTTGTGGTCTTAGCCCCAAGGTGGAGAGCACTGGATTGCTCACTTCACACAGTTGGTAGCCTGCTAGCGCATATAGTTTTTTAGCGGCAGCGTTATCAGCCATCACATGTAAGTACATATGGCGAAAGCCCCATCCAAAGGCAATTTTTTCGCAAGTTGCAATGAGTTGCTGTGCGGCACCTTGCCGACGATGGCGATCGCTGATTGCCAAATTAGATAGGTAGGCCCGTGACGGTGGAAAGAATTGCCATGTTTCACAGGGGCGTTGGGAGATTTCGGCCGTGCCAATTACCTGGCCGGACTGCGCTGAGTCTGGATGGATTGTCGTTGCAACGAGGCAGGCGTATCGGGCGTTAGGGCTAGTGACTTTGGTTTTGATATCTTCTCGGATGCCAATGCGCAATACCCAATACAGCCACTGTGTGGTTTTGGCCTCTGTGTAAAAGCTGTGGATGAGGACATTCACAATTTGGTTTAAATCTTTGGGTTGGGCGGCGCGAATGCGAAAGCGCGTTGGCATGGCCTCTCCCGTAGGGAGTTGCCCATTATCCGGCAAGGATCTGCGCTCGGCATTAGCCTGGGACATAGTAAAAACTCGAAAGAGGGTGGGAACTTTATGAAGGACGTTGCACAGCTTCGGCCAAAACGAGAGATTGATGCATGGCAGTTAGAGAGCGCAGTCGGCGGAAGAAGGCATCCAAACACAAAATTTTAGTGGTGGATGATGAACCTGATAATTTGGATCTGCTCTACCGCACATTTTACAGAGATTTCAAGGTAATTAAGGCCCAAAGTGGCCAAGATGCCTTGGAAAGGCTTTCCCAGCAAGACGACATTGCGGTCATCATTTCTGACCAGCGGATGCCGGGAATGAGCGGTACGGAGCTGTTGCGCGTTACAGCAGATCGCTATCCAAACTCTATTCGGATTATGCTCACGGGCTATACCGACGTGGAAGATTTGGTGGAGGCTATCAACGAAGGCAAAGTATTTAAATATGTTACGAAGCCGTGGGAAGAGGACGACCTGCGCACGGTGGTGAACCAAGCGGTCGATACTCATAGTGTGTTGCACGCTAGAACCCAAGAGTTGAACCGGGTTGTGCGACAAGAGACGCTTCTAAACGCAATTACTAACACCATTCGAAGCGCTCAGACGTCGCAGGAGATGTTGAAGACGATTGTCGAGACCTTGGGGACGGCGTTTGAGCTGGACTACGGAATTGTGAAGCCGTTAGCTGAAGCTGAGATAAACTCTCCGTCTTTTCACTATGTGGGCACCGCCGTTCCCGATTCTCGGCGGGTAGAAGATTCTACGGAGCTGTCGGCTGATAGTTTGGCGCTGTTAGAGAATACGGTGTGGCAAACAGCCTTTACGCAGCATTTAGAGGTGCCAGAAGATGTGGTGGAATCAGCGCCTAATGAGGCTTGCGTTGCTGCTTATCAATCGTTAGATATCCATACGAGCCTACTTATCCCACTGACCTGTAAGCAAGATACGCTGGCTGTTTTGGCGTTGCATAAGTGCCATCAAAAGCCTTGGCAGGAGAGTGAAATTAAGCTGCTAACGACGTTAGCTGATCAAGCGGCTTTGGCCCTTTCTCAGACGTGGACATACGAGCGTGTTCAGTCTTTGGCCCAGCGTGAAGTCTTGATTAATAACATCACGCAGGCCCTGCATGCCAGCCTAGAACCGAGCGAAATCTTTGCAACGATTACGCAAAAACTGGGTCAGGCTTTATATTGCGATCGCTGCACCCTTTCGCTCTGGACAGAAACGGACTCTCAGTGTGTGGGGCGTTATGACGCTACGGATGTGCTTTCTCCGACCCTGCCAGAACCCAGTGTAGAGCTAGAGAAAGATGCCATTTTTTCAAGGCTACTCGCGACGAAGCAGCCAGTGGTCATTAACACTGCTGACTCTACAGAAGGCAATTTATCGGTTCGAGGTATTGTTGCTGCCAAGGCTTTATTAGCAGTTCCTTTGTTGGCAGAGTCTAAAATTACGGGCTGCATTGTGCTGCAACAGGTGCATTGTGAGCGTCAATGGCAACCGGATGAAGTCTCTCTCGCTTTAGCGGTTGCAAATCAGGCTGCTGTCGCTGTGCAGCAAGCCAACCTCTACCAAAAGAGCCGCCATCAAGCCGAGCAGCTTCTGGAATTAGATCAGCAGAAGAATGCCTTCTTCCAGAACATTTCCCATGAATTTCGCACACCTTTAACCCTCACCATTGGCCCATTAGAGTCGGCCGTGGAGCGTGGTGAAGGGTTGGATGCGGAGCAGTCAGCGATCGCCCTGCGTAATTCCAGACGCTTATTGCGTTTGGTGAATCAACTATTAGACCTGCAGCGCTTAGATGCGGGCAAAATGCAGCCGACTTTCCGCCCGTGCGATTTGGCTGCATTTACCGCTGAGGTGGTCGAAGCGTTTCAGCCGTACTGCGAGCGTAAGCAAATTACGCTCACCACTGATATAGAAGAATGCGCTCAGGCGTATTTGGATATGGAGAAGTTCGATAAGGTTCTGTACAACCTACTCTCCAACGCAATGAAATTTACCCCGGCGGGTAAATCAATTACGGTACGGCTGAAAGATCGAAATGGTGCGGCTTGTTTGCAGGTGCAAGACGAAGGCATTGGCATCCGAGCGGATCAAATTCCCCATTTGTTCGAGCGTTTTCGTCAGGCCGATGGCTCTGCGAACCGTCACTATGAAGGCACGGGGCTGGGGCTTTCGCTGGTGCAAGAGCTCGCTGAGCTGCACGGCGGTGAAGTCTCTGTTCAGTCTACTTACGGTGAGGGCACCACCTTTACGATTCAAATGCCGCTGGGGTCAGCGCATCTACCGGCTGATCAGGTTGTAGAGCAACTGCTCACGACTGAAAAAGGGAGAGCCGCTGTAGAACTCTCTGATATTGAAATGGCGTCAGCGACGGCTGATAGATCGGTGACGTTGCCGCCCGAAGCGGAAGGCTCTCAAGCAGAACCGGCTTCTTTTGAAGGGTCACATATTTTGGTTGTCGATGATAATCCGGATTTGCGAGCCTATGTGTCTAGTGTGCTGCAGCGCAAGGGATATAAGGTGCGGACGGCTGAGCAAGGGGCCGCTGGCCTAGAGATGGCAACGACTTATCAGCCCGATTTGATTATTTCTGATTTGATGATGCCGGGTGTAAATGGCCTTGAAATGATTGCGCGAATTCGTAAAGATAGTGCACTTCAAGGAACGCCTATTATTTTGCTGACCGCGAAGGTGGATGATGAGACTCGCTTAGAAGGGGTTGAGCAGGGCGCAGATGCGTACCTCTCGAAACCGTTTAATGACCGTGAGCTCCTGGCAGAAGTGCGTAACTTGTTGGCTCTAAAATCCAATGAGCGTAAGGTGGCTCAGCTCAATCAATATCTGACGGAATCAGTGCTACAGCGGTTTTTACCGCCTGCGCTTGTGAAGAAGGCAAACGAAGGGGAATTGCAGCTCGACCTGCGGCCAGAGCCTCGACTGGTGACTGTTTTGTTCAGTGACATTGTGGGCTTTACGCAGTTAAGCAATACTTTGCGATCGCGCCGAGTGGCTGAGTTGCTAAATGAGTACCTTGAGACAATGACCCACGCCATTTTTAATAATGGTGGCACGGTCGATAAGTTTATGGGTGATGCGGTGCTGGCCCTGTTTGGTGCGCCGGAAGAAATGAGTCCCAATGAACAGGTGAAAAGAGCGATCGCGGCTGCCCGCCAAATGTACAACGACCTAGATGGTCTGAATGCCCGCTGGGCGGAGCAGGGGATTGGCCCGGTCAAGTTCCGCTGTGGCATTCACCAAGGCACTGCTGTCGTGGGTATGTTTGGTAGCTCTGAGCGCTCAGACTATACGGCCATTGGCCCTAGTGTGAATATCGCCGCGCGGATTCAGGAATCCGCCACGGCTGAGACGATTTTGGTCTCGGCAGCGGTTGCTGATTATCTGGACGAACAAGAGATTGTGAAATTTGATCCCTTGAAGCTGAAGGGCATTGATGAAACCGTACTGACCTTTGGTGTGAAAACTCGGTTATAGGTCGCTTTTAGCTATCAGGCGTTGTCATCAGATGTTAGCTTGTTGAGGATTCGTCACGGAGGTCTCGATTTTGTTCGGGGCTATCTGTTTGAGCCTATCCGTCCCAGGCTTATCCGTTCCAGGCTACAGATGCCTGCTGCCATCAGTGATTTCTCCGCTCCAGCTCTGGCCACATCCTCAACCCAAACGCCTTTGGCCCATGCTAGGTGGGCTGTCTGTATTAGCCCATATAGGTGCATTGGGCTTTAGTTTGCCTTACATGATAGATCTCATGCAGTCGGCAAATTCTTCTACAGGGAGCACGTCTATTCCTATAGAACTTGTGGATGCGGCACCGGACACTGTGACTGAACCTGGCCGCAACGTAGCTCAACGTTCTGGGTCACAGGCCAAATCAACCCAGACGGAAGTAGATTCACTCAGCCCAGAAAGATCGGCTGTGTCCAATCAGTCTGTTCGCACAGAACCTGTTCGCACGGAGCCTGTTCGCGCAGAGTCTAGTGGTACAGATGCAAATGCGGTTGTTGTAGAAGACCCGCCGCCGCGTCCACTTCGCCCTGCGCAGACGACTGCACAGGCAGATGACTTGCCGGTTTCTAATACTGAGCGCGCTGAGGATGTGCCAGATGAAAATCGGGGCGATCGCTCTCAAAATACCCGCGATGATCGCAGTGACAGTTCCAGCACACAGGAACCTAGTCGTTCAGACCCTTTGGACGAGGCTACGGAGGGCACAGCTGCCAATGAAGATCCTGCTCCGCAGCCATCTCCGGCTCCGAATACTCGCAACGAAGAGGTGAATGATGACTTGGGGGGTGGTGCAGAGGCTCCCGATTTGCCAGATCCGGAGCCTGAATTGCCAACGTTGCCGGGGGGAGAGGCTTTGCCAACACCTGGCGAAGAAACACCTGCAGATGGCAATGACGTAACGCAGTCAGCCTCACTCAGCATCGTGGACTTTAGCGAAGCACCCGGACAGCAAGATGTGGGTAAAACGCCACCGCGTCCGAGGGAGAGTTCTATTTCAGATGCGATAGTGCTCAGTCCTGTGGCTCGGGGATGCCCTACGCTGGCGTTTTCTCAGTCACGGTGGGTTTATCAGGTGGCTATAGAGGCCGATGGCAGTGTTCGAACTGCGACAGTGTGGACGGAAAGAACAGGCAGACCCATGAGTGAGGAGGAAAAAGCGATCGCATGCCTGATTGAAAACGCTGGGTTTGAATTTGAACCTGCGCTTTTTGATGGTGAGCCGATTCTCGATGACAACCTTTTGCTGACGATAGACCTGATTGAGATGCTGTAATCGATGCGTATGTGTCTTTTCTTTAGCCACATTGCGAAACGTTACCTATATGCGGACTGCTCAGAACCGTGATACCTTATCTAAGCTAATATCTAGCTGACATCACTTGCGGGTGTAGTTTAGTGGTAAAACCTTAGCCTTCCAAGCTAATGATGGGGGTTCGATTCCCCCTACCCGCTTTCATGAATTGATTTGAATCACTTAAAGTAGTGGTCGTTTGTTGTTACATCACAATGAGATGTGATGGCTGGCTTGTTTTTGCATTAGGCGCAAAGCCGAGTTAGTCATGCAACGTTGAGTTAGTCATGCAAAGCCGCGTAAGCCATCTAAAACAGTGATACGCCAGAGAGTTTGCCTAGGTCACTTGCTTTGGTAAACAAGGCTCCTTTGCAAACGCTCTAGCGTCAAACAGGTATTAAGCAGGCATCAACTAGGTGTCAACTTGTTCTTTTGGTTGCGAATGTAAACACTTAGAACAAAACTTCGCCGACTAACTCGCTTGGATTTCCTGAAGATTCGACCTCAGAATAGTGTCTAGCGGTCATCGCTTGACTCGCGATTAACAATGTTAGCAGCATCAGAAACGGAACTGACATTGCATTAAACAACAACTTGCACCAAACTTCGCCTAGTGTAGAACCAAACATTACTCACCTCTCTCGCGGCCATCGAAGGGCAGTCCACTGAACCATTACAGCTATATTCTCGCTATTTTATTCAAAAACTGAGAAGGGGGCGTGACACATCTTATAAGTGTCTATATCTCACGATGCTCCGGATGAAAAAAATAAAAAGTCCGGAACAAAAGAGACAACCTATCTCTGCGTAAGGAGTGGCTCAGAAGGGCGATTAAGCTTAAGAGAGAATGAAGAAGTGAAGAGAATATTAAGAGATAAACCGATCTAACGCTTTTTGTAGCGCTTCTACTTCTTCCTCAATGTTGCCTTCTTCAACCGCTCGCGAAATACACTCACTCAAGTGCTCATCCAAAATCATCCTTGCCACCTTATCTAGTCCGCCTCTCACCGCGGCCACCTGAATGAGGACATCTGGGCATGGGCGATGCTCCTGCACCATGGTTTTTACACCCCGAATATGTCCCTCTAGGCGAGAGAGTCGGTTGATGATGTGGCGCAAAGATTCTTCGCTATGCACATGATCCGAAGGGCCTGGATGGTGGCCTGATTTAGAAATTACATCTGAAATTACATCTGCTGGTGGAACGTTTGGTGAATGAATGTGTGGAGATGGAGATGGCGAAACATTAACCAAAGTAAATACATAAGAAGAAACGAATTGCCTAACAGGATAGCGAAACTACTTATAAACGTAGGGTTCTCTCAACAACGCTTTACTTGTTTTTAGCCCTGTACAGCGATATCCGAGTTAGCCGATACCCCCTAGGGGCATTGCAAAAAAGGAGGGGGATGTTCGATGATTTCATCCGAGCAATTAAAAAATAATCTAAGTAATTAAAAAATCGCTTAAACCTAACTAAAAAACTCATCCCATAAGTTGACTTAACGGTAATTAGACACAGGCGTAAGGGTATGAATTTGAGAAGGTTTTGGACGGTATTGCCTATTACATTTGCTGTGATGGGCTGTAGTCAGAGCAGTGTGGTGGAGTCGGGCCAGAGCGGTGCAACTGCTGAAACTTTTGGAAGATTGGTGGTGACTGCAAACGGGGAAGATTTTGTCCGTCAGGGCTTTGTGACTAAAGATGGCTGGCAAGTAGATTTTGAGCATGTTTATGTGACGCTTGCTGATATTGAGGTTTATCAGACGGAGCCATCGTTTGATCCTGAGAAGCAATCGCAGCCGACAGCGCAGCAAACGATCTCTGTGCCGGATCCGGTGACGGTTGATTTGGCTGAGGGCGATGAGAAGGCTGACCCGATTGTGGTGGCTGAAATAGGTGATGCGCCTAGCGGACGCTACAACGCCTTGAGTTGGCGTATGGTTTCGCCTGACGCGGGGCCTGCTGCGGGCTATCCCATTGTGCTGATGGGGACAGCGACTAAAGATGGCGCGTCTGGAGAGGAGTCGATTGATTTTCGTCTACAGCTTTCTGAGCAGCTTGCTTTTGTGTGTGGAGATTTTATTGGGGATGCCCGTAAAGGAATTTTAAGTGAAGGGCAATCGGCTGATGTTGAGGCTACTTTTCACTTTGACCATTTGTTTGGCGATGGCGATGCGCCTGCGGATGATGAGATTAACCAAGGTGCGCTAGGCTTTGAACCTATTGCGAAGCTGGCTCAGGATGGAGAAGCTGTGCTGAGTAGTGATGAATTACAACAAAACCTTAATAAAGCAGATTCCGAAAAATTG
This sequence comes from Phormidesmis sp., assembly GCA_045110585.1. GTDB lineage: Bacteria > Cyanobacteriota > Cyanobacteriia > Phormidesmidales > Phormidesmidaceae > Phormidesmis. The sequence goes on along the minus strand of JBGCGG010000023.1, from coordinate 6,802 downwards.
CTAACACTTTTGCCCAGTTTGGGCCACGTAGGAGAAGGTCATTGCGAAGAAACCTTACTAAACTAAATCCTCTGCAACGGGGGCTGTTTTTGTCTGGCCTAACAGCGGCTCTGTGGGGGCATTCGTTGGTTTATCAGGCAACGCCTGCGATCGCTCACGGGGCGAAGATTGAGGTCGTGCAGCAGGCGGTTGAAATTGTCGCTACTTTTGATACGGGAGAACCCATGGCGGCGGCGCAGGTAAGTGTGTATGCACCAGGTGCGCTGGATGCGCCTTGGCAAACGGGGCAAACCGATAGTGAAGGTCGCTTTTTGTTTACGCCGGATGCGGCTGTTGCGGCGGGTGATTGGGAGGTGACGGTGCGTAAGGCGGGGCACGGCCAGACGACTACATTCTGGCTGGATTCTGCTGAAGGTGGGGCTGCTTCGCAGCGGCGTGATCAGCGCGCACTGACTACTTTTGTTCAACCGTCGATGGCGCAAAAGTGGGTGAGCATAGCCGCTATTATTTGGGGCTTTGTGGGGACAGCGCTGTATTTTTCAGCCAAGGGGCAGCGCCGTGGCACCGGAAAACGTGGCGCTGAGGCTGTGGTCGGCTCTCAGTCATCCGATGGCGCTGCCAAGACTATTGCTGCGAGTGTAGGGAGCGATCGCTAGTGCATATTCCAGATGGTATTGTGCCCGCTCAAGTATGTGCCGCAGGCTACAGCCTGACCGGATTCCTCACTTGGTATTCTCTGCGCAAAATTAACAAACAAGGCGACCCCAGCGCCAGCGTGCCCAAAGCCTCTTTATTGACGGCTGCTTTTTTTGTTGCTTCCTCGCTTTACATCCCTATTCCGCCTAGCAGTGTCCATCTGTTATTAAACGGATTGCTCGGTGTTGTGCTGGGCTACTTTGCCTTTCCGGCCATTCTCATTGGTCTCTTTTTTCAAGCATTGATTGTTGGACATGGTGGGTTGACGACCCTTGGCGTCAACGCTGCGATGATGGGCTTGCCTGCGCTGCTGTCCTATCACATTTTTCAGCTGAGATTGTTGAAGAAAGGCTTGCCCAGTCGATGGATGACGGGACTGTTTGCCTTTTTAGGCGGGGCGATTGGCTTAGCCATTACTGCGTTGATATTTACTGGGATTGTGATTGCCACTGTCCCGGCTGACTTCAATGCCCAGGCAGAACAGGCTGCTGTGATGACGCTAACCCTCTCTCATATTCCACTCGCCATTTTGGAAGGGACTTTTACCGCCATGCTGGTGTTGTTTTTGCAGCGGGTAAAGCCTGAACTATTGGGCGGCCACTTGGAACATAGTCGTTCTAGCAAGTCCGAAATAAAGTCCGAAGGCAAGCTTGGTTCACATCAGGCTACTAGCACGCTTAAGAGGTAATTCATGAGTTTAGCGAGTATTGAAACGTATGTTGTGGGGCGATCTCCGCTGCATACTTGGACGCCCCGCCTCAAGCTCCTCAGTTTGGGTGTGCTGATGTTTGCCTTTGCCGCGATTCGTCATTTGCCCCTAGTGCTGCCGATGCTGGGTGTAACTGCCATTCTCTATGCACTTTCTGGGCTGCCGCTGGCTTTCTTGTTCAGGCGTCTGCGCTATCCCGGCTTGTTCATTTTGATGATTGTGTTGATTTTGCCGCTGACCTCTGGCAATACGGTTTTGTGGCAGTGGGGCCCCTTGGCGCTGCGGCAAGAAGGGCTGATGACGATGGCGCTGGTGGTGAGTCGATTTGTTTGTATTCTCACGCTTGGGTTTGTGCTGTTAGGGACAACGCCATTTGTGACATTGTTGCGATCGCTCCGATCCCTGGGATTGCCTACCCTACTGACAGACATGACCTTACTCACTTATCGTTATCTGTTTGAAACGGCTGATATGCTCAGCACCATGCAGCGCTCCATGCGTTTGCGCGGTTTTGGGTATGCAAAGCGTCAGTGGTTCCGCATTCATAAGCAAGATGTGCAGCGCTTAGTCGGACTTTTAGGTACGTTACTAATTCGCAGTTACGAGAGATCGGAAAGCATTTATACTGCTATGCGCTTAAGAGGCTACGGACGGCTAAAGCGTCCACCTGTTCAGCCTAAAGCCGATACAGGCAGTTTGTTCTTGACGGGGGCAACGGCAACGGTTGCTATTCTCTTTTTTGTGATAGAAATAATGATTTCTTGATGCAAAAAAAGACAAGGTTTCAGAAAGATTAAAGTTGCAGAAAGAACGATGCCGAAAAAAGAGAGAGTACAGGAGAAGTCCGGTGATTAAAGTAAATTGGCAGAACTAAAGCAGAACACCTAAAACAGAACATCTAAAACAGAACATCTAAAACAGAACACCTAAAACAGAACACCTAAAACCAAAAGCCAAAAGAAAGCTAAAAACCTAAACTCTAAAACAACAAACTATATCTCTGTTAGGATCCACCACCTCATCAAGCCCTAATGACTTCAACGCTAACTAACCAAGCTGATTCCTCGAATGTTGCTCAGATGCAAATTGCGATCGCTACTCACCACCTCACCTTTCAATATCCTAACCTTGACCCCGTTCTCTCCGATATTTCTCTAACCATTCAAAAAGGGCAGCGCGTTGGCATCATTGGTCATAACGGTTGCGGTAAAACCACGCTTTTTATGTTGCTTTGTGGTGTGCTTACCCCTACTGAGGGCACTATTTCACTTTTAGATCAGCCTGTGGAACCGGGGCAATTTCGGCCTGAAATTGGCATGTTGTTTCAAGACCCTGACGATCAGCTCTTTTCGCCTACTGTCCGTGAGGATATTGCCTTTGGCCCTGAAAACATGGGGCTTTCTGTTGATGCTGTGGAACAGTGTGTGAACACTGCCTTGCTTACAACAGGGACTGACTTTTTGGCAGAACGAACGCCTCATCATTTGTCGGGAGGCGAGAAACAGATGGTGGCGATCGCGGCGCTCCTGGCTATGAACCCGCAAGTCGTGCTTTATGACGAGCCGACTGCCAGCCTAGACATGCGTACTCGCAGACGGTTAATTAGCTTCTTGCAAAGATCTACTGAGACTTTGTTGATCTCTTCCCATGATTTGGAATTTGTGTTGGATGTGTGCGATCGCGTCCTTCTCATTGACAATGGTCAAATCATTGCTGATGGCGATCCGATGACCATTATGGGCAATCAATCTCTGATGGAAGAACATGGTTTGGAAAAACCCCACTCCTTGATTCCTCATGTACGCCCTCACCACCGCCGCCTTTGCTCAGAGCCTCAAAGCTTCGATATGGAACAACTCACTAACCTTGAACTGGCGAATATCGAATCTTCTGAAAACATTGCTGCAAAAAGCCATTCCGTAAAAGGTGAGGCTTTAAGGAACGAAGCGACTAAAACTGTTCTCAACAATACAGATCGAGACCAGGCGGATCGAGAACAAACAAACGACTCCACACTGTAGTGCCCAAATGACCCTAGTGGGTACCTTTACCTAATAAGTTACGGAAAGTTTAAGGTGAATACTGTAGATCAATACACAGGCGTTCAAGGTATGTATTGATACTTTGATGCCTGTGTTATGTGATCCACATCATAATGTCGCTGGCGATTCGCACGGGCATTTGTTGAGGTGGTCAACAGTAACTTTGAAGGTTTGATACCACAGTGTTTATGAGTTTCTTGAGTCGTCCATTCAGTTGTCAGTCGGTGCAACCCTCTCTGCGCCATTCGGTTGGAATTTCTTTGATGAGCTTACTTGCGGGCATTGCGTTGGTGCCGCAGCAGGCTACCGCTCAGTTTGGCAACCCGGTTGGCAATTCAACAAGTCGGTTTTGTCAAAATCAAACAGTAAATGCTGACACTGTTGTTCAAGGACGCAGCTATGGTGATCCGCATATCAATACGTTTGATGGGTTTCACTATGGGTTTCAAACCGTGGGTGAGTTTATTTTGGCTCATTCGGGCGATCGCGCTTTTGAAGTGCAAACCCGCCAGGCCCAGGTGCCTAACCGTGAAAATCTGTCTCTGAACACTGCCGTTGCACTGCGCGTATGCGATCAGCGAGTGGGCCTCTATGTGCAAGATAGCCCCGATGGCAGAAGCGCAGTTTGGGTGGATGGTCAGCCGGTGCAGGTGGATGAGGCGTTGCCCTTAGATAATGGCGGCGAAATTCAGCGGCTGGATGATCGTAACTACACTGTGATTTGGCCCAGTGGTGATCAGGTGGCTATCAAAGAGATTACCGTTAGCGGCATGCGCTTTTTGAACATTATGCCAATCATCAGCGCTGAACACCGAAACGATATGTTTGGATTGCTGGGTAACTTTAACGGCAATCCTGCTGATGATTTAATCAGTCGAGATGGTACAACGATGCCTGCCCGCTCTACCTATAGTGTGGCTAGCAATGCCTTGAACCAGGTGCTGCCAGCGGCTATTCCGGTGAATGAAATAGAGACAGCGTATTTTGAACAACTCAATCAGCAGTTTGGCGATAGCTGGCGTGTGAATCAACCTGAGTCACTCTTTGATTATCCGGTTGGGATGACCACTGCCAATTTTACTAATCGCAATTTTCCTGAGCAGTATCTCACTCTCAATGGTGTGAGTGATGAAGATCTCGAAGCTGCAATTGCGGAATGCGAAGCGGCAGGTGTTGAGGAAGAGCTAATGGATGGTTGTGTGTTTGATGTGGCTGCGACAGGCAACACCAGCTTTACTAATGCGGCTGTCGGGGCCGTGACTAATGTTGTTGTTGAGCGTGTGACTAATCGTGTGATTGATGAAATCGAGAGCGTGATTCCAATCCCAGGTGGTTTCGGTTTCCCGTTCTAAAACAGGTTTAGCGCAAACAGATTCACCCTATGTCGCTTTGTTATGGTTGGTTGTTAGCTTGAGGCTAGTGGCTGACCATAACATCATGTATATACTGTATATACATGGTCTTTCGATAAGGGCTAAATCATGCGTACCCGCGTTTTTCAAAGTGGAAACTCACAAGCTGTTCGGATTCCTAAGGAGTTACAGTTCGAGCAGTTGGATGTGGAATATGAAATTGAACGTAGAGGCAATCAGTTAATTGTTACGCCAGTTGGCCCTCCGCTTACCAATGCCTTAGAGCTTTTTGCCGCCTTCTCTGATGACTTTATGACTGAAGGTAGGCCAGAACAAGGCTCGCAGGAGCGTGATTCGTTGTGAAATATATGCTGGATACTAATATCTGTATCTACATCATGAAGCGACAGCCACCGTCTGTTGCAAAGCGGTTTGCAGAGTGTCGTCAAGGAGATGTGGTTATTTCTGCTATTACCCTTGCAGAGCTAGCGTATGGAGTTCATATCAGTGGCGCAGCAACACAGAAGCAAAATCACCGAGCTTTAGAGGCTCTTATTCAAAAGATCCCAGCCGTTCCGTTTGGCCAGGCTGCGGCACAAGCCTATGCCATTGTGAGGGCTGTTGCCCCCGATCGAAAAAGGGATGCCCTAGACAAACTGATTGCTAGCCATGCAAAAAGTTTGAACTTGATTCTGGTGACCAATAACCTCAGCGATTTTCGAATTTTCCCAGACCTCTCGCTTGAAAACTGGGTGGAAGAAAGCAAGTGAAGCGTCACTGTTGATGGTCTGCTAAAGCTGCGTTGCAAATGCTTTTGAAATTTGATGTTACTCCTAGACTCCCTTAAAGAAAAGCGCATAGAGAGCTTACAGATTGCGTCAGCACATGGTGCGTGTAATGGTCGTGTGTTTGGTTCGGTGGTAAGGAGGGAAGAAACACCAGAGAGTGATATTGATTTTTTAATTGACTATGACGCAGATAAAACTACGCCTTGGTTTCCGGGGGGCTTGCTTATGGATTTGCAGGATCTGCTAGGTCGGAAGGTAGATATTTTGACATAGAAGGGAATTAGTCCGTTGCTTCGGGCGCAAGTACTGTCCGAAGCACAGCCGTTATTTGTGGCCTTGGCTAAGGATCTCATTCACTGACAGCCTATGTAAGCACCCTTCCCTAATGTATGCATCTGCACAGTCTTAACTTGAGTAAGTCAGAACTTACTCAAGTTAAGACTGTGCAGGTAATAGTACTGATTCTGTTAAGATAATCCTCCTTATTGCTCGTCGGTCATCAAATGGTACGACAACCTCTTCTTCTTGATCCTCTCTTTCCTCTTCTGACAGGAGCTTTAGTTCTAATTGAGGCTGTTTAGAGGTTCCGATTAAGTCTACATAGGTTCCATAGTCTACAGAATAAATATTGTATCTCACGCCAGGGTTGTCTTTATCGGCGTATCCTCGTTGTAGTTGATGTAAGACTCTCGCGTCGAACAGGCCTTGGATAATAGAATTTTTCTCAAGTTGTCTTGGTAACAAGAAAGCTCGTGCCTTCCTGTTCCCAATGACTTCATTCACTATACGCTGTAACGCTAGCATAAGATTTTCATCGAGGTACTGAGCTTTATCTTGCTCAAACCACTGTTGTGCTGATTCAGTAATGGACTTTTTATCAATACTTTTCCGAGCTCTTTTCTGGGAATCGAAAAAAGCTTTGGTGAAAATATTTATTAAATCTCGAATTACCCCTTCCGAAGACCTAGCCAGCTCTACAAAGGCTTTCTTCCCTGTGAACATTCGAGAAATAAGATCACTTCCCTTTGTGATTTTATACTTCTCTTGCAGATACATTTTCGGGAGCTCACTCTCTAACAATACTCCGGACATAATTACGAGACGAGGACACCGTATTCACAGAGGCTTTGGTAGTTGTGATGCGATTTAATCCAAGTCTCGTCCAAGTCTAAGTTGTAAATAAAGCGTTCAAGCAGATGCTGATTGAGTTTGCGC
>JBGCGG010000022.1:0-98992 GCA_045110585.1 Phormidesmis sp. | reverse complement strand
TGCTAAATAGCCTACTTTGCTCAGTAGACCCGGTATGATAGCTGGCATAGCCATTTTGGTGGGTTTTGTTGTGTTAACTAAACCGTATGCCCGAATGGCTTTTTTGACTATCTTCTCTCCTTTTTCTGTCCGAACTATTGACGTATGAAACGTGTGCGATCGCTATTTTTCAGAAGGCTTAATGACTTGCCACAAAATAAACAGAATGAATGTGAGATAGCTCACTGTGAAAAGCCAATTTTGCCAACTGTCAGAAATACTCATAAAACCTTACAGCGACATGCCAGAAAGTACATCTTTGATTATTAGCCGTTCGTGGAAGAGAGGCAAGATTCCACGGGAACTCTAAACGTATATTTTCTCAGCATTTCTCCAAGTATTTTTACGTAGGCAAGTTATGAGTGTCAGCATTATTCATAAAAGTAAAGCGAGCGCTACAACTTATGTTTACAAAACGTCTTTAATACTTCTGCCTCTCGTCAGCACTGTTAATGCTATTTCCCCAGCTTCAGCCGAGGTTCTTGCTGGTAATGAGGATGTAGGCACGTCCATTTCTGTGAACGAAGAAGGCAATCAATTTGATATTACTGACGGTACGGTAGGAGGCTCGAACCTATTCCATGACTTCGAGCAGTTCGATGTGAATGCTGATCAAACGGTCAATTTTATTACGGTTCCTGACATTCAAAATGTAGTGAGTACCGTTAGCAGTCATCAGGCATCTGTGATTGATGGCACGCTGCAGGTTAGTGGAAGTAACGCCAATCTGTATTTGATGAATCCAGCGGGCATATTGCTTGGCCCAAACATACAGCTAAATCTTCCAGGGAGCTTTAGTGCAACAACGGCAACTGGTCTTGAATTTGGTGAAGAGCAACTCACTGGAAACAGCAGTAATAACTATGCCGCGCTGACAGGTGACGTATCAGCTTTTCGTTTTGATAGCCAACAGACAGGTGCTGTTGTCAATTTAGGTGATTTAAATGTTGGTGATGGCCAGTCTATTACTCTGATCGGTAGCACTGTCGTTAATACGGGGAACTTACGCGCACCAGAAGGCTCCATCACATTGGCAGCGATAGAAGATGGCAATACTGTCCGCATTCAACAAGAAAAGCAGCTACTGTCTTTAGAAGTAGAAGCAACTGATGCCATGCTGCTGGGAAAGGAAATAATTACTCCAACCAGCCTTGGAGAAATGCTTGTTGGAGGAAACTTAAATCACGGAACTCAGCTCGTAACCAATGCGGATGGCACAGTACACATTACAGGGAATGAACATCCCATATCAGCAGGAAGAGGAGAGACAATCACAAGCGGCCTCCTTTCAACTACAGGAGACTTTGGTGGCAACATCAACGTACTCGGAGAAAACGTCGCTGTACGTGAGGCTGTTTTAGATGCTTCTGGAACGCAAGGTGGCGGACTTATTAGAGTAGGCGGTGACTATAAAGGAGAAGGAAATATTAATAATGCATTACAAACTTTAGTAGACAAAGACTCTAGCCTGATCGCAGATGCGATCGCAGGAGGAGATGGCGGCAGTATTATTGTTTGGGCTGATGAAACGACTCGCTATGATGGGCACCTCAGTGCCAGAGGAGGACGTAACGGCGGCGACGGTGGCTTTGTAGAAGTCTCAGGGAAAGAAGAACTTTCGTTTACAGGCAGCATTGATCTCAGAGCAGAGTCAGGTGAGACTGGAACAGTTCTCTTTGATCCTACAAACATAACAATTACTGATGACACGCCTATATTGGGTGACAACAACTTATTTCTCTCTAGCAGCACTATAGAGGAACTCTCTGTTTTTAGCAATATTGTTTTAGAAGCAAGCAACGATATTGTTATTGATCCTATTCCAGATGGTGCACTTTCACTTGCGGAAGGTAAATCAATCACATTAATCGCCGACTCAAATAATGTATCGGGTGGCGAATTTAGGATGCATAGTAATGATGTAATTGAAGTAGACAGAGGCAATATCGAAATTTTTGGCGCTGGCATTACTGCGGGAAAACTCACTATCGATTCGCAGTATGACAACAATGAAGCAAATGATTCTTCCATTGGCAATATTCGTCTCGACAGCAGCGAATGGCTCACGGCGTCAGAAATCATTAGTGAAAGAGGAAATGTTACGCTTTCGGCTAATGGAAATATCGATATTGGCATTATCAACACCAGTAGTGATGATCGGAATCATGGCGGTGAGACAGTAGATGGTCGTACTCGCATTGCCGCTGGCGATATTGTCTTAAATAGCAATCTTAGTGTCACAGTAGGCGAGATCCTCACATATGGCTCTTTTGATGGAGAACAACATTCTCCTGATGGCGGAAATGTCACCATTGAGGCTGAAGGCGGTGACATTGTTATAGAGCGTACTATTGAGACGTTTTCAGAGGTACAAGGCCGTGAATCAGGATCAGCAGGCAATATTACGCTCACAGCTCAAAATAATATTTTTATCAATACTGAAGGCGTGTTAGGCCCATCCCTAAACGCTAGCTCTACTGCTAAAACCTACGACACAGGAAATGGAGGAGATATCTCATTAAATGCAGAACAAGGGCTGATAGACATTATTGGAAACATTGATACATCTTCTGAAGCAAGAAATGGCAATGGTGATAGTTCAAGCAGTGCAGCAGTAAATGGAGGCAATGTTGAACTACTTGCTAACGGTGATATTAAAACTGACAGCATACTCAGTCGGGCGATCGCAAATATTGACAACAATAATCAGAATGGCGATAACGCGGGAAGGGGCGGAGATATTGTCATCTATACAGCCTATGGAAATGCTCAAATAGGAAGCATAGAAGCTTACTCAAGCGCAGATAGGAACAACGCACGAGGTGGTGGTTCTGTAGAAATTTTAGCAGCGAATGATGTTTATGTAAGAGGCATTGATACTTCTACCCGAGCAAATACTCAAACATCAAATAGTGGAGATATTAATATCACTGCTCAAAATAGTGTTGTTGTTGATGGCGAACTCGAAAGTTATTCCTATGCAAGGGCAGGATCGGGTTCGAGCCGCGGAGGAGACATTTCAATTGTCGGCAATCGTATCACGACAGAGCTCATTGAAGCATGGTCGGCCGCACGAGAAAGTGATAGCGGAAAGGCAGGCAATGTTTCATTAATTCAACACAGCGAAGGCAATGATAATTTTGTTTTTGTTGATGGCAGTATTCAAACATATTCTTCTGCTAGGCAGAATAATGCCGGTAATGGCGGCAATGTTTTGATAGATATGGGCAGAGCTGTTGAGGCAGATCTCAACAGCTCTATCATCATTACGGGTCATATAGATACATCGTCTCATGCAGGCAATAATATTTCTGGCAATAGCGGAAATATAGAAAGTTATGCTGATTCGATTAGCATTACAGACGTAGATACTCAATCACATAGCAATAATGCAGGCAATGCTGGATCAGTTACTTTAGAAGGCGATCGCAGCATTAGCGTCGGCAGCATACTGGCAACCAGTACCGACAATACATCAGGTGAGATTTTACTTAGTGGAGACAGCATTACACTGACCGGTGATAGAGTTGCTGGTGAACTAGTTCGCTTTAGTCCGTTTACAGCATCGCAAGACATCAATATTGGCTTTGACGGTGCAGGCAATGCACTGAATATAGATGCATCAGCGTTGAACAAAATCGAAAATAGAATTGAATTTGGGAATTTAGATAGATCTGGAACAGGAACAATTTCCTTAGCTGAAAGTAGTCTAACAACAGCTGAAAATATTGATGTATTAGGCGGTGATCGTCTTATAGGCCCCAATGTATCAACCAGAGAACTGACGTATATTTTGCAGGGTGATGGAGATGGCAGCATTGCTGAAACTAATATTCAATTTTTTGACATTGAAAATATTGAAGGCGGAACTGGTAATGATGTGTTCAAGCCGAGTGCTGGCGTCAGTATAGATGACTTAAACAGTCTCTCTGGCGGCGACGGTTTCAACACACTTAACTACGAAAACTTTTCAACATCGCCACTCACAGTTGATCTTAAAAACCTAGCAATAAACAGGATTCAGAGAATAGTAGGCTCTGAATCCACAGAAAATACACTACAAGGAGAAAACAGAAACAACCAATGGCAAATTAGCGGACAAGGGCAAGGTTCTCTCAATGGCCTTCTTACATTTGATAAATTTTCTAATATTGTGGGTGGTAACGGAATCGATACGTTAGATTACAGCAGTTACGTATCAGACGTTGCTGTCGATCTAGATGGAACGAGTACAGGACTCAACAGTTTTTCAAGTATCGAACGCATTTTCGGGAGTGTATCTAACGCTGATCGGCTGATTGGCTCGGATGAAAATGACACCTTTGTGCTTGGTAACGATACCAGAGTAAATGGCATTGAAATCTCTAGTTTTGAGATTTTTGATGGAGATGAGGGTGACAACACATTTCACGTAGAGCAGATTACACCTGAAATAAGCATAGTCGGCGGTAGCAATGCCGGAGGAGGTAAGTCTAATAATCGACTAATCTTTAACGGTGAAACTTCCACCTGGAATATTACAGGTGTAGACCAAGGAACGTTAGAGCAGACAGGGAATATACTCAATTTTCGTGAGATCCAGCATATAGAAAATAATGCTGAAGACAGTAGCACAAGTGCTGGAGAAGTAGAGATTTTATTTTCGCAAGCTAATTCTCAAATTACCGGCTCAATTAGTAGCGGGGATAGTAACTTAACGCTGATTGGCAATGATATTAATATCGGGCATGGAAATGGTGCGGGAGACAATCAAAACGGAGCAGTTTCAGGTAGTGGTAGGCTCAACATTCGTCCTCAAACAGAAGGTGTTGCCCTAGAGATAGGTGGTAACGATCAGTTCTCTCCCGAAAAATTAAACATCACCGATGGAGAGTTGGCCGCGCTACAAGATGGTTTCATTGAAATCATTTTTGGAGATAGCGAAATAACGAGCGAGATTTCCTTAGGTGGCGATGTACAGTTCCAAGATTCGGTTTCGTTAGTTTCTCAAGGGTCTATAGATACAACTGGTAGACGAGTTCTCATTAGCGAAGGTGATTTGACCCTATCGACGGATTCAAGTCTTTTTGGTGATTTAGTGGAAAGTAGAGGAGGTAATATTCAGGCTAGCGCTCAAGAGAGTATTCAGTTAGGAGATGTCAGTACGATAGGGGACTCTGGCAGCGGCAGCATAGAGCTGACGGCAGCAAATGGAACAATTACAACCGGCAACCTTGTTACATCTGTCACTACCGCAGGCGGCAGGGCTGGCCGTGTCACACTTTCTAGCCCTGGCAGTATTGAGATTAACTCTATTGAGGCAGAGGGTGCAGGCAAAGATAACACCACGAGACGAATTGACATTTCCACATCGGATACTTTCACTGCAACTGGTAGTATTTCTACAGCAGGCGCAGAGAGTGACCAGGGCAGCATCCGAATTACATTTGGAAATGAAGATGCGGATGCAGAGGCTTTTACAGTTGGAGAGCGCAACGCGCGAAATAGCACAGCAGGGACAATAACTACTGGACAAACCTTGTTGGATTCAGGAAAGTTTATCGGCAGCTATAGCCAAGCCAATATTGAATTAATTAATAGAGGTCTAGCGGTTCCTACGCCCCCTACGGATCTGATACCAGAAGATCGTGAGATGGAGGCACCTCAGATGGCACCAGCACCAGCACCAACCGAAAACTTCGTAGATTTAGAACAACCTACCACGGTAGAACAACATCAATTATTAGCGCTTAGTGCTTCACTCGATCTTCCTGAAGTTGTTGATTTACCTACGACGTCGAACGCGGAAGAAGAGAAAATATTTGATGTTGTAGAAAACAGTATTGGACAAGAATTCTCGCATTATTTTTCGCGCAATGAAACGAGTAGCTTAAATGCAACTTCGACCTTAGGCCAAGCGCAAGACAAACTAAAAGAAGTAGCGCAAACAAGTGGCGTTATCCCAGCCTTAGTGTATGTATACTTTATGCCCGATGCGGCGTCAGAAACAGCAGTTCTGTCTGAAAAGCGGGAAGCCAGTCATGATGATCAGCTAGAAATTATGCTCATTACCCAAGAGGGGCAACCTACTCGGCATCGTCAATGGGGAATCACCCGGGAGCAAGTGGACGAGACTACGCAAAATTTGCGCCGTCAGACGACTAGCCAATTCTCTGCGAAACAACAGTATCTGCAACCGGCACAGCAGCTCTACGACTGGATCATGTCACCTATTGAAGAAGCTTTAGAACAGGAACGTGTTGAAAGTTTGGGATTTGTGATGGATACGGGACTGAGAACAATGCCCATAGCGGCCCTGCACGATGGCGATCGCTACCTGGTAGAGAATTACAGCCTAGGCATATTACCGACTTTCAGCCTGACAAATTTTGACAACCAGCGCGAGCAGGTCAGAGACTTTAGAGACGCTAGTGTATTGGCCATGGGTGCTTCTGAATTTGAAGATCAGCCCGACTTACCAGCAGTAGACAAAGAGGTCTCGCTGATTACAGAACAACTATGGGAAGGTGATGCGTTTTTGAATGAGGACTTTATCCTCAAAAACTTGCAGTCGCAAATCCAAGCAGAAGATTATGGCATCGTTCATTTGGCGACTCATGCCAACTTTGAGGCAGATGATTTGGATAGTTCTTATATTCAGATGTGGGATGAACGGCTGGCTTTGAGCGATGTGTCTCAGCTGGGACTGAGCAACGCAGAGATTGGTTTAATTATTTTGAGCGCTTGTAATACAGCAATCGGCGATCATAATTCTGAGTATGGATTTGCGGGATTTGCCGTGAACGCTGGATCATCATCGGCCTTGGCCAGCTTATGGCCCGTCAATGATGAAGGCACTCTAGGTTTTATGTCACAATTTTATGCAGGGCTACAGCAATCGCCGGTACGTTCAGAAGCCCTGCGTCAAGCGCAAATCACTCTCATCAGCGGCGAAGTTGGGATTGATTATGGAAATATATATGGGCCAAATGGCGAGAGCATCGTGACCATTCCGGAACTTTCAGAAAGTGGCCAATGGGATTTCTCCCATCCGTTTTATTGGTCGGCCTTTACGATGATTGGCAACCCCTGGTAAATCGCCAAACGATGAATTGTCATGGACTAGGTGGCTCGCAAACGACGACGACAATCCACCGTTTGCGAGCGCTTCCAGAGTGGTGGAACTTCAAAGCAAGAAGGTACTTGGCATCATCGCCTTGGCTACATGCTCTGCAGCTAAGACGATGATGCCAAGTACGGATGCATTCGCACTTGGCTAGTCATATGAGCTGTTGTCCTACAGAGGTTTCAGTGACAGAGGTTTCAGTGGGTAATAGTGTCCTAAACTAATAGGACAAATGGATTATGCGATCGCGCTTTACCAAACGCGCCAATCTTCCCAATCGGTATTAAAGATAGACGTATTCGGGAACGCAATAGGATTACCGTTGTCATTGAGACGACGCTGCAGCTGCTCTAAAAGCGGCTCGCGAGAAGGTAAATCATCAACGAGTTCGTAGGGCAAGACGCTATTATCTAGGGCAAAGTCAAGAGTTGTGCCCGCCGCTGCACCGACTGACCACTCAAAGGAATGAACACGGTAAGCTGCGGCTGCAATATTGCTCGTGGCGATTGTTTTTCCAGCAATCAAAAGATTATCTATTTTCTGTGGAATCATGGCGCGTAACGGAATTTGACCAGGATAGGCTTGGCCATGAGCTTTGCGAATATTTTCATATTCAGTGTTGCCAGGCGTTTCCGCTGGAGACTGGGTGAGACAAGGATGAAAATCGATTGCGTATTGAGCAATGCCTACAGAATCAGGATAAATGGTAGAGCGGGTACGGCGACCGATATCAGCAGCAGGCGTGTCTTCATCGAGAACTTCTAGGGTTTGCAGTCCGGCAAGGGCTTGCCAAAGTTGAAGGTAGCGGCGATCGCCCAGTGTTTCTTGATAGTAGTCCTGACGGTAATCTGCCCGAGAAATATCAATTTCATTCACCATAAAGCCATCTTCATGGCCATAGGCAGGGCGTCCTATAATGCGGCGCGCTTCACGGATGTATGGATACTTGGATAAGCCATGAGCTGTGCCCATCGGCGCATCTAAACCAGAAACAAATACATGGTTAGGGTTTGGCACTTTGACATCTGAGCCCAACTGAGAATCAGTGTTGCCAGCAACCAGCCAATGGTAGTAGGCATAGGCATTTTCTTCGCCTTTGCGGAGAGTATCCACGCGCAATCCCCCTAGCCAACCACCTGGCTCTAATTGCCCATTGAGCGCTAGCTGCGCCGGACTATATATCAAGTTGTCGTTAAAGGTTCCTGGCCGGTAGTCATTCCCCCATGTCCAGTTCTGCATTGAAATATCGCCAGGAGCGACTTTAGAGACGCCGAATTGTCTGCCTTCTGGCCGTGGATCGGGCGCAGCAATACGGCGATAGGTAAAGACATAGTCAAAGTAGTCGTTATTATCACGAGGACGTTCGTAGCTAAAGTAGGGTGCGTACTGCTGGTAATAGTCTGGCTCAGGTTGAGGTTGGGGTTCGGCAGTGCGTTCCATACCAAAGGTATAGGTAAAGCCTTGCACACAATATTGATCACCCGTTTCAGTCGGGGAAGATGGGTTGAGATAGGAGCGTGGATCTAGCCCTAAGCGATAGGGCACACCTGACAGTGCAATCACTTCACCAGTTTCTGTAGCCTCAACGACATACCAATCAGCTGGACTTTCCGGCGCTGAGTTGCTGGGAGGGGTAAACTGAATAATTTTCTTGGTGAACTGCTCAGAATCTTCGTACTGGTAGCTATCAATTAAAGTCTCAGAGAGCAGACGTGTATTGATGGGCGGTGCACCAGGTGCTGGGGTGTGTTGAATAGCGATCGCGCCATCAATCATCCGACCATCTGCGCTGAGATCTAGCTCTTTAAGCACGGTAGAGGGAAACCACTTGAGCTCGCCGCCACCTTCTCTGGCAGCCTCTTGCAGCATATCCATGAGAATGTTGTTAGCATCGACCGGCAAAAAGCACGAGACGCTCACCCAACAGCCTCCAGGGTTCAGTTCGCCGTACATTTTTTCAATGCGCTGCCTCAGGTTTTTATAGCCTTCGGCATAGAAGAGGAGCGATCGCTGCATTTTAGCTTCATCTAATGCGGACGTCCCCTGAGAAGAAATTTGGCCGCCCACCCAATCGGTTAGCTCAGTCATGCAGACATCGCGCCCTGCGAGCAAGCTTTCATAAGCTGTAGAAGTACCCGACAGACCACCGCCAACAATTAGGATTTCGCATTCTACGGTTTCATCAGCGTCCACAACGGGAGATTGAGCGATCGCGGATCTCCCCATACTCATCGGCATAGCCGCTATTGCCACCCAAAGACTTAGTAGCCCCAGCGAACACCGACTAGAACAACGGCGCAGCGCCTGAGGAAAGCGTGGAAGAGTGTCCATAGAAATGCAGCTACCCAAAATACTTACCTAAAATACTTAAAACAAAAAGAATTGAAACTAGCTTTCCCCAAAGCTACGCATTTGCCCCCCAAATTGACAACCCCCCCTGTAGCAGTTGCCACGCCATCTAGGAGGAGGCAACCGCACCCGAGGACGCACCCTCATGCGGTGTACGATAGTTGGAGTTTGTCGCTCGCTCGTCATACAAACTCACTTCCTCAGTGCATGTCTACCAGGCAGCATATTGATCGACCTATGGCGCAAAAACTCCTCTACATCAGCAACGGCCACGGCGAAGATAATCACTCCTCGCACATTATCCGTACGCTCCGCGCCATTCGCCCCGAGCTAGACATCAAAGCTCTCCCCATTGTGGGAGAAGGCAACGCTTACCGGAAAATCAACGTCCCCATCGTCGGGCCCACCTACACCCTTCCGTCCGGCGGCTTTACCTACATGAACCGGTTACGACTCATCGACGACATCCGAGCTGGACTCTTAACCATGACTTGGAAGCAATACCAAGCCATGAAAGCATATGTCGATCAGGTCGATTTTGTTGCCGCAACGGGTGACACCATCGGACAAGCCTTTGCCCTACTCAGCGGCAAACCATTTGTCTCCTTTATTTCGCCACTCTCGGCCATATACGAAGGCAAATTAAATATGGATTTGATTCTATGGCAAATCCTGAAATCTTCTCGGTGCAAAGCCGTTGCCACTAGAGATGCTTACACCGCACAAGATTTGCGTAAGCAGGGCCTAGAAAAAGTGACCTTTGGCGGCATCCCATCCCTAGATAGACTTAAGCCTGCGGGTAAAGACATTCAGCTAGCAGACGATGACAAAATGGTAGCGCTGCTACCAGGATCACGAACCGCTGAAGCTGTTCGAAATTTTAAGCTAGAGATGAAGGTGGCTCGGTATGCAGCGCAGCTCAACTCTAGGCTTAAATTTCGTGCAGCACTCGTCCCTAGTGTGATGGCAGAAATAGACACGATCGCAGCGGAAGAGGGCTGGCAAATTGACCACCACGAAAGAGCAGATGGAACCCCTTGGGCCACACTACGTTATGGCACAGACACTGCTTCAACAGTTAACGACCAAGCGCCAGTCGAAATTGGCTGCTACAGCGATGCCTTTAGTGACATTGCCTGCCGCACAACGCTGGTTGTGGGCATGGCAGGGCTAGCCGTAGACCAAGCAATGGCCATTGGGAAGCCCATTGTGCAAATTGCTGGGGAAGGGCCGCAGTTCACCTATGCCTTTGCAGAAGCGCAAGATCGTTTGCTCGGGCTATCTGCACAGACCATTGGCAAAAAAGCAGCTGATGATGAGATTTTGAGAGAGGCCGCACAATGTGTGGTGAGAACAATTGAAGACGAAGCGTATTTACAGCAGTGCGTAGAAAACGGACTCGCAAAATTTGGCCCGTTTGGAGCGTCAGCCAGGATTGCAAACTTGATTTTGACACACATGGATGAGGCGATGAGCCTTGGAGAAAACTCAACCGTAACGGCTTAAGTATGCAAAGCCTTGCCGAGACAAGGGCGCTATTTGGAAGCATTTTATTTTAGGTAAAGAGAATAGCGTGGTCTCATCGGTGTGTATGACTATGGACAATACGTAAAGATGAACAACTTGTGAAAAGCACCGTTAAGAAACAATCTAGCTACCGGCATTTATCTCCTTTTTTAAAGAAAGAGTGGCCAACGTTTTCTCGAACGCTGTTGTGTGTGCTGGGATATGTCATTACGGTGCCAATTTTGCCGTATTTGGCCAAAGAGGCCACGAGCGCGATTGGACAAGGTGATGTGCGCCAAACAGCCTACTGGCTTGGGTTAGCAATTGTTGATTTTACGGTGCAGAATATCTTTTTGTACGGTGAACGAGTAGGTGCTATTGAAGCCTCTCAGAATGTAGTTTTGGCCGTGCGAAAAAGAGTCTATGCTAATCTCCATCAGCTAGGAATTGATTACTTTGCAACAGCACAAACAGGCGATCTCACGTATAGACTGACTGAAGATACAGAGCGCATGGGTGAAGTGATCACCAAAATGTCTCAGCAGTTTATCTCCTGTGTGCTGCAAATCATTGTGCTGACCGGATACATTCTGTATCTCAACTGGCAGCTTTCATTAACGGGTGTCATTGTGGCGCCGCTGATGGCACTACTCATCGGATTTTTTGGGCAACGGCTGCTAGTGCTCTCGCGCAAGAGTCAAAGTGAAATTTCTAATCTGTCTTCATTACTCACAGAGGTGTTTGGCAGTATCCGAATCGTGCAGGCGTTTGCTGCACAAGATTATGAAGTCGAGAGGTTTGCGCAAGAAGCAAAACGCAATCGGGATGCCAAATATAAAGCAGAACATTTGACGGCTATTCAGTTTCCAGTCGTTGGCTTTTTACAAGCCGTCAGCATCATGCTGCTGTTTTTGGTGGGTGCTTGGCAAATCTCATTGGGCAACCTCACCCCTGAGAATTTTGTCGCTTTTCTCACAGCCGTCGCATTGCTCATTTCACCCATCGATTTAGCTACGCAGCACTACAACCTCTATAAACAAACAGAAGCTTCAACTGAACGGGTGTTTGAGCTGATGAACTTACAGCCATCGCTACAAGAAGCCCCCAATGCAAAACCGCTACCAGCCATTACCGGCCAAGTAAACTACCAAAACGTTAGCTTTGGGTACGGTGATGCAATGATCTTAAACGCGCTGGATTTAAAGGTTCAGCCAGGTGAAGTGGTGGCGTTAGTGGGGCCTTCGGGCGCGGGGAAAACAACCATCGTGAACTTACTCGCTCGCTTTTATGATCCGCAAGTGGGCAGCATCTTAGTGGATGGCATTGACATTAAAACCACTACTATCCGCAGCTTACGGCAACAAATTGGCATTGTGCCTCAAGAAACCACGCTGTTTTCGGGAACGGTGGCACAAAATATTGCGTACGGGCAAGCAGCGCTAGACTACGCGGCTATTGAAGCAGCGGCTAAAGTAGCTAACGCCCATAGCTTTATCAGTCAGTTTTCGCAGGGATACCACACCTGGGTGACGGAACGCGGTAATAACTTCTCGGGCGGACAAAGGCAGAGAATTGCGATCGCCCGGGCGATTCTTCTCAACCCTCGCATTCTGATTTTGGATGAAGCCACCAGCGCGCTTGATCCAGAATCAGAAGCACTGGTACAAGAAGCCCTAGAAAGAGCCATGAAAAACAGAACCGTATTCATCATTGCCCACCGGCTGAGCACCGTGAGGCAAGCAGATAGAATCATCTTTTTAGAAAATGGTCAGATTATAGAGTCGGGCACTCATACTGAATTGCTAACACAAGGCGGACGTTATGCCCAGTTCCACGCACAGCAGTTTGAAAGCTGAACCGGTCATTGTGTAGGCATAAAACTAATAGGCATGACGACATGTGGTGTCATGCAAGCCAAACACCACATCGACGGAGTAGAAGCATGACAAAAGAAAACCGGTACTGCTACAGAGCCAAAACTGAGCAATACCGGGCGCAAGGTGTGAGGAGCTATCACTCCTGCCCTCATGGTGAGATAAGTAAATGACTTTGCTATGACGAGCAGATGACAAAGGCATACGGAAAGAATAATAAATGCTAATTTTTAGTACTGCAGAACTAAAAATTAAAGAAGCGTATGTGACTATTTCACATACGCCCTAACCTCTATTACAGTCGCCGTTAGTTCATCATTTTGAATAGGTTAAACCCAGCAATCACCATATCAATTGCAAATAAAGCCACCCAAGCAGTGACCACTGCCGCTGTAGCAGACTCACCGACACCCCGGCCATGCCGAGCAGCCGTGAGTCCACGGCTACAGCTCACCACAGCAATCACCCCGCCAAACAGCGATGCTTTTGCGATCACAAACAACACATCTGTCACACTTAAATAGCTGCGCAATCCATATAAAAAAGACCCCATGGACAGCTCGTATACGCTAGTGGTGACTAAACCACCCGATGCCACACCACAAAACAACGCAAGCGTCGTCAAAATTGGCAGCATAATCGCACAGGCGACGACACGGGGCATCACTAAATAATCAATGGGATCAGTGCGTAGCATCTTCAGCGCATCAATTTGCTGAGTCAGCTTCATAGCAGCAATTTCAGCAGCAAAGGCAGAACCCACCTGACAGGCAAGGACACCAGCTGTTAGCAGCGGTGCTAGCTCACGGCAATAAGCAGCGGCAAACACACTTCCCAACGTACCAATGGAGCCAAAGCGTGCCATTTCACGGGCTGACTGAATAGCAAAAATAGCACCTGCACAGCTATTTGTAAGCATTACCGAGGCTAAGCAACGGGGGCCTGCGCACATCAGATGATCCATAATTTGCCGCTGACCATATCGGCCTCTAAGGAGGCGATGCATGACTTGGCCAGACAAAAGCACAGCCATTGCGGTGTGATAGATGGGATTGTTGGCCTCACCATGCCGATGGTGATCTTGATGGGTATGGCCGTAGTGGGGGCGCTCTGGACGCCGCCGATCGCTGATGTGCTCACGAGCCTGTCGATTAGACCATAGCTTAGAGGTCGAATCATCCCATAACTGAGATATACGTTCAAAAAATGGGCCATCCGCTCTGACCATTGCAGAAATTGATCTCCTCAAAATACGCTCTCACACTAGCTAGGACAGAAGCCCTATGGTGCCTGCCATTGCTTGATATTGCCTAAATCCTTTATTAGATTTCCCTATCGTTTTTCTGTGAGAGTCATGAAAACTTAGTTAGAGCGATCGCCAAGTAATACTCATGCACCGCCTATTAGTCGTTCATTTTAAGCGGTTTCAGAAGCAGATGGAGAACCCTCACAAACAATAAATCACTTTTGATGGATAGATAAAGCAAGTGTAGGTCGTATGTACTACTAATATTCTATTAATGCACTACTATATTTAGTACAAATGAATTATTTTCATCGTAGTTCTCTGTCGCTTCCCTACCACCCAAAATCGCCGTAGCGACTGCATCTATTGCATCTCCGTACGAATACGGACACATAGAACACCACTGCCGCTAATCAATATTTTTGGATTACCCCCTTGATTTCTCAGCCCTTTATAGTACACTTGTATTATAAAGAAGCACTCAGCAGCTCTGACTATTGGCTTTGCCTCTAGATCTGTAGTTAGAGATATGAAACAGACCGACATGGAACTCCAAGCTATTCGAGAAAAGCTACAGTCTTTGCAGGCAGAACCACAAGCTGCTGAGACGCTATCGCTGCCTTGGGCCTCAAACGACCATGGCCTTACAGGTCAAACGTCGCATCGCTCAGGACAGGAGCACCATAACCCAACACATGCTGACAATATAGATCTTGAAGAGAGCCATGCAACTCAGCAAAGCAGGCAGCCACATGGCTCACAAAACAAAAGCCCTCAGGAAATCGCCATTGAAACACTAAAGCAGCGATCGCGCGGAGGAGAGTCGGCTAGTGCCCGTATCGACAATCTCATGGCTCAAGAGCTATATCGATTAGAAGTGCAGGCCAACCTTATTAACGAACAGTCTCAAAAGCAAGCCGAAAATATTTTGGCGCTCAAACGCTCTGCACAACAAGCATCCATTGGGTTACGCCGCCAAGGCATACAAAACCATTCGCAGCTAGCTATCATTACTGAATTTTTAGAGCACTATCCTTCTGTCGCAGTTCCACATATTGATAGAGACTCGCAAGGCACCTTTACGCTTTCCTACATCACGGTAGATTTTCAGCAAGCAGAGCAAGACGCAATTGATACCGCTCACGCTCTACGCAACCGTCAACAGCAGACAACAACAAACCAAACAGATAACGTCTCTTTCAACCAAGAGCCGCCTAGTACACTCTTCTCTCAGCCGCTGCCACCGCTGCGCCGCGCCCATAAAGATAGCGCTATAAGAAACATCTATGCAGAAGAAACCTCCCCCACTCGTAGTTCTATAAACAACCCAGGCGAGCCTATTTCAACAACACGTCCTAGAAAGAACCGCTTACAAAAATCTTTAGGGAATACGATTGATAAAGTGCTCTATCTTTTAGGCTCGAATCAAGAGAGAAAGCGCCAGACGGTTGAAACTAATAGGGTTATCTCAAATAGTGTCGTATCAGAAGGCATCGATCTATTCAATAATGTTAGTACGCACAGCACCGTAGAAGGCTTTGTTGATCACGAAGGCAGGATCTCCCATACTGACGCGGACTTTATATTTTCTGGCCCTAGCAAGCATGGAAACAGTCACCCGTTTTCCTGGTTAGATGGCACTATTTGGTTCAGCGGCGCTGCGATCGCCCGCATCATTATTCAAACCATTGCGCTCAGCTATCCCATTGTTCAAACCCTATTCGTAATTACACTCGCTAGCGCAATCACGTTTGCACTCTACAGAGTCGTCATTGCCAGATCTGAGAACTACAACTTGATATATCGCCTGTGCATTGCAATGGCAGGATTATTGCTTGCCAGTCTTTTTCGCTAGGGGTAGCGCTTTCTGGATATCAAAGTTGTACTAGCGTTTAATTTTTCTGTTGATTCCTGAACTGTTCATTTGGAGAAAGTCAGATACATGGCCGTTGTTAGTCCCGTTCGCAATCCCATCAAACCGCTCATTAAACCTTTACTAGCAGGCGGTCTCATGTTTTCTCTCATTGCTCTATTAGTAGATTTCAGCAGTGCCAAAGCGCTCTTATCACCTTCTGGCTTACTCCCTAACACGCTGAGTCAAGGGAAGGCCACGGAGACTTTAGCCAAAACCTGCGAAGGCACTGTTACAGAAACAGCTCAACTCTCACGTGAGCAACTGCTTCAGCTCTTAGCAATTCCTGAGCGCGATAGCAAAGCCCGCGTTCGTCAAATTGTGAAAGAACCTTACTGCCAGCTGTCTACACTACAAATCAGAGCTGGTGTAGACGCCGTCCGCGAAGCGTATCCCTTAGCCTTTGATCCAGAAACAACGCTCGTTGTCTTATACGAAAACGAAGAATATGCCGGATATCGTTTCAAGCACTAACCCCTTTTGATCTATGCATTCTCTTTTTATATTGTTGCCATCTATGTTGTTATTTAACCTAAAAAAACGCGGGCGAAGCATCATATGTTTGTTGCTTAGTGCACTTGCTCTCCAAGGTTGCGGGGCGAAAGCAACCCCTGCTGTCAAATCAATTACTTTACAGCAACAGTGGGCGCTTAATCCTGGTGATACGATTTCAGGTAGCGTTGTTGCAGGAAGCTTAGGTGATATCTCACTTCACTTGAAAAATACAAAGATACAAGCCCCTTTTGATGGGGAATTAACACCAAGTGAATCAGAGAATTGTGCCCTCTATTCTACGCCTGAGATTCCCGCCTACCTCTTTCGATTATGCGGGCTAAAAAGCTTTAAGTTTGGAGAAGTCCAGGCAGGGAAAGTCATAGGGAAAGGCGATTATCTTAGCTTTGCAACGCTGCGCCGGCAACCAGACGGCACATGGATTATTGTGGAACCCGCTCGGGCCGTTTTAGAGAAAGTTCTAGGAACCTAGAAAACGCTGAGAGAAACCATTTAGAAGCGTTCTCTCAAATGACTGAAACTCGACATTGCCTTCTCAAAAAAATTTTCTTTTCATCTATTCGTACTCATTTTTAAGTTACATCACTGCCCACTGAAAAATGCTGAAATCACCACTCCTTTTTGCCATCAGTATTCTTGTGACCTTAGTTAGCTGGACAAGTGTTGCAAAAGCTGAAAATAGTCGTTTAGAACTCAGTTTCGCACTACCGCCAATTGAGGAAGTAGCTGATGCAGAAAGCGTTGTTTCTCAACCTGTTTCTTTACCAGCAATAACAGAAAAGAAAGAAGTCTCTCCTGTTAAACCGGAAATATCTCTGACAACGTTATCTCGACCCACAGAAACATTGAGAGAAATCTCAGATGATTCTGCGCATAGGCGTACTCAAATCGCCGAAGCGACAAACTTACAGCAGCCAGCCAGCCAGCCAAAAGCACAGAACGACATTGGCATTCGGTTTCTGCAAAGCACACTCAGTCTTCCTGAGCAGCATCTTACTGAGAAAAAGCCACTCAATTTAAAGGACACTACTCATCAAACAGTGGAACTAGATGACTGGATCTTTGCTGGAGGATCTAAGTCTTTGGTGGCTCACACAGTAGGGAGCGCAGAAGGCACACGCCACTGGAGCGGCCAACGCACGAAAGCATACTATGGACATACAGATCCAGGAAATGGCGTATGGAATCTGGGGACTTTCTCTTATCAGCATGAAGCGAGTAGCCCTGAAGATGCTGATGAAAAACAGCTAAGACGGCTAAAGTCGCAGGGAATTCAGCTACAGCAACAAGCTTCGCAGCGGGGCCTACAGCTCTCACTACAAGAAAAATTGAACGGCTTAGACCTTGCTAACCAAGCTCCACTGGCAGCGCTAGGTGAAGGTGGGTATGTGGATAGATTAGCTCAGGCCTATCGGTTACAGCTCAAGGGAGAGGAGGCGATCGCCTGGGCAAGAGTTCGCGCATACATAGACCCGAATACTCAAACTTGGAATGCACCAGGATTAGGCAATAACCTACACAGCATTAGTAAAGACCAAGAACGCCGCATGGCCGCTATTGATAAAGCACTACGAGCTTACGAACAGGGTGATCACATCGAGCTAACCCTAGCGAGCCTAGATAGCATTCACTTAGAAGGTTCAGGCTTAGAACAAACGCCCTTACCAGGTGCCAACTTAGACCACACCACACCCGCAACTTCCTTCGGTAGTGTTTCAGAAGAGTTTAAGCTAGCGGCTCGTAATATCTCTGCTGCAGAACTCAATATGATTGAAGATGGCTTAACCGAAGTCGCCGTTACCTTTGATTTACCATCTGCCTCATCCCAGAAAAATAACTCAGAGAATCTAGCAGTTACGCCATCTGAAACACCATCCATTTCTAAAGTAGGCGATCGCAATATTGAATCCCCTCAGGAGAGTCCAAATGTCGATGTATCTTCTGCCACAGAGACAGAAGATACATCGACAGTAGATAGTTCTGAGCCTGCAACGACGGAAATTAAAGCGACGGGAATGGCAACGACAGTAATGAGCCAGGCTACGTTCACAGACCAGCCAGCGATCGCCCTGAGCTTTGCCTCAGCACCACAAGAACCTCTCATCACAACCAACACAATTACGCATAACGCTCTAGCCACGAACAACGCTCTAACCACGCCAACACCTACACTTGGCACAGAAACCATTACACCCAGTGACAACGACAGTGAAACGAACGAAACGCTGACAAATAGAGAGACAATCCCAGAAGAGAGACTTAACGCAGCCCATACCTCTAGTAATGAACTAAGCCCTAAACCTACGCTAGATAAACTCTTAGACGGCATCTTAGAGCGAGAGACTGGAGAAGCACTCACCTTCAGTCCATCTGCCCGTAGCGACAGCGAACAAATCACAGACCGATCCTCTCATCAGTCGCTATTACGCACTGAAGATAAAATTGTCCGGCCGCAATAGCAAAATAGACAATTCATTTCAGTTCAAGCTAAAGTAGGACTGACTACGGCTTAGGCAAACCAATGGTTTCTACGTCATGACTACGCAAACCCCAGCCGCTGAATCGGCTGACGCTTCAGCAGACAATGCATCGCCGATTCAATCGTTAGATGATGCGATTGAACGGTGTCAATCATTAGGAATGCGGCTAAGTCGCCAGCGCAGATACATTCTGGAATTGCTTTGGCATCAGCAAGAGCATCTCTCCGCCCGTGATATTTATGATCAGCTCAACCGTCAGGGAAGAGAAATTGGGCACACCTCGGTCTATCAAAACCTAGAAGCCCTTTCCGAACAAGGCATCATTGAATGTGTGGAGCGCTCAGATGGCCGACTATATGGCCATTCAAGTGCACCTCATAGTCATGTTATTTGCCTGGATACCCAGAAAATCATGGACATCCAGGTCAGTCTGCCGCCTGAATTTATCGCTCACATAGAAGCGCAAACCGGGATGAAAATTACGGACTACCGGATAGACTTCTTTGGGAAAAAGCTCGCCACAGACGCATAGGACAGCTTTGCTCACCCGACACCAAACACAGCACAGCTGAAGAACACTTAAACGATACAAAAAGCCGCTAGACAAACTTTTATTGTCTAGCGGCTTTTTGTATCGTTTCTACTACAGTTCACGCATAGGCAGTTATTTCAACCACCCAATTCACCACAAAGCGTAGCCAATGTTTATATCGCAATATTCAAAGAGATATAGCAATCAACGGATGCAATATGCACTTTGAATTACGTTGCTTGTTTTCAGACAGCACTTTTTATCAAGAGGCCAAAACTAAATGAACTTACAACAGCGATCACACCGATGCTAACTATTTAGAACTTCTTTGCTAAATACCACCAGCACAGTACCAAACATCAAAGCAGCTAAAGCCAAATCCATACAACACCTTTCAAAAATGAGGAACAATCAACCATAGATAGATTGCCCAGATTGCATAGCTAGTATGAGGTTTGAATATACTTGATGTGATGCTCAAGCCTTCTGACAGAAGTAGGGAAGTTAAATCCGAAAGGAAAGTTAAGTCCGAATTTGAACCGGCATCACCAGGTAAGTCATTTTCGCGCCACCTAAAGGCGTTAAAACAGAGGGGCTAGTGGCCGTATTGCATTGCACCTGTACTTCAGAAGAAGGCAAGGCTTTCAAACCTTCTAAAAGGTAACGAACGTTGAAAGCAATATCTAAGTCTTCGCCTGTAATTTGAGCAGGTAGGTTTTCTAAACCACTGCCCACTTCTTGTGCTTCGACAGAAAGCGCTAAAGACTGCGTTTCATTCGTAATCGAAAGTTTAACGATGTTATTGCGCTGATCTGCCATCACTGCAATTCGTTCTAACGAGGACACCAGCTGCTTTCTATCTACCGTGAGCTGACGTTCGAATTGCTTAGGAATCAGCTGACGATAGTTAGGATACTGACCATCTAGTAAGCGGGTAGTAATGCGCTGCTGACCCAGGTCAAAAACAACTTGCGTTGGATCTAGCTGAAATGCGACCGGCTCATTACTCGAATACATCTGAAGGATACGCTCTAGTTCCCGTAAGGCCTTACCTGGAATAGTAACCTTCATTTCAAGCGCCGATGACGCGCTCGACTCTTCGACGGTTGTCACGACTGCTAAACGGTGACCGTCTGTCGCCGCAAATTCTAGGCTCTCTGCATCGGCAGTGAGATGCACACCTGTGAGCACTTGCTTAGTTTCATCAGAGCTCGTTGCAAATAAGGCCCCTTTCAATCCCTCAATCAATGCATCGGCTGAAATCTCAACGGGCTCTACATTGTCTATTTTGGGCAGTTGAGGGTAGTCTTCGGCGCTCAACCCTCGTACTTGATAGCGCCCTGCAGAACAAGACAACGTGACCACTGGATCTTCGTCATCTTCGCTGATGTCAATATCTTCGTTAGGCAGCCGAGACACAATATCGCCGAGGAGCTTAGCAGGCAGTGTTAAAGCCCCGCTTTGATCAACTTGGGCTGCAAACGTGGTTTGAATGCCGAGAGTTTCATCGAAGCCAACAAGGGTTACCTGCTGTGCATCGGCGTTAGCCGTGACCAGAACATTGCCGAGTACGGGCTTACTCGGGCGTGAAGGAACCGCGCGGCTAACGAGGGAGAATTGTGTGCTGAATTCGGCTTGGGGGCAGCTAAATTTCATCGATCTTGCAGGGATGTATGAGGTCAGCTTTGCGGCCTTGAAAGATAGCCTACATAGACTGAGATGCCCAATACTATCACCTCGTTAGACTCGCTGAAACTAAGCACTCTGCTTTGAAAAATCACTTTTTTGTTCTACTTCTTAAGGTCTTTCTTTTTAAAAGATCTATTTAAAATAGTAGTAGTAGGGCTTGTGGAAATTGTGGAAAAAAGCATAGATACCTTTGCCTTACTCAATTATGCGTGTTTCGAAGCTGTGGAAAAACTGTGGAAAAGTCATGGGTTTTTCCACAGGCCCTGATATGACGGATAAGTTTTCCACATTGCCCCACAAGTTATTCAGGCGTTATGCACAAGTTTTCCACAGGAATAGGGTGGTTTTCCACAGGAAGATCCTGAGTACTTTTCACGTTTCTTTACTCGGTTTTGCTGCTCTTATGAGCGGGCTGAGCAGCGATAGGAGACGGATGGGATGGATTTGACTGGGCTGAGGGCAAGTGTGAATACACGGGGGTGGACAAGGCAGGCTGAAAACGATCCTGTGAACAATACTGGACACGATTGGTATGAGTTGATCGGTATGTGATTGAAGCATGCAAGCTGCTGCTGCGAATACACCTACGAATACACACAAAAAGACCCTTAGTTCTATAGAACTAAGGGTCTTTTTTAAGAGAGGTTTAATCTGCTTATATCAATTCGTTTTTGACATTTGCCTTTGACGGTGATGGGGTGGATTTAGTTGTTGGACGCGATGGTAATGCGATCGCTGACTTCTCTAATTTTCTGCGCAAGGTTCAAATCGCGCTTGATGGTCTGTGTGACCTTATCGCAGCTATACATCACTGTGGTGTGGTCTTTACCGCCAAACTGCTCGCCTACCTTCGGCAGGCTCAGGTTTGTATGCTGTCGCATGAGGTACATGCCGACCTGTCGCGCTTGGCTAATTTCGCGGCGTCGGGAGTTGCTTTTGAGATCCTCTACTGAGATTTTGAAGGCATCGGAGACAGCTTTGATGACCATTTTGGGTGAGCATTCTACTTTCTCTGCGGGGGGATCAAGCACAGAGACAAGGTTATCGACTGTCATGGGGAGGCCTGAAATGGAGGTATAGGCGATCGCTCGCGTTAAAGCCCCTTCTAGCTCCCGGATGTTAGATGTATACGAAGAGGCAATATATTCAGTCACAGGCCGTGAAATTTGCACTTGTTCGTACTCTGCCTTCTTCTGCAAAATGGCCATCCGTGTTTCAAAGTCGGGTGGCTGGATATCGGCAATGAGACCCATTGAAAAACGAGAGCACAGACGATCTTGCAGGCGAGGAATTTTGTTGGGCGGGCGATCTGAGGCCAGCACAATTTGCTTGCCTGCCTCGTGCAGCGTATTGAAGGTATGGAAGAACTCTTCTTGGGTGTATTCCTTGCCTTCAATGAACTGGATATCGTCCACGAGAATGACATCTACCTCACGATACTGTTCGCGAAAGCGTTGCATAGTATCGCGGCGAATAGAGGCAATTAAGTCGTTTGTGAAGGTTTCGGTGGTGACGTATGCAACTTTTGCATTTTTATCACTTTCCATCCGGTAGTGACCGATGGCCTGCATGAGGTGTGTTTTACCGAGTCCTACACCGCCACAGAGAAACAGCGGATTGAACTCACGACCTGGAGACTCGGCAACGGCTAATGCGGCTGCATGGGCCATCCGATTATTAGAGCCGACGACAAAGCGCGAAAAGATCGCTTTCGAGTTGAGATCAGAGGAACCTGCGCTGGTTCTATCGGAATGGTTCGGTGCGACTGGTGCTGGCTGGCTGCTGGCAGCGCGACCAGATTTGGACTCCGTGTCAGTCGCTGGGGTCGGTTGGTCGGATTCATCCGCAGTGCGATCACTGGGCGCGCGCGTGGGCGATGTATCACTGGTGACTGTTACCGTAACTTCAATATCGCGGCCGAGTACTTCTGTCGCAACGTTCGTAATTTGGCCCAGGTAATGCTTTTGTAGCCAGTTACGAGCAAAAGGGTTATCTGTTAGTAGAACCAGCTCGTTGTCAGAGAGTGCCTGAATGCGAGTCGGTTTGATCCAGGTTTCAAACGTTGGGCTGCTGAGCTGGGTTTCGAGTTTTGTTAAGACTTCGTTCCAAAGATCTTCTTTTATCTGGGGCACAGATTTACCTCGTCGGTTTCTTTGGTGTGGGCGTTGGGATCAAGGCGTTACTAAAGGTCAGCAACACCGTCTGTAGATGGGCCTAAATAGGTCGAAATCTTATGAGCTGTGAGTGGATGGTCTATGAGTGGATGGTCTGTGAGTAGCTGGGTGCGGGTTTTGGGCTGAGCTAGATGCAGAGCGCTTCAGATGAGAGCGGGGTCTCTGAAGTCGATGCGGTGGTGTGAAGGCGCAGGGCCATTGATATTAGATTTGCCTACGCGACTAACGCTTAGGTGCTGTGTGTTAGTGCGCTAGCGATCTCAGTGATAACACTAAGGATTTACTAGAGTACTAGATGTAGCGCATAAAGGAACAACTTTTCTCTACATCTAGCGCAGTCATCTTTAAGGTGAATGCTGAACGGGCCTGAGTCGATAGAAGACTAATAAATATTTTGTTATGAGAACGCTGAGGTTATCTAACTGTTTATTCATATGGATGGAGTAGCGAGCACTAAATAAATCAAACTGGCGCTACAGGGGATGTAACGCTGGAATGAATGAATTGAGAGATATCAAAGTGGGCGAAATATAAAAGGAGCCCTGTTCTTTAGCGTATGAACGGATGTTCTAGTCTTTTAATGAAATCCCTGATGAGTCGCAGATGCGATCGCAGGCGTATTGGGTTTTGAAGCCCGACTTAAAAAATTTAGTTTTTGAATTATAAGGGCTAATCTCTCCCTAAACGTATTTCCTAGAGACTTTTAAACTTTGGTGAAAGGGAATGGTGCAAGCCGGGATTAAGCCGCAATCAGTGAGTCTCTTTTGTAAGAGGCTATTGAGCTGATTTGTGAGGGGTAAAGTGGCATATTACGATCGCAAAAGCCGGTAAAGGAGAGTTGTTGACACCTTTCTAAATCTGTATGCGATCGCGTCTATCGATCATGGCTTTAAAGAGCACAAAGACTCGTGCGATCGCGTGTTGTTTGAAAGGTGCGATCGCGTATGAGAGAGAAATGCGATCGCTGCTTTTAGACATACGGACAGTTCTTGCGATCGCTGCTTTTAGACATACGGACAGTTCTTTCGCAGAAGCTGTTTAACCGCAGGTCAGTGCAATGTCATGGGTTCAGTGTGATGTCTTTTCATGCCAATGACGTATCCGGTTATCAAGAGACATTTTCGTAAACTGTCACCTGCTGGAGACACAACAATTTTCTGAATCTGTTAGAACAAAAATACTTAAATTATGTGGTGAAACATATCAACATGCGCAAAGCTGATTGGCTCCGCCGAGGACTCACTTTTTGTTTAAGTTATGGGCTAGTGACTGCTGCGAGTGCAGGCACCGTCATGCTGCTGACAGAGCGCAGCTTTACGGCCTCCTCGAGCAGGGATGAATTTGCTTATGAAACCTTGCAGTACGACTCTGTGCTGGCGCAATCACCTGCGATCGCGCCTGATTCTGCAGCCGCTGATCCTGCATCGTTGGATTCGACTTTGTCGGGCCAGACGCTGCTAAGCCAAGCGACAGGGACTGAGCGCCTGATTGGGGGCGCAAACTTTATTGCCTCTGCTGCTGAAAAGGTGGGGCCAGCCGTGGTGCGCATTAACTCGGTGCGAACCGTGACCGCGAATCGTTTGCCCGGTGTGTTTAACGATCCTTTTTTCCGTGAGTTTTTTGGGGAGCAGGGCATTCCTCAGCAGCCTCAACGACGCGTGGCACAGGGCACAGGCTCAGGCTTTATTTTGAATGAGAACGGCACGATTGTAACGAATGCCCATGTGGTGGAAGGGGCTGATGAAGTCACGGTGACTTTCCGTGATGGCCAAGAGCTACGGGGTGAGGTCATCGGTGAAGACTCGCTGACAGACGTTGCGGTCATTAAGGTGGATGCTAATAATTTGCCAACGGTGGCAGTGGGCAATTCGGATGTGTTGCGGCCAGGCCAGTGGGCGATCGCTATTGGCAATCCACTGGGCTTAGACAATACGGTCACCGCAGGCATTATTAGTGCCACTGGCCGAACCAGCGCGCAAATTAAGGTGCCGGACAAACGCGTGCAGTTTATTCAAACTGACGCGGCGATTAATCCGGGCAACTCAGGCGGGCCGCTATTGAATGAGCGGGGCGAGGTAATTGGGGTGAACACGGCGATTATTGGTAATGCGCAGGGTTTGGGCTTTGCGATTCCGATTAACCGGGCCAGAGAAATTGCAGATGAGCTGATTGCGAAAGGCCGTGTGGATCATGCTTATTTGGGCATTCAGATGCGCACACTGACGGCAGCGCTGAAAGAAGAAATTAATGCTGACCCCACTGCGAATATTACGTTGCAGGCTGATCAGGGTGTGGCCATTTTTGGCATTGCGCGTAATTCTCCAGCGGCAGCGGGCGGTTTTCAGCTGGGCGATGTCATTGTGGCCATGAACGGCCAGACGATTACAGATGCCAATCAGGTGCAGCGGTTAGTAGAAGCGACAGCGGTGGGCGATGCGATCGCCATTACGCTGGATAGGAATGGCCAGAAGGTCGATTTGTCAGTGAGACCTGGGCCGTATCCGGTAAGGTAATGCCGTTGGCTTACTGTCTTGGCTGTTAAGGTCTTGGCCTAATGACTTTCCCTGTCTACTTTTATTTAGGGCCGCTCACGTTGCATCCACACATGGTGATGGAGTCTGCGGCTTATGCGCTGGGGCTGTACCTGGCGCTGTTTAAACGGCTGAGCAAAG
The DNA here is from genome assembly GCA_045110585.1 of Phormidesmis sp. Lineage (GTDB taxonomy): Bacteria > Cyanobacteriota > Cyanobacteriia > Phormidesmidales > Phormidesmidaceae > Phormidesmis. The sequence goes on along the minus strand of JBGCGG010000022.1, from coordinate 72,901 downwards.
TTCCAGATGTGTCGGGTTTAGCGCCCTCTCAGCGAACGTCTGTGGCGGTGGGGGCGCTGGTGGGCGCACTGCTGGGTGCAAAGTTGTTGGTCGCGTTGCAGCATCTGAATGTGCTGGCAGATGACTGGCGGATGTATTTGCTGGTGGTCTTGCAGGGCAAGACGATTGTGGGCGCACTACTCGGTGGCTTAATCGGAGTAGAGATGACGAAGCAAATTATAGGTGTGCGTCAGTCCACTGGCGATAGCTTTGTGTATTCGGTTTTGGGGGGGACGGCGATTGGGCGAGTAGGCTGTTTTTTGACGGGGTTGAGCGATCGCACCTACGGCATAGCCACTACGTTGCCTTGGGGCGTAGATTTTGGTGATGGTATCGCTCGACATCCGACTCAGCTCTATGAAGTGGGCTTTCTATTATTTTTATTTTTTGCGTTGCGCTGGGTGGAGAAACGGCCCAGGCAATCAGGCGACTTATTTAAGATTTATATGATTGCCTATCTTGGTTTTCGCTTTCTCATAGACTTTATCAAGCCTGAATTTCGCCCGTTGCTGGGCCTAAGTGCGATTCAGTTTGCCTGCTTGGGTGGGCTGCTGTATTACATTCAAATCAGTAAAAAGCGATTTCTGCGGCGGTTGTAACCACTCATGATGAACGCATGCCTACCCGCCCATATTTGTTTTACGCACTCACGAATAGTGTTTGTTCTACTTGTCTGAATAAAGTCGAGGGCAAGATTATCTTTCGTGATGAGAAGGTGTATTTGGTAAAGCACTGCCTGATTCATGGCCGGGAAGAAGTGCTGATTGCGGATGATGTGGCGTATTACAAAAAGTGCAACAGCTTTATTAAGCCAGCGGATATGCCGCTGAAATTTAATACGCCGATTAAATACGGCTGCCCTTACGACTGCGGGCTATGCCCGGACCATGAGCAGCACAGTTGCCTGACGCTGATTGAAGTGACAGATCAGTGTAACTTGGCCTGTCCGATTTGCTATGCCGATTCTGGCGCTGAAAATCAGGCGGGCCATGCGCCGCGTAAGCACCGTTCGCTCGCTAAGATTGCGGAAATGATGGATGTGATTGTGGCGAATGAAGGCTCGCCGCAGGTGGTGCAAATTAGCGGCGGTGAGCCGACGGTGCATCCTGAGTTTTTTGAGATCTTGGAGTTAGCGAAGGCGCGACCCATTCAGCACCTCATGATTAATACGAATGGGGTACGGATTGCGAAAGATCGTGCATTCGTTGAGCGCTTGGCGAGCTATATGCCTGGAATTGAGGTGTATTTGCAGTTTGATAGCTTTGAGGCGGCGGCGCTAAAGGCGCTGCGAGGGGCAGATTTGAGAGAAGTGCGATCGCGTGCGCTAGCCAATCTCAACGAGTTCAATATTTCCACGAACCTTGTGGTCACAGTCAAAAAAGGTCTGAACGATCATGAAATTGGCAAAATTTTGGAGCATGCCTTGGCGCAACCGTGTGTGCGGGGGGTGACGTTTCAGCCAATTCAGGCGGCAGGACGATTGGAAGGGTTTGAGAAAGGGCGCGATCGCTATACTCTCACCGAAGTGCGTCGTTCTATTTTGGAACAAAGTGACTACTTTAAACCCGAAGATATTCTCCCGGTGCCATGTCATCCTGATTGTTTGGCTATGGCTTACGCGCTGAAAGCAAAAGGACAAGTGATTCCGCTCACCAGTCTTATTTCACCCGAAGCCTATGTAGAGACCGTGCCGAACAGTATCTTATACGAACAAAGTGAAGGCTTAAAGAAAAAGATATTCGATCTCTTTTCTACTCGGCACTCTCCCGCTTCAGCAACCACCTCTCTCAAACAGCTTCTCTGCTGTTTGCCCCTGCTGCCCACTCCTGCAGGCATCACCTACGAAAATGTTTTCCGCATCACCATTGTTCAATTTTTAGATGCCTATAACTTTGACGTGCGCTCAGTGAAACGCTCTTGCATTCATATTGTCCATCCCGATGGACGGATTATTCCGTTTGATACATTCAACATGTTTTATCGGGAAGGGAGTGCTGGACATCACTTAGTGACGAATAGGGATGATCAGACTGTGCATGAGATGGTTGGACCAGAGGGATAAGATGATGAACCAACAGCAAACCAGTGCTCAACTGTTGGCAGGGATAGCGTTGTTAGGAGGCGCGCATATTCTCTTTGTGGTCGCTATTGGCCTGCTCGTATTATTGTCGTTTTTTTTAGGACTGGTGGGTGGCGTAGGTTTTGTTTTTTTGCTGTTTAATATTGGCGTTTTTCAGTTTCTATATGCTGTTCCACTATGCGTGTGGTTACGTAAAAAGAACAAGAGTAATATGCGAAATGGTGTCATTATTGGCTCTGTTTTAACGCTGTTATTGAATGGCAGCTGTTATCTATATCTATTTACTGGAGGATGACCGTTGTTCTATCGCAAGGATGCGTTAAGAACGGGTTCGTTAAGCAAGAGGCGTTCGGACAGGTGGTGAGTCGTGATGTTGATGCTAACTCGACAGATATGGCTCGGTAGACGTGATGGATGGGAGGTTGATAGATGACTAGAAGGCGTGAAGCATTAGGGCTGGTTGCAGGCATTGTGTTGCTGATGGTGCTGCATGTTTTGTTTGTGGTGATTGTGACGCCGATTGCGACAGAAATTTTTGAGCCAAAGAATTCAGCAAATTACTTGAGAGGGCTGTCTTCGTTGATTTTTACGACTGCGTCTCTGGGGCTGTCTCAGGCGTTGTATGTGGTGCCACTAGGGCTGTGGCTACGTCGCAGGCGACAGTTTGCGGTGATGAAAGGGATGGTTCTTGGTGCGGTGATTACCTTGCTGTTAAGCAGTGCTTGTTTTTTGATTTTAGTGGGGCCGCCTATATAAGCAAAGCGGAGCGTACGAGTCTATCGAAACGTTTGTTTGGGCACTACCACTTGCGCATTAATAAAGCTTTGTGCTTCATCAGAAGGCAGTGGCTTAGAAAACAAATACCCCTGGCCCATATCACAGCCCAACTGCTGCAACGTTTGATATTGCTCCACCGTTTCTACGCGCTCAGCTGTCACATTAAAGTTCAGCCGATGCGCTAGCTCTACGACGGTATTCACAATGTCAGAGCCATTACTCTTCATCATTTCAATGAAGTAGCCATCTATTTTTAATTTATCTAGCGGCAAGTCTTGCAGATAGCCTAAAGATGCATAGCCAGTGCCAAAGTCATCAATAGCAATTTGCACACCGAGCGCCTTAATTTGGTTCAATGTGCTCACAACGGCTTGGGTGTCTGTGAGTAAACAGCTTTCTGTAATTTCTAGGCAAATGGACTCGGGCGGAATGTGCGCTTTTTGTATGGCAGATTGTACAGTTTCAAACAGGTCTCCTTTCTCAAAATGTTGAGGGGAAACGTTGATGTTGAGGTAGGTGCTGTTGCCGGTTCGTTGTTGCCACTGCTGAATAGTTCGGCAGGCTTCGTGTAGCACCCAGTCATCAATAGAAAGAATGTGGCCTGATTCTTCAGCGAGGGGAATAAAATGCACAGGTGAGATGAAGCCTTTTTGAGGATGCTGCCAGCGGATCAGGGCTTCAAAACCTTTTACGCGGTTGTTATTTAAACTCACAATGGGCTGATAAAACAGCTCTAGCTGGTTTTTTTCAATGGCTGTGTCTAGTGCGCTTTCTAGGCTCCATCGCTCAAAAGCGCGTATGCGCATATCTCGGTCAAACACCACATAGCTGCCACGATGCTTCCGTTTAGCTTCTTGCATGGCAATGTTGGCATCTCGCAGTAAGTCTCGCGAGTGGCGATACCAGGGCGCGCTCAGGGCAATGCCCACGGACGCTGTGAAGTAGGTTTTGCTGCCGTTGATAATGAAGGGGGCATTGATGCTGGTGAGGATGCGCTGCGCGATCGCTGTAGCTGTGTGTTCTCCGGTAATTTGACCTAGCACAATGGCAAATTCATCTGAGCTAAGCCGCACCGGAATATCAAATTCACGTAGACATTCTCGAATTCTATCTGCGACTGCAATCAGTACCTGATCGCCAATTTCAGTGCCCAAGCTATTGTTTAATAGCTGAAATCTGTCCAGATTGAGGATAACGAGGGCAAACGGATTTGTGTTAGACCACTGACTAGCTTCAAAAAGGGTTTCTAATTCTGAGAGAAATAGACTGCGGTTAGGCAGGCCAGTGAGCTGATCGTAGGAAGTTGCTTGCCGGATTTGGCTGGTGGCTGCTTTGCGTTCCGCAATAAAGTTGAGCTGCTCTTGTCTGGCAGTTTGCAGCCACTGAAACTTGTCATTGTTGGCTGTATTAAGGGATTCAATGAGGATGATATTGCGATTTCCGATAGAGAGCGCGATCGCTTCTAAATGGATTTCTTGCTCCCTTGTGTCTGTTTCGCTCCATATGCCAGAGCGCAAATATGGAGAGGGCTTCGCCGCCTGCCAAAAGGCATCAGCATCGTAGAGAAAATTGTCTAAAAACGGAGAGAATGCCTCCGCTGTAATCACGCAGTCGCTGGCTGTCGTTTCGTTTTCTGGAGGCTGAAAGCAATCAAAGCGATGAATCGCCCACGGGGGCAATTGCCCAATCACGCTGAGAGTATGCGTGGAGTGATTGCTCTTGTGGTTGATGGCGTTTGAATTCGGTGTGGGTGCACTTGGCGTGGTGTCGTGGCGCTCTAGCACCAGTAAATTAAGCGTTGCTAGCAGATGGCTGAGTAAAGGGCCGTCTTGATCTTTTAGGGCTGTAGGGGATGTGAGTGCCGCATAATCGGTCGCAACGTGCTCTAGCACGCTGCTCTGCTGAGGTATGCTCAATGCCTCTTCAGCTGTGGGTTGGGGGTTTTCTGGGTGCGAAGCGGCGGCTGAGGGTGTTGTTGATGTTGTGGCTAGGTTGGTTCCCGGACTCTGTTGTTTACGGGTCTGATGGCGCAGTAAGCTCAGCTCATTGCTTTGCTGTTGAAGCTGTTGTTGCTTTTTAGTTTCAGCGGTGGTGTCTAAAATGAGCACCCAGCCACCGTCGAGTGGGCTGGCTAAGAGTGCCTGGGGTGCAAACCGACTGGATGGATTATTCGGAATTAAGTGGATATCAATAATGAGATCTGAGCTGATATGCACTTGGGGGAGTGCTTCAGGATGTAGAGACAGTGGAAAAAACGCCTGTAGAAAAGCCAGGCGATCGCCCAAGAATTCATCTTTTTCTATATTGCTTAAGCCATATTTGGCCAGCTCGCCTTCCGCGCTGATAAATTGCCCTGCCGTTGTGACGTGAATGCACGAGGCAGACTTATCGGCAATCATTTTTTCGACTAGGTAGGATGTCACCACCTCGGGAAGCTTCATCGCATGGCCTCCATAATTTTCTCAGCGACTCGTAAAAAGCAATCTTCTACGCCCTTATTGTCTTTTGCACTGGTATAAATAATGACGCTTTTGTTGGCCTTGAGCGCATGGATATCCAGTTCAGAAATCTCCCACTGCGCTTGTAAGTCCCACTTGTTGATTGCAATCACAAATGGAATGTCGCCCACTTCCTTCGCCACTTTTTCTTTGAGCTGGAGCGCCACTGTCAACGAATCGCGCCGTGTGCCATCGACCACTAGCAAGTAAGCGGCCGCGCCTCTGAGATAGGACATACGCACGTTTTGAAATTCATCTTCACCATGAATGTCCCAAATCATGAGCGTCAGATTTTCCTGACCGGTGTGGATTTGCTTCTTGTCTATTTTGACCCCGATGGTAGTGTGATACTTCTCGGAATAAATGCCTTTTACAAAACGAGCGACTAGACTCGTTTTCCCGGTTGCAAAGGCTCCTACCATACAAACTTTCTTTTGAAGCATTAATCAGGCATGTTTGGGCAATAAGGGTGGATGCGGTGAATGAGGCAGTGGTTACAGACGTTAGCGGGCTGATAGTGGATTGTATCGTTGGCAAGATGTTTGGCCCGGCATTAGCCTGGACATTTGGCCTGGACGTCTGGCCTGGACCTCTATCTGGCCTGGACCTCTAATGGGGCTTGGTGGCTTTTTGTTGTCTACAACTGTTCGCAGGCACTTTCATGAGTAAACGTTGAGATAAGTCAGCGTGATTGTGAATGAGATTAGTCAGCATTGAAATAGACAGGATGTCTATCAGGTTTTGCACGGTTATCTGTTGACCATGACGATGGCCATTCTACGGGAATAAGGAGTCTACTATCCCATCCATTGATGCCATCAATGCGATCGCAAGTAGCTCTTGCCCATTCAATCCACTGTGCGGATGCAGTTCCACTTAAGCGCAATATCCCCGCCTCGTCCAATGTCATCGTCACAGTTGGCGGTGGATTGAGCAATGCCTGCAAGCGGTGACTCAGAAATGCTTCGTCTAAAGATAGATAAGGTTGCCAGGTCATATCAACTTTGGCAGCGTTGATGTTAGCGTTCTCTAACAAAGCGAGCGGATCTTCTGCCAGCGGATCTCTTAAGCCGTTGAGCACGTATCGCCCTTGCTTGGTGTGATGGCTGACTACCACAATGCCAGGCTCTTTGTTTAACACTGTGATGTAATCTGTCCAGCGCAGATGGGCCTGCCTGCTGAGGAGCATCCAGGTGAGTAGACCTAGTAGCAAACATCCGACGACCAAGCCACCTGACCATTTGTGTTTGCGGGTAAAGACAAATGGCGTTTGGTTCCTGGGGGCTGATTTTTTGAACTGAGACTGGCAGCACGCTTGCAAGTAAAGTCTGCTGGGTTCAAAGATGGCTGCATCGCCATTAAAAGACTTTAAAGCTGGGCCGAACAGTTGCTGAATTTGCTCCTGCGCAGTTTGCATGGTGAGGTGCAGTGTCTGGGGGGCATTACCTCGAATCACGCAAGCCAACATGGTGTGTGGCCCTTCATCTAACCAAATGCGCAGATCACCAAAGTCTAACCCGCCTAAAGAAGCGCCTTCTCCAACGTTAAAGGAGTCTTTCACAAAATCTTGGATGGCGGTCAGCATGGCAGATACCATGTCAGGATCTTGTTCTGATGCGGTATCTGAGCCGATGTGTTGGAGTACTAGTCCTGTTTCTTTATGAATTAAAAAGACTTGTTCTACCTGATATATCAGTGTGCGTAATAGAACGACTTCTGCAAACGATTTACCTGTGCGCCGTGCTTCTAGTCGCCACTGCAGGCTTTTCCACGACAAGCTATGTTCTAGGGCTTGGTTTAATGACTGAATGAGATTGCCGATGGCGGCGACAATAGATTTTCGGGTGGCGGGGCCGATAATGGGAAATAGAGACTCTGCTAAGACTGTGCTGTTTTGGTGCACAGAGGTGTGAATGGCACTCTCAACGGTTGATACAGCGGCGCTGCTAAGAATATTAGATTGCTGTTTTTCGGCGGCTAGAATGGCCGCAGGCAATACTTGGCCTACAGCTTCAGGGCTGATATCCGGATTGAGGACTTGCTCCGGATCGCCATTGAGTAGCAGCGATCGCAATTCGTAAAGCTCATCATGTGCGGGCTGGCTGCGCTTTGTCCTCTCTTGGCTCATGAGGCGCTCTCCTCCTGGTCATTGTGTTCCTGTAGGGGCTGCAACCGTTGAGATAGCTCTGCAAAGAGGTTTGCCAGGTTAGATCGTTCGCTATCAGCACTTACTTTTCTCTCGTTGGCTTCTTGATGGAGCGTTTGGGTGATTGCTGTTATGCGCTGTTCTATTTGTTGTTCGATAGTCTCTTGCAGTGACCGGGTCTGATGTGAAATCTCAGAGTGAAGGTCTTGAGTGACGCTGCTTAGACCCTCACTCATCTGGCTATTGAACTGCTCAAGGCGCTCATCGTCATTAGCGGTATTCGACTCGATTTCTTGACTGACTGTTTGGATACTGCTTTCGCGGCACTCGCGTTCTACATCAACCTGATGTGCCACATCACTTATTTTATTGAGCAGCCGCGTTTCTACGGCTTCAATGTGCTGCGTTAGCTCGTCGCGCAGCGTACTAAAGTCTTGGCTAATGCGCGTTTCTAGCTGACTAATGCGATCGCTTTGAGCGGTCATTTGCTCGCCAACCAAAAGCTCTCTAATTTTGTACAGCTGATGTTGGCTGCTTTGCGTGCCATCGTGATGGGCAGATGGTGTATTCATAGTCTGATCCGAGAGTCGGTTGCTGGGCTGATGCACTGACGGAATATCGGCGTTGTTATCATGGCTCATCGTACCTACGAACTTCTCTGATGGCACTGCGACATTCGTTGGTTAAGCTCCTGGATTGTAAAACTGTTCTATGTTCTGGACGGTCTTTTGGTCTGTGCACAGCGCGCTAAAGCCGATAGCCGATAGCCGATGTTCGTAACTGTATTTTCTTTAGCGCAGTGCATTTTCAGTAATGCATTTTGTAAACTAGATAAAACTATTGTTAACGTTGCTTCTGGCTAGAAGACGAGGCCTCTGGGTGGTTAGATCTTCAATAGAAGCGTCAATATGAGAATGAATAACGGGGGAGAGATGTTGGGGATGGCAAGGGTCTTGAAGGTTGCGGAGTTAGGGAATGCAGTGTTGCGATCGCCCACTGACCCGATTGAAAATATTCAAGATCCTGCCATCCAGCGCCTGATTGATAACTTGCTTAAAACCATCAAAAAGCAAAACGGCGTTGGCATTGCAGCTCCCCAGGTTTTTGAGAGTTTGCAGCTATTTATTGTGGCTTCACGGCCTAATCTGCGCTATCTCAATGCGCCCACCATGGAACCCACGCCAATGATTAATCCTCAAATCATTGCCTATTCTGATGAGCAGGAAAAAGGCTGGGAAGGTTGCCTGAGCGTGCCGGGTTTGCGCGGCCAAGTGATCCGCTCTAAGGAAATAGAAGTGACCTACACTGACCGGCATGGCAAGCAACACCAGCAAGTATTTACAGACTTTGTGGCCCGCATCATTCAGCATGAGTTTGACCATATCAACGGCAAATTATTCATAGATCGGGTTGAAAGTACCTTAGAGCTGATGAGCGACGCTGAATATCATACTCAAATTGTCTGTGGTTAAGGCGTAGGTGCGGTTAGGGCGTAGGTGCGCTCAGGGCGTAGGTGCGCTCAGGGTGTATGGTGCAGCCAGCTGTAAGTTTCAGCGAGGTCGTCTACCTGGTAGTGGGCATTGAGACCGCTGGGGTTGGGCAGTGCCCATACTTGAGTGCCTTCCCAATCAGGCTGGGGGCCGATTTTGGCTTTGGGCTGTGCGAAGGCGATGCGGTAGGCCGTGATGCCTAAGAAGGCAAGGCACTGGGGCCGATATTTTTTGACTTTGGCTGCGAGTAGTTCGCGGCCTGCTTTAATTTCTGCTTTGCTGAGTTCATCGGCGCGGGCCGTGGCGCGCGGGGCCATATTGCTGATGCCGTAGCCGAGCTTTAGCAGCTCCGTATCTTCGGTGGGGTCGTATAGGCGCGGGGTAATGCCTGCTTTGTGCAGTGCTTTCCAAAAGCGATTGCCGGGGCGGCCAAAGTGGTGGCCAATGGCAACACTATAAAGACTGGGGTTGATGCCGCAGAAGAGAACGTTGAGGTCTGGGGCGATGATGTCTGGCATGGTTTGGCCATGGCAGGCTGCGACTTCAGCTTTATTGGGGGGGCGAGTAGGGGCGTTAGAAGAGCGAGGCATGGGCGTATGGGTGGGGGTGAAAGTCTGCGCTTGAGGCGGTTAGGCATCTATTATTGTTTAGTCTATTTGTGATTTGTGCTAGCGGCGATCGCCCTTAACTTCCCCTATGAAATCCACGCTAAATGACCTGAAAACCCGTGTCCAAGCTGCGCTAGCAGCTGCATTTGGTGATGAATATCGCGATACCGATCCGCTGCTGGTAAGTACAAATAATCCTAAGTTTGGTGACTATCAGGCGAATGTGGCGATGTCTTTGGCGAAGCCGCTGAAGAATAATCCGAGAGCGATCGCGACTAAAATCACCGAAAACTTAGACGTTGCTTATATCAGCGAAGCACCTTCTATTGCAGGGCCAGGATTTATTAACTTCAAGCTCAAAACAGATTATTTAGAAGCTGAGCTGAAAAAGGTGCATGGTAGCGATCGCCTCGGGATTGCCAAAGCCAATCCACCCCAGAAGGTACTGGTTGACTACCCCAGTCCCAACATTGCTAAAGAGATGCACGTAGGGCATTTGCGGCCTGCGGTAATTGGCGAATGCTTTGCCCGTGTGGTGGAATTTTTGGGACACGATGTTCTTAAAATTAGCCATGTGGGTGATTGGGGAACGCCTTTTGGAATGTTGATTGCGTATTTGCAAGAAGCGTATCCTGATCCGCAAGAAGCTGCTGTTGCTTCAACCTCAGGCGATTTAGCAACGTTTTATCGGAAGGCGAAACAGCGCTTTGATGCAGATGAAACATTTAAAGAAAACGCTCGCCAAGCGGTCGTCAAGCTACAGGCGGGTGATAAAGACGTGTTAGCAGCGTGGGAAAGCGTCTGTCAGCTCTCTAAACGCTCATACCGCAAAATCTACGATTTGTTGAACATTGCAGAAGATATTGTTGATCGCGGTGAGTCTTTTTATAATCCGTTTTTGCCAGCGGTGATTACCGATCTCGAAGCAACAGGATTGTTGGTAGAAGATGACGGCGCACAGTGTGTCTTTTTAGAAGGCTTTACCAATAAAGACGGCGATCCGCTGCCGATGATTGTGCAAAAATCTAACGGTGGATACAACTATGCCACGACAGATTTGGCGGCAATTCGTTATCGCATTCACGAAGATAACGTAGATAGAATTATTTATTCAACAGATGCTGGGCAGTCGAATCACTTTGCCCAAATTTTTCAGGTGTCGCGTCGTGCAGGCTGGGTGCCTGAGACGGTAGAGCTGAGCTACGCGCCGTTTGGCCTAGTGAAAGGTGAAGATGGTAAGCGGTTGAAGTCCCGTTCAGGAGAAGCGGTGCCTTTAAAGGAATTGTTGGATGAAGCGATCGCTCGTACCCGCGCCGATGTAGAAAAGAGACTCGCTGAAGAAGACAGAACAGAATCGGATGAGTTTATTCAGAACGTTGCCGAAAAAGTAGGCATTGGCGCAGTGAAATACGCAGATCTGAGCCAGAACCGCATCAGCGACTACACTTTCAGCTATGACAGGATGTTAGATCTCAAAGGGAATACCGCGCCGTATATGCTGTATGCCTATGTTCGAGTGCAGGGCATTAGCCGTAAAGGCGGCATTGATTTTGCAGCCTTAGATGCGGATGTGACACTGACAGAAGACAGTGAATTTACCCTCGCGAAGCATTTGCTGCAAATGGATATGGTGCTTGATGAGGTGGAGGCGGAACTCTTACCGAATCGTCTGTGTCAGTATTTATTCGAACTCAGCCAAAAGTTTAATCAATTCTACGACCAGTGTTCTGTGCTTCAAGCAGAGGAACCTGCGAGAACATCGCGACTTGTGCTGTGTGATTTAACCGCGCGATCGCTCAAACTAGGCATGAACTTATTGGGGATTAATGTCTTGGAACGGATGTAGCGTCTATGCTGGGCTAATCACTCACTGATATAAAACATACGTTTGATATGGCCTTTACTACTATGGCTCTGCCAAAGCTGCGCACCCGACCCATCATGGCAATCTGGCGAAAAGCGCTGGGGCGTTTGCTGGCCTTTTACGACCGCAAGCGCGGTCGTTTCTTTTCGTTTTTTCCTAAGCTGTTCATCTTTTTTATGTTGGTGAACATGCTGTGCTTTTGGGCTGCGCTGTTAACGGCGTATCCAGAAGAAGTGGCAGGGCCTGAGCGAACCGAATACCTACTCATGCAGTTTCCAGTGGGTTTTTTGGGTGCTGTGTTTGATAGTATTTCGTTTTTTATTACGGTGTGGATTGCTCGCCGAGCGCTGAAGACGACGTCCTTACCGAGCTACATCGCGCACTTGAGTATTGATGTGCTGATTGCGATCGCGGCGACCGGCTGGGTGCTGATGGTGTTTTCGGTATCGGGCTGGTTAGTGGGGTCTATTTTGCAGGCATCAGATTCAGCGACTTCGATTGCCCAAAGTTCTGCGCGCTATGAATCTCGTGCGACGGCAGCTGTCAGAGATCCGTTTGGCCGCGAGAACCTCAAGAATATCTACTTTGGGGTGATGATGGGATTTAGCGCCATGGTGCCTACGCTGACCCACTTGTATTTATCGGCGCAGTCAGTATTTTTGTATGTTCGCAAGGTTGCACGTAAGCAGCGAGCCAAGCTTTCATAATAGTGACGCTAATCCGTCTGGCGACTTTTTTTTGATAGTCTTTGCTCGCGTGACAGCTCTCTCTTTTGGCCGTTGCTTATTAGTGATTGGCTTTGCGGGTGATTGACTTTACAGGTGATTGGCTTTACGGGGCGATGCTTGTATGGGCGGCGGCTATATTAGGGTGTAGCGCATACGGGTCTGTGCATAAGCCTGATACACCTGCCATATAGCTATGCTGATGACTATCATTTCTCCACCGTCTTCGACGGCATCTAAGCAGCGCTTAGCAAACTCAGAGAGAGTCCAGATTTGTGAGGCGGCAATGCTAAGCATATCTACAACACCGCCAAAAAAGGCAAGCCCTAATAAAGACACAAAGAGCGCACGGGAGAGCTGGTGAGCCTCTGGAGAGGACTCTATTAGGCTCGTTACGATGAGCACTGTGCCCGCAATTACCGCCATCGTTGCATAAACGACAAGCTCGCCATAGTCTTCAGCCCTGAGCAACCACATCGGTTCAAACGCAAATATCTCTGATAAACGCGTGCCTAGTCGTTCGTGAATGCTGACTCTATCATCGAAAACCAGCATACAAAAAATGAATGCCCAGCCGCCCATTAATGCACTCTTTCTCGTGAGCGACATCAGGCTCAGCAATACAATGGCTACGCCGAACTTGGCATACTGAAAGTACTCTGCGTAGCCACGATCTTTAGAGATTGAAAATACATCATCTCCGCCAGAAATATCGCTACCAAAACGCGAAATACTGACCAAAATTAAAGCTAGATCTAAGCCGAGTAAAAAATATTTGCCATAGTTACCAGTCATCTTGCTTGTAAAAATGCTCATTGAGAAGTTTTCAGCCTAAAAGTTGAAGAGAGAAGACGCGTAACTTTTAGGTTAAGAAGGCTATGGAAATGAGTGGTCAAGCCCTAATAAGCAAAAGTTGAACTGAACTTACATAATCTATCTGTGATGTTTGGCATATGGACTGAGCATCCAATGCAACAAAATGTATGGCTTTTAGCGATACGCACTCACTAGATTCTGCAAACCAGATGCTGCTGTATAAGTACTACTGCTTGTACGCCAATGCATCAGAAGAGTGCTGCTCACGTATTGAGAGATTTAACTAAAATTTAGCTAAACCTTAATTTTGAATATAGTGTCCTGATCGAGAAAAGTGCGGCTGCTTTTGTTCTTTTGTCGTCCCTTTGGCCGTTGTTTGGCATGGTTGTCGCTGACCGTGATGACGCAACCTAGCTGACGACTCGGCAGGATTGTGAGCAACCTGGCAGGAGGTTTGCTTACGACAGGAACTGAAAAACTAAAAAGAGGATGCTAAAGCCTGAGAGATACAGTAGGCCAACGCTAGCTAATAACGACAACCACGGCTGGGGTTGCTCAGCGTCAGTGAGTGTTGCAATGCTGCGCATATTGAGCCATGCGTAAAAAGGCGCTGCAACGAAGGCCAAAATTGTGATGGCGTTGATCAGCGGCTCAAAACCGGCTGTAAAAATGCTTAGGAGCAGTGCCGCCGAGACAATGAGTAGCAGTGCAATGGATTGACGAATGGGCAGCTGACTTTCGCGTGTGGTAGGCCATAGCTCTTGAAGGCCCGCTTCTAAGGTGCGGGGGAAGGCATCGACAACGGTGAAGGTTGTGGAGAAAATAGCCGCGATCGCACACAATCCAATCACCGGCTCGGCCCAAGCCCCGATGTAGCTGGTATACATACCCACTAGCTGCCCGGCAAACGCCGCAGGCTCTGCGGCCATCCCTTCTTCCGGCAAGGTCAGTGTCCCTAATACTAAAAATAAGCAGGCCAATACCACAGTCAACACATAGCCAAAATTAAAATCAAAGCTGGCCTGTGTCATCGAAACCGCTTCATCCCCTTGCGAAGTGCGGTCTTTTGCATCTGCTTGCACCCATAGCGATTGCCATATCGAAAGCTCCAGCCCGCCAGGCATCCAGCCCATGAATGCAATCAAAAAGGGTACCGCTTCCCACGAAAATACAGCAGCCCGTCCATTTGTCGTTGCATATGCAACCTTTTGAGTTAGGTCTGTGTTGGTGAAGTCTGTTTGGCTGACATCTATAGGAATTGCTGTCCCGGTAGATTCCATCATCGTAGAACGCACAGTTGTCGATTCCACACTCGTAGATTCCACAATGCTGGAAGTTCCCAAACTAGGCTCAGTTACTGATGTAAATACAGCCATCCCCACTGCTGCAATGGTCGCAATCGATAGGAAAATAACGCACCACTTTGTGACCTGCTCAAATAAGCGATAGCGGCCCACGGCAATTAAGCCCCAGCACAACAGCAGCACACCCACTGCCAATACGGTGGCTGATATGCCTGGAAATAAAAGATATTGCAGCAGCATGGCCGCCACAAAAGCATCGACTGCAAAGCTACCGATGGCGCTAATGAAGCTGATGGCTAGAAACGGCAAAAAAAAGCGTTTTCCCTGCTGGCGATACGCTTGGATCAAGTTTTTCCCAGACGCTGCCGCATACCGATGCCCGTATTCATAGAACGGATATTTCATTAAGTTGGCTAGCAGCACAAAAATAAGCGCGCTCCAGCCATACATTGCTCCGGCCCGCGTGCTCTGGACTAAATGCGATACGCCAATCGCTGCGCCTGCCATCAGTAGCCCTGGGCCAAGTTGGGCTAAGGAAAACTTCAAGCTTGTTTGTTCGGTAGCCGTTGTCATAAGCAGCGCGCATGTGTCACTTCATCAGCCTATCAGCCTGTGATTTTTGCTGTGATTTTGTCGTGATGTCTACTGTTATTTCGGGGATGAGATGGGGTTTCAGTGGCATGAAACACACTTCATGTGCCAAAACCCTGCACTAAAGCCGATAGAATTATTAAGTAACGTAAAGCTCTCTCCATTGCAGCGCATCTTTTGGCGCTCATGCTTCAGACCTATGAATTGGCTTCTCTCTCTTTTATTAGTCCTTCCCGTGGTTGGCATTGCACTGTATTTGCTGACGCCTCGCCGCTACGATTCGGCTGATTCAGTGGCGACCTCTTACGATGAGTGGACGCAAGATGGCATTTTGGAATTCTATTGGGGTGAGCATATTCATTTGGGCCATTATGGCTTGCCGCCTAGGCAAAAGGATTTTCGCCAAGCGAAGTATGACTTTGTTCATGAAATGGTGAAGTGGGGCGGCTTAGATCGCTGTGCACCAGGGACAACGCTATTAGATGTGGGCTGTGGCATTGGCGGCAGCAGTCGGGTATTGGCTAGAGACTACGGCTTTAATGTGACGGCTGTGACCATTAGCCCTGGGCAAGTAGAGCGGGCTACTCAGCTTACACCAGAAGGCGTAAGCGCTAAGTTTTTAGTGGATGATGCGATGGCGCTGTCGTTTCCGGATGAGAGCTTCGATGTGGTTTGGTCATTAGAAGCGGGGCCGCATATGCCTAATAAGGCTGTTTTTGCACAAGAGCTGTTGCGCGTGCTGAAGCCGGGTGGGTTGTTGGTTGTGGGTGACTGGAATCAGAGAGATGCTCGCCGTAAGCCGCTGAATTTTTGGGAGAAGCCGGTGATGCGCCAGTTGCTAGATCAGTGGTCGCATCCTGAATTTTCCAGTATTGAAGGGTTTTCTGAACTGATGGAAGCGACAGGACTTATTGACGGGACTGTAGAGACAGCGGACTGGTCTCAAGAAACGCTGCCTTCTTGGTTAGATTCTATTTGGCAGGGCATTATTCGGCCTAAGGGTTTGATTAAGTTTGGGGTGTCGGGGTTTATTAAATCTGTGCGAGAGATTCCGACGTTGATTTTGATGCGTATTGCTTTTGGCAGTGGTTTGTGTCGGTTTGGCATGTTTCGTGCGGTGCGGGCTAATGTACCAGCGGTGCGTATGAACCGGGTGGAAGGTGCGATCGCGCAGCCGAATCCGTAAAGTCGTTTATCTTCATAAAGCCGCTTGCATATCAAAGGGCATGTGTGTTTCATCTGTGGGTGCTACGTGAGCAGCAGCTACCACAGGGATTTGAATAATAAACTCAGTGCCTTTTCCCTCGAAGGTTCTATACGAGAGTGAGCCGCCGTGCTTTTTGTGAATGACAGTATGGCTAATGGACAGCCC
This sequence comes from Phormidesmis sp., assembly GCA_045110585.1. Lineage (GTDB taxonomy): Bacteria > Cyanobacteriota > Cyanobacteriia > Phormidesmidales > Phormidesmidaceae > Phormidesmis. Next base: position 56,591 of record JBGCGG010000022.1, on the reverse strand, counting down.
CATTCCTGTGCCTTTGCCAACCGGCTTAGTGGTGTAAAAAGCGTCAAAGATGCGAGGTTGGATATTTCTGGGAATGCCCAGTCCAGTATCGGCAATTGAGATTCTAATCCACTGTTCGTTTTGCTGTTGAAAGGTAGAGGTGCTGAGCCTAATGCTGCCTTGAGTGTTCTTCGGTTGATCTTTTTTGCTGTTTTGTTCTCGCGTGCCCGCTGTTTCTGGCCCGCTGTCTTCTATTGCATCAATTGCATTGGCCAATAGATTCAGCAGTACCTGATTGATTTGGCTGGGATAGCACTCTACAAGCGGGAGTTCGTCATACTCACGGTGAATGTGAATAGGAGGGTGCTCAGTATTATCCTTGAGACGATGTTGCAAAATCAGCAGTGTGCTTTCTATCCCTTCGTGAATGTCTACTGTTTTTAATCCTTGCTCATCAGATCGAGAAAAATTACGCAATGAGAGGACAATTTCTCGAATCCGGCTAGTGCCTACTTTCATCGATTGAATGATTTTTGGCATATCTGTTTGGATGAATGCAATGTCGGTAGCTTCGGCCTGTTCTGCTATTTCTGGTGTGGCTGAGGGATAGGCCGTTTGGTAGCTAGAGAGGAGCGAGAGCACATCGTGGGTGTATTCATTTATGGGGTCGAGGTTGGCATGGATGAAGTTCACCGGATTGTTGATTTCGTGAGCAATGCCTGCGACGAGTTGGCCTAAGCTAGACATTTTTTCACTTTGGATAATTTGTACCTGAGTTTGCTGTAATTCCAGCAGTGCAGACTCTAGTGCGATCGCCTTATTGTGCAAAGCGGCTTCAGATACCTGTAGTTCTTGGTGGCTCATTTCGAGTTGAGCTTTAGCTTGCCTCAGTTTCTTTTCTGCTATTATCCGCCGCTGAACATACTGATTTGTCAGTTTTAACAGCACTATCCAAGCAACGGTCAGCACCCCAAAACTCACCATACTAAACGTGCTGGACATTGATAAGCCTTGTCCGTACTCAGTAAGGTTGGTGTTGATTTCTGAGTTGAGAACCTTAGCCCATTGCTGTAGCCCGTTACCATAGGCTTCTTTTTGGGCCTTATAAGCATCGCTAAATAGAAGGCTGAGTGCTGACTGTGACTGGTTTTTCTCAACTAAGCTAAAGGCTTGATTTTCGAGATCGATCAGTTTGAGATTGGCAGTGTTGATTTGAGCTGCGTAGGGCAGATAAGCATTAGGTGCTAGCTCAATCGCGTTGTCAATGGCCTCAATGAGGAGGGGTTCATAGGCTTCGTATCTGGTTTGCCAAGAAAGATTGCCGGTAGAGGCCGCCATCCGCGCAGACATCGTTAGCACTTCGTCGTAGTGGCTAATTTTGCCGCTTAGCGCTTGCAGATGAAAGTCTGTCGTGATGCCTTGTTGGAAGCCGTTAGAAATCTTGGTCGTGTTGTAGCTCCCAATGGCCACCAAAATCAGACTGATGATGACTGCCATTGTCAAAATGGTCATTAAAAAGTCATTGGATAGCCTAGTCAGTTTGGTGGCTAAAGCGTTCATGGGTATCTGCGGTATGATGCATAGTCGATACCGGTAGAGTTCCCGAACGATGTGAGTTACGTATATCAACCCATACGGACTCATCACCGCTGTTAGTTGTGCTATCACACTATTGCTTCGCACCACACGGTTGAATGATGTACTGGCTAGAAGTGGCTGCCAAGGTCAACACCGTGCAAGTATCTAAAGCCGTGTAAGAAAGAACCCCGAAGCCGCCAGCTGTACTCCGAGGTTCTGTTGTGTAGAGACTACCCTTGCTCTCCACACAAGACTGTTCTTTTCAAGTGAGTTGTGCAGAGACACTTGAGAAGACTCTAAGATTTAAAGGGTGTTGCTTTCGTTGATTGAGATATTTTGAATCTAAAAAATCATGCCTCTAAACAACAATGCGCAGTGGTAGAACTATTTATTTATTCAGATAGTGATAGCGTGAGTTTCGTCACTCGCTGACGGAGTTGAAGTAACAACTGAGGGAGCTGTAACGAAATAGAGGACGGGTATAGAGGCTGGCTCGTGAGGGTGGTTTGTGTGCCATCAGAGCTAGTAGCCGTAATCATTAGTGTGAAGTGATCATGGCTATCTGGAGGCATCGTAATCTCTAACATGGCTAGATGCCAGCTAAAAATATCGACTGTATCTGTGAATGCTGTAGACATAAAAGAGTTGCATCCATCGGTAAGGAGCGCATTCTTGGGGATGCCTGAGAGTTCTGTGGTGACTACTTTGTTCGTTGTGATATGTCGTGAGAGAGGTGATGTGTTGTGACGGCGGATAGTGCGATGTGGTTGGCTACTTGACTTATGGGTCATAGCTGTTGAGGGCTCGTTGCTGGTTGGGCTAGTATGAGCGATCGCTTTGGTGCTTTTCCTATCAGAATGATGAGTGGAGATAGAGGCTGTGCAGCTATGTTCGCAAACAGTCGGGTGTGTGATAACGCCCGCAAAGCTATGAGATGAGTGTTGGGAAAGCGGTGTTCTGTTGTTATTCGCTAGTGGATATGGGCCGATTACGCTATTTGAGGTGGTGTGCATAATGTTGTTTTATTTATATTGTCTAAGGCTTGTATGGGCTATCTCAGACTGATTTAAAATGTGCCGACAGAGAGTGCCGGTTAGCGTAGGCTAATCATAGCTTCAACCGTTTTCTATACAAGTGGCTAAGGTGTGGTTTCTCTCTAGGTTTGGTTTGTGATGAACTGGATTGGGTTTGTTATGAAGCTGTTCATCTGTGGGCAAATTTTGCTTGTAGGTAAATTTGCTCACAAGCAAAATTTGGCTAGCGATTTCTTAAAGCAAGAACATTGGTATTGGTACGATGAACATGACCTTGGAAAGGAGACTTCTGAGAAGACAGCCTATGGTAGGGACTGCGAATATTTGAGGCTCTAGTCCAGTTGGTGATTGCTGCGATTTTCTCTCTGCGATATGAGGCAGCTGATACTGGAACATTAAGTAACATTTGAAGCTCTGTAATCAGTGCATGACCGGCTTCTCCTGCGGCTACGTTACAGCCCTCTAAATATACTGCACTAGCTTTCCAGCGCATAATCTGATGCTTGTATCGTTCAAACGACCATGGATTTAGCTCTCCTGTGCCAAGGTATAGGCATCCGGGTGCGCCGTGAGAAACAATATAGAGAGATTGGATATTGTTGTTTTTATAGCGATCGCACAACACTCTCGTGATTTGTTCAATCCCATCTTCTCGACTGCTTAACGCATAAATATGGATGCCAGGTTTTACGCTAGTGAGTAGTTTTCCATAGTCTTGAACATTCGTGTCCAGAAAGAGTACCGATAGTGATTCTCCTATGGTGCATTCTGCTGTCAGCGGAATACGATTTTTAGGTAGCTTACCGCTGACAGTAGATACGGTAGATTCTATGTGATTCTTAGTATTGGTTGGTTTCGTGATGGTGAGTGCATTGAGCTGCAACCCTAAAACAATGGCTGTTTCTGATAGGGAATGCGTAATGCCGTAAACAATTTCAGTAGATGTAAACTGCTTAAACTGAGCTGTTACTCGATAGCTGAGATCATCGCCATCATTGAAAGTGGCAGCAGAATTATGATGGCTGGTGTCACTACTATTATGAGAAGTATTGCAAATATCATTGTCATGATTGTGAGTCTCGTTGCTTGATTTAGTATCGTTACAACTGCCCGATTCTTCCAGCATTTTTGCAGCTGCACTAGGCCGGAGACGATAGGTCAGCGTATTGTCTATGAATTGACCACTATTATTAACGTTTGGAGTGGGGGCTATGCCTACTAAGTTCATAGTGTCAGCATTGGAGAAGCCAACTGCTTCTGCGGTTTGACTCTCCGCATCCCAAAACTTCGCGGTCAAGTTAGGTAAGCAAACCTCACGCTCTGTACCTGTTTCTACAAACTGAAGATTCACGCGTAGTAGCTCATCTAAGCGATCGCGATTTTTATGGCATGAGAGTTCACCTTTTTGAGGCTCATAGGTCATTCCTCTGCCTGTATCAATAGCTCGAATTAATCCATCAATAGTTCTACCGTCAAAAGTTGTAGCAACCTGACTGATTCGGATAGTATCGGCGTTATGGAGCAGGGTTCGTTGATGGATGGGGCGTCCATTGAGTGTTGTCGCTTGCCCTGCAAATTTCAATAATATGGAGGTATTTGAGTGAGTTTCTACAAGGTGGGATACTTGACTCTGTGTATCGTCTTTTGAGCTATCTTGTGGGTTGCTGTTCTGTGAGCTTTCGTTCGTTGGCGTAGTTAGTAACCCAACCCAAGATGCTTGTACGTTTGTAGAGAAAGCAATCGGCGCTGGCTGCGACATATTCACCGTTCTATCGAGCTGCCAAGTGCCGCCTAGTGATTTGTGTCCAATAGGGCGACTCGAAGCTGAAATCCCGGCACCCGTTATGTTAGAGAGCTTAGGGATGAATTCTTCGCCAGCATCACCTGCGGCTACGCGACAACCATACAGGCATAGCTTTGGTGCTGGTTGTTGATGCGGCGTGAACCAGTCTTCTAACGCTGCTTTATATTCGCTGAGTGTGTCAAGGCTAAGTTCACGGTTCCCAATATTTAAGCACCCTGGTGTGCCATGTGAAACAATATGAACAGTAGATATCGTGGCGTACTGTTTATATTGGTTTAAGTACTGAGATATTTGTTCTACACCATCTTTATTGTGTAATAGAACATGCGCTGACAGATGAATACCTAGTCCCTGGAGTAAGCGGGGATAATGCTCAACATTAGGGTTAATGAAAAGAACGGATAATGAATCGTTTTTATTTTGACACTTGTTAAAGTAGCTCATAAGGCTGTACAAGAGATTTTTCAGGGACAGGAGAGTTTGGGCTGGAAAGCTTGAACACTGTGTAGCTTATTTAATGCATAGCTAAGTTGCGGTGACGTTATATCTATATTTAGGCAGATCTTGAATATAGATAGTTAAATGTGCGTAGTGCGCTCATGAAATATATGCTCCAACCGCATAGGAAAACTTACCTTACTGGTAGTCAGACTATCTGTGATCTCATCAAAAATGAAAGAAATGTTTGGATTCATTTCTATGATGGGGAGGGCTATAAAGCCTATAACCATATCGTGTTTGAAGGCTAGATGGATTGTTGCTTTGTGTCTGTCTGGGCATTTTTTCTGATTTTTAGTGCAGAGATATAGGTTTAAGAGATGCTTTGGTTTCCTCAGCGTCTACTGGTGTGGTGTCTGTTTCTGATGAAGACGTGTCTGACTCGACACTTTCTATATCGAAAGAGACGGTTGGTTCTGTGAGGATGATGACTCGCCGGTTTGATTGTTCGCTAGGTTCTGTACTTTCCGCTGGCTTATCGTCGTTGTCTGTGTTCTGGAGGTTTTTGACTGTAAATGCGCTCACGTACGTAGGATGGTGACTTGTGCTTGGTAACGCTGAAGGTTGATTGCGCGATGTGATGGCCTTTATGTAAGTAGGTGCAAGCATTTGCTGCGACATGCGAGATAGCGGTGCTTGCGCTTGGGCATAAGATAATGCGCTGCTACTAAAGAGTGAAACAACCGTAGAGACTATGAGACATACAGGATGTGAGGCCCAAGCTTGAAAGGGTGTCCAGTTTGATTTGCATCGCTGAAGATGTACTTTCATGATTGAATGCTGGGTACGAAGTGGAGAGTAGATGCATGAGATTTAGTCCGAAGACTGCTCATTGTGATGAAGGTGAGATGGGGTAGGAAGGTGTTGAAAAAATGTCACAGGTAGATGTACAGTGAACGCCCCTCTCATGTGAGATAGAGGCTATTGTTGTTATGCATCTCATGGCTTGAAAACTATCTTCTAAAAGCTCCCTTTTGAAGTCTATGGTTTGATCATTATTGAGATAAAGCAGTAGTTAGCTTTGTGCCTATTTGCGTTGTGACATGAGGGGATAATTAGGAACGTCTATCTCAGGGTTGAAGGGCATAACATATCAAGAGATAAAGCCTAAATTACTATTAGGATGAGATCACCTAGAGTGACCTACTGGAATCTGTTAGGAACGCTATATAGGTTGAGTCTGTAAGGCGTTAAGGAATGCTACTTACCTGCACTTAACTAACTTGAGCTAAGCACAGATAAACCTCATCAAGGTAATTACAACGTCTGGAAAGGGTGTTTTATTCGTCCTCACACTTAGAGTAAAAGTGTTGTTGTATAACTGACTTTTTAGAGTCGGACTCTTCGGCTATTGAGTCTAAGCGTTGTTTTAGAAGGCAACTTTTGGGCTATGCAACTCTTATAAGCAGAGATCACAACACAGGGAAAAGGGGTAGCTAGCGTGCAGAAAAGTGCAAAAGTCAGAGTTTTTAATGACGAATGTACTTTACTACGGACTTACTTTTCCCACATTTTTTTATAAATTTCCATCACTTATCAATTTTTCTGAATAATGTCTGGTATGAATCAGTGACTTTAAGGACACGCGCTGTCCTTGACCATGGCTGGGAACGATTGGGGGCTCACGTGTTGGTTGATGGGTAAGAAGCTGGGACATGGAGGGTAAAAATAAATATTTATTTGATTAATGGGGTGTTGAGCCAAACAGACCGGCAGAAAGCTGGCTATTGTACGGTTAATCAGATGACTAATTTAATAAAAAAATAATATTTATTTGATGATGGTTGTCATCACTATGTTGGGTTCAGGCTCACTAGCTATTTCCCTATAGCAGGCATCACAAAACTGTGCGATAGGCTACATTTTGTAAAATGCTTTGCACTCTCGTGAGCTTCTTTTTTCTTCACGATTCTGGCAATGTTTGGCTAAAAGGCTGTTGTAGCGTAGTGAAAATGGCCGCGCCTTACATTTCTGCCCTTGCGTCCCTCACTTTTATGCCCAATACGGTTGTTAAAAGCAAATGCAGTTGATATATTACATACTAGATGCATTTGCCTTCTTGTTAATTAACGTTTGTTTGAATGAATAACTATATGGTTTTATCCTCGGAAGGAAACGTTCAAATGCTATGTCAGATAATGTTTCCACCACCTTAGGCTAACTAGGTATACTTCTTCATAGGTACTAGTAGCTATTAGCTGCTTTTGCTAGCTGATACATTAGTCATAAACCGTTCCGCGTTCTGTAGTACTGATGCCAATCCCTGAAACCGCAGTCTTCAATCGTTCGTTCATGCGTGACGATGTTTATCAGTCGCTTCGCATGTGGATTGTGAGTGGAGAACTGAAGCCAGGTGAGAAGCTTAAGGATAAGGAGCTGGCTGCTCATTTAGGTGTGAGTCGTACACCGGTGAGAGAGTCTCTGCGTCGGTTAGAAGATGAGGGCTTAGTTGAAACCTCACCTAACCGCTGGACGAGAGTTGCACTTGTGAGTAGGGAGGATGCTGAAAATATTTATCCTATTATTCAGCAGCTGGAACTATTGGCACTGTCTCTCGCGTTTCCTCGTCTTACTAAGCGTCATATCGGTGAGATGCGCCAGCTGAACGATCAGCTGCGCGATGCACTCGAAGGTAGGGATGCTGAAGACTCAGCGGAAATCGATGCTAAGTTTCATCAGGTTATTATTGACACTGCTGGCAACAATGAACTCAGTACGATTTTAGAGCATGTCAAGATTAAATATCATCGTATTGAGCTGGCTTACTTTGGCTCCTCTGCTGCCATGATGGCTTCTGTTGAGGAGCACAATATGCTAGTTGTCGCCCTAGAAGAAGGATCTCTTGAGAGAGCTAAAGCTGCGCTTGCGCAGAATTGGCACGCTTCTATTCAGCGATTAAGAGAGATAAAGAGTGAGAGTGAAAAAGGGTGCGTGACTGAAAACGGAGATAACTAGGTTGCTTTGTCGCTTGAATACCTTTCGGACTCAGGCGTTTTGTAATCCTGTTAGTTGATTCTCTGTGACTGCTTTTTTTAGTTTATAGCCAGTTCTGTTGCTGATGTTTTGTCAGCAAACAAACTGGTAAGTTTTTTGGAGCATCAAAAACTTTGTTTTTTGTGTTCTTGAAAGGTCGTTTGTTCTTTGTGCTTCAGATGCTACGGAGGTCTGTTCATGCTGCCTGTTCAATCAAGCCTTAATCGCCTCGAACCCGGTAATGTGATTCCGTTCCCTTCATCTACTCGTGCTGGCATTGGTAGAGCGCCGGGTACGTTTGGTGAGTTACTTCAGGGGGCTTTAGTGGGTGAATCCAACAACTTTTTAGTAACGTTCCCTATTTCTAGAGAATCCATTGCTACGTTTCAGCCAGATACAACATCTCGGGAGGTCAAAACATATCCCCCAGGTAAGCGTAAATCTGGTCAACTTGCGAGGAGATTGTTGGATAGTCAAGGGATTCAAGTAGGAGGTACCCTAGTCTTTTTAGATCAGTTGCCAGAGGGCAAGGGACTGGCGAGTTCTTCTGCTGATATGGTGGCTAGTGCGCGTGCTGTGTCTGACTACTACGACTTTGATATTGATGATACGGCTTTGGCCACCTTGCTCGGTAGCATTGAACCCACTGATGGTGTGATGTACAACGAGTGTGTGTCATTTTTTCATCGTCGGTGTGAGCTTATTTCTCGTTTAGGAACGTTGCCCCCTTTAATTGTGGTCAGCCTCGATGAGGGCAGTACGGTCGATACGCTGGAATACAATGCAAAAGCTGGTTCCCATAGCGATGAAGAGCTTGCTGAATATTCTCATTTGTTGAAAAGGATGTCTACCGCGATTGGCGCAGGTGACAAACGTGCCATTGGTAGGGTGGCTACTCGTAGTGCTGAAATGAACCAGAAATATAACCCTAAGCGTTATTTTCCGTTAGTGACTAAGACGGCTGAATATTTTGATGCTTTGGGCGTTGTTGTTGCACATAGTGGAACCTACATCGGTGTTCTTTTGGATCCGATGCGGCAAGATTTTTTGCGTCAGTTTAGTCAGGTTCAAATAGCGCTCAGTCGTTCTGCTCGGCCTATTGAAATATTTCGTTCATTTTAGACATTTACTTTAAAATATTATGGCTATGCCCTTGCATTCTGTTGTTCAGTCGACTCACGTACAGCCGAAAAAAATAGCTTTGAATAGCTGTTGGTCGCAATCTATTGCAACACCTAAGCTTGTTGAGGTGGATGAAAATCTCTTTGTTTCTGCTTTTTCTGTGATGAAGGTGTTACCTGCTATTCATATTATTCAGAGAGCAATAGAGCGCGGAGAAATTACGTCTCGTTCTACGATTGTTGAAACGTCTAGTGGAACCTTTGCTTTAGGGTTGGCGATTGTTTGTAATGAGCTGAACTTACCGCTGTTTATTGCCAGCGACCCGGCGATTGATCAGCGCTTGAAAAATCGCCTTGAAAGCTTGAAAGCACGGATTCATATTGTTGAAAAGCCTGCACTAGGTGGTGGATATCAAAAGCCCCGCCTGGATGTCGTTAAAGAGTTTTTGGCGGCTAATCCCAACGCCTATTGGACTAGGCAGTATGACAATGCGGATAATCCTGATTCGTATCGTTCTTTTGCAGAGTATTTGGTGGAGACGTTTGGAGATGACTTTACGTTAGTGGGTACGGTTGGCTCTGGAGGGTCGACGGTGGGTACGATTCGTCATTTGCGTCGGCATAATCCTAATATTCAGCTTGTTGGCGTAGATACTTACAACAGCGTTTTGTTTGGTTTGCCGGATGGGCATCGGCTGTTGAGAGGCTTAGGCAATAGCATTATGCCTAATAACTTGGATCATACTTGCTATGACGAAGTGCATTGGGTGGCTGCAGAACAGGCCTTTTTAGCGACGCATAAGCTACATGCTCAGCATTCTGTATTTGGCGGCCCGACGAGTGGTGCGGCTTATATGGTGGCTCAGTATATTGCGAAACGGAACCCTGAGCGAACGGTTGTGTTTATTGGGGCCGACGATGGCGAGCGCTATTTGAATACGATTTTTAGCCATCAGTGGCTTGCGGAACAGGGCATTGTGTTGGATTGTGTGAAGCCTTGCTCTGAGCCGTTGGTGGTTGATTCGCTTGCTCAGGTGTCAGATGCAACAGCGTCTTGGACTAGCTTGGCTTGGCAGCGGCGATCGCTCTCTACTATGAGAGCAGCAGAGCAGAGTGTTGTATCCAGTTCTAATGTGTTATGTCCACGATAGTTTTTATAGAGAGCAACACGACCGGTAGCGGTAGGTTGCTGCTGAAAAAAGCGATTGCCCAGGGGTTTTCGGCTGTTTTTATTACAGCAAAGCCTGAGAAATATGGCTTTTTAGCGGAGCTGTTGGTTCCACCGACTATTTTGGATACAACCAATGTCGATGAGCTGGCTGAGTTCTTGCTGACGATCTCTAATCTTAGTGCTGTGATGTCGAGCTCTGAGTATTTTGTGGGGATTGCGGCTCAATTGGCGGTGCAGTTTGGACTGAAAGGTAATGATCCTGAGGCGATCGCAGCTTGCCGTGATAAACATCAGCTGGCAAAGCGGCTACAGGCGGTGGGTGTGCAGTGTCCTCGTACCGTGGAGATTGACCACTCTCATGCCGTGGAGCCGCAGAAAATTGAAGCAGCGATCGCTCAATTTACGCCGCCGTTTGTGGTGAAACCACGCTCTGGTTCTGGTAGCTGCTTTGTCCAGCTTTGCCATAACCAGAATGAGGGGATGGCACATGTTCAAACTATTTTAGAGGCGGGTCAAGCCGCGTTGGTGCAGGACTATATTCAGGGCGCTGAATATTCTGTCGAGACATTTACGGTCAATGGTGAAACAACACTGGTTGGGATTACCCAAAAATATTTAGGCCCGGAACCTCACTTTGTGGAGATTGGCCATGATTTTCCTGCCGCACTCAGCGCAGCAGATCAAACGACGATTCAAACGACCGTAGAAGCGGCGCTGTCGGCGGTTGGCTTTACGTTTGGTGCCGCCCATACTGAGCTACGGTTCTCGGCGATGGGTGCCACCATCATTGAAATTAATCCCAGGCTCGCAGGCGGCATGATCCCAACGGTTATTCAAGCTGCTTACGGCATCGATCTGCTAGATATGTTGCTAGAGATTCATCTGGATATGGAGGCGAGTCACGCATTTTCTGTTGTTCTAATGCACCAGAAACATGCCTCGATTCGATTTCTATTACCGACTGAAGGCATGCTTTTAGAGCAGATTCAAGGGATAGAATCGTTGGCTCAACAGCCGGGTGTGGTGGCAGGTGAGCAAATTAAAAAGAAGGGCGATCGCGTTGGGGGCAAGCATGATTTTAGTGATCGAGTTGCCTATGTGATTACATCTGCAGACACTTACCAGACCGCAGTGGATTCTGCAGATGCTGCCCTGGCAACGTTGACAGTTGTGGGGAGCCGCATTAGTGAGGCTCCGGCTACAGCGCAGGAAGATGGCAAACCAAGCCAAGCTAAGACAGGGCGACTAACAAAAACGCTCTCTCCTGATATCCGTGCGATTGTTTTTCCTAAGATTGACAGAGCTAAGCTCATTGAGGATTTGAGCTACATTGTCACCTTAGACGAAGCTCATTTGGTGATGTTAGTTGAACAAGCGATTGTGCCAGCGGGCACAGCGGCTACGCTTCTGCGTCATATTCAAGCACTGAAAGCGAACCCTGATGTTTTGCTTGCTCAGGAAGCGCCTAGAGGACTGTATCTGCTATATGAAGCTGTGCTGGCGGAGCGAGCGGGCGCAGAAGTGGCTGGTGTTTTGCAAACGGCGCGATCTCGAAACGACATGAATGCGACTATTTGTAAGCTCAGCATTCGGCAGGGCTGGCAGCAAATTTTTCATGCACTTTGGGGACTACGCAATACGTTGCTATCTAGGATGTCAGCGGAAACAACAACCGTTTTTCCCATCTACAGCCAGTATCAAACAGCCTTGCCCGGTACGTTAGCGCATTATTTACTAGGCGTGGAAGATGCTCTGGCCCGTTCTGCTCAAGAATTAGCAACGCTCCTGCCAAGTATTAGCCAATCTCCTTTAGGTGCAGGCGGCGGCGGTGGCACAAGTTGGAGCATCAATCAGTTTCGATTGGCTGAGCTGTTAGGATTTTCTTCTATTCATACCAACAGTTTGGATGCGGTGGCCAGTCGAGATCTGGTCTTACGGTATTTGTCTGCATTAAACAATGCAGCCATTCTGTTTAGCCGCGTTGCTCAAGACTTGCAGGTGTGGACAACGCAGGAATTTAATCTGATTCAGCTCCCAGATACCTTGAGTGGAGGCTCTTCTATGATGCCTCAAAAGAAAAACCCGTATCTGTTGGAGTGGATAAAATCTAAAGCGTTTATCCCTATGGGTGCACTCACGTCATTAAATATGACGCTGGCTAAAACACCGTTTAGCAACTCGTACGAAGTGAGTTCAACGGCTCAGGCTAGCTTCTCGAAGGCAACGGAAGTTTGCTTAGGCTCCATGCAAATTTTGCAGGCGATTATTGCTCAAATGACGGTGAATCATCAGGAGAGTCGTCGTCGTGTGGTGGAGGGATTAACCTTTTCAACTTCGATCGCAGATTACTGTGTGAGAAGCCAAGAGATGAGTTTTCGCACAGCTCATCACCATGTGGGAGAAGCCATTCGTCAGGCTTTAGAAGATCAGCAGTCCCCAGTGACGGCCCTGAAGGAAACCTTTCCTGATGCGCTGGGTGAGTCTCCTTTGTCTTGGGTCAATGCCTTAGAGTATGGCGGCGGGCCAGGTCAGGCGGCGGTAGATCAGGCGATCGCTCGGACGCGCCAGCGGCTAACGATTGATGCCTCTCTGTTTCGTTCAACGATAGAGCGTTGGCAAATAGCTGACCATGCTCGTCAAAAAGCGGTCAAGGCCTTACTAAATAGCCATTTACCAGATCAACAGTTTTAACGAGATAAGGGGCTGAAGGGCGCTGTAAAGTGCTGTTCAGCCCCTTATTGCAGCTTTGCTATCAGTTTGCTATCAGTTCGCTATATAAGTTCTTTTACACAACAGGCTTCTCTTTGATACGGGGCAGCCTCAAAATTATTATGATGGAAAATAAGAGAGATGCTAGAACAGTTCGTTCTAGTGGCATGCTCATGAACCGTGACATGTTGCCGCCTGATTGGACGGGTGTCATGCTGGTCATTACTTCTGCGGCTGGCTTTTCAACGTTAGCTATCTTGGCGAAGCTTGCTTACGAAGTGAACTTGAATTTGCCTAGCATTTTGGTGTTTCGCTTTGGGGGCACGGCGCTGATTTTGTGGACGTGGTTGCTGTTGCGTAACCAGTGGCAGCTGCCGATTGGTAAAGCGGTTAAAGCGATGTTGCTGGGCGCGGTAGGGTATGCAATTCAAGCAACAGTCTTTTTTACGGCGCTGTTGTACACAGATGCGAGTGTAGCTACGCTTTTGTTCTACACGTATCCTGCATTTGTGACGCTGCTAGCGTGGCTTGTAGAGCACGAAGTGCCTACCCGCGCGCGTAAAATTGCGTTGGGGATTGCGCTGATTGGCTGTGTATTTATCTCTGATTTGAGTCAGGCGAGTGTGGCACCGCTGGGCATTTTATTTGGGATTGCCTCTGGCGTTTGGTACTCGCTTTATCTTACTTTTGGCTCCCGATTAGTGAAATCGGTAGAGCCTGTTGTTACGAGTGCGTATGTTGCTTTAGGTGCAACTGTCTCTTTTGGGGTTGCCACGTTGATGACGAGTCACTTTACGATTCCTGATAGCGGGAGAGGGTTTTCTATTATTGTTGGAATTGCGGTGCTGGCCACGGCGCTGCCCATTGTGACATTGTTTTCAGGAATGCAAAAAATAGGCACAACGCGCACTGCCATTGTCTCGACAGTGGAGCCCCTTCTCACTGTGATGTTAGGCATTCTGATTCTGGGAGAACAGATGCAGGGGGGCCAGATTTGGGGTGGTGTATTGATTATGGCGTCAGTGGTGCTGGCGAATTGGAAAAGTGCTGCAACTGAGTCATAACCGAGTGATATGAGTGGTTGCGCTAGCGTAGTCGAAAGCTAGCTTTAGGTCGTTTAGTTCATTAGCCCTGTAGCAAGGGTGTGGTTCTGGCTCTAAAGGCGGCGGCTTGTAGGGCGGCAACGGCAGCTTCGGCATTTTGCACCCTGAATTGGGAGCCGAGGCGCACAGCCTTGCGCTGATCGCGAGTGCGAATGACCGCGATGACAGGCGTTTTGGCTGCGAACTTGTTTTCGCCTTGAAGGACTTTGAGTACGTTGCGGAGGCGATATTGTTGTTCAATATCGCCAGCAATAGAGGGTTCTAAGTCCACCATGACCATGCGGATAGATTCAATGGGTTCTGCGTCATCGATGATCATTTGAATGCGATCGTCCCGCCGATCTACTTTGCCCCACACCATTAAGCGCGAATCGGGTTTGATGTGCTGACCAATGCGGGCATAGGATTTAGGGAAGACCACGGCTTCACAGTGGCCGCTCAGATCTTCCATTTGGATCACGGCCATAGAGTCGCCTTTTTTGGTGGTGACGGGTTTGACCATGCTCAGCATGACAATTGCGCTGAGTGTTACTTTCTCTGGCTGTTCGCCCAAGTCAGAGAGGTTAATGGGGGCCAGAATTTTGGCTGAGCGTTGGATGCCTTTGAGTGGATGATCGGAGATGTAGAAGCCGAGGAGTTCTTTTTCGAGTTTGAGTCTTTCTTGGGGGTCGTAGTCTTCTGTTGGCGGGGCTTTGGGCGCAGATTCAAAGGTTTCTGTCGCATTGTCACTGTTGTCTGCGGCGAGATTGGCCATCATATCGAAAATATTGCCTTGTCCGACTTCGCGATCTTTGGCTCGGGCTTGGGCCCATTCCACTACTAGCTCAAGGTCGTGCATGAGCTGTTGGCGGTTGCCTTCAATGCCTTCAAAGGCACCGGAGAGAATCAGAGCTTCTAAGGCGCGTTTGTTCACTGAGCGCAGGTCTACGCGATCGCACAAGTCTGCTAAAGACTTATACGGCCCGCCTTCTTCACGCGTTTTTTCCAGTGCTTCAATTGCGCCTAAGCCCACATTGCGGACCGCTGATAGGCCAAAAAGAATCTGTTGATCTAGGGGGGTAAAATCTACTCCGGAGCGGTTAATATCTGGCGGGAGCACCTGAATGCCCATGGCCAAACAGCTGGCAATGTACATTTGCACTTTGTCCTGATCGCCGCTGATGGCCGTTAGCAGCGCAGCCATGTACTCAACGGGATAGTTCGCCTTTAAATAAGCCGTTTGGAAGGTAACAAATCCATAGGCCGTAGAGTGAGATTTGTTGAAACAGTACTCTGCAAACAACACCATTTGATCAAACAGATCGTTGGCATCTTTACGTGGAAATTCATTTTCACCCGCTCCTTTGATGAAAATTTCCCGGTGCTTCTCCATCTCTTTTATTTTCTTTTTGCCCATGGCTCGGCGGAGCAAATCGGCTTCGCCGAGAGAATAGCCTGCCAGGTCTTGCGCGATTTTCATGATCTGTTCTTGATAGACCATGATGCCGTAGGTTTCTTTTAAAATAGGCTCCAGAATTTTATGGGCATAGTCTATTTTCTCTCGACCAAACTTACGATCAATAAATTTGGGAATGAGACCGGCATCAAGCGGGCCAGGTCGGTAGAGGGCCAGTACCGAAGAGATATCTTCTAAACCTGAGGGCTTGAGGTCTTTTACGATTTGCCGCATACCAGAAGATTCTAGCTGGAAGACACCGGCGAGTTCTCCGCTAGCGAGCAAGTCAAACGTGGCTGGATCATCAAGCGGCAGATTATCCAGATCGATGGTGACGTTTTCATGGCGCGCTTCGATATGATCCACTGCTTTTTGGATCATGGTGAGGTTGCGCAGACCCAAGAAGTCCATTTTTAACAGGCCGATGGCTTCTACATCTTCCATGTAGTACTGGGTGATGACTGCGCCGTCGTTGTTGCGCTGCAAAGGCACAATGGTATCTAGCGGGTGCTCCGAAATCACGACGCCTGCTGCGTGCATGCCAAAGGTTTTATTGGTGCCTTCGATGGTAATGGCCGTATCGACCCAGCGCTGGAAGGTGACATTGGTGCCTGGAATGAGTTCGCCGCTGTCGTATTTTTCTTTAAAGGCTGGCTCTGGCGTGTCGTCAGAAATCATGACCTTGAGCTTGGCGGGCTTGCCCCGTGCGACCGGAATCAGCTTCGCCATTTTGTCGGATTCGTTGTACGGAATATCCAACACGCGGGCGACGTCTTTCAGCACCGCTTTGGAGGTCATGCGGTTGAACGTAATGATTTGTGCGACGTGATCGGTGCCGTATTTTTCAGTGACGTATTTAATGACATCTTCACGGCGATCAATGCAGAAGTCGGTGTCCACATCAGGCATGGACTTACGTTCGGGATTGAGGAAACGCTCGAACAGTAGGCCGTGGTGCACCGGATCGATATTGGTGATGCCCATGGCGTAAGCGACGAGAGAACCAGCCGCAGACCCACGGCCAGGGCCAACCGGAATGTCATTATCTCTGGCAAATTTGATGTAGTCCCACACCACTAAAAAGTAGGTGGCAAACCCCATTTGGTGCATCATGTCGATCTCATATTCCATGCGATCGCGATACTCTTGGGTCAGTTCGTCATAGTGGGTAATGGCCATGCGCTCTACTAGGCCATCCCGTGCCACCTTAGCCATGTAGCTCTCTTTGGTGTGGCCTTCTGGAATCGGGAAATTAGGAATTTGAGGATTTCCTAAAATGTGATATTCCTCAATTTTGTCCGCAACTTCTTGCGTGCGAGAAACCGCATCTTGAATAATGTCAGGCGTGAGATGATCGCGAAATAGCCGGCACATCTCTTCTTCAGATTTGAGATATTCGGTGCCGCTGTAGCGAAGTCTCTTATCTTCGGTAATGAGCTTGCCAGTCTGAATGCAGAGCAAGGCATCGTGCGCTTCTACATCTACACAAGAGATAAAGTGAGAATCGTTGGTAGCAACAACTTTAATATCGAGTTCTTTGGCAATTCGAACAATCTCTACATTCACGATCCGATCTTCTGGTGAACCGTGATCTTGAATCTCTAAATAGAAATCATCGCCGAGGAGATCTTTGTACCACTGCGCAACGCGGCGGGCAACGTCGGGTCTGCTTTTGAGAATGGCCTGTGGAATTTCTCCGCCTAGACAGGCGCTGGTGATAATGAGCCCTTCGTGATACTCCTCCAGCAGATTTTTATTGATGCAGGGCCGCGAAAAGAGTCCTTTGCCCTGGACACCTTCTAAATGGGAAACGGTGGTGAGCTTTACCAGGTTTTTGTAGCCAATGTCATTTTTGGCGAGTACAAGCTGGTGATACTTGGGCCGCTTTTCTTGTTTTGTGATGTCACCGTTAATGATGTACATCTCATTGCCGATGATCGGCTTGATGCCTTTTTTCTTACAGGTTTTGAGCAGTTCTATCGCACCGTACATCACACCGTGATCGGTGAGTGCGATCGCATCCATACCCAGCTCAATTGCCTTATCCACCAGCGGATCGATATGGCTAGCCCCATCTAATAGGCTGTAGTCGCTGTGAATATGCAAACCAACAAAAGCCATAACAATCCTCGGGAACTAGCTTCAAAAAGAAGCGGATAAAACGCGGCTCGGGCAAAGAATAGCACGCGCACATAGTGCAAACGTACTCTTTCGCTTCAGATGATTCAACCTGCTGCGATGCAAAACACCTTCACAGAGAACCCCTTAGCCCGGAATCTAGCAATGGCTGACCTCTAGGGCACCCACCATATGTAGCATTCACCCAGAATTATAGGCTGTTGCGACGCTATCAATAGCGCTTCTTCCGGTGACCATAACATTTCAGCCAGCTTTCTATATCAATATCCTTTGATATGCCTAGAAAGACATTAGTAAGGGCTATCTTTTCGGAGGATGTCCTGCGTAGAAATACTTTTTCGTGAAGGTAAGTCATATCAGTGATCTCAGTCACAAATTTATGATTTGAGATCCATCTTTAGATATAGGAAAAACCGATTTTTTCTATACCTTTAGGCATAGAAGCCGTATTTTTATCTACCTCGATAGGATGATACGCTGTGGCCCAGTGTTCGACAGTATGACCACAGACCGCGTCCAAGCAGCGAACAAAACGGCAATCGCTTGAGTGGGCAAAAACGGTTTTGGAACAGGCAACTGAAAAAGCAACACTGAACAAAAGCAACACTGAACAATCAACTTCAGAGGCATGGGGTTTGGCAGGGAATAGCTTTTTAGCTTTCTGAACGGAGCATGGGCCATGTGCCCATCACTGTCACCTCAATACAAACGGCGCTTGTGCAGCACTTAGTTTGTACTCAGGGTTTTTATGAAACGCATTATTTACGGTTCTCTATCGGTGCTAACGGCAGTTTTCACCGTTTTTTTAGCGGCAAAGGCCGAGGTATTTGAAAGTGACAAGCCCGCAGCGAATGAAGACGTTGCGGCGGCTGAGAAGCCAGGATCTGAACTGGATCTTTTCGCGCTAGATTCGTCGGCCTTGGCAGGTGCTGGCCTAAACGATTCATCTTTGAACCTTAATAAGGGGTCGGCTCCAGAGGTAGCCGTTGGTAAGGGCTTGTCTGGTAGTGCTGTGGGTGACGCCAAGCTAGGGACTGCCAAGTTAAGGTCTGCCAATCTGGGGAGTGCCAAGTTAGGGAGTGCCAAGTTAGGGACTGCCCGCCAAGAGAAAAGGGCGACCAACGAGACTACCTCAGAGCAGAACACTTTCGGTGCATCGGTATCGCCATATGCCAGCTACTCTGCTAGTTTGTCGCAGCGATCGCCTGCTAACACCCTCAATTCAGCACCGACTCGCGCACTCAGTCCGTCTTCTGCCCAGACTCAGCTAGCCCAGACTCAGCTAGCCCAAGCCCAGTTAGCTCAGGCCCAGCTAGCCCAGACGCCATCTGTGCCAACCGATCCTAAAGCACCCGTTGGCGATGCAGCCGAAGCGGATGCCGTCGAAGGCGATGCAGCGGCAAGTGATGCAGCTGAGGCTGAAATGCTGGTGCCTGCCAGTGGCGCTGCACCCGCCCTGCAACCCGTTACGCCGGGTTTGGGCTCGCCTAGTAATTCGCTGACCCCTGAGGCCGAAGTCCCTGCTGCGCCAGGGGTAGACGACTCCATTGTGCCGGCATCACCTGTGCCGGCAGCGCCTCTGCCAGAATCGCCTCTGCCAGAATCGACAGATTCGGAATCGACCGATCCAGACTTGACAGATCCAGAAGATGCGGATGGCGAAGCCTTTGAGGAAGACGTCCCGATGGATCCAGCCAGTGACGAACCGGCATCACCTGTACCGACCTCGCCTGTACCGACCTCGCCTGTGCCTGGTTCTCCGATGCCGACCACGCCTCTGCCGTCGGAGCCATCTGTAGAGCCTTTACCTTCGGATAGTGACGGTGATTTTGAGCCTGTTCCAGAGGCACCGCCAGAGTCATCGCCAGAGTCATCGCCGGAGCCATTGCCAGAATCATTGCCAGAATCATTACCAGAATCTCCTTCAGACTCTAGTAGCCCATCTTCCAGTGGCTTTGATGATGGTCGTTTAGTGGGAGAAGGCTTTACGCCGTTCCAATTGTCGTACCTTGCATTTGCTGGGGGATTGCAGGAGCAGGGCATTCCGGGGGGCGATCGCCTGGTGAAGGCATACGAAGACGGTGACGTATCGGCGGCGGATATTGTAGATGCTGGTGCCGCGACCAAACGTTTGGGGACTGCCGCTGATGATGAGGCAGACTACACCAAAGGCGTAGAGAGATTCCTGAAGATTTTTGAGCGAGATGTCCGTTCTTCTAACTAATGCGTTGTTCTCTTCTATTGGTTTCTCTTTAAGGCTGCTAAAAAGGCTGCTAAAGGGGTGACCTACGCTTGAACATAAATGAGGGCTTTTTCCTATAAAAAGTCCTCATTTTTTGTATTAACAACAGACTTTGGGGTGTGATAAAAGGGCTTAATCCCTTGAGTAGAGATAGAGATAAGTCTGGAGGTAGACAAAAGCACTAAAGACTTTAGATTAAGCTCCAAAACAAGGCATGATAGCTATGCAATAGCCTTCTCAGGATTGCGGGATTTTATTTTCAATAAAAACTAAACCAAACCGATCAGTTTAGATATACTCAGATACATGGCTGCTGCAAAAAGCTGGTTGAGCAGTAGCTGGGTGGCCAGTATTTAAGCTGGCAATCACTGGTCTGAAGGTCATTAGATCTAGCCGTGATTGATCTGACGGTGATGAGCAAGCAGTGCACAGGTTTTCGAGCTTAAGGACGTTTTAGGCATGACGGTTTCAACAAATTCATCGGCTGCTTCGCCCCGCACGGCTTCGCGCAGTTCTCGAAAGGGGCTTGGTCTGCTGGTGTTGGCGCTGCTGACGTTTGGGGCAGGTTTTGCGCTTTGGCGCGTGATATTTTCCCAGGGCGGTGAAGGGATGCAGGGGCCACCGGCTTTCCCGGTGAAGGTCGAGCGGCTTCAGGAATCTTCTTTGGAAGATAGTTCTGAATTTGTCGGTATTTTGGATGCCCAGACAGGGGTAAGTTTGCAGCCAGAAGCGAATGGGCGAGTGGTGCAGATTTTTGTATCGTCGGGCGATCGCGTTGCCGCTGGAGACCCCATTGTTCAGCTCAGTGCAGACGGTACGCAGTCTGATTACAATGCGGCGCTTTCTAATGTGACGGCAGTGAGCGCAGCGAGGGATGCCGCAGAAGCGCAGCTCAGAGCCGCATTGGAACGTAAGGCTCAGCTAGAAGCGGATTTGGCATTGCAAAGAAGCGACTATGACCGTACGGCAATGCTTGTGTCACGCGGGGCACTGGCCCAAGAGCAGTTAGATCAAGTTGTACGCGATCGCGCCGTTGCGCAAGCCGCCCTTAGCTCTGCTGAACAAGAAATTCAGGCTTTAGCAGCCAGCCGAGATCAGGCCAATGCCACCTTGGCCCAGGCCAATGCCAATGCTACTGCCACCCAGCAGCAACTACTCGATAAAACCGTGACCGCGCCAGTGGCTGGCATTGTTGGCGATATTCCCATCAAGCTTGGAGATTACGTGATGCCGGGCAGTCCGCTCGCGACCATTACGCAGAACGCCGATCTCGATTTAGAAATTTCGGTGCCCGTAGATGATGCC
Organism: Phormidesmis sp.; assembly: GCA_045110585.1. Lineage (GTDB taxonomy): Bacteria > Cyanobacteriota > Cyanobacteriia > Phormidesmidales > Phormidesmidaceae > Phormidesmis. Next base: position 35,500 of record JBGCGG010000022.1, on the reverse strand, counting down.
CCTCGGTTGCGGGCCGGTATGCCAGTGGAGCTGATGCTGTTTGGTTCAGATGAAGTGGTTTCAACCGGTAACATTCGCTTTGTGTCACCTACTACAGATGCTGGGACGCAAACAGTATTAGCCAAGGCTCGCTTTGCATCTCCCAAGCAGCCCTTGCAAGATGATCAGCGCCTAGAAGTTCGCGTTATTTGGGATGAGCGTCCTGGTATTTTGGTGCCCACGACCGCGATTTCTCGTATGGGCGGTCAGACGTTTGTATTTGTGCCTGGTGAGCCAGAGCTGCCAGCGGATGGGGCCGCAGACGGGCCAGCGGATGCGCAAGGTGGGCCGCCGTCTTTGGTTGCCAAGCTAGTGTCTGTGCAGCTCGGTGCTTTGCAAGGTAATGAGTATCAGGTGTTGGAAGGGTTAAGCCCTGGCGATACGGTGATTACCTCGGGGTTGTTGAATTTGCGAGACGGTGTGCCGATTGATCCGCAGACTGAACAGCAGGCCGATAGCTCGACAGGCGTAGCAGATGAACAACCAGAGTCGTAGCAATTGTGTTGTTGGCAGCGTTGAATTTTGGCGTATTTAATTCGAGATGTTTGTGCTTTATATGTTTGCGGTTGAGATTGTTGAATTTTTGAATATTGAATTTTTGAATATTGAATTCCAGACGGTTGGATTTTAGAACATTTAATTCCAGACTGTTGGATTTTTTAAAGCATTGAATTTGACAATCTGGAATTTAAGAGTGTTGAGTTTCAGGTTTTTAGATTCCAGATTTTTAGATTCCAGATGGTTGCAGTAGAGATCTTTATTAGAGAGGCTGGGGCCTTTTCTTACGGCAGGTTGAACCCCTATGTTCGTTAACTACTTTATTAAACGGCCTGTGTTTGCGACGGTGTGCGCAATCATTATGCTGCTGATTGGCGCAGTGAGTATTCCTACCCTGCCGATCGCACAGTATCCAGAAATTAGCCCCACCCAAATTAACGTTACCTCTCGCTACATTGGCGCAGATGCAGAAACCGTTGAAAAAGGGGTGACCACCGTTATTGAACGACAAATTAACGGTGTGGAGGGCATGAGATATATGACTTCCAACAGTAGTAACAACGGCGTGAGTAACATCACTGTCACCTTCGATTCTTCTCGGGATAAAGACATTGCAGCAGTCGATGTGCAAAACCGGGTATCGCTAGCGGAGCCGCAGCTCCCAGAAACTGTTCGTCAAACTGGGGTAACGGTTTCTAAGCAGACCAGCAACATTCTGTTGGGCATGAGCCTTTACACCGACAATGACGAGTACGACGATGTCTTTTTGAGTAACTACGCCGACCTGTACGTTGCCGATGCGCTTAGGCGTGTGGAGGGTGTGGGCAATGTGACCATTTTTGGTGAGCGTACCTATGCCATGCGGCTGTGGCTAAACCCGCAAAAGCTAGCGGGGAGAGGGCTTACCGCAGATGATGTGGTGAGCGCGCTGCAAGAGCAAAATATTCAGGTGGGGGCGGGGCAAATTGGCCAACCGCCGACGCCGAGCGACCAAAATTTTCAAATTGATTTGCGGGCGCAGAGCCGCTTGCAAACGGTGGAAGAGTTTGAAAATTTAGTGGTGGAAACGGGCGATAACAATCAGCTTATTCGTTTTAAAGATGTGGGCCGCGCAGAGCTAGGGGCAGAGCAATACAGTACGTTTTTGCGCTTTCGAGGCAATGAGGCCATTGGTTTAGGGATTTTTCAGCTGCCGGGTAGTAATGCGCTGGATGTGGCAGCGGGTGTAAAGGCGGAGATGGAGCGCCTGTCGGCAGATTTTCCGCCGGGGATGAAGTACGGCATTGGCTTTGATACCACTGAGTTTGTGCAGCAGTCTTTGTTGAGTGTGCTGTGGACGCTGGTGCAGGCGGTGGGCCTAGTTGTTATTGTTATTTACATTTTCTTGCAGGACTGGCGCACCACAGTTATTCCGGCGGTGACGATTCCGGTCTCTTTAATTGCTACGTTCGCGATTGTGAAGCTGTTTGGCTTTTCGATTAATAGCCTGACGCTGTTTGGTTTGACGTTGGCGACAGGAATGGTGGTGGATGATGCCATTGTTGTTGTTGAAGATATTAGCTCGAAGATTAATCAGCGCGGGCTGAACCCGGTGCAGGCAGCGATCGCCTCCATGAGCGAATTAACCGGTGCGGTAATTGCCACCTCTTTAGTGCTGATGGCGGTATTTGTGCCAGTGGCGTTTTTCCCTGGTACAACGGGGGCACTGTACCGGCAGTTTGCACTAACGATCGCATTTGCCATTGCGATTTCTACCTTTAATGCACTAACGCTGACGCCGACGCTTTCGGGGTTGTTGTTGCGATCGCGCCAGGAAGCTGCCCTTCAAAATTCTTCTGGCTGGCGAGCGAACGTCTTTAATCGGTTTAATCATGCTTTGGATGGATTGCGCGATCGCTACGGCAGCGCCCTCCAAACCCTGACTCACTTCAAGCCTTTGGTACTGGGTGCGTTTGTCACTTCACTAGTGCTCACTGGCTGGCTCTATTCCTCGGTGCCCTCCGCTTTTCTCCCCGATGAAGACCAAGGTTATTTCATTACCATCATCGGTGCACCAGAGGGCGTTTCACTGAACTACACCAGTGAGGTAATGCGCGAGGCCGAAGAGATTTTGCTGGCCCAGCCGGAAGTGCGTGCAACTTTTGCTGTCGGTGGTTTTGGCTTTAGCGGTAATACCTCTAACCGAGGCGTGATTTTTACCACGCTGAATCCTTGGGGCGAGCGGGATGCATCTGCTTTTGACATTATTGATCGGGTGCGCGGTCCGCTGTTTGGCATCACCGACGCTAGAATGCTGCCAGTAAACCCGCCTGCGATTCAGGGCCTTAGCAGCTTTGGCGGCTTTGAATTTCAATTGCAAGATAGAAGCGGTAACGCCAGCGTAGATAATTTGGTGGAGAGTATGGGGGCGATTATGGGGACTGCGAACCAGAACCCCAACCTCAGCAGTGTGTTTAGTACGTATGCGGCTAGTACGCCGCAGATTGCGATTGATGTGAATCGTGAGCAGGCGAAATCACTCAATGTGGATATTGGTGATATTTTCAGTACGCTGCAAACGAACTTAGGTTCTCGCTATGTGAATGACTTTAACCTTCAGGGGCGTACGTACCGTGTGTTTGTTCAGGCAGATCAACAGTACCGATCTACGCCGGATGATATCGGGAAGCTGTACGTTCGCTCGGAGACGGATGAGCTAGTGCCCATGAGTACGCTGATTAACACCACGGATACGACAGGCGCGCAAACCATTAACCACTACAACCTTTTCCGCTCGATTGCGATTAATGGTCAGCCTGCACCGGGGGTTAGCTCTGGGGTTGCGATTGATGCGATGGAGGAAGTGGCGGCGCAGGTGCTGCCAGCGGGCTTTGGGTATGAGTGGTCGGGCACGGCGCTGGAGGAAATTGAGGGGGGTAACCAAGCACCGATTATCTTTGGCTTGGGCATTATTCTCGTATTTTTGGTGTTGGCGGCGCAGTATGAGAGCTATGTGGATCCGGTAATTATTTTGTTTGCGGTGCCGCTGGCGGTGTTTGGGGCGTTGATTGCGCAGAGTCTGCGGGGCTTGCCGAATGATGTGTATTGCCAGATTGGGTTGGTGATGCTGATTGGCTTGGCGAGTAAGAATTCTATTTTGATTGTGGAGTTTGCGAATCAGCTACGGGCGCAGGGGCGAACGATTCCACAGGCGGCGTTGGAGGCGGCTCAGCAGCGGATGCGGCCGATTTTGATGACGGCGATTTCTACGCTGAGTAGTATTTTCCCGTTGGTGATTGCGACGGGGGCGGGTGCGGGAAGTCGGCAGTCACTCGGTACCGCTGTGTTTGGTGGGATGCTGGTGGCGACGTTTTTGAGTTTGTTTGTGGTGCCGATTCTTTACATCACCATTAAGCAGCTTTTTGGGGGTGGTAAGCCTGCTCCTTCGAGCGGAGGAAGTGATTTTAATGGGAATGGCAGCGGTGGTGGCGGCTTCAATCAAAACGGTAGTGGTTACTCAGAGGCTACATCGGTTGGCCGTGCTTCGGCTGACGTAACACCTCAGTAACGTGAGTGTGGATTGCAGCTATTGTGCTTTTTATAATCCTGAAGCAATAGGATTGCGGAGTCATATGGTGTTGAAATCCCATGGTTTTGAAGGCTGGGGAGCTTGAGTTTTGCAAACAGACGCACCTGTTCACAGCTATAAAGATTGCCGTCGTGCTACAAGGTAACAGCAGAATTGCATACCTGTTGACACACCTTTGTAGATGAACGCAACTAACCACTCTCAGACGGCTGCTTTTTTATGGTCAATAGCTGAACTGCTACGTGGTGATTTTAAGCAGTCGCAGTATGGTCGGATTATTTTGCCGTTTACGCTATTGCGCCGTTTGGAGTGCGTGCTGGAAGCGACTAAGCAGAAGGTGCTAGATAGTGCTAAAAAGCACCAAGACAAACCCGATACGGTACGCGAAAAGCTATTGTTACGAGCAGCCAAGCAGCAGTTTTACAATGCTTCGCCGCTATCGCTGACACAATTATCTGATGCGCAGATTGCAGAAGACTTGATGAGCTATGTGCAATCGTTTAGCGTCGATGCCAGAGAGATTTTTGAGTACTTTCGCTTTGAAGAGTTTGTGCAGCAGCTAGAGAGCAGTAATTTGCTCTATCAGGTGGTGCAGCAGTTTGCGACGGTGGACTTGAGTCCGACAACGCTGACGAACTTTGGGATGGGCATCATTTTTGAAGAGCTGATTCGTAAGTTTGCGGAGAGTTCTAACGAAACGGCTGGAGAGCACTTTACGCCGCGCGATATTGTTCGGCTAACGACGTCGCTGGTGATGACCGGGCAGGACGAGAAGCTAAAGCCCAACAGCATTGTGACTATTTACGATCCGACGGCAGGGACGGGCGGTTTCCTGTCCGAAGGAGATGAGTATATACAAGAGATTAGTGAGAAGGTGACGGTTTCGCTGCATGGGCAGGAGCTGAACCCGGAGTCCTATGCGATTTGTAAGGCGGATATGCTGATTAAGGGGCAGCAGGTTAGCAATATTAAGCTGGGCAATACGCTATCAGAAGATCAGCTGGCGGGGAGTCGCTTTGACTTTATGCTGAGCAATCCGCCGTTTGGGGTGGAGTGGAAGAAGGTGAAGGCGCAGGTGACCAAAGAGCATGGTACTCAGGGCTTTGATGGGCGCTTTGGGCCTGGGTTGCCGAGGGTGTCGGATGGGTCGTTGCTGTTTTTGTTGCATTTGGTGAGTAAGATGCGAGACCCGAGGGAAGGGGGATCTCGGATTGGGATTATTTTGAATGGGTCGCCGCTATTTACCGGGAGTGCGGGGAGTGGTGAGTCGGAGATTCGGCGTTATTTGTTGCAGAACGACTTTGTAGAGGCGATTGTGGCGCTGCCGACGGATATGTTTTATAACACGGGGATTGCGACCTATGTGTGGGTGCTCTCGAACCGGAAGCCGCAGCGGCGGAAAGGGAAGGTGCAGCTAATTGATGGGACTGGGCAGTTCAGCAAGATGCGGAAGTCGTTGGGGAGTAAGCGGCAGTATTTGAATGATGGGCAGATCGATGAGCTGGTGCGGGTGTATGGCCGGTTTGAGGAGACACCGATTGAAGAGAAACCACCTGATAAAACACCCAGAAGCAAGATTTTTCCAATAGAGACGTTTGGCTATCGGCGGATTACGGTGGAGCGTCCGCTGCGGTTGGCGTTTCAGGTGACGCCGGAGCGGGTGAAGGCGGCGATCGCGGAGAAGGCGATCGCGAAGCTAGAAAGTGAGGTGCAAAGTCGGTTGATTACGGCTTTGACTGGGATGGAGGCGGAGGCGGTGTATATGAACCGTTCTGAGTTTGTGAAGGTGCTGAAGGCGGCGCTGAAGGGGCAGGCTGTGGAGCTGAAGTCGTCTGCGATGAAGGCATTGCTGAAGGCGTTAGGAGAGCGCAACCCGGAGGCGGATATTTGTAAGAGTAAGGGGAAGCCGGAGGCGGATTCTGGATTGCGGGACTATGAGAATGTGCCGCTGGGTGCGTCGGTGGTGGATTATTTTGCGCGGGAGGTGAGGCCGCATGTGCCGGATGCGTGGATAGATGAGGGGAAGTGTGATGAGCTGGATGGGGATATTGGGATAGTTGGGTTTGAGATTCCGTTTAATCGGCACTTTTATGTGTTTGAGCCGCCGCGTCCGTTGGATGAGATTGATAGAGAGCTGAAGGACTGTACGGATCGGATTAAGCAGATGATTGAGGCGTTGTCATCGTGAGTGAGCAGTTAGAGAAGGGGCTGGAGAGAAGCTTTGCTGAAGTCGCTCAGATGATTCAATCTGCTAGGGAGACTGTAATACGCTCAGCGAATACGCAGTTGGTAGAGCTGTACTGGAAGGTGGGTGCTTATATCAGTCAGAAGCTAGCGCAAGCGGAGTGGGGAGATGGTGTAGTGCCGCAGCTAGCGGCGTATCTGGCTCGTACCCAGCCGAGTTTACGCGGTTTCACACGCGCTAATCTCTTTAGAATGCGGAAATTATATGAAACCTACAGCGCTGACCAAAAAGTCGCACCGCTGGTGCGACAATTACCTTGGACGCACAATCTAATCATTCTTAATCAGAGTAAGCGCCCCGAAGAAAGGGAATTTTACCTAAAACTGACGATTAAAGAGAAATGGTCGAAGCGAGAGCTAGAGCGACAGTTTAAGGCGGCGCTGTTTGAGCAAACGGTTTTGAATCCGGTAAAAGTGTCACCAGTGGTGTCACAATTTCATTCGTCTGCTGTGGATGTGTTTCGTGATGCTTATGTTCTGGAGTTTTTGAATTTGCCGGAGCCGCATATGGAAGCGGATCTGCACAAGGGCTTGCTGCGACAGCTTACGAACTTTTTGGTTGAGCTGGGGCGCGACTTTTGTTTTGTGGGTTCTGAGTATGCGGTTCAAGTTGGGGGCCGCGATTTTGCGTTAGATCTGCTGTTTTTTCATCGTGGGTTGAATTGTTTGGTGGCGGTGGAGCTAAAGGTAGGACGGTTTGAGCCGGAGTATTTGGGCAAGCTGAATTTTTATTTGGAAGCGTTGGATAGAGATGAGCAAAAGCCCCATGAGAATCCGGCGATTGGGGTGCTGCTGTGTGCGAGTAAGGATGATGAGGTGGTGGAGTATGCACTGAATCGATCGCTATCGCCTGCGTTGGTGGCGGAGTATCAGACGCAGTTGCCGGATAAGGCGTTGTTGCAGGCGAAGCTGCATGAGTTTTATGCGCTGAATGCGGCTATGACTGGGGAAGAGGCTGAGGCACGAGCGGAGGCTATAGATGAAATGGTGAGACTTTCGGAAGAGATGGGATTGTACGACTGATGGGTTTTGCGAAGTATGAGGAGTATAAGGATTCTGGGGTGGAGTGGTTGGGAGAAGTTCCGAGACATTGGATCATCTCTAAGTTTGGTTATCTAAAGACAGTGCTTACCGATTACACAGCGAACGGATCTTTTGCAGACTTAAAGAAAAATGTCCATTACCTCAGTTCGCCTAGCCATGCAAGATTGGTGAGATTGACCGACCTAAGAAAAGGGCTGAAGAACCAAGATGGTGTTTGGATCAGTGAATCGGCATATGAGTATCTATCTAAGTCAGCTCTACATGGGGGAGAGTTCTTGTTAGCAAATGTAGGTGCATATGCTGGACTTTTCTATCAGATGCCGTACAACTCTGGTTTAGCGTCTCTGGCACCAAACATGTTCATGGCAAAGTTTGATCCTTTGAAAGTGCACCCGGAGTTTATATCTCTAGTTGCTGTAAGCAAGTCAACACACGAGCAGTTAAAACTCCTGGCCACCTCTTCTTCTGCTCAACCAAAACTGAACAAAGACGACTTCAAGTCTGTTGTTGTAGTTGTGCCACCACTTTCAGAACAAACTCAAATTGCTCTCTTCTTAGACCACGAGACCTCACGTATAGATGCATTGATAGCAGAGCAAGCGCGTCTGATCGCACTGCTCAAAGAAAAGCGACAGGCGGTGATTTCTCATGCCGTCACAAAGGGCTGCGATCCGTCCGTACCGATGAAAGATTCTGGCGTTGAGTGGCTAGGTGAAATACCTGAACATTGGGGGGTGAAAAGGCTTAAGTTTTTGGTTTTTGACATTGAAGGAGGCGCTTCCCCTCAATGTCATAGCTATTCTCCAAGAGAGGGAGAATGGGGAGTTCTAAAATCCGGATGTGTGAACGGAGGAGTATTTAATGCCCAAGAATCTAAAACCTTGCCAAAAGAGATTAGTCCAACACTGGAACTCAAAGTCTCTAAAGGTGACGTTTTAATGTCTCGTGCAAGTGGATCTATCAACTTGATTGGTTCTGTGGCCATAGTTGAAGCTCAGCCGAGAGCTAATCTGTTGTTGTCTGATAAAACATTTAGATTAAAACTTAGACCAGAAATTATTGATTCTCACTTCTTCGTGACCGTGATGGGTACTTCACTTGTTCGACTCCAGATTCGTCAAGCTATTAGTGGTGCAGAAGGTTTGGCCAATAATATCGCTCAATCAAATATTAAAGAATTTACACTTCCTTATCCTCCTATAAACGAACAAAAACAGATTATTCACGCTATTGGTAGACAGATTGATAGAATCCAGAATCTATCTAATACCTCGGGAAAGACTCTTACGCTTCTCAAAGAACGCCGCTCCGCCCTAATCTCCGCCGCCGTAACCGGAAAAATCGACGTCAGAAACTGGCAACCCCCAGCCGACACCCCTTCAACCACAGCCAGTGCGATCGCTCATCACTAACCCTTCTAAAATCCTCCACTTGCTAAAATGCACAAAACTGCGCCAAGCCATCCTTTGATTACCGCCTAATCCCCAGCTGTCTCATGACAACCCTCAACCAAATCCAACAAGCTATCCAAACGCTGTCACCAGAAGCCCTCAACAAGCTTGAGAAATTTATTCAGGTGCTCAAAAAAAATGAGCCCACCTTGCCAGACGCCGCCTCTAGCATCATAGAAAAAACGGATGCAGCCCCCGATGACTGGTCTGACTTCATTGGCTGCGGAAGCGGCCCCTCAGATCTATCCGTCAACTACAAAGCTTATCTAGCAGAAGGATGGGCAAAAAAACATGGTCATCGTTGATTCTGGATTTTGGATAGCGCTAGCCAATAAACAAGATGATTTTCATCAGAGCGCCAAAACCTGTTTTCCTAAATTCCAGCAAGAAGGATTTATCACCACTTGGTGCGTCATCACAGAAGCTTGCTACCTTCTACAGAAAGAAATCGGCATCGATGCACCGACTACGCTACTCAACAAAGTTGGGACAGGGACACTCCACATCTTTGAACTAACGCAGAGACACTGTCCTGATGCGATCAGATTGATGCACCAGTATCGCGACTTACCCATGGACTTAGCCGATGCGTCACTGGTCATCTTGGCCGAGCATCTCGGCCACGGGCGCATTCTTTCCGTCGATCAGCGAGATTTCAACACCTATCGCTGGAAGAACACAAAACCATTCCAAAACCTACTCATTCCATAGCCAACCGCATCACCAACCCTATAGCTAAAACTTCCCACAACTAAAGCCTTCCACGACGACGCAGATCATCGTACAGAAAGCACACTGGCGATACAGTCGATCCACATTTCCCCTTCCTCCCATGGCCGACAGCAAAGAAATCGCCTTCCAGCAAGACATCATCAACGACCTAGCTGCCCAAGGCTGGCTCGTCGGCACCAGCGCCAAATACAACGCCACCACCGCCCTCTACACCGAAGACCTGCTCGCCTACTTCCAAACCGCCTGGCCCAAACAGTGGGAAAAACTCTGCAAAAACAACCCCACCGACCCAGAAGGCACCCTCATCAAAAAGACCGTCCGCCACCTAGAACGGCACGGCACCCTAAACGCCCTCCGCCACGGCTTCAAACTCCCCGGCCTAAAAGTAAAGCTGTGTAGCTTCCAGCCCGACCACAACATGAACCCCGACACCCGCAGCGGCTACGAAGCCAACCGCCTGCGCGTCGTCCCCGAAGTCTCCTATTCTCCCCATGCCCGCAAAGGCGACTATAACCCACGCCTCGATCTGGTCCTATTCGTCAACGGCATCCCCACCGCCACCCTAGAGCTAAAAAGCGAATTTAAGCAGTCCATTGAGAATGCCAAACGTCAGTACCGACGCGATCGCCCCATCAAAGACCCCCTCACCCGCAAAGCAGAACCGCTGCTGACCTTCAAACGCGGCGCCCTGGTGCACTTTGCCGTCACCCAGCAAGACGTGGCCATGACCACCCAGCTAAAAGGCACTGACACCTTCTTCCTCCCCTTCAACCAAGGCACCCCAGACGGCGGCGCAGGCAACCCACCCGCCGCCAATGACTCGTCATACGCCACCAGCTACCTGTGGCAACAGCTGTTTAAACCCGACGAATGGCTAAAAATACTAGACCGCTTCGTTCACTTACAGCAGGCAGACGAAGAAGCCTTCGACGGCAGCATTAAAACCAAAGAAACCATGATCTTCCCACGCTACCACCAGTGGCAGGTCGTGAATCAGCTCGTGCGCACCACCCAAGCAGAAGGCGCAGGCAAACGCTACCTGATCCAGCACAGCGCCGGATCGGGCAAGTCCAACTCAATTGCCTGGAGCGCCCACCAGCTCGCCGCTTTGTATACCGACAGTGGCGAGCGCAAGCTATTTAGCTCCGTCATTGTCATCACAGATCGCACCGTCCTCGATAGCCAACTACAAGACACCATCTATCAGTTCGACCACAAAAAAGGTGTTGTTCTTCCTATTAATCGAGAAGAAACCAGCGAAAGCAAATCAGAACAGCTCGCCAAGGCTCTGACCAAACAGACCCGAATCATTATCGTTACCATTCAAACCTTCCCCGCCCTATTCGACGCGTTAGACAAGTATCCCACCCTCGCCAAAGGCCGCTACGCTGTTATCGCCGACGAAGCCCACACTTCTCAAACAGGCTCTGCTGCCAACAAGCTCAAAGCCGTCCTCACTAGCAGCGCTGCCAAAAATGAAGCAATCAAAAACGAAGTAATAGAGGACGAAGACTCAAGCTCAGAGGAAATGAGCGCAGAAGAACTCATAGATCTAGCCGTACAAGCCAGAGGCCCCAGCGAACACATTAGCTACTACGCTTTCACCGCCACCCCAAAAGCAAAGACCCTAGAACTCTTCGGTCGCCCTGCAAATCCAGCACAACCGCCCAGCAAAGCAAACCCACCCGAACCGTTCCACCTCTATTCCATGCGTCAGGCCATCGAAGAAGGCTTCATTTTAGACGTACTGCTTAACTACACCACCTACAACACCGCCTGGAAAATTGCCAACGGCAGCAGCGAAGTCGATAGCACCGATCAAAAATCAGACTCAGCAACAGATCCAGAAGTTGATACCAAAAAGGCATGCACTAAGCTCGCCCGCTGGGTACGCCTGCACCCACACAATATTCAACAGAAAGTAGAGATCATCGTAGAGCACTTCAGAGAACACGTTTTGCACTTGCTAAACGGGCAGGCCAAGGCGATGGTAATCACTAGCAGTCGCCAAGAAGCCGTCCGCTATCAGCTTGGCCTGCAAGCCTATGTTCAAGAAAAAGGCTACAGCAATATTCATGCGCTCGTTGCCTTCTCCGGTAGCGTTGCCCCCGATGAGGTCATCCCCGAAGAAGTCACCGAAAAAAGCAGCCGCCTCAACCCAGGACTAAACAGACGCGACATGCGCGAAGCCTTCGACACCGCTGACTACAACGTGATGATTGTAGCCAACAAGTTTCAAACCGGCTTTGATCAGCCAAAGCTGTGCGCCATGTATGTCGATAAAAAGCTACACGGCGTAGACTGCGTTCAAACCCTATCCAGACTCAATCGCACCTTCCCTGGAAAAGAAACCTTCATCCTTGATTTTTTCAACGCAGCGGAAGATATTCTCGAATCGTTCTTGCCCTACTACAACAAAGCCTCGCTAGCCGATGTCTCCGACCAGCAGCTCATCTATGACCTGCAAGACACCCTAGATGCAGAAGGCATTTACCACTGGGAAGAAATTGAAGCCTTTGCCAGTGCCTTCTTCAACCCCAAGGCTGCTAACACCAAACTCTCCTACCGCTGCAAGCCAGCCGTAGACCGCTTCCGGCAGCGCTACAAACTTGCAGAATCGGCTAGGCAACAAGCCCTAGCACAAAAGCGCGGCGCAATCATGCATGGTAATGACGCAGCGGTGAAGAGAGCAGACCATGCGATGGCTGCGGCAGGCGAGCAAATCGATCAGTTAGACCTGTTTAAGAAGAACCTCCAGAGCTTTGTGCGGCTGTATGAGTTTCTGTCTCAGATTGTGGACTATGAAGATAATGAACTAGAACAGCTCAGCGTATATGCAAAGCATTTGTACCCGCTGCTGCGGCGCGATCGCCTAGAGCAAGAAGAAATAGATGTATCGGAGCTGACCCTAACGCACTACCGCATAACAAAGCGGCAAGAGCACCAGCTACGGCTAGCAGAAAAGCAGGGCGAGTATGCTTTGCACCCAGGAAAAGACATTGGCTCAGGCAAAGCGCACGACCCAGAGAAAAAGCGGCTGTCGGAGGTGATTCAGTCGCTAAATGATTTATTTGGTGCAGAGATTAGCGATGAGGATCAGGTGCAGTTTTTGAAGGCGATCGCTCAGCGCATTAGTCGCCAAGACGATGTGATGGCACAGGTGAAGAACCATAGCCCTGAACAAATCATGCACGGACTATTTCCTCAACGGGTGGTCGATACTGTGCTGGATGCCATGACAGATAACGAGAAGCTTTCATTAGCGGTGTTAGATAACGAAGAAGTAGGCCGAAAATTTGCGCTTATGATTCTGAGGCTCTTAAAGGAAGAGGAAGTCCCACGGTATAGATAGCCTCTCACCTCCCAGAAATACTGTTAAACTGCGCCCTTTCCTTTCGGCTACTGCTCGATGCAACGCAAGCAACGGCATTACTTCAGGTGACGTAACTGAATGTGCTGCTCCAAGAATACTTGGCCTGTTGTCTCAGGTAGGTCTGCATGATCTTAAAAACCATCCTGAGGACTGTCCTCAGGATGGTTTTCTCAAATAGCTAAATTTGAAACAGGCTTATGCGCGTTGAGCGTCCATCAAGCCGTCTGGATTCTCGCTAAGACTTAAACCGCACGTTCAAAAGCTCCACCAACGCAGTCGGGTCACCCCCCGTCTCGATGAATTGGCCAAAGCTCACCGGCTCATCCGGTGAAAACGTAATCGAGAAGCCATCTGGATTATTAATAAACGCCTTCATTTCCTTCACCAGCTCCGGATCTAGCCCCTCTTCACCATTGGCAAGATCCGCTTCCAATCCAGCGATCGCTTCCTTCTTCAACTCCTCCACACTAACCCCTTCCGCCGCTGCCGCTGTTTCCATCATTCGCTTCACCAGCGAATCATCGTCATACTTAATTTCAGCCTTATGGAAAGTCATACCAAACAGCGAAAACGGCATCCCCGCTAGCGCCGCCGGATCCAAATCCACATTCGACACATGCAGGCTCATATCCAAATCGCCCACCTCATCCGCGCCCACCTCAAACTTCTCTAAGCGAATTTCCTTCGCCTCTTCCTTGTACTCATACTTAGTGGCAAAGTTCACCGATAGCTCATCGCCGTAGCCAAATTCTTTTAGCGCTTCGCCCTGCTCGCCCATATCCGCTAGCTTCAGCGCCATGCCATTAACCGCCATATCTAGCTCGGTGGGCACATCTTCCGCTGTTTTGTCGTAGCCATACACCACCACTTCATCCACGCTGTACTGCTCTCCAGAGCCAGCCGGGGCAATGGTAATGCCTTTTACCTTGGTTCCTTGGCCTATTAGCGAAGCATCTACTTTTTTGTAGTCAATATCCACAAACTCAGAAACACTGTCGATCGCCTTATCTACTTCTTTTGCAGCAACCTGAGAAGCAAAAAACTCAGCCCCAAAAAAGAGCGCGATCGCGCCACCACCCACCACACCCACTGCTGCCAATACTGCTTTCTTCATTCGTTTTTAACTCCTCGTGTTAACTGCATCTACAGTTGCTACAGTTCTGTTTCCGTATAGCTTAGCTATGCTCAGATTGCCCTTCTCAGTAGATGTAATGCTCTGTATCGTTTTTTGTAAAGGTCATTAGTCGGTGTTTTAGAGTCTATGGGGGTAGTCGGTGACAATCAGTATCCGTAAAAGCTTGGTCAGCGTCTAAAACCGTTCAGCTCAAAAAATCCACCTAAAAAGCTTATATATTCAGAGCCTATGAAGCGACTGGATTGACTTAACGTCTTTTGACTACTCATTCAAGCCCAGGCAATATAGGATGTTAGGCAGTTTAAATTCCCTCTTCACCCCATAAGAGTTATGCAGCCCATCTACGCATTTTCCAAAACTGCTTACCGCTCCACGCTCACTGGCTTGGTGGCGACTACTCTGTTACTCACTGGCTTGCTGGCCGGATGCAGCAATCACCAAGGCCACAATGGTTCTAACATTTCTGAGGCGACCGGTGGCGCTGCCAGCGTGCCAACGACGGAAGGGATTATTGAAGGGGAAACAAATCGTGCGCATAATCATGAGGGACATGGCGCAGATGGCGCTCACAGTAAGCACGATGGTGTAAAAACCAATCACGACGTTTTCCATTCCAAGGCGCTGGAAGTGCCTGCTGGTAAACCTGTGCCAGCCCTGACGGTGCGTGTAGATGATGATCCTGTGCGCGGCTGGAACCTTTACGTGGGCACCGCTAACTTTAACTTTACCCCTAGCGATGTGGGCGGTGAAAGCAGCCCGACCTCGGGTCATGCCCATCTCTACATCAATGAAGAACCCATTCAGCGCATCTACAGCAACTGGACTCACCTGCCTGAACTACCCCCCGGCACGAACCAAGTTCGCGTCACGCTCAATGCTAACGGCCATGAGACTTTAACTACTCAAGGCCAACCCATTGAAGAGACGGTGACGGTTGAAGTGTATGACCCCAATGCCTCTTAATTCCCTTTTTGTTGGGGTG
Organism: Phormidesmis sp.; assembly: GCA_045110585.1. Taxonomy (GTDB): domain Bacteria; phylum Cyanobacteriota; class Cyanobacteriia; order Phormidesmidales; family Phormidesmidaceae; genus Phormidesmis. The sequence goes on along the minus strand of JBGCGG010000022.1, from coordinate 20,434 downwards.
CTTTCGCCCCGTACTTGTTCGTAATGCCTAGCGCCCTCGATTTATGGTTAATTGCAGCCCTTGGTTTTCTGGGGAGCTTTGGCCATTGCGTGGGTATGTGCGGCCCGCTGACGGCTGCGTTTGCTTTGTCTGTTGAGCCGGTAAATCGTCAGGATGCGGGGTCAGCAGCGCCGCGCCGCACAGTGACAACATCTGTGGCATCGTCAGTGGGGTTTCACCTGTGGCTGAATGTGGGGCGGCTGATTAGCTACGTGCTGGTTGGTATTGCCATTGGCGGTCTGAGTTCTGTGGTGTTTGCCGGTGGGCAGATGGCTGGGGTTGGCTCTGCCCTGCGCCGAGTGATTTCGATGCTTACGGGCGTTTGTCTTATTTGGTTTGGTCTGAGTCAGGCGAAGCCCGGATTTTTGCCTGCGCTGCCGTTTTTGCATCCCGCGTTGTCGCAGTCTGGTCAGCGCTTGCATGAGGGCATTAATCAACTGATGATGCGGCTGGCTGGAAGCAGGCAAGGGAAGCAACGCAAGCAAGGTAAAGCGGAATATAGTCAGCCAGACCGTCAGCTAGACCGTCAGCAGGGGCTGATTCAAGTGCTGAAGCCGTTGCTGTTAGGGCTTTTGTGGGGGCTGATTCCGTGTGGTTTTTTGTATGCGGGGCAATTGCGAGCGGCTGAAACTCAAAGCTGGCTGGGCGGTGCGGCCATTATGCTGGCCTTTGGCGTGGGTACAATGCCTGCCATGCTGGCGACGGGGGTGACGACGGCGCTATTGAGTCAAGATCAGCGATCGCAGCTTTTTCGGATAGGAGGCTGGGTGACTATCGTCATTGGTACGCTGCTCCTAATTCGCACGGGCGACACCATGAGTGATTACAGCGGTCACAGTGCGCTGGTGTGCTTAGTGCTGGCGTTAATTGCGCGTCCGGTGAGCCGTGTGTGGGCTGGGCTACTGCGATACCGCCGGGTGCTGGGGGTGGGTGCCTTTGCGTTGAGCCTTCTGCATGTGCTGCACATGATGAGCCATACCTGGAATTGGAATGTGCAGGCCGTGCAGTTTATGTTGCTGTCTCATCGGCTTGGGGTTGGGTTCGGGGTTGGGGCGATCGCGCTAATGTTTCCTGCTGCGCTGACCAGCTTTGATCTCGCCCAAAAAGCCCTCGGCAACCGATGGCGTAAGCTTCATCTGTTAAGTGTGCCAGCTTTGTTGTTAGTGGTGATCCATACGGTGCTAGTCGGCTCTCACTACTGGGGTTCTTTAGCCACGACCTGGCAGCATCAGGCTCGGGTGGTTTGTTTGTTCATGGTGGTGGTTGCTGTTTTTGGATTGCGATCGCGCCATTTTTGGTCATTACTTTCTCTTGCTCAATACTATGCGCCCCCAAAAAGTTCGCTCTTTTCAGGTCTTTCCACTGCGTCTGCCGCTGACAGCTGCTGCGACCCTGGGCCCTCTGCTGACCACAATTCTGCTGGCAACATCAGCGGTCACGCTGACTAATCTGCGCGTGAGTCCGCGAGCAGCCCATGCGCATCAGGTAGAACTGGATGGAGATGTGGGCGCTACTTTGCACATTGAACCCAACGATACGCCCCGTGCCGGAGAAGACGTTTTGGCATGGTTTGCACTCACCAAAAAAGGAGGCACCACCGTGCCGCTGGCAGACTGTGACTGCCAAATAGAAGTCTTCATTCAGTCTGATTTAGATAATCCGATTGCCGCCCCCACGCCGCAGCCTGTAGATAGTGAAGGCTACCAAGGCATTCCAGGGGTAACGTTCACCTTTCCTGATGTGGGCGCATACACGCTCGTAGTGAGCGGTCGCCCTCAAAATAACGGTGACTTTACTCCGTTTGAATTGGCTTTTGATGTAACGGTCGCGGCTGGTAAAAAAGTTCGTGAGAACGCAGTGGGCAAGAAGTCTACAGAGCTTGCGGAGGCCGGAGCCGCAGACGGTGTGGCAGAGAACTTGGGTGTGGTCGCGCAGGCGGATAATGCGCCAGCGGTAGATAATGCGCCAGCGGTAGAGAACGATGGTGCGCAGCGGAACAAGTGGGTGGGGAGTGGTTTAGTCGCGATCGCGGTGATAGGTGCGATCGCGGTGAAGTGGAAGCAGCGAGCCTGATATGGAATAAGCCCTCAAAACTCTTTACACTAAAGGTTCATGCTTGCATCGGGTTCATTCGGTTCATTTATTCCGGTTGACTCATCTGATTCGCTTATTCTGGTTCACACTCAGTCTGGTTCACTCATTCCAAGGCTAATTAGCCTGATTTCCTGGCAATGCATAGCGCTAACGCCCCCCAAAAGACACTTCGTTCAGACAAGCCCCATCAAGACAATCTGCTTGATCGGCTCTTTATTTGGTTGTTCTCTCGCAAAATGGCCAAAGCCATCGGCGCAGAAACCACCATCAGCGGCTACAGCGGATTTGTCGATCTCTCTAAGCAGATTATGAAGGGGCGTGATGCCAAGCAGCAGCAAGCAGCCGTCGCTCAGGTGTTGCAATCGTTGGTGCCTGCGCCTGTGCTATGGCTCATTCGCACATTATTTTCACCCACGCGGCTGGTGTGCGTGCTAAATGCATGGTTTGCAGCGCAGCTATTTGAGTGGTTAGTGGGGCCGTGCGAAGTAACAGAAGCCGAGATTACAACAGCAACGGGCGAAACGCGTGTGCAGCCCAGTGCCGTGCAAATAGAAAAGTGCCGCTACTTAGAAGAAAGCCAGTGTGTGGGTATGTGCGTCAACATGTGCAAACTGCCGACCCAGACTTTCTTCACCGAAAAATTTGCGATTCCACTCACCATGATTCCTAATTTTGAAGACTTCAGCTGCCAGATGGTGTTTGGCCAAATTCCCCCATCGCCCGAAGCCGATGAAGCCCTGACTCAACCGTGCTTAGCAGACTGTTCCACTGGGCAATTAGTCGCTAAGCCCTGCCACACCATGGTGGACAAAACCCTGCTTCTGAACGAAACACTTCTTAATAAAACGTCTTAAGATAGAGAGAGACACCCATGTTTTCTCTTCCACTTTTTTTCTCTTATGGTCAGTTTTGAAGCCAAGCCCACTGCTAATTTCGATTCAGACACTTCAGCGTCGGCACAAGCGGTAACGAATAGTGATTCCTCTGCACTGGATTCTTCCGTAACTGATTCTTCTGCCTGGAAACTAAACCTCCTCTTCGACGGAGACTGTCCGCTGTGTTTGAGAGAAGTAAACTTTTTGCAAAAAAAAGATGCAGGCAGAGGTCTCATCAAATTTACAGACATTGCCGATCTCAATTATGACCCCGCAGCGAATGGTGGCGTAGATTTTGAGACAGCGATGGGTCGTATTCATGCTGTTCGGGCGGATGGCACGCTCGTGAAGAATGTGGCCGTGTTTCAGGAAGTGTACGGTGCGCTTGGCATTGGTTGGCTGTACGCACCCACCAAGTGGCCGATTGTCAGCACAGTGGTGAATAAGCTTTACGACTGGTGGGCGGATAAGCGTTTGGCCGTGACGGGGCGAGCGAGCTTAGAAAATGTGATTGCTGAGCGGGAACAAAAAATAGCCGCTTGTGGGGATGAGGGGCGCTGTCGGTTAGATTCTGCCAGTTAAGGATGAGTCAGTTTCTAGTTGACTACCCCTTAACTGGCCAGTTGGAGACTGACCAGTTAAGGGGTAGTCAGTTGAGAATGTTGCTGGTGTCGAGACTGAGTGATTTAAAGTTTGGTGAGTTGAGAAACTGCCCGTGCAATGTGGCTTGTGCAATATAGGCTGTCAGTTGCACTTTGTGAGCTTCGGCCTGTGAAATGCCGTCTGTGAAATGTCGTCTGTGAAATGCCGTCTGTGAAATGTAGTTTTGAGATGCGATGTGTGAAGTGAAGTGTGTAGGCTACGGTTCGCTAATGCCATAAATGAACATGCTCTTCTCGCAGATATACGGAATCTGTTGTTGTTGCCGCAGAAAATTTATACAATCTCCGTCCGCTAAAAAACATAGCGATCTCACGTAGATTTCATATAGATGTTTGCTACGAGAAATTCAGACTATACATGACTCACAGCGAGTGAAAACTGGAATAGTGTATTTCTATTCCTGATTTGCTGGGTTGCGTGCACGTTATGGTTTTCCCCGTCGATATTTTTGATTTTGTAGAAGACAATACGCCCGGTGTTACAGATGGCGTGGATGAAATAATAGACAGCGTAGATGACGGCTCTGTAACGTTAGAAGGCATTGTGGATGTGGTTGATAGTGAGCCGACGCCGCTATCGGATGAGCTGTTCAATGATTTGCAGCAGCAGCTAGATCCGTCGCTGTTCAATGACGGAAGCTTTATCTCGTTTTTGACGAGTTTAGGGGCGGAGCCGCTAAACAACGATGTGCTGATAGATGCCCTGAGTCAGCTAGATCCCAGCATTTTAAGCAATGGCAACGTAACTGAATGGCTCACCAAGCTGGGTGCGGCCTTTCTCACCGATGACACCTTTATTCGTTTTCTCACATCTCTCGATTCCGAGACGCTGACTGATTCAGACGTTATTGCTTTTTTGGATGGCCTTAACGCTGATTTGTTGTTAGACGGTAGCTTTACTCAGTTTTTCTCAGGTATAGATTTTGCGGCAGTGCCCACTTCACAGCTGCTCGCTAACCTTAGCCGTTTAGACCCCGGTGTATTAGCCAACGGCAACTTCACAGGTTTTTTAGAGGGCCTCAGCCCAAATGCCCTCAGCGATGGCAGTTTGTTTAGCTTTCTCTCTAGCTTAGGGACTGCGGCACTCACGGATACCGCTATTCTGGATGCCTTGTCCAGGCTAGACGAGTCATTGCTGACTAGCGATCGCTTTACACAAACCCTTTCTACCTTAGGGGTAGAACGTCTCGCAGATAGTGCTTTTGCTACCTTCCTCGCGGGCTTAGAGCGGCAGACATTTGAAGATGGTAGCTTTGTGAGCTTTTTAACGGAGCTAGACTCTCAGGTATTAGCAGACGGAAGCTTTCTCGAATTGTTATCTAGTTTAGATGCTGGGTTATTAACCAATGGCGAATTTACGTCTGCGCTGTCGCAGCTAGAGAGTTCTCTATTGAGAACGGGCGCTTATACAAGGTTGCTTTCTAGGGTTGGTGCTGTGTGGGTCACTGACGGTGACTTTACGGCATTGTTGAATAATTTGAGTGTAGATGTCGCTGCCGATGAGAGCTTTGTTGATTTTTTAGTGCGGGTGGATGATGCGCTGCTAGGCGATAGTGACTTTACTCGGGCGATCGCCAACCTCAGCGAATCTTTGCTTACCAATGCTGCATTCACCAATGCCTTACTCGCGGTCGGCGAAAATGTGCTGAAAAATGTGACCTTCACTCAGCTCCTCACACAGCTAGACGATACGATTCTGAGCAGCGATGCTTTTCAATCGTTGTTGCTACAGGTGGGCGAATCTGGGCTGAGTGAAACGGTGCTCATAGATGGTAGCTTTACCGATTGGCTCGCAACGCTGAGTGAAGCGCTCCTCACAAGTTCAGACTTTGTTCAATCACTTATTAGCGTTAGCACCGATATTCTAACGAATGCAACATTTACAGATATTCTCTCAACCCTGACGGTTGAGACGCTATTAAGCCGAGAATTTCTTACGTTGTTGCAAAATAGTGGCGATACTGAATTAACCGCACTGCTGGATCAGATTGTTGATTTAACCGCTGGCCTTTCTGCTAATGCCATTGCTAGTGATGTTATTTTGAATGATGCGATCGCGACAGACACCCTAGATTCACTCACAGAAGGCGGGTTACTTGCTGCTGACAGTACGCCACCCACCACAGCCATGTTAGCGGACAGCATTTTCTCATCTGAGGCATTGAATGAACAACTGCTCACGACACCTGTGCTCATGCCGTCAGCTAGCGAAGGCACAGAAGAGAGTATGGATTCGGGCGCTACAACGCTGACAACAGACTTGACTGATCCTTTACAGGGTAACTTCCTTCTCAGTGATGCTTCAGCAGCTCAGGGCTCTATTGCTGTTGAAGATTTTTCTGTGTAAGGACGTCTTTAGATTGAAGAGTGATTGTTGAAGACGCCTCTAGTGAAAAATGGATCTAGCTGAAGCTTCAGTCGCTTAGCCCGATAGGGTTTGATGATCTTGTTTCAGACCCCAGTCTTGTTTCAGATGCCTGATTTTGGGGACGGTGGGCTTTCTGAGTAAGCAGAGCGTTCTATCGCTAATAGGTTTTATCGCTAATAGATTTATAGATAATGGAACTGAGCTACTCACGTTTCTTGAATAAATTTTAGATACCCTGTGGTTAATTCTTTCACAGCAATCTCATAGAACTGTTGCCCATGTTTAGCGGTGGCCAGGCTAGGGTTAGATCCCATCCGACCATCTGCATAAAATTTGCGAAAGTCTTTCGGATTATAAATGGAGCGTCCGGTGGGTGCGACAACCGGTGAGAGGGGCGCAGATCCTTCTGGGCTAAGGTCTGGAAAAGCTTCTGGATACACGAACTGAGTAAGGGCGACTTCACTGGGGGTGGCATGGGAGCCTTCCTGATCGCCGTACAGCTCTTGGGCGAGGGTCTGTACGCCTTTGCCTTGATACCAGTTAGCCACTTTACAGCGTATGTTTTCTGCGTTCGGCAGGTTAGCGTCAATGATGGCCGCATACGTTTCTGAAAAAGCTGCTTTGAGTGAGGCAATGTTGCCGCCATGGCCATTAATAAAATAAAAACGCTCAAAGCCATTACGAGCTAAGGGTTTCACATAGTCTTGAATGAGGGCAATGAGCGTACTAGGCCGTAAACTGACGCTGCCAGGAAAGGCGACGTGATGCAGGGCCATGCCTACATTAATCGTTGGCCCCACCAGTGCCCCGGTTGCCTCGCCTACACCGTTGGCGACTGCTTCAGCGCAGATAGCATCTGTGCCAATGAGGCCGTTGGGGCCATGCTGTTCGGTGGAGCCGATAGGAAAAATAATGCCGCGCGATCGCGTCAAATACGCATCCACCTGCGGCCAAGTGCATAAATGTAGCTTCATAGATGTGGCTTCATAGAGATGGACTGAGAGAGACTGCTGTCTGAGGCGGCTCAACTATCTGAACTTATTAAAACAATTGGAATTTTTTACAGGGCATATCATTGTCTTACTCATCCCTGTGATGGCTCCCCACGGTTCGATACCGTCATGCTTAATCTGCTCATATACGTTAGCGATAATCACCCTATCTTGTCGCTGTCCTCAATCGGTGCTGGCATTGTAGCGCGTAGGTTTGCCGTTCTGTTTCTTCTCTTGCTAAGTGGTTCTTATCAGTTCAGAACCGTGAAAAAAATAAGGCGCATTGTTTTTTCTGTGAAAAAAGAGAAAACAATGTTTTTCTACGATTTAGGTGTTTTTTAGTGGCCAAAGCGACAAAAGTGTCACTGCTAGAATGAAATCAAATATTTTTGTATCGCTCCGTCTGCATCCCAAATTGTGCGAGACCTTACAAAATCATGCTGCAACGTAAAATCTACCAGCTTTCTTGCGAGGGTCGCGAAGTTCAAATTTATTTGCGCGATCAGCAAAGATGGATTGAATCAGCCACTATCTTAAATATCGAAGGCGACCTGGTCACGTTTCGTTATGAAACGGAAGACGAAGATGAGGTGTGCTCTTGGGAAGAAATGGTGCGAGTGGAGAGCATTGGGGCCGTGAACCAAAAGCTGGCCACCGTATCTAAGGGCCCTGGCGACTTGGCCCTGACGAATGACTGCCCCGATGTTGAACAAATGGGTGATAAGCAAGGGCGTTAGTTTCTTGGTTAGACCTATCTTAAAGGCCCGCAGTTAAAGCTTTTGTGCAAATGAAGCTGGATTTCACTGGCTTGAGAAACGGCAACTACTAGCACATCTGCTGGTTCCACTTGCTAAGCAGCGTAAAGCAGTCACTTCTCCCTGGGGAGAAGAACGTGAATACTGTTATCCCTTCTCCCCTTAGCGCATTTCCCTTGACTGCCCTCATTCATCTCATCAGATGGCATTAAGGCGTGAGCTTAATGCCTATTCCTTAATGCCGCTGCTGGCTAAATCAAATACCTGCCCATCCACCAGCAGCCGTGTAATGCCTTTGGCCGCTAGATAAGGACTGGTGCGCGTAATCAAACTGCCGTCTGGCACCTTAATCACACGCTGCTTATTCCGAGAAAATCGGCGGGCAACGCGGTGATTGTCGAACACAGGTAGTGTCTTCGCGCGTTCTTCTTCACTAGGGACTTGGCCTAAGTCCGCAAATTCAATCAGAGGCCGCGTGATCAGCTCTGAGCGCATATCGATGACTAGATAGCAGGGCTTAGGTAGTACGGCTTCGCCTAACGGCATAATTTGTATTGCCGTTTTTACCTGCAGTTTGGGTTTCGGCGCAGATGTTTCATCTTCATCTAGCTCCTCGTCATCAATATCCTCATCTAGTTCGTCAGCATCGTCGCCAAAGTCGTCGCCCAGGGTTTCATCTAGGCCCAGTAGATCATCCTCGTCGTCGTCGTCGTCTTCAACGAGGGGCTGCGATGTAGGGATTTCATTATCTTCTGCGAGCAACGGTAGCTGCTCATCTTCTTCTAGGGAGGCTGCGCTATCGCTGCGACGACGGCGACGGCGGCTACTAGACGGTGGCTTAGACTTGGCGGCTTCTTTTTCAGCCGTGGTTTTTAGCTTAGGCGGTGCAACGCTGGTGCGTTCTGCGGCCTCATCAACAAGATCTGGTGAATCGAGTTCATTGCCCACAGGCTCGCTGTCGAGCAGCGTGCTGGGTTCGAAGTCACTGCCAGCAGTGGTTTCGTGCGTTGAGGATGCTGGTACAGCTTCTTCAGTGGTAATAGATTTGCGCGATCGCCGCTGCCTTCTTTTGGCAGGTGTTTTGGTGTCTTCTGCATTTGCACTCGCTTTATCTACGCCGCCGCCCATGCGCTTTTGTGAGACCAAGGCTCGATAATCTGCTGCGGGCATGCTCAGCTTTAAAATGCGGCTAATCGTGCTGTTACTGACCCCATACTGCTCAGCCAATGTGGATGTGGTTTGGCCGGGCTGCTTATACAGCTCAACGATAGTGCTTTTATCTGAGTCAGATAGCTTGCGGGGAGCCATTGCCAAATGCCTTTACAATTGCATCCCTAGTATGGCAGTTTTTTCGCGATCTATTGCATCCGGTTTGGCAGTTTGGAATGTGGCTTAACGATGGCCAAAACCCTTACCATTACGTATCTTTTATATCCATTGCTGGCGCGTTCGTTTCTGCTTCATTTGGGCAGAAACGCCATGCTCTACGCTCGCCCCTAAACCAAAGAATAAAGCCGATAAAATCCAGAAGATTTCCCAAAATGCGCCTGGGGTGTGGCTGCCTTGTCCTTGGTGATAAACCATGAACATATCTGCCACGTATAAGCAAAGTCCCGCTAGGGAAATCAGTTTCCAGGCTTCAGAGTAGGTGCCGCCCCAAAAGGCAACCAGCAGTGCGGCGGCCATCACAATCAACATGCAGTCGCCAGCGATGTACAGCAGCCCCATATTTTGGGCGATGGGCTGTAACCGATTATCAATGGTTTTGATGAGTGGGGGAGCTGCTTGATGGCTGGGTGTGGGGGTATCTGCAGTGATTACGCTGCTGTTGGGGCTGGTGTTGATAGGGTTACTGACCTGATTACTGACTTTAGGAGCATGAAACGTAATCCAGCTAGCTAGCACAATGCCTAAAATGCCAATGGTGGCAATGCCCAGCGTTTGTGGCAGTGAAAGACTCGTTTGCCGAGGCAAAATGGCGTTGACTAATCCGATCGCGAGGAAGACGTAGCTGATGCCGTGGAATACATTGCTGAGGGCTGCTGTGCTGGAAAGTCCCCACAGCAGCTGCCATAGCAAGGTGACGATATCGCCGAGGGCATAGAAGCCGAGGCCGACTGCGATCGCTTGCCAAACGACCTGACCGCTCACAATAGAAGCTTCTTTGGCATTGCGCCAACAGAGAGCGGTTGCGATCGCAAATGCACCTATCTTAAGCAGTGTGCGACTCATCATTAGGCCGCTGTCTTGCACCGCACTCGGTAAAAATGCCAATACAGTAAAGATCAGCACGGAGCATAGCGCCCACCCAGCACACAGAAAGACTGTTTTACGCTCAGCTTCAGCGAGTCCTAACGATACTTTTGACGAGTCATTCACAGTCTTGTCCTACCTAGAAGTCCAAAGGCTTTAGCTCAAAACCTACCTGTTTAAGGTGTTAACCAAAGTTTTTGCAGTGAAGAAATGCTGAGCCACTGTAAAAAAAGGTTTCTATCATTTGGCGTCAGCTCCTCAAGTGATTGCAGTGTCCGTTCAGCAAACTTAGCGCGCCCAAAAAACTTAGCGCCTAACTGGTGGAGCGTCTGTAAGAGTATGTTTAGTTCTGTTTCTTCCCAGCTGGGCAATACTTCCGTCAGCGGATTCAGGCGTAAAAGATTGCCTAAGCCGCCAGCGGTTTGCAGTTGGGGCGCTGCGTTAGTCGCTAAGGCCGCACCAAAGCTTTTGGCTTGCTTTCCGCCCAACAGCTGCTCGACATCTCCATACAGTGCTTGAATCATGAGCACGCAGGCTTTGCTGTAGGCCGCAGGCACGATAGGTTTGAGCAAGTTTACATCTAGGTTCACCTGTTGCCATACGCTGTAGCGCTCAGGTTCTTCCAATAAAACGCCTACTTTGCCCTTGTTTTCCGTCAAATCTTGCCAAGCTGAACGAGCGGCAGCTTCTTGCTGAGCAGCAAAAATACTGAGTAATCGAAATGTTTTGTCGTGGTACGACAAAATCGGAATTTTTTTAGCTTTTTTGGGATGCTGAACCTGAATAATTTCAACATCGCTAGGTGTTAGCAAAAACATGGGGAACGGAGGACAGGGGAGGGTAGTGCGGAGCTGAAATCGATAGATTTGGGGGGCTGCGTTGCTAGCGTACCCAATCCATCATCAATTTGATTCGATATCAGGATCGATATCCTTGAGGTGGAATGCTAAGCTAATACAGCTAAAATTTTGGGCTAGCGATTAGCCTCAAAGGTTAGCTTTTTGGATCCTTAGCTCAGCTGGATAGAGCAATCGCCTTCTAAGCGATCGGTCACAGGTTCGAATCCTGTAGGATCCGTGGGTTTCAGAGTTTTAAAAATAAAATCACCTTAATTAGGTTTTGGTGGTTTATGTTGCTAAAGCTTATGTGTTAAAGCGCTGTGGCGGTATTTTTGGCGCTCAATTTTTTTGGGTGAAGCATCTGACGCGCTAGGTTGCTTAGAGTGAGTCTTCATTTTGGCTTCAGAATTGAGGTGCTCATGAACTACTGAGATTCGGTGTGGTGATAGCTAGCAACTAAATACCTATCTGACGCGGCATTAGCCATAGCTCGTCGTCGGTTAAAGGCGGTTTTGCTGTGGTCTGTCCGTAGGCGTAGCGGAGGACGGCAAGCTAATTTTGATGCGGTGAGGGAAGCTCAAGTGTATGGGGCCAGTTTTGCCATCAGTCACTTTAAGGCTGTCGGGGCTGATGCATGTGCTTCGCTAGCACTCATGAGGGTGGTGGTTTAAGGTGGCCATCATTTCGGAAATCACTCTCCAGCCCTTGCAAGAGAAAACGCCATCATCAGCGCTGAAATGCTCAGCAACGTCAGTGGCGTATTTGTTCTATCAAGTGCTTTTATGCCTCAAGTGCTTTTATGGCTATCATCAGCACTGCGATAGAAATTTTATTTGCCAGTGTTGTGTTTTGCTGCGACTGTGCAACAGTTTCTACCAACCTTGGGAATTAATCGGTTGCTACTCTTCCCATCCTCTCATACTTAAGAAAGGCTACTCCTCACTAATGAGGAGTAGCCTTTCTTAAGTAGCTTATTAATTGGGCAATTTCGGCATTGAAGTCTTGTGAGCTGGCAAGCTAGCCGCATCTGTGTATTGACGGTGAACTGTCATTATTTCCAGAAGTTTACTCTCTTTTTTGGGCAAGTATTGCCCGCTGTTGCTCAATCTGACCTGACGTTATGACAAGGAACCTTTTTTCCGCAAAAGGCTATAGCCTAGAAGCCCAAGGCCTCCTACCAGACCAGGCTCAGGTACTTCTGCAGGTGTATTATTTTTGGGAAAAGAAGAGAGAGCCGCGATCGCATCAATGTCGGCTCCTGACTTAAAGTTCCTATCATTATTAGTGCCTGTATCTGTGAGGCGAACAAAAGAAAACAGGGTATTTGAGTCGTAACCTTCTTCGCTTAAAAAAGCATCAATATCGATGCCAACGCCACTGTCTTGACCACTATCTTTACGGTCAGCAATGCCGATGTTAAACCAAGAGTCTCCATCTTGACTAATTTCGACAAAGGTCTTTTCTGCAACGCTACCAATTTCAAAAATCCAAAGGTCAGATGCATCATCACCACTGCCGGTCAGATAGTTGTCTGTAAATTCGAGGGCTAGAGAACCGTTCTTTCCAAGCGAAACTCCAATATCTTTATTCCATGGACCAAGAGAACCTCTGTGGGTCATTTCTTTGTTCCAATTATTCTTACCTAGTGCTGACGTTGGATCGTAAACCTCCCACTCACCCTTGCCACCATTCCAGTTTTGGCTGGTCCCCCGCTCATAAGACAAAACACTATCAGCGAATGCGCTTTCATCAATAGGTGCAGCCTGTGCTTGTGCAGCCTGTGCCTGAAATAAGAGAGTGCTGGCAGTTAGCCCAACGGTGACTAATGACATGAATGTAGCGCGATAAACCATAATCAAAGCCTGAGTGGAAAGAGAGTAGGAGTAATAATTGGTGCAGCATCAGGGATTCGTGACCACCCGAGCTATCACCACACACAAAAGTATAAAATGTTACTCTCTGTTGCTAAAACCGTGGCATGTTCTATCCTTATTCTTTAATTTGGATGAAGCGGATCCAGTACTTACGGAGATATCCGTCATCAGAAGTAAGTGATTTCAGGGGGCGGGATTAAAGTTAAGCCCATCTGACGCTTAGGAATGTGTGCATATTACTGAGCTAGTCATTGTTGTCGGTATGGCGGAAATAACAGACGCTCAATTCTATAAACCTAGAATCTCAGACCTAGAATCTCGAACGTTTAGAACTTCCTTCCTGACAGTACCTCTCTGCAAATTATGAACTGAGTAGTAGAAGACATGTCGCTTAATGACATCAGCAGAAGAAGATGTTTGTTAGCTCTTGGCACTAAGACATCAGCCTCTACAGAGGATCTGGTGCTAGAGATAAAGTCAGAGACTTGCCGTGAGGTCTGCTATGGCGCGATATAACCATCAACGAATGCAATAGTGGCAACGACGGGTGGAACGCCAACACACAGTGAGATTGCGGTTGAATAAACTGACCACGGCCATATTTTCTTGCGTGGAGCTTTACGCTTGAGCACTGACGTTAAATAGCGAATTGGGAACTCTAAAGGCACCTTTACATTTAGGACTTACCTAATGCACAACGGAGCCAACCTGTTTCTCAGTGAGAATTCGTAAATGAGCATTTCTGCACTTAGCACGGCGCTATGTTTACCGGTGCTGGATATTGAAGCGTTGTTGCAAGGGCGAACCATTGCAGCCATATCCGATACGTTTCGCAACCCGTCTAAGTTTTTGCTATGCCCAATAGACTTACCTGCTAAACCAGGGCAGTTAGAGACACGGTACCAAGAACAGTTCTTAGGGAGCTTTAAGGCCACTTACACCTCTGTAGAGGATCCAGATGCTGTGATGATTCACGCCTGGGCCAAGTGCAAAACCTGTCGGATTTTTAGCGAAAAAGATAACCTAGCAGCCCTCTCTACGCTTACCGCATGGACGCCTGAATATTTGTATGAGCTAGTCCAGGAAAAACACAAAATATTTGTATTGTTTTTGCAAATTCATCGTTTGGCGGCGCCGCTGAAGCTGATGATGCCTCGGCTAGAAGCTGACAAAATCAATACGTATGTTCGAGTGCCAGGTTCATGGTCAGATCAAGGTGCAACGCCGTTATTAGATGATGATACGTTTGCCAAAAGGCAAAAACAGCTGGTGAAGCTATCACCCCCTATTCATCCAGAGCTACAGGCTTTACAAAGAGAGCTTGTTTTTGAAAGAGAATATAGCCTAGGCGCAATGGCTCTGGATAGAGACGTTCGCTATTTTTTAGGCTGGTCTCGCCCGGAAGAAACGCAGCTCTATGATTCTGATTTGTCTTGGATTCAGCATGTGGCTGCGGCTGGCTGTGGCAGTGATGAAATTGAGTTTAAGGAGATGGTCAGGCGATCGCTTGTGAAGCTAGGTTTTAGCGAGCATCAATGCAGCGAGGAATCGCTTAGCCAGCCAGCTGCCGAACCTTGGAGTGCCACGATTAATGCAGAAGGTTCAAATGCAGAAGGCTCAAATGCAGAAGGCTCAGGTGTTGACAGCTCGAATGCAGAAGGCTCAGGTGTTGACGGCTCAAAAGTCTATTGCACATTACCTTATCCTTTAGTAGCTGAGTGCCAGAGCAACCAGCACAGCAACGTAACGAATACGGTCGCTGTGCAGCTGACGCGCATAGGCAACAAGCAATTTAGTGAGGCACAATTTGAGGCTGCGGTAAAAGTGATTTTTGCGATGGGGCCTTTAACAGAACAAGCTCAACAAACAGCTATAGGGAATAGAATAAACGTGATACGTCCTGATACTTTGCAAAAGCTGACTGAAATTAAGGCTCGTTATCCAGGTGCAGTGGATTTGTTAAAGCTGAAAACATATTTGCAGTCTGTTCCATATGGTGAGGCGGCTGACACTAAGGTGACTCAGTTTGTAGAGGAGACGTTGTTTCAGCTACAAATTCGAGCAGCCGTTATTCAAGCTGTGAAGACTTGCTCGGAGAGAACTGGGCAGGAAAAAGTGGGAACAGATACGGTTTGTGGCACATATGCCACGTTGTCTCAGGTGGGGCTGCCTCGCCTTTCAGTGGGCGAAGTGCAAGATATTTTGATTGAGCTGTCTTCGCCGGTGGCCGGTTATTTGGGGCGCAGCCGTACTGATAATGGCAGGACGCTTTTTTACTTTCTCAGAGAACTTAGCGTAGAAGATAAAAACCTGACTGCCGTGACGCCGTAGCATCGCGATCGCTTCAGTATTTAGCATAATGCATGTATCAAAAAGTTTTCATTAACGCGTGAAAACATCAGCTATTAGAAAATAATGGTGCCTATATATCCGTTTTAGTACGTATAAGTTGGCATCGAATCAATACCAGTGCACGGGAAATCTTGTATCAAAGGCGACTGGCCTATACTGATATTCGGAAAGATTTATGAAAAGATTCAAGCTGGGTGCATTGTTGGGTGCGGTTGTTTGTTCTTTGCCTATGGCAGCGATCGCTCAAACCAATGCCGCAGATAGTGCCTATCTCAACGATCTGTACAGCTTTTTAGAGCGTGAAGATAGCATCACCTACACGATGGCTACCCAGTCGATGACGCCCGAAGATAGCGTGTGGGCAGCTCAAATGTTTTGTGACACTTTTGCATCTGGCGTGGCTCCTGCCGATGCTTATGCTGTGTATACGTCCGCAGCGATTGGCCAGGGGCAAACATACGGTGAGCACTTTACTGAAGAAATTGCCTATGCCGTTGGCCTATATGGTGGCGCAGTGATGAACCTAGGTGCTGCGCACTACTGCCCCCAATATCAGCCACAGGTACAGCAAGCCCTCCAATCCTTGTAAAGGTGAAGATATAAGCAGAGAACGTGATTGACAGAGAAACTTAATGGCCCAAGGAGCAGTACTATTCCTTGGGCCATTTTTTTAGGCTTGTTTCTTTTAGGTTTGTTTTTTTAGGCTTTCCTATTAGATTCTGTTGCGCTGTATTGTTTCAGGAGCAGCGAATGCGCTTGAAAAGAGAAATCGCTTATGCAGATTATGCAGAGGTTTTGTGTGGTACTTGGTTCTCTTTTCTCACACTAAACTGCCATGCTCTAGAGAACATGTAATGCATTTGGTGGTGCAAGTCCATGTGCTTGAGATTTTTCCACTCGTTTTGGTCAAGCCATACACCATGGCAGTGACTACAACGGTCTAAGTAGAAGTTAAGGCCACGCCCTACTTTAGCTTTGGTCATGAGACGAGAGCAGTCTGCACAAAAGTTTGCAGTTGTATTGTCACTGACAGGTAATTGCCCGCCAACCGTATTGAGTGCAATGACGGGCCGCTGCTGACTCACGCGTTGTTCATGCTCGCGGTAGTCTAGCCATTCCCAATACTGCTCGGATGAAATCCAGTGCCCAAAGCACTGATTACACTGTTGAGCCAATAATCCAGTATCTAAGCTAACCTCCTGTAGAGAATGGCTGTGACAAATAGGACATTTCATGGTTTGACGGGATGCAGGTGTGTAGATGTCTTCAGATAAGAACATTCCCAACGTACTTCAAAAAATGTTGATGTATGTCAAAAACTTCACATTTCATCTCAATGGAGCCGTAAAACAGCGCTTATCTGAGTATTTGGAAGCATAAACCACTGAAAACATTAATCAACCTTTAGATTTCTGGAAGGAAGCCACTTCTTAATAGAATCTTCCGTTTTAATCAGATTCATTCCCGCCGCTGCAAAGTGGCGATAGGTGGCTTCTGCTGCTTCCGTAAAATCAACTACATCAGGAACGACGACTGGGGATGTGCAATCCTCAAGTAAGTATATTTTCTGAGTAAGGGCTGGGTTGATACGCTGAATCTCACTGAGGAGATCACTGACTGTCCAGGCTACACAGTGGCTTTTTGCTTGTCCTGCGATGATAACGGCGTCAAAACTCAATAAGTGTTGAATCAGCCGATTATTTTTTTGGGCGATAGGTTGTTGGGTTTCGTTAGTTAACACTTCAGGACTTAGAACAGAATAATTTTCAGTGAGCGGATTATCTCCTTTTACTTCTAAGCGGGTTTGGCTACTGCGAGCCATATTATGAAAGAAACAAGCTTCTTCAAAGGCGGGTACCAGCGCATGTCCAATGCCGCCTAGCATGGAGTGATAGGGCCAAATAGTCAGGGGGTATTTACCACTTTCTTCGAGCTGTTGGGCGTAGTGATGGGCAAAGGCGTCGAGGTTATTGGTAACGGTGCCGTTGCCGGATTGTTGCATCAGGCTATTGGCTACTGCTGGGGAGACTCTCCATTTGCCTGCTTCTACATCTTCAAATGGGATCATCGTCATGGGTGCGGGATGTTCGCCAGCGCTATTCACCCAAAAAGAGGGGTGAAAAATTTGAGTAGCGGTGTGAGTATCTAGGGTCGGAATAATCTCAGTGATGACATCAAGGTTTCGATAGATGAATTCGCAGAGCCTGCGGGTGTCATCGACGGCACCTGTACCAGATCGCCCACCTACGAATAGTTCAAAGTCAGGGATGCAGAATGTGTTTTGGACGTCGATGGCGAGGAGACAAACGCGGTGCGTGTCTTTGCTGGCCGCAGAGATATTGTGTGTGGCAGCGTAGGTTTTGGCTTGGGCGGCGATCGCTTGATAAGGGACTCGGCGAATAACCTCTACAGAGTGCGGATCGAAGAAATCAGGAATAGGGATGGTCATTGTAAAAGTGTGTTGTAGGGGTGGGTGTATTGCTCGCAAAAAGCTAGGGTGACTGTTCGCAATGGTTCGTCTAGTTTGGCAAGGCTAGCTTTGGCAATGGGGTCGGGGACTTTGCCATAAAAGGCTTCGGCGATAGCGCCCGCAATCGAACCCATGGTATCGGTATCACCGCCTAACGAAATGGCGTTACGCACGGCCTCTTCAAAGCTGTTGGCTTCTAAAAAAGAGATCATGGCTTCTGGCACTGACCCTTGGCAGGAGACATCAAACGTATAGCTGGGGCGGATATCGGCTAGAGAACGAGAAAGGTTGTAGCCAAATGCTGATTCAATGGCGGTGCGAATCAGATTTTTGTTCTTAAATTCTTTGGCTAACAGAATCATCACGGCTGTGGCTTGTGCGCCCTTTATTCCTTCAGGATGGTTGTGGGTAACTTCTGCGGTTTGTTGGGCGACGGCTTCTACCCTGGCTCTTTCTGTGTAGACAAAGCCCACAGGGCTGACGCGCATGGCCGAGCCATTGCCCCAACTGTTGTAAGGCTCAGTGGCCTCAGATCTGGCCCACTGATTAAAGCGATCGCCATATCCACCGTTTGGATACGCCCTGGCGTATTGCTTCATCGTTTTGGCAAAGTCTTTTTTCTGCATGATGGCATCGGCGATCGCGACAGAAAGAATGGTGTCGTCCGTAAATCGGCTGTTGGCTGTAAACAGCTCAAAATCTTTTCCTTTATGATTTCCGCGCTCAAATCTGGAACCGATAATGTCTCCGGCAATGGCACCCAGCATAGGCACCTCCTACGTTTTATAGTTTTGGTTATTGCTTGGCTGTGTCTTAGTGTTAAAATGACACTAACAGTTTGAACATAGCGAATCTTACGCATAAACGTCAAGAGACACATGCCGCCATGCCCCATACCTATGACTATCCCAGACCTGCTGTGACCGTAGATTGTGTTGTATTTGGCTATGAGGCGAATGTGGCGTTGAAGGTGCTGTTGATTAAACGGAAGCTGCTGCCTTTTGAGGGGATGTGGGCGCTGCCAGGTGGATTCGTACGAATGGCGGAATCTGTGGATGCAGCGGCGGCGCGTGAGCTGAAGGAAGAAACGGGTATAGAAACTGTTTTTTTAGAGCAGCTTTATACGTTTGGGGCAGTGGATAGAGACCCGCGCGATCGCATTGTATCAGTGGCGTATTATGCGCTGATTAATTTGCAGGCTGTGCAGGCAGCGAGTGATGCCAGCGATGCGCAGTGGTTTTCACTCGCAGAGGTAGGGGCGATCGCTTTTGACCATACTCAAATTCTGAATTGTGCTGTTCAGCGCTTACAAAACAAAATTCGCTATGCACCTATCGGCTTTAATTTGCTGCCTCCGCAGTTTACTCTCTCACAGCTACAGCAGCTCTATGAACAGATTCTCAAGCGACCATTAGACAAGCGAAATTTTCGCAAAAAGCTTCTCAAAATGGAGCTACTGATCGATACCGGAGAGAAAGAACAAAATGTTGCACACCGCGCCGCTAAGCTCTACCGCTTTGATTCCGCTAAATATGAACAACTCACTCAAGCAGGCTTCAACTTTGAGCTATAGCGTTGCAAGCGTACAACACTCTTCATGCCTTATTTAAAAGCCTATGCTTGAGGTGTCTACTATCCCTTCAGCTTTTCCATAGTCCAGTGAATTTTCATATTCCAGTGTATGAGTGGTTGCAATGAAAGGGGATAGACCGGATGGAGGCATATAAGATTGGCCAACGCCTCCTGTGAGCGAGTTTATATACTCTGCAGATGGAGCCATTGGTTCTTCTGGGGCTATTAGGGCATCGGGCGATGTGAGTTCATCATTTATAGCTATAGCATTGTGTTCTCTTGTAATGTTATCGGCTAAATTTTCGACGGCGCTTGCAGCCGCAGCATGACGGTTGAGGTGGATAATCTCTAGGCCATTAATCATGGGATTCTCAACAGCATCGTGCAAAAACTCTAAGTTGAGGATGCCATCGGTGACTTCTACCACTGCGCTCAGCATTCCACCCATACTGTGACCAAACTGCCCTGAGAGATCGATGTTGTTAAATGCAGTGGGGATAGTGCCTTCTACCACAACATCAAAAATGCGTTGCCCCGCCTGACTTGCTCCTATGTAGGCATTACCTGCAAATAACCGCACTTCGTACTGGCCAGCTGTAGGCGTGGCAAAAGCCCATTGCAAGTTGGTGCCGCCGCGCTCATCGTAGCGCTCAGTGGTAAAAATAGCGTCTGGAACATAGTTGGGTACGGTAGCGCCTGGTGTGACTTGTGGTACCAGCACCGTTGTATTACTTCCCGGATCTATCAGCGCAGCCGAGTCTGTATCTGATAGCCAATTAGGGCCGCCGTCTGTTGCCGTAAGGTCATCTCCTCCTGCATTTATGCGGTATAAAACAACAGCTGTAGGATCTGCAACAGATTCTATGAGTGGTGGCGGCGGGGCTCTATGAATACTGGGTGGAGCTGGGATAACGATGGGTAGGGGTGGCTCATTATTGGGATCGTTACTGATTTGAATAATTTCAATGCCATTCAGCATTGGATTTTCGACAACATCGTGTAGAAATTCGTAACTACTCAGGCTAAAGTACTGGCATCACCGGGTCTCCAGCAAAGGTACGAGAGAGTGCGTCAAGTACAGCTTTGCCCTGCTTTCTCAGCGTCGATATATAGCCTCGAATCCGACAGAACTGTTGTCCGCCAGCCAATGCTCGAAAACAGCCTGAAATTTTCTGCTTAAGCTTCATCATGCGCACATCCCGTTCAGCCTGATTGTTGTCAAAAGGTACGCGAAAGTCGTACATGAAGGCCAAAACAGCCGTATCGTGTAAGTGAAGCCGGTCGAGTAA